>CAYORX010000001.1:0-61733 GCA_964406505.1 uncultured Eubacteriales bacterium
GATGGCTTCTCGCCTTCTTTTTCACCCTAAAAACCCACAAACATTTTACTCATACAAAATTTTAGTCGAATGCATTTTGAATTTAGAAATGAAATCGGAATTTTTAATCATACTTTAAGCAGTCTTAAAGACCAGTTAGCTAACGAAATCAAAAACAGTGAAAGTTTACTTTCTTTATCACAAGTTGAGGCAGATTATAAAAAAGGACAATTGGAAATTATTGTACAGGTTGTACCTAAGCAAATTCGTGGATCCGAAACGTTATTTATAATTTTGGGGGACCAAAAGAAACAAGCTCAACAGGCAAGTGACTTTTCTTACAAGGCGGAATTTGCCATTACGCTACCCCAGAAAATTATTCCTGTCGTTTCAATTGAATCAGCCTCTGAGATTAGGCGCGAAGTGTTGCCGGAAACCCAGGTGGATCAAATGTTTGCTTTGACCTATGACAGCGTATGGGGTCAAGATTCCGGTTCTTCCCTGAAAGAGAAATATCTTTTAAATGTAGGTTTATATCCTTGTCATCAAGAATCACAATTTTTATTAACGGGAATTCATCAAACTACCATTATAATTGTAGATAATTGTACCGGAACTGAAATAAGCAGAGAAATGATGTACCCTGTAGGGCCCGATGAAAATGAATTAGCTATGGTTATTAAGAAATCAAAGGGTATTATATATCAATGCGATCTTGGTGATTATTTTACCAGAGACGGCTCTTATGCAATGCATTTAGAATTGGAAATCGAAAATGGATTGTTTTATAGTGAGCAGATCGGTTCTTTTGAAAACCATGGACAGCGTTCAACCAGTAATATAGGGGGAGGCGTGCTTTATCCAAAATTTAATTAAATGCTAAACTAACAGATTTTTAAAAAGATGTACCGTAATCATAGTACTTTGTTCTAATCAGTTACGCATTCTACACGATCTTTTGATAGTTCTTTAGCCTTATATAATGCCCTATCGGCGGTTTGTATTAATGTTTCGGCAGTAGAAGCGTACTCAGGAAATGATGATACGCCGATGGAAACTGTAATGCCGCATCGGGTACTAATAGTAGTTCTTATACGTTCAGCCACTTTCATTGCGTTTTCAAGATCGGTTCCAGGTAGAATTACAGCAAATTCTTCGCCTCCATAACGCGCAGCTATATCAGTTTCTCGAATACTTTTTCGCAATATTTTTGCTACTTCATTCAACATTTTGTCTCCAGCCTGGTGGCCATAAGTGTCATTAAATCCTTTGAAATCGTCTAAATCCATCATCATTAAAGAAACTACAACTGTACGTTTATTTGCAATTAGTTTTCGCAATCTTGTTTGGAAAAAGCGATGATTGTAAAGACCAGTTAAGCTGTCCCGTAAAGCTAATTGTTTAAAATGTCCTCTGGATTGATTAATCGCTAAAATAGTTATGACTAAAATAATAAATAAAGGAAAGAGAAGCAATGTATAAAATCCAAGATTGGAAAGGACCACCTGCATATTATCAATGTAAAACGATTCATAAGGTTTTGAAACCATAATAGTGCATTCAGCCTCAGGGATAATTGCGCTACCTACTAAAAATTCAGGCGCATGTCGTCGTAAAATAAAGTTCAATATTTTTCCCGCAACTGGTATGAGATTTGTATCTACCTCAAAATTCGTGGTAGATATAGTTATTTCCTCATTGTCCTTTGTTAGCAATAATACGTTTTCATTTAAATCGGCAAAAAAATCTGTTTGATTTAAATAAGTAAAATCTAAAAAAGCGATGACTAGCCTATCTTTTTTTCCCGGTTTGTGATTTTGTACTCGCGCTACACTTGCAAAAGCATCAAGTTTTATATTTTCTATAAGCTTAATGCATAGAATTTTGTATTCAGATGGATCTGCGATCAGGTTTTTAATATTCATTAGATGCTTTTGGTATGAATCTAATGGCATTTCGGCAACCAAAGAGCCGTCGCAATTGATAACGAGTAGCGCTTCGCATAGGGCGCATCTTTCTGCTACTTCAGTTAGCAAATCTAACACGACCGTTGGGTCATCATTCAGCACAAGAGGGTTTAAAGCAATAATCTCGACGCGATCGTGAACTTGGTTGAGACTTTCCTCTAAGCCTGCGGCGACTCTAAGTGCCTTATGATCGAGCTGTAGTTTTGTGTTAGCTAAGCTATCCGAAACATGTCCATGAAGCAGTAAAAAAGCAAAAATCATGAACCCTATGAAGCCCGCCATGAGCAAGAAGAGCACATGTTTGGCAAGTATCGTTTTTCGCATTCTTCCGGCAACCTTCTTTTTGGAGAACATTAGGGTAAACGGTATTTTTGGTATAAATCGTATTTGATTGTTTTTTATAACAATGTACTTAATTTATATCCCATATAACGCCCATATTCAACTATTTGCATGACTCTTAGTTGTTTTCTTTTAAAAAATAAGTAATTTAGATTAGCGTATCTACTAGTTAATGTCGCCAACAGAACTGTGTTCATTGAGGATTAATTATAAAAGGTGGGCCATTTAGACAGAAGATTTGGCACGGCATCGTTTACTGATTGCGGGAACACGTTGGCCGTACAGTGTTGCAGGAGTTTTTAATAACGTACGGGAAATTAGAAGTTAGAATCTTGGGATATTTAAATTTAGTCTTATAACAACTGATAGATTTGCCATGCAAGTAATTCGTGCAAATAAATTTTGAAGAAAGGAAGATGCGTTTCAATGAATCTTACAGTAAAACAAGTTGCGGCGTTTGAAAAGTTTATTACTGAATTGATGGAAGAACGCAATATACCGGGGTTGGCAGTTGGTATCGCTAGCGGTGATAAAACAATTTATAAAAAAGGCTTTGGAGTTAAAGACTTGATAACAAAAGCACCTGTAACTACTAAAACTATATTTGGAGTAGCATCTGTGACAAAGTCGTTTACAGGCACTGCTATCATGAAATTATGTGAGGATGGCAAAATGTCTTTGGACGATCCTGTGAAAAAGTTCCTGCCTAACTTTGGAACCCCAAATAATTCATCGAATTTTATCACTCCACATCACTGTTTGACGCATACTGCGGGTTTTCCGCCTTTACCGTCATTAGGATGGGGTATAAGAGATAACACAAGGGTAGAACCCAAAAATGATATCGTGAAAAAAAACAAAACGGAATCGCCTAAAGGAAAGGTTGAAAAAGCCCGCCCTCCTGTTACAACCTATGCCCAACTTTTAAACTATTTGCGCACGGGAGATTTCACTATGCTTGGTGAACCGGGAAAATATTTTAGTTATTCCAACGATGCCTATGGTGTTCTTGGGGCGATAATAGAAAAAGCAAGTGGAGAAATGTATGCTAGGTATCTTGAACACAATATTTTAGCCCCTCTCGGAATGAAGCGCAGTACTTTTAATCTTGAGGAAATTTTAAAAGATGATGACACAACTACTTTATATTTTCGACGACCATTTGGAAGCGTCGAAGAAGATGATGATGAGATTTTGTCATCGAATAATTGGCAGATCGCGCCTGCACATATGGCTTGTGGTTGGCTTAAATCGTGCATAGATGATCTGCTTAACTATGTCAAATGGCATGCATCAGGTGGTAACTTAGTGAATTCAAAATTGTTATCTAAAGACAGTTTGGATATGATGGTGCACCCTTACATATCAAGAAGTAGAGATAAAAAATATGGGTATGGTTTCCAAATTCAGAATGATTATCACGGAGTGACTATAATTGACCATGGGGGCTCATTAAGAGGGGTTTCATCTCAAATTGGATGGATTAAAGAAGAAAACCTATCCGCTGTTGTTTTATGCAATTTGTCGGGGGCACCCTCAAGCCGAATTTTGGCGGCGGCTTTCAATATGGCACTAGGCTTGCCTCTAGATACACCCCGTTCTGAATACCGAAAAGATGATTGGAGTGAACAGGAATTAAAAAACCTTACGGGTACATTCAAGTCTGGTGAAGGTGGTCAGACTACGTTGACTAGTGAGAATGGTAAACTTATCGCTCGCTACGGTAAAGATGGAAAAATAACACGCGAAGTAAAGCGAGATCGTGAAAACGTTGGTGTTGTGACCATAAAAGGTTTTGATAACGAAATCTTATTTTTCAGAAAACCTGATGGAAAGGTTTGGGCAATTATGTCCGGCGGGCGGCTCATTAGGGAATCGCAAGCAATGTAATTTAAAGTTGCTGTTCATTTGAACAGGGTGATTCGAACAACTGTAAGAATCACCCTATTGATACTATGCCCGAAAGTTTATAACCCTAACCAGTCATTGACCAAGAATGAAACTCTTCCGATTAAGATGGACAATCTACCCATGGTAGCGTTACCGAAAGAAGCACCAAAAGCAAACATCATGACGATTTTACCGATTTCGGGCACATATTTCAGTATATTGTTTTCTCTAAACGGCTTGGTCATCTTAGTGGAAAACACGAAATAAGCCAGTGTGGTTAGCGTACCGACGAAAAGTAAAATGTTATTGAAATTTGTTAGCGGATCTAGACTAGCGATAATCTGATCAAGAATTTCTGCTTGCAATGCGCCTCTTAAACCCAGTGCTGCTCCCGTTGCCCCTAATACGGCTAAAGATGTCCGTCCGACCCATGACAATTTTGGAATGAGTCGTGTCAAAACTAAAGCCCCCAAAATAACTGCAATCGCAGTATTCCAGTCGCCTTGTAGGGCTGGTTTTACGCCTGAACCGAAGATCAACTCGACATTAACTACAAAAGCATGTCCTGCGGCAACACCTAAGAAAATCGGCTGAGCTACTTCAAAGGCCGGACTGTTTTTAATGAATATTGAACTTAAGGTTGCAATGGTGAACAAGACAGCCGTAATGGTCCCTATATCCCATGCCATTTTTTCCAACCTCCTTCGTCTAGCTAGTTAGGTCGCTCTTTCGCTTTCATAGCGAAATAAGCGATGTTTCCTAGCACTATAAACATAAGAATTACAACGTGGGCCGCTGACTGCGCGTCCATCAATGCGACCGCTCTTCCTGGTTGCTCAAGAAGAAGTTCGTATTCGGCGGCTGGTCGTAGCCCGCCTAGAAGCCCTTTTATTTGTTTAGCATGCAAATAAGGCATGTTGTTAGGAGTCATTACTGCTGTTACTCCTAGAATAACAGGTACGTCTCTGTAGACAACTGCAACCTGTCGCACCCAGACATCTGCAGTTGCGTAACCGCCAGGTCCTACATTGATCGAAATAACTAAATCCATATCATTTATGTCATGTACTTCCTGCATCATTGGAATTTGATCTACTGAAGTACCATTTATGTCAGTTTTTAATACACTTTTAATATTTTCACACAAAGCCGCAAGAGCGCTTTCCCCGCCAGCAAAGTAACCTAGGTTAACAAAATCTTCCCCATATGACTTGCCAGCTTCCTCATAGACTACGAGGTTTCTTTGGGCAAACATCGTTCCGGCCGGAACAGATGTAAGAGCATAAACCTTGAGATCCTTTTCCAAGAAATGCTTAAGCATTGCATTGGAAATCGGATCGAGTTCGGCTTCTCCACCTGGGCTATAATCGAAAGATATTAAAACTCTATCACTTGGATTGAGTTTTTCAACTTCCTGAAATGCTTGTTTAGTCGTGTTAACTACGACCAATGGAAGGCCAAGAGGTTTAATTAAAGGGATAGCGATACCTATTAACATAAGCAAATATATGATTCTAGGATCGGTTTTCGATATTTTTTCCCATAACGACATTTAATGCACCTCCTATTCCACAGCACCGAGGTGTCTGCGGCTGTATCCAACTAAAATACGTAAACACTGGGATACAAATCCTATTCCCATAGCTATCATAATCCCTCGATGGCCAGCCACATTGAGAATATCCATTATCCACTCCGCTATGTCTGGCATTGATTTAGATATAAACTCACCGACGGGAACCCGGCCTATCATAACCAGGGCTCCTGAAACCAAAAGTATCCCCGCGTGTAGATTCATGGCGCGAAAAGCCCTAAAAGCTGAAGAACCTATATAAAATGCTGTTAATCCATACATTGTGCTACCGGTTGCACTCAGGATGTTGTCGAAAATAAACGTATACGAGGGTGAATTTTGGCCGGTGAACAATCCAAGTACGGCCGTTACAAGAAAAGCTATTAGAAGCAGTATACTTTTGTACCAACCCGAAATTTTTTGATTCACGTTTTTCCCGTGAACCAAGACAAGGTTTGCAGTACCAGCTAAAATTGCAAAAGCCGTGATCATTGGAGTCCAACCTCTAATAATGGCGGAAATATCTTTAGCCCATGGGGCAACAACGAAAAATTCGATCATCATTACAATACCGATGAAAAAGGTGATGAGTAAAGGTAACCAGTTTTTCACTAGTGTCACTCCCATCTATTTCGTGATTAGCTCATTCAAAAAACTAATATTGAACGTGCTTAAAAGTGCTCCAATAAGAATCAGTGCTAGACTCAATGCTTTGCCTAAATCTTCACCGACCAAACTACCGACTACAACTGGATCATCAGAAAAATAAGCAGCGGCAGCTAAAACTTCTTGGCCAATCAACACGTAATCACATGCTGCAATAAAGAAAGGCATCTGATAAGCGTTTGTGGTGCCGGCTACCTGAATCGTTCCGGCTTGGTGTCCCGATTCTGCAATAACCAATGCTTCGGCTGCGTAGTATCCAATCATAAGGTTTGCCTGAACATTTTCTTTACGAATAATTTCAGAGATTTCACTTGCATATGCCCATTGGTCCTGTGAAAGGTAACGCACTTTATCAATGCTGTATGCTTCTGGTTTGCCTGCTTTAGAGTATGAATTTCTGACAATTTCTTCGCTAACTGTTTGAACGTCTCCGCTACCGGTGGTAGCAACGAAGTTGACATCCATGCGGGCTGATTTTTCTGCTATATGCGCTAAAATGTCTAATGTTGCAAACATGGTTGGGGCGCCCCTTGTGGTTAAATTTCCAACCCCTGGAGTGTAATGGACTGTACCGCCCATTTCTACTGCTCTGCCAATAGCCTCATCGATGGCATCTAAAGCGGGCATGGGTCTGAATTGGTATACCTTACCTTTTTTAGCGTTTTGAATGCGCGACAAGATCGCGCCACATATAAAAATCCCTATAAGTAATAAGAATATTCTGCCTTCTACCATAACTCCTAGCCCTCCTTATCGGAAGTTTTGTTTGCGAACTGATACAGAACCTTGGAAATTTTACTGACAATTTCGTCACCT
Source organism: uncultured Eubacteriales bacterium (assembly GCA_964406505.1). Classification (GTDB taxonomy): domain Bacteria; phylum Bacillota; class Sulfobacillia; order Fermentithermobacillales; family Fermentithermobacillaceae; genus DTU015. The sequence continues at coordinate 7,234 of CAYORX010000001.1, forward strand.
GCGGGTCTGGCTGCAATATTTGTGCAGCAAATTGAAATGATGTAATCGAGGCCCTTTTCGCCGAAAACTATGCCTGCATCATGCGAAGAAATCTCTTGAGTCCCGGTTTTATGAGCTATTATCGTATCTTGCGGTAGATATTTGGGGATTTTGTGTCGAATCTGTTGTTTTTTCATAATTGACAACATTGCTGCGCTAGATTCAGAATCAACCACTTGTTTGTTGTACAGTTTTTCAAGAATAATCCCCAGAGATTTGGGGCTTATTGTATTGTCTTTGTCTATGTCACTTATACCTGTTCCGACAAAATAGCGTTTTAATACTATATCTGATGCTCCAAGATTTTTGCACAATTGGGTCACTTTATTAAATCCAGCGAGATCGATCATTTTGTTTGAAGCGATATTGTCGCTAAGTATTATCATAAGCGTGCATAGATTGCGTATGGAAAGGTTTATCGGTAGCTTGAGATGTTTTAAAATGCCGCCACCTCGTGGTCCGCCGGTATCTTTATCTATAATTATCGCGTCGTCCAAATCAAATATGCCTTTTGATGCTTTGTTGAAAATTTCCATCATGATTGGGATCTTGATCACGCTTGCGGCGGGAAAAAGGAAGTTCTCGTTATGCCTTATCTCTTGTCCGGAATTTATCTTCTTAAAATAAAGTCCTATGGTAGCCGAAGATTCTTTTTCAAGATCTTCCACGTACTCCAACACGTCTAACAAGTTATCCCCCCCAATTGTTGATACTTGCTAACTGTGTTAACCGGTCCTTTCCCAAATTCATAAGTTGTGATAACTTTTTGTATCCGTGTTTCGTCTATAATCACCTGCCCTTAAGCTCATATTCCAAAGCCATTTAGCCATTTTTTTCTATTCTATACACAACACATATTCTAGACATAATACGGAATACCTTTTGAAAAGATTAAAAAATCAGTGTTTTGAAATATTCGCAGCCGTTTGCTCTCTTGATCAAAACGGGAAAGCTTTAGGAATTAGGAAAGAAAGCAGTAAGCCTCCTAGAATGAAAATGGGGATCCCGGTTACGACAAAATCAGTGAACTTGTACCCGCCGCGATGATACACGATAACGTTTGGAGGGGTACCAATAGGCGTGGCGATGGCGATTGATGTTGCTTGACACAAAGCCATCAACAAAGGCGCGGGACTAACACCTAACTTGCCGGCCATAGCAATACACACGGGTGCAAGTATGCTGGTGGCTGCGGTATGGGACATAAACTGGGCTAGCCCGCCTGAGAAAAAAATCAAAGTTGCCGTTAACGTAAAAGGTGTAGGGTTTTTTATCGAGTGTGTAAGAAACTCCGCAAGGACATCAGCGGTGCCTGTCTTTTGCATTGCTAACCCTAAGGGTTGCATGCCGCCTAGAAGAAGTATAGCTGTCCACTCAATGCTATCGGTGAATTCATCCATTGTGATACAACCTGTTACTACCGTGAGAATCGCCCCGATCATTGCTATAACCGGCAAGTTTAATCCGTAATCAGAAACTTCGTTTTCAAACAACATAGCAGTAACAACTAATACTATGATAATTATGGCTATTCCCATTTTATGTTTTCTGTGTCCAACTTGCGTTTTTGATTGAGCATCTGCCGGAAGTCTGGCGGGAATCTGCTTTTTGCCGATAAAAATCATATAAAGTACGGCCACAGATACGACGGGTAAGGAAACCTTTGCGAAATCGAAAAAGCTAAAGGAACTGCCTGTAGCCCCTTTAAGTGCATCTTGCGCGATCATGTTTGGAGGTGTTCCTACTAGAGTGAGCATTCCTCCCAAAGAAGCACCATAGGCTAAGGGCATCAACAAGGTGCTGGCGCTTGTTGATGCTTTTTTTGCCACTGATATGATGATTGGAGCCATTACGATAGCGGTTCCGGTATTACTTGTAAACGCCGAGAGAAAGGCTGCGGAACTCATAATGAAACCGATAAGCCTCAATTCACTTTTGCCTGCAAATTTAACGATGCTTTCGCCTATTCGGTTACAGACTCCGGTGCGGAAAAGCGCTTCTCCGATCGGACACATGAATAACACCAGCAAGGTTGTATTATTTGAAAATCCGGTAAGCACTTCTTTTGCTGGCAAAATTCCAGTAATAGCTAAACATGACATTATCGCAAGCGGTGTAATTCCTAGGGGAATAAGCTCCGTGACAAAAAGCAAAATTGCTCCCGCAAGTATAAGTAAAGTGATAGTAATTTGTGACATTGTGGATTAAACCCCTTTGCTCCTACACGTATTTTGATGTTTCATACTTAATACCTTAACTTCTTCTTGTTGTCATCACAAACCCAAAAATTTTTTAATTATCAGTTGTTCTCCGTTTTAATTATAGAAATTGCGCTTTAGCAGGTAAATTGAGGCGTGCTACATAATAATAAAGGGTGTTGTGTATTAAGAACAGGTTTTCGAAAATCTTAACAGAAAGGCCGCTAGAATTATGAGTCAAGACTTTTTATTCCAACAAATCTACGATGTGGTTGCACAAATTCCGTCAGGAAAAGTCGCCACTTACGGGCAGATTGCAGACATGGTTGGAAGACCCCGAGGTGCTAGAACTGTTGGCTGGGCTTTACATAGTGTTCCCGAACACCTGGGGCTTCCCTGTCACAGAGTGATTAATCAATCAGGCGAACTTGCCCCAAAACATGTTTTCGGGGGATATGAGATTCAACGGGAACTTTTGGAGTCAGAAGGGGTAAAGTTTGAATCTAACGGCAAAGTTGATTTAGAGAAATGTTTGTGGTGTCCATAATGTTATGTTTTATTATATTTATGCTAGACACTAACCGTGCATTTTCGTAAAATTGCTATGGAGAGCGGCCCCGCATTTACTATACCGATCGACCCCGGGCATCAGTATACCGGACACCGGCTGTTTGTCGGCCCAGCATGGAAAGTTGGTATGCCGTCGAAAACAATTCGCGATTTTGATTTTATCAATTAGCTAATCAAAAAGAAAAATTCAAGGGTTTTAGGGGGAAAGCGAATTATGAATAAGCACTGTTTATTTGTTTGGGTGATTTTGGGGTTATGTATATTTATTGCGATTAGTGCATGTAAGCCCATATCTGATCAAAGTTCTAATGCGAAAGAAGCTGAGAACAAAGAATTGATAATTGGTACATATATGCCTATAACTACTTTAGTCCCGTGGAAGACCACGTCAGATGGAGACGGTTATATTCTACACCAAATTTACCACACCTTAGTAGAAATAAATAAACAGTCAGATTTTACTCCTGGTCTTGCTAGGGAGTGGGAATGCTCTGATGATGGATTGACATGGACTTTTTATCTAAGAGATGATGTTTATTGGCATAGAGGTAATGAACTGTTTGGCGATGAGAAAATACAGGTGACTGCTGAAGATGTTAAATTTTCTTTTGAATATTTTTTGCAGCCTGAAAATGGTTCAGTACGTTATGCTAATTTGGTCGAATCTATCGATAAGATCGAAGTTGTTGACGACCTCACAGTGCAGTTTACCACAAAAGATATAGATGTTTTGTTTGAATATCTAGTATTCCAAAATTATATTATCCCCCGTAAAGGAATTGAAACTGATTGGGATTTCCACGCTCATCCTGTAGGATCTGGGGCCTATAAGTTTGTTGAACACGCTATTGATTCTCATGTAACTTTGGTCAAGAATGATGACTTTTGGCGGCAGCCTGCTTTAGACAAAATAACATTTAAAATCATTACCAATACATCAATTGCAGCTATGGCTTTGCAGAATAAAGAAATAGATATTGCTCTTTCTATCTCGCCGACCGATATAGGTGCTATTGTTGATAAGGATTATCTTGTGCTCACCGATAGCGGTGCCGGTTTGTATCGCTGGGCGGGTTTCAATTGTTCAATGCCACTTTTTCAGGATCCGGAAATCAGAAGGGCGCTAGCAATGGCGATCGATATGGATGCTGCGGTAGATGCTATTTTCGCGAATGATGCCGGAGTAGAATTGGCGATAAGGGCATATGGTCCAATCCCTGTTGAACGGCCAGGTTCTGCCCAAGAACGTTGGAAGGAAGTTGCTCCTCAGTATGATCCGGAAGGCGCGATGAAAATATTGGAATCTAAAGGCTGGTCCAAGGATCAAGACGGCATGTATACGAAAAATGGTAAAAGATTTAGCTTTACTATCCAGGTTGGTAATAATGATGCCAATCGAGAAAAGTTAGCTGTAATAATGGCATCTCAACTAACCAAAATCGGGATTGATGCAAAAACTAAAGCCATTGAATGGGGCACCCATGTTACTGATCTCATCGAAGGTAATGTTGAAATCTATATTGTGGGTGGATACAGCCACTTAGACGGACCCATGTGTCTCATGCATACCGATTTGGAGTCTCATTGTCCCAATGCCGGATACTCTAATACACAAGTAGATGCTTTATTACAAAAGGCATGGAATACTCTAGACTATGGTGCTCGTTCTGAATTGCTCACTCAGGCAAGTACGATCTTTGTTTCTGAGGCTGCCCATCTAGGAGGTTATTTTGAATATTCTCAGGTCGGATACAATAAACGTGTCACTGATTTTGATTACGCTTCTGTTTACCCGGCACTATGTAGCACCGAAAGAAACGTTGGAATCTCCGAACGATAACTTTAGATTATTTTCATGATTTAAATAGATTCTATAGAGGCAACTTTGTTACCCTAAAGAGTTCCCTTTTTAGAAAGAAGTGATGTTATGTGGGCCTATATTGGGCGGCGAACGCTCCAAGCCATTCCAACGCTTTTGGCGGTATCATTTTTGATATTTTCGTTGTTATATATAACACCTGGCGATCCTGTCGAACTCATTTTGGGCACGGAAGATCAAAATATTTCGCCTGTGCAAAGAGAACTTGTGGAGAAACAGTGGGGTTTGGATAAGCCATTTTTTACCCGTTATTTTGCGTTTGTCGTAAAGGCAATTCAAGGGGATTTAGGAGTATCTTATGCCACCGGCCAGCCAGTATTTGAAAGCATCATGGCCCGTATGCCAGCAACTCTGATTCTTACTATAGTTTCAACAGCTTTATCTTTAATTATATCTTTGCCTTTGGGAATTCTTGCGGCTCTTAAACATAATAGCATATGGGATTCGATAGCTACGGTGTTGGCTACCATAAGTGTTTCACTACCTAGGTTTTGGTTTGGGCTTGTGTTGATCATCTTTTTTTCGCTTAAACTTCGTTGGTTGCCTATTATCGGTACGGTAACTCTTGCCCAGGGCTTTGGGCAATTAGTCAGGTTTATGATTCTACCTGTAATTTCATTAATGCTAAGTATGGCAGCTACTCTAGCCAGAATAACTCGCTCAGGCATGATTGATATTTTGAATCAAGACTACGTCCGATATGCCCGAAGCAAAGGGCTAAAAGAAGCGGTTGTGATTTGGGGTCATGCCTTCAAAAATGTCATGATACCTGTTATTACGGTTATTGGTGGCGAAATAGGAGGGCTCTTAGGTGGTGCTGTTGTAACGGAATCTATATTTTCATGGCCTGGAGTAGGGCGGCTAGCGGTAAATTCTATATACAAGCGCGATTACCCTATGATACAGGGTATAACATTGCTACTATGTACAAGCTATTTAATCATCAATTTAGTGGTTGACATAATCTATGTATGGATCGATCCCCGTATTCAACTAGATAACAAAATGTAAAAAGGAAATGGCTGATATGATACAACGAAAGAACTCAACGGTGGATACCCTACAGATTTTTCCTTCATCGGACATAGATGATGAGAAACTGAACACGACATCTTATTGGCTAATTGTGTTGAGGCGATTTAGTAGGAATAAACTTGCGGTTTTGGGGTCTGTGCTGATCACAGTGATTTCAGTCTTATGCGCTTTTGCACCGCTCTTTACACCTTATGATCCTATAGTTGATTTGGATTTATCTAGTATGTGTAAACCCATAGGGTTTCCCGGTCATCCATTAGGTACCGACGATTTAGGCAGAGATATTTGGTGTAGACTGCTTTACGGTGGTCGAATATCAGTGATTACGGGTTTGTCTGTTGCTATGAGTTCAGCAGCAATAGGTATTGCCGTGGGTCTTTTCGGTGGATACTACGGGGGCGTGGTCGAAAGCGTTTTAATGCGCTTCACAGATATTATGCTGTCTTTTCCCTTTTTAGTCGTATCTATTGCGATTATGTCTGTTTTGGGTTCTAGTCAACGAAATGTAATCATAGCCCTTGCGATTGTTGGGTGGCCAAAATTTGCGCGACTAACCCGCGGGCAAGTACTTGTCATAAAACAAACTGAATACGTTGAATCGGCCAAAGTAGCAGGATTTAGCGATATGCGAATTATATTTAATCACATTTTGCCGAATTGTGTGGGACCACTCATAGTGCAAGGTACTTTATCCATCGGCGGCGCTATTTTATCATCTGCAAGTTTAAGCTATTTAGGGTTAGGCACTGATGCGGCATCTCCTGATTGGGGGCTTATGCTTAGCCAAGGACATGACTATCTTCGTGTGGCTCCAAATTTGACCACTATCCCGGGCATTGCCATTTCTATCACGGTTCTAGCTGTAAATTGGATTGGGGACGGGCTTCGTGACGCATTCGATCCAAAGATGAGAAAGTAGGTGTAGGTAATAACAGCGATGACGAAACTTCTAGAAATCAAAAATCTTCGTACAAGGTTTCATACACCCGAAGGGATTGTTAATGCTGTGGACGGCGTATCTCTAGTCCTTAAAACAGGTGAAACGTTGGCACTTGTGGGGGAATCAGGATGCGGAAAAACAGTAACGGCGCTTTCATTAATGCGCCTGTTGCCCCCTACAGCAATTATAAGCACTGATTATTTTGAGTTAAATGGTAAAAAGATAGTCAATTTAACGAAAGAAGCTGCTCGTGAGATACGCGGTTCAACTATTTCCATGGTATTTCAAGAGCCTATGACTTCGCTTAATCCTGTTTATAAAATCCAAAAGCAACTTAGCGAGGTATTTCGTTTACATAACCCAGGTATATCTCGAAACGAAGTTAAACTGCGTTCAATACGGATTTTGAAAAGCGTAGGAATATCAAATCCTGAAGAACGCTTACAGGTGTATCCGCATCAACTCTCCGGAGGACTTAGGCAGCGCGTTATGTTAGCTATTTCTTTGGCTTCTAATCCTAAAATTTTAATCGCTGATGAACCTACCACTGCTCTTGATGTTACCGTACAAGCCCAGATTTTAAAGTTAATAAAAACGCTTCAAAAGCGTTTTGGTATGGCTATTTTGATGATCACCCATGATTTCGGGGTGGTTTCAGAAATAGCGGATCGAGTGGCCGTAATGTATGCAGGTCAGATCGTGGAAGAGGGCAAATTGGAAGATATATTTACGGATCCTTGGCACCCGTACACAAAAATGTTGATTCTTTCAATTCCTGGATTCAAGACTATTCGAGGTGAACGGCTAAAAACTATCAGCGGTGCGGTGCCTAATGCACTTAACTATCCCGCAGGTTGTAGATTTTCACCCTGTTGTCCTTATGCTATGAAAATATGTAAACGGAAACAACCCCGGCGATATGTTAAAGACGATCGGAATGTGAGTTGTCATTTAAGGTGTGCTGTGGATGAATGACTGCATTATAAATATCAAGGATTTAAAAGTATATTTTCCCGTAAAAGCCGGAGTTTTTCAAAAAACTGTTGGTCAAATAAAAGCTATTGATGGAGTGAACTTGGTTATTCGCAAAGGTGAAACCTTGGGCTTAGTAGGCGAATCGGGCTGTGGCAAAACTACTTTGGGACGGTCAATCGCGCGGCTTAATACGCCGGTCAGTGGAAAGATTATTTTTGATGGGAAAGCTGATATTCTCAAACTTGAAGGTAAGGAACTCCGCAAACTCCGTCGCAAAATACAAATGGTATTTCAAGACCCTTATTCATCACTTAATCCCCGCCATACGGTAAAAAGGCTAATCGGAGAAGTGCTGAAAGTCAAGATGGGTTTGAAAAAAAATGAAATAGACGTTCGCATTGCTCAATTGTTAAAGCAGGTTGATCTTAACCCAATATATGCCGAACGTTATCCCCACGAGTTTTCGGGTGGACAACGGCAGCGTATAGCCATCGCAAAAGCTATCGCATTGGAACCTGAATTTTTGATTTGTGATGAAGCGGTGTCGGCATTAGATGTTTCTATTCGATCGCAAATAATAAATTTGTTAATAGATTTAAAACGGCAGTATCCTAACATGGCTTACTTGTTTATTTCTCACGAGCTTAATATAGTTGAGCACATCGCAGATCGTGTAGCTGTCATGTATTTAGGCAAAATTGTAGAGTTGGCCGACAACTCAGAATTGTTTGATCATCCTTTACATCCCTACACTCAAGCGTTGTTTTCTGCAAATCCAGTCTTGGCGGGAAGGAAGAAAAGGAATCGTATTATATTGAAGGGCGAAGTACCCAACGCGATTAATGTACCCGAAGGATGTAGATTTCATCCCAGATGTTTTTCTGCAACGAGGATTTGCTTTGAGAAAGAACCTCGTTTAGAAGAAAAGACACCATCCCATTGGGTTGCATGTCATATAGTCTAACCGCGATTACGCTCCTTTTTTCAAGGCGTTTATCGAGATAATTAAGTCAAAGTAGAAGGATTTTAGAAAATTATGTCGAATTATCAAGTTGTTCGAAATTAACGTATAAATAAACCGGCTTCAACGGTTTTAAATGTACGTTTCTTCCATTTTTTCAGAATTTCCATAACAATGTTGTAATATCGGCAATGTATGAATTTTAACAATTTTTTAAAATATATTGTACCGCATGTTATTTACATTATAAAAACCGCTATTGAAAGAGGTGATCCAACATATATCGATTAGGGGAAATGCGGTTTCAGCAATTTTAGTTATACAATACAAAACATATGAAGGAGAGAATTAAGCGTATGGCAAAAAAGAACTTAAGGCTTATGACGATTTTATTGTCTGTGTGTCTTATTATCGGTCTTGTAGGATGTACAACTGAAACACCGGCCGACAACGGCGAATCTTCTACACCCGGCGAAATGGAAAGCATTATTAGGTTTGGGCGTGATTGGCCCACATACTCAGATCCCGGAGTTGGCAGTAGTTTTACGTGCCAAGTAGCTCATGCAAATATTTACGATCCTTTGGTATTTCCGAACATTGATGGAACGGTAAGACCACATATAGCTACTGATTGGAAAGTTTCAGAAGATGGTTTAGTTTACACTTTCAAAATCAGGCAAGATGTCAAATTTCACAGTGGGAACCTTCTAAAAGCTTCTGACGTAGCCTTTAGCATGAACCGTCTTTTAAATATTGGTGAAGGTTTTTCACATCTTTATCACGGCGTGATAAAGGAGTGTTATGCTATTGATGATGAGACTGTAGTTATGGAATTGAACTACACTTTCGGTCCGTTCGTGAATTCATTAGTGCGATTTTATGTAGTGGAAGAGGATTTGGTAATGGCTAATGCCGACAAATCAGTCGATACTTACGGTGAGTTCGGTGATTACGGAAAGAGCTGGATGCTCACTAACGACGCTGGATCGGGCCCTTTTAAGATTAAAGAGGTTAAACTTGAAGAATATATAATTGGCGAATGCTTTGACGACTACTTCTTAGGTTGGGAAGAAAATGCCCCGAAATACTTTATGCTTACCAACTTAAACGATCCAGTAGCGCAAAGAACTGCTTTTGCTAACAAAGAGTTAGAGATTGCTCGTGACAATCTTCCACAGGAAACATATGCTGAGATCGATAAATTGGGCGGGATAGTTGTAAGTAAAGATGCTTCTGGTGGTTGGAACATGATGCTTAACACCAGGGTAGCACCAACAGATTGCGTATATTTTCGCAAGGCCCTTGCTCATGCTTTTGATTATGGTACTTTGACTGAATCTATTCTCCCGGGATCAGTTCCGTCTACCGGGCCTGTTGCTTCCGTATTATTTGGAAAAAACCACGATCTTCCTGGCTATGATTATGATTTGGAAAAAGCCAGCGAAATGCTCTCTAAATCAAAATATGCTGATGATCCAGATAAGTGGTTTGTCTCAGTGGCGTGGTGTGCTGAGGTTCCCGAACAAGAAAAAATGTCTCTTATGTTCCAAGCCAGTCTTAAAGAAATCGGTATCACTCTAGAGATCACAAAAACGCCTTTTTCAGTTATGACTGCTAATGCCCAGACCATCGAGACTACGCCCAATGCATCTATAGTTTTATGGAGCCCTAGCTTTTTAGAAGCCGGAGACGTGTTTAAGTCGCGTTACCATTCAGATGCTACAGGTTCATGGGAACAGATGGAATGGTTGTTGGATAAGGAACTTGACAAAATGATCGACGACGCTTTATCAACCATCGATGATGACGAACGAGAAAAAAAGTATCAAGAGATTGAGGAATACATTTATGATCTATGCCCCACTATTTGGATGTGTTCCAATGACTCGAAATTTGCGGTGCAGCCTTATGTTGAATGGCCAATTGCTACTTATCATAAGGAAAATGTTCCTGCATTGCTACCTGGAGGTTTTGATCTGTATTTCCGCGATTGCAAGGTATTTTTAGATAAAAAGTAATGTAGGGGTTTTAACAATAGCTATGGGTACAACGGGGCTATATGGCGTTTGACAAGCCATGTTTAACATGGGGCATCTGCAAAAAGCCAAGCCCCGTTGTTTTGTCATAAAAGGAGGGGTAGGCAAGTGTTTATCACTTGGCTAAAAAAACTTGGCACCTATTTACTTGTTCTTTTGGGGCTATCTGTTCTGATTTTCGTTATTTCTAGGGTTGCGCCGGGAGATCCCGCTCGTATTGCACTTGGCCCTAGGGCGCCAGAATCTGTGGTTCAGGCTTTAAGAGAAAAAATGAACCTTGACAAGCCTTATGTTATACAGTACTTCTTGTGGCTTAAGGATGCGGTTCAGCTTGATTTAGGCGATTCGCTGCAGTCGCGCAGACCGGTTATTCAAGATATTAAGGACTCTTTGCCAGCCACCATGGAGATAGTGATAATTGCAGCGATTTGGATGGTAGTCTGCGGGTTATTGCTTGGAATATTAGCTGCAAAATTCACAGGTACGTGGCTAGATGGTGTAATCAGAGTATTTTCGTATTTGGGTGTTGTGGCACCTGCTTTTGTTTGGTCTATAATTTTAATGCTATTGTTTGCATATGTATTACCTATTTTCCCGTCTTCTGGGCGTATAAGCCTTGCTATGGCGCCGCCGAAGAACGTTACCGGTATGTACACTGTAGATTATTTGCTTGCAGGTAATTTTGCAGGTTTTAAAGATGCAATCATGCATTTAATCCTACCAGCCATAGGTTTGACATTCGGGGGTATAGCCCAATCAGCACGTATCACTCGGGGCACTATGGTTGAAAATAGTTTGAAAGACTATATTTTAGCTCAAAGAGCATATGGCATACCTGAGCGCGAAATGTTGTTTAAATACTGGCTTAAACCGTCTCTGATCCCCACGGTGTCTGTAACATCTTTAGATATTGCGTCCATATTTGGAGGAGCCTTTTTGGTGGAACAACTATACAATTACCCCGGATTGGCTCGTTATGGCATGCAGGCCGTGCTTAACAAAGATCTTAATGCAATAGCCGGCGTAGCTATGGTTCTTGGATGTGTGTTTATGGTTGTCAATATTCTCATAGATATAATAGTTGCAAAATTAGATCCACGAGTGCGTATGTTGGGAGGGGAAAACTAATGAAAAACCTACTTGACAACACTTTGGATCGTAAATTTGATGCAAAGAGAGATAAATTTATTGAGTTTAAAAGGGCCTGGTATAAGTTTTCACTTAACAAAACGTCCGTAATCGGACTTGTAATCGTCGGATTGGTAGCCATTTGTGCAATTTTTCAACCTTGGTTAGCTCCTTATCCCGGCCATGCAGGCGAATTTGTTGATTTTTCCAATGTAAACCGGCCCCCGTGTCATGAACATTTATGTGGTACTGATGGAGTGGGTCGGGATATATTAAGCCGCATAATGTATGGCTTTAGAGGAGCGTTTACTTTGGGCCTTGGCTGTTTAACTTTAGTTGTTCCGTTCGGTGTTTTTATGGGTTTGGTGGCTGGTTATCATAAAGGCACATGGATTTCTACATTTATTATGCGTGTAACTGATGTGTTTTTGTCTATTCCTCCACTTATAATGGCGCTTAGCATATGCGCTATTTTAAGACCTACACTTTTCAATTCGCTTTTAGCAGTAAGTGTTTCTTGGTGGACATGGTATTGCCGGCTAGTTTACGGCATGACAACGTCATTACGTAATGAGATGTACGTTAAGTCTGCCGAACTTATAGGGGCCAGCAAGGCTCATATTCTGTTCAAGGAGATCCTACCAAATTGCTTTGGCGCAGTGTTTACCAAGATGACGCTAGATATGGGGTGGATTATTTTAACAGGTGCTTCACTTGGTTTTGTTGGAATGGGTGAACAACCGCCAATTCCGTCACTTGGCACTATGGTGGCTGACGGTGCCAAATACATTCCCGGCCAGTGGTGGATTTCTATTTGCCCCGCTATTGCCATCATGGTTATTGTCTTAGGCTTCAATCTGCTTGGGGACGGGGTCAAAGACATGCTTTCAAGTGAGGAGTGATGGAATTGAAGCAGAACATAGTTGATATAAAAGATTTATATGTCCAGTATCGGACTTTTGGTGGGCAGGTCAAAGTGCTAAATGGAGTAAACCTGTCGGTTGAAAAGAGCGAGAAAGTTAGTATAGTTGGTGAAACGGGCTGCGGAAAAACAACTACTGTCAAATCGATTTTGCGTATTTTGCCGCGCCAGGCAAGTATACCCAGAGGGCAAATTATGTTTAAAGATTTGGACGTACTTAAAATGGGTTTTAGCGAGATTAACAAATTAAGAAGTTCGGGGGCCTCTATGATCTTTCAAGATCCTACCATGTCGCTGAACCCTGTATTTACAATTGGCGAGCAAATGGAGGCTGTGATTCGCTATTCCGGTCAGCCTGGAGTGGAGCAAAAATCAGTGCGTTATGAGTTAGCGGTGAAAGCATTAGAGGAGACTGCCATGCCTGACCCAAAGCGCATACTAGAAAGTTACCCTTTTCAACTCAGCGGAGGTATGCGCCAACGTGTTTCTATCGCTATGTCATTGGCCACGCCTAGAGATTTGGTTATAGCCGACGAGCCTACTACCAATCTTGATGTTACTATTCAAGATCAAGTACTGAAGATCCTCAAAGAAAGAGTAGAAGCCAAAGGAAGTTCTCTTATATTGATAACTCATTCTTTCGGTGTGGCAAGAGAAACGACTGATAGGATTTATGTTATGTATGCAGGTAATATGGTAGAAACAGCACCTACCAAAGAACTTTTTCGAAAACAACTTCACCCTTATTCTAGGGCTTTGATGTCGTGCATACCCCGACTCTCAGGTGGTGGTATAGCAGAAGGAATACCCGGTAGATTGCCTAATTATCAAAACCCGCCGAAGGGCTGTCGTTTTGCCCCCAGGTGCTCTCAGGCCATGCCTAAGTGTTATGAAGAAAAACCTGAGGCTGTAGATGTTGGGAATCGGCATCAGGTTGCTTGTTTTTTATACGGCGAAGAGGGGGGTAAAAATTGATGGCACGAACTATTTTAGAAGTAAAAGGGTTGAAAAAATATTTTCCGATCACTACGGGTGAACAAAAAGGCAAGGCGGTTAAAGCAATAGATGGAATAGATTTTTTTATCAGAGAGGGAGAGACTCTTGGACTTGTGGGTGAATCAGGTTCAGGTAAAAGCACCACTGCTTACTGCGTAATAGGCATGTATAATATTACTAGTGGGAAAATGGTTTTTAAAGACCAAGATATTAGCGTTAATACACGCCAACGCCCGTTATCGATCAAGAAAGATATAGGAATGGTGTTTCAGGACCCGGGTACTACTCTTAATCCCCAACGTTCAGTGAAGCAAATATTGTCTTTACCCCTTTCAGTTCACGCCATGTTAGACAAAAGAAACTCAGAAACTCAGTTGTTACAGCTTTTAGAAGAAGTAGAGTTGCCACGCGAATATCTATTTAGTTATCCGTCGTCATTAGGCGGCGGCGAGCGACAAATGCTAGCCATAGCAAGAGCGCTTTCCACAGATCCTTCGATGATGATTCTCGATGAACCTACATCGGCGCTAGACGTTTCAATACAAGCAAAAATTATTAATATGTTGCTCAGATTACAAAAGGAACGCAACCTTGCGTATTTGTTTATCACGCACGATTTAAGTTTAATGCGTAATCTAGCCACTCGTATAGCGATTATGTATTTAGGTAAGATAGCCGAAATTGCGCCTACTAAGACATTTTTTTCTGCTCCAAAACATCCATACACTCAAATGCTTTTATCTGCAATACCAGTTATGACTGAAGCAGAAGAAGAACTTAAACCTAAAAGGATTGTATCTAAAGGAGAGATACCTAGCCCGGTAAATGTACCCCCCGGATGTAGTTTCAATACTAGGTGCCCGTTTGCTATGGATCGTTGTTTTGAAGATGATCCTCAAATGCGAGAAATTGAGTCAGACCATTGGGTTCGATGTCATCTTTTATGAGCAGACCAAATTCTTAAGTGATAAATGCAGTAAGGTAGGGAGGATGCATATGTTAGCAGTACAGTTACGTGATCTTACTGATATTGAAGATTTTGCTAGGGGGGCCACTTTTTTTGGTACTGGCGGCGGAGGTAGTGCTGATAGCGGCGTGGCAGCTCTTGAAGAGCAGCTAAATGCTCATCGTAACATAGGTTGGGTTGATGTGGATGACGTGGACGATCATTGTTTTACAGCAAGCGCATTTGGTATGGGTTCAATCGCACCTAAGACGGAAGAAACTTACAAAGAAATCAAAAGTTTTGGCTTAAAAGAACAGAGATATCCTAGGCGAAGTCAACTTTTAGTTAAGGCTCTTGGTCATCTTGAAAGATATATCGGAAAGAAAATCGACGTGCTTGTTCCGGGTGAGATAGGAGGGGGTAATTCATCTACTTTGATTGCAGCGGCTGCGGAATCAGGTCGCTTAGTAATTGATGGGGACTATGCAGGTCGGGCAGTCCCATCTATTTTTCAGACAGGACCATATATAACTCAAAAACCTTTAATGCCCATAGCTTCGGTTGACCAGTGGGACAATGTGTGTTTTATTGAACAAGCATCTAACTGGCGTATGGCTGAACGTATAGGTAAGCACTTGAGTATCGCCGGATTTTTAGGTTGTGGACTTGCGGCTTTTCCCATGTTAGGCGCAGATATGAAACAAGCGGTGTTTCGCAACACTATGACTGAAAGTTTAAAAGTGGGTAGGCTTATCCGGGAAACGCGTAAGAAATGTAAAGACCCTGTGGCTACCGTTGTTGAAAAACTTGGTGGTTGGGTACTCTGCCGGGGAACTGTTTCTGAAAAGAAATGGTGGGATCGAAATGGATACTATTGGGGACATCATGTGTTTATAGGAACCGGAAAATACAGCAGTATCGAGCTTAAAGTGTTTTTTCAAAACGAAAACCATATTTGTTGGCGTAATGGAGAATTATTGGCAACCAGCCCCGATTTGATAATAACTGTAGATGATCAAACTTGTGAGCCAATGACCAACACCTCGATAGAAAAAGGGATGCGGTTAGCGGTTATTGGGCTTAAAGCTCGATCTATGTCCCGTTCGCCCCGTGGTATCGAAGCTCTGGGTCCCCGTAATTTCGGATTAGATTTTGATTATATTCCTATCGAACAGAACATGTAACAACCAAATGAAAACGGAGGTTAAATCATGGGTGTATTGCGGGTCGCATCGGTACAATTTCCAATAGTAGACAATGATTATTTAGGTAACATGGCGCGGGCGGAAAAAATGGTTAAACAGGTTATGAAAGAAAAAGATGTTGATCTGTTGCTTTTCCCCGAACTATGTATTGAAGGTGTTGACAAGCCTTCGTTCGAAAAGCTTTTAACAATTGACCAAATCGAAAAGATACACAGTTTTTGGATCAAGATGGCTAAAATGAGCGGTATTCATATTCTTCCCGGTCGCATAGCCCGTCGAAATGGTACTTGGTTCAATCTTGCAAGCTGTTATGATCCAGAGGGAAATGTTATAGCCGAATATGCCAAAACTCATTTGTTCAATCAAGAGAGAGGTTTTTTCAAACCCGGAGACAAGAAAGTAATTTTTAATATACGAGATTTTTCAATAGGAATTATGATTTGCGCGGATCTAGGATTTCCCGAGTTTAGTCGTACCATGGCTATTGAAGGTGTTGATGTCTTGGCGGTACCCAGTTGCTGGGCTTATCCCCATGATTTGTTGTGGATCCTTTGCAATCAACTTAGGGCTGCCGAAAATGGTTGCTATTTAGTGTCTTGTAATCGATTTGACAAGGAGATAAATGGTCGCATTGCTCTTGGGCATTCTATGGTAACAAGCCCACGAGGTGAGATTATCGCTAACTTGGGAGTTCAAGAAGAAGGATACTTCATAGCAGACTTGCACAAAAGCGAAGTTGAATTGGAGCGAGGGGTAGTTAAGTGGTTAGAGTGGCTTAGACCTGAATTGTATGATACCCGTGAGGTGTAGATTTAGTGGGATTGGGCATGAACGATTAATCATTAAAGGTGATAGATGTGACGGTCAAAGATAATTTGCGAAACAAAATCGTAGCGGCTATTGATAACGCCCAACAAGAACTTTTTGCAATCTCAGATGATATTTTCAACTATTCGGAAGTTGCGTTTGAAGAGGTACGTTCTTCTGCAAGATTAAGAACTTTCCTTAATAAACGGGGGTTTAAGATTTCAGATGTTAGTGGTTTACCCACAGCATTTGTGGCTGAAATTGGCAGGGGATCCCCCGTAATTGCATTTATGGCAGAGTACGATGCGCTCCCTGAAATAGGTCATGCTTGTGGTCATAATATTATTGCTGCTGCGGCCGTCGGTGCCGGTTTAGGTGTTAGCGAAATATTAGGCAATATGCAAGGAACTATAAAAGTGATTGGGACACCCGCTGAGGAAGGCGGGGGCGGTAAAATTATCATGGTAGATAAAGGAGTATTTGATAATGTAGATGCTGCTATGATAGTGCATCCTGCTTGGGCATATATGTCTAGTGATGTTTCTTATGCTGTTCAGACCATCGATGTTGAGTTTGTAGGGAGAGCAGCTCATGCAGCATCTGGGCCAGAGCATGGAATAAATGCTCTTTCTGCGGCTGTAGAATTGCTTGTAAGCATAAATGCCTTTAGGGAACATATGACAGATGAAGGCCGTATTCATGCTATTATTACTCACGGAGGCGATGCGGTTAATGTAATTCCCGAACGAAGTGAATTAAAGATATCTGTCAGGGGTACAACCACGGGATATATGAATGAACTCATGGACCAAGTGCAACGACGGATTAAGGGTGCTGCCATATCTACCGGCTGCGAATATAACATTAAGCAACAGGGGCTGATATGTAGGGAGATTAATGTCAACAAGGAATTGTCGGAATTATTTGATAAAAACTTCAGAGCATTAAATGTAACCGTAGCACCAAGAGGTGATATTAAAGGTTCCACAGATGTGGGTAACGTAAGCCACGTTGTACCTACTATTCAAGGATATGTGGGTATTGGAGCTGATGTTTGTCATACCATAGAATTTCGAGAAGCTAGTATATCGCCTCAAGGTTATGAAGCTGTGTTGAACGGTGCCAAAGTAATGGCGCTTACTGCTGCAGATATTCTTTTTGAACAAGATGTGTTACATAGGATTCGAACAAGTTTTGAGTGTAAGTGACTATGACAAATTATTAGGAAAATCTCAGCCAGTTCGAGTTTGTACGGCTAAAAGTATTGAGGGTGAAAACATGAGTTTCAATGCTACTTTAAAGGCGATAGATTTATTGGATAGCGCTTATGTAGATGGTGAGCAGGTAGTGAATTATGTCCAGTCTTTAGGGGATATTCAAACACATATCGTGAAAGTCAAAGGTGAACAAGGACATACAGATTTTATACAAATGGTTATTAAAGGTACAAAAGGTAAACTAGCGGGCGGTAATGCACCTACCTTGGGAATCATCGGGAGATTAGGAGGCATAGGCGCTCGGCCTGAAATGATAGGCATTGTTTCAGATGGGGATGGTGCGGTAACTGCAGTTGCATGTGCCATTAAATTGTCTGTTATGGCGGGGCGGGGCGATAGGTTGCCCGGTGACGTAGTAGTGTCCACGCATATTTGTCCCGATGCCCCTACAGCGCCTCATGATCCCGTACCATTTATGGGTTCTCCCGTTGGTATCGAAGTTATGAATAAATATGAAGTTACTGACGATATGGATGCAATATTATCCATCGATACGACCAAAGGAAACCGTGTGATAAATCATAAGGGATTTGCGATATCGCCCACAGTTAAGGAAGGCTACATACTTAAAACGAGCGAAGACTTACTTGATATAATGACTTTTACCACGGGTAAGCTACCTGTCGTGTTTCCCATTACGACACAAGATATTACCCCTTACGGGAATGGCATTTATCATTTAAATAGTATTCTTCAACCGTGTACGGTAACTTCCGCGCCAGTTGTAGGAGTGGCCATAACTACGGAAAGTGCTGTGCCAGGTTGTGGTACAGGGGCTAGTCATGTAGTTGATATTGAGCAGGCAGTTCGGTTTAGCTTAGAAGTTGCAAAAAACTTTGGGGCAAGTAAGTGCAAGTTTTATGACGAAGTTGAATTTCAAAAATTGATTAGGCTTTACGGATCGTTAAATGTGTTACAAACCTTAGGAAGTAAAACTAAAGGCAAGTAGATTCAATATTTAATAAATAGAGTTTAAACCGCCCTAACCTATAATATGGTACTGGGCGGTTTTTTGCGAAGTTAAGTGGGTTTACCACCTAATCTGTGTTATTCTAATGTGATGGTACTATTTTATCGCCACACAATATTGATTAGGCGGATATGCAGGGGAAAGGTTAAACTTTGGGGTGTTTGTCAAAGAGGAAAAAGGAAATGAAGTGAATCCCTTGGAAAAACTAGCGGGAATAATTGTCGATAGACGAAATTTACTGTTTTTATTTTATATCATCGCAATAATCTTTAGCATTTTTTCCGCGAACTGGGTTAAGGTCGAAAACAACATCGTGTATTATCTAGCTGAAGATAGCAAAACGCGCAAAGGAATTACCGTCATGGATAATGAATTTACTACATTCGCTATGGCGGATATCATGATATCTAACATTTCATTTAACCACGCCCAGGAACTTGCAGAAACTATAGCTGAAATAGATGGGATATCTTCAGTGGTGTTTGAAAACACAGAAAATCACTACAAAAACTCTTCTGCACTTTTTGTTGCACTATTCAAAGGAGAGGATACAGATCCGGTTACTCTTGAAGCTATGGAACAAGTACGAACCATAGTAGAACCTTACGATTTTTCAATTTCTAGCACAGTGGGCGTAGACTTAGCGGCTGATTTAGCAAAAGATATGGCTTTGATCGGGATTCTAGCCTCGGTAATTATAGTGGTCGTACTCATATTTACCTCTCAGTCTTACGCTGAAGTACCTGTGCTTCTTGCTACGTTTGGAGTAGCAGCTTTGCTTCATTTAGGAACTAATTTTATATTCGGTAAGATTTCTTTTGTGTCAAATTCTGTAGGAGTGCTTCTACAGTTAGCTCTAGCCATTGATTATGCCATAATTCTTTGTCATCGATTCAACGAGGAACATAAGCATCTTCCTGCTAGAGAGGCAGCTATTTTGGCACTTTCTAAGGCAGTTCCGGAGATATCATCTAGCAGCCTCACCACTATGGGGGGTTTGGCGGCTATGGCTTTTATGCAGTTTGGCATAGGTAAAGATCTATCCATAGTTATGATAAAAGCGATTCTTTTGAGCATGCTTTCGGTTTTTACTTTTATGCCAGGGCTATTAGTCGTGTTTAGTGGTTACATCAATAAAACCGAACACAGAAACTTTATTCCTCGGGTATCGGCCCTAGGTAGGTTTTCGATTAGGACCCGACGTATTGTGCCACCTATTTTCGCAGTAATCCTGGTTATATCATTTGTTTTGTCCAGTAAATGTCCTTATCTTTTTAGTTTAGAAGGAATGCGTGCCCATAGAGTGAGCGAAACTCAGCTCGCCAAAGATAGAATCGATGACATTTTTGGGGCTAAAAACATGGTAGCGCTTATCGTTCCCGGTCGGGATTATCAATCCGAGAAAAAGTTGTTAGCGGTATTGAGTCAGCACGAGGCTGTTGAATCAGTTACCGGACTTGCGAACACAGAAGCTATAGATGGCTATACGTTAACAGACCCTTTAACGCCAAGACAGTTTTCGGAACTAGCTGATTTAGATTTTGATTGGGCGCAACTTTTGTATTCAGCGTATGCCGTTAATAATGAAGATTATGGCAAGGTAATCAGCGGCATTAGCCATTATGGCGTTCCGTTGATAGATATGTACCAATTTTTATATGAACAAGTGATGCAAGGATATATGCCCATCGATAACGATTTGATTGAAGAGTTGGAAGAATATAATGAAATGTTGAGTTTTGCGCGTGAACAAATGGAGAGCGAAAACTTTTCTCGAATAGTGTTACATGTTAATCTGCCTCAAGAAGGACAAGAAACCTACGATTTTTTACACTGGACTTACGACCAAGCAGCTAAATTTTATGATAATGACTTGATATATGCTGTAGGTGAATCTACAAACGCCTTAGATTTATCTTCAACTTTTGATAAAGACAATTTAATAATCAGTGTTTTGTCTGTATTTTTTGTGATCGTGATTTTGACTTTTACATTCCAATCTGCTGGACTCCCATTTTTACTCATATCAGTGATTCAAGCCAGTATTTGGATCAATTTTTCTCTGCCATACATTAAAAGTGAAGGACTTTATTTCCTGGGCTTTTTGTTAGTGTCGTCGATACAGATGGGTGCCAACATCGACTATGCCATAGTGATTACAAGTCGCTATCAATACCTTAAAGAAAGGATGCCCCGTAACGAAGCGGTGATTGAGGCTTTGACACAAGGTTTTCCAACTGTTATTACCTCAGGTTCAATTTTAGCTGTTGCAGGTCTTCTTATCGGATGGATTTCAACCGACGGCACCATAGCAGTTTTTGGGACTTATCTAGGTCAAGGTACGATCATATCTATATTTTTGGTAACCTTTGTTCTTCCACAACTGCTTTATATAGGTGATGCTTTAGCTGAACGTACTTCCTTTAAGATAAAAACTCCGCAAATATTCTACAGAACCGAGAAAGAAGTGCGTTTGGCCGGGAGAATAGACGGGTATGTAAGGGGGAAGATCAAGGCTTATGTAGATGGTACAATTACCGGTGAAATTCGACCAGTGGGAAATAATGATAACTTGCATCGGCGAGATGATCACTCCCACAAACAAGGTTTAGGCGAGGGAGAAGTTTTACGATGAAAAGATTTAAAATTACCGCACTATTGGTTGTAGCAACCATATTATTTTCTCCCGTTTTTTGTGTTCACGCCTCTTCTGAAACCATATATGTTTTTAATGCAAATGATCTCGATAACCTTGCAAAAAATTGTTCCTTTGATAAGTGGTCTAAGGGCAAAACTGTGGTTTTAAAGCGAGATATTGATTTGCGCGGCAAAACCTTTACTCCCGTCCCCATATTTTGCGGTACATTTGATGGGCAAGGCTATGTTATTAAAGGATTATCTATAGACACAGGAGGGTCGAATCAAGGCCTTTTCAGGTATCTTGCAAAAGACGGGATCATAAAAAACCTGTCGGTTGAAGGAACAGTTATTTCTCAAGGCGACAGAAGCAATATCGGTGGAATAGTCGGTAACAATGAGGGTATTTTAGAAAACTGCAAGTTCTCGGGATACGTAAAAGCTAACAGCAATGTTGGGGGTGTTGTAGGCATAAACGGTGATTCCGGCGCGATAATCGATTGTTTTGCAGATGCGATGATTCATGGCAAAGGTGCCGTAGGTGCAATAGCGGGGTATAATACCGGTACTATTTTGCGTTGCCGTAACGAATCTAGCGTAAATACGGCGGTTGAAGAACAAACTTTAAACCTTGAAAATTTAACTATAGATGAAATCGTTCCGCTGAGAAGTTTTGTAGACGCTATCGATATTGGAGGAATAGTCGGGATTAACATAGGTACAGTGCAAAACTCCGAAAATAGTGGCACTGTTGGCTATCCTCATGTTGGTAGAAATGTAGGAGGTATTGTAGGCAGGCAAAGCGGTTATCTTGTAGGATGTTTGAATAAAGGCAAGGTATATGGAAGAGAAAGTGTAGGCGGGATAGTGGGGCTGATGGAACCCCATGTGTCTACACCGGTAGCTCCGTCCCAAGTTAAATTATTGCAAACTGAATTAAATCGTCTGCAATCTTCGATTACAAAACTTTTAGATGATGTGCAGCATACATCTGATACGTTGGACAAAACCTTACCCGAAGTCCAAAAGAACTTCGACAGCACCGGGAAGCATGCTGAATCTTTGATTAATCAACTAGAAGATATTTTAAATCAAACGATAGAAGAGGTAAATAGAGTTAGTTCGGTAGTAGCAGAGACTATGGAAAAATTAAGTCCTATCGTAGATAAACTTTCAGACGTGGTGGATGATATGAACAGAGCTATGGGATCTTTGCAAAATGCTTTATATTATTTTGAGCGAGTTTCGGGTAAAATGACCGAACTAGAGAGGTACTACCAAGATTTGTCCAAAGCTATGGGGCCTGCCATCCAGGAATTTAAAGAATCTGGCAAGGAACTTGAAGATGCTTTTGAGGAGTTAGAGAAGATTTTTCAATTGTTAGGGAGCCTAGACGGCGACGAAATAGATTTGGAAAAAATAATTGAAATATTGCGTGATCCTGCCTTAGTTAATGCTATGGAGCATTTGGGTAATGCTGCAAGGCGTATAAGAACGGCGGTTGAACTTTTAGAGGGTGCCAAAGAACCTTTAGAGAAAATTTTAAAAGTTTTGGGCGAGATAGGAAAATTTATTGACAAGGCACTGCCCTATTTACGGAAAACTATAGGACAGTTTGAGGACGCTATGCAGCCGGTGCCTCGTTTGCTTCGTGATATATCTCGGCTTTTAAAAGACTTATCGGGAAAGGTAGAAATAGAATTTGTAACAACCGATGAGGAATTTAAAAAAACGAAGGAAAATCTTTTCGAGTCTATAGAAGGTCTGTCGGATACCTTGTTTGCGCTAATGGATATTTTGAAACAAGAAACCGATATTTTGCTCGATGATTTTCAACAAGTAAGCGATCAAACTTTTCTCATCATTGATATGGTGCTAAGTCTTATGGATGAAGTAGGTTCAGGGCAAGCAGAACTAGATGAGGTTTTTCAGGATGTTTCTCAGCACGGTGTTGATGATAACGCTAAAGGTAAGATCAGCGACTGCAAAAATTTTGGCACAATTGAAGGAGACACGAATGCCGGTGGTATTGCAGGCGCGGTTGGATTTGAAATTCTTATGGATAATGAAAACAAGCTTAACATCAAGGACAAACCACTTTTTAGTATCGTATTTAAGGCGCGTGCCGTCATAACAAATTGCGAAAGCAACAGCAAAATCACAGGAAAAAAGAACAATGTAGGCGGTATTGTGGGCTCTATGGATATAGGTTTCGTTAAAAATTGTGTTGCATCAGGTAGTGTACAAAGCAGTGAAGGTCATTATGTAGGGGGTATTGCAGGTCAATCTCGTAGTGCTATTCATTTCGGTTATTCTAAATGTGTCCTTAAAGGAGATAATTACGTAGGTGGAATTGTAGGGCTAGGTCAAGAGGTCATAGATTGTCGTTCTATTGTGAACATCGAAAACGCTAAAGCTTACCTAGGTGCTATAGCGGGCTATATAGAACGGGGTAACATTGTAAGGGGCAATTATTTTGTAAGCGATGTTTTAGCAGCAATTGACGGCATTAGTTATGCAGGTAAGGCAGAGCCGATACCTTACGAAAAGTTTATAGATATTGAAGGACTGCCGGAAATTTTTAGAGAATTTAAAGTGAGTTTTTGGGCCGACGACAGACTTGTAGATGCTATTACGTTTGAGTATGGCGGTTCGATTGATGAGAAGGACATACCTAAGGTTCCCCAAAAACAAGGCTATTATGGAAGATGGAACGGATTAACCACTCAAAATCTTACTTTAGACGTTGAAGTATTAGCAGAATATTTTCCGTATCAAACCATAATTGAAAGCGAAGAAAAAAGAGAAGGACCTTTGTCAGTGGTGTTGGTCGAAGGCCAATTTACAGATAATGATCGTCTATCATTGGTTCAAGTGACCCAAAACGAGCGAACACCTATTAATGATGCGAATGATGAGTTCGACGAAAGTAAGTTTCTTGAAAAATGGCGTGTCGTAATTCCTGATGATGGTGCTCTCTCCCATAGCATTCGGTTTATTCCGCCTAGTTCAAAAAGTCGTTTGGCAGTGTATGTTTTGGAAGAAAACGAATGGGTTGAGGCGAAAACTAAACGAGATGGCAAATATATGGTGTTTACTGCAGATGGGAATACCGTAACTTTTGCGGTAATTCAAGTAGGTTTTGCTTATGAGAACTACGCAGTCTCAGCGGGTGTAATCGTTATGATTGGCGTTGCTACATTGTGTTTCCTCACAAGACGGCGCAAAACTATTGCATCGAATTTGACCGAATCATAACCCGATAGTATAATTTTTCCCCGAAGATATATTGTTGGGAGGGAGCCTTAATGTTTAGGGTTGGAGACAAAGTAGTATATCCCATGCATGGGGCGGGGTCTATTGGTGGAATCGAGCAAAAAGAAATTCTCGGTAAAACTCATAGGTACTATATCCTTCATCTTCCCATTAGCGATATGAAAGTTATGATTCCTATCGACAGCACGGGAGAAGTTGGGCTAAGACGTGTGATTGATTCGGCTGAAGCACAAGAAGTTTTAGCGGTTTTGAGCCAGGAACCTACCCCTATGTCATCCAATTGGAACAGGCGATATCACAACAATCTACAGGAACTAAAAAGCGGTGATATATTTAAAGTTGCTGCAGTTGTTAGAAATCTTGCAGCTAGGGATCGAGAAAAAGGATTGTCTGCAAATGAGCGCAAGATGTTTGAAAACGCAAAACAAATCCTAATATCAGAGCTCGCGTTAGTTGGAGATTGGGACGAAGAAGAAATTAATACCATAGTACAAAAAAAGCTATTTCAGGGTGGAGGCACTTGAATGCAGAAGCAGACGCAGAAAAAATCTTGGGTAATCGGTGTAATTATTTTGTCTTTAGGGTGGTTTTTGGTGTACGCTACCAGAACTGCTTTATCGTCGGCCCTTAAGGATATTGGCGATTTTTGGTCGCTTTCTGAAGGGTTTTTAGGTATTCTTTCCTCATCATTTTTCGTATCCTATGCACTGTTACAGGTTCCTACCGGTATTTTGGCAGATAAGTTTGGTGCCCGTAAAATGATAGTTATCGGATTTGCGGTTCAGGCGGTTGGCCTGCTTCTTGGCGTATTGTCACGCAGTCCATATCAATTTCTTTTCGCAAGGGTATTGACAGGTGCAGGTCAAGCTTCTTATTTTGCCTGCCAGCAAGCTATAATCTTCTTTATGTTGCCCCCAAAAAGGCGAGCAAGAGGTGTTGCAATGACTACCGCCGGTGCAGGCATGGGTAGCGCAGCTGGTTTCGTTCTAGGCAAATTCCTATCATCTTCTACTTTAGGCTGGAAAATGCCATTTGTCGTTCTTACATTTTTAGCGGGCGTGTACATTGCAATTGTAATTAAAGGTGTACCCGAACCCCCGTTTGGCCGTGAAAAGGTATCTAAACGAATGGGCGAAAAAAATGTTATAGCTGATAAATACACGACGCGCTTACGGTGGGAATACTTGGGATTCATGGCAATTTGCCATTTTCTCACTATGTATAGCTTCAACTTGATGCTTAGTTGGTTGCCGTACTATTTAGAAGCTGTTAGAGGATTCGAAAGCAGTCTATCTGCAATAATACCGGTGGTCATGCCCCTAATAATGGCTCCATCAGCCGTTATATGGGGAGCCGCTGCGGATAAACGTAAAAGCAGAGATTTCGTACTGTGGATTTGTTTGCCTATAGCAGGACTTGCTATCATAACTATTCCCGCCATGGCAACTCCTTTCTTGGTCGCGCTAAGTTTAGTTTTCTATGGCATGACAGGGAAATTAGTGTTTGACCCCGTTTTAACTACTGCCGTTTCAGAGAATGCACCACCAAATGCTCATGGTTCTTTCTTGGCGACCTTCAACCTTGCTGCAAGTTTGTCAATGGTTATTGCCCCTTCAGCTACCGGATTCATTGCCCAGAAATTTGGAAGTTTCGATGTAAGTTTCTTTATGGCCGGGGCGTTTCATTTCGCGGCTTTATTTGCGTTTATTCAAGCCAAGCGCAGTTTGCAAAAACTTCACTCGTTTAACTTTGATTCAGCAAAAACCACATACCAACATAATGAAGCAGTATCTTAGTTGTCAGTAGATGAATATAAAAGAGTGATCTAAAATGAAACCAATTGAAATTTTAGCAATCCAAGGAAGCCCTAGACGCAATGGTAATTCTGATAGGTTATTAGATGTTTTCATAAATGAATTCAAAGCTAGAATGTTATGCTCGGAAATTGAGGTAATGAGGTCTGGAATGGACATCGCGCCTTGTTTAGGGTGCGATAAATGTATAAGCGGCAGCTGTATCCAAAAAGATTCGATGCAAGAGATATATGGGAAATTCAAAACGGTAGATGCGATAGTTTTAGCGGCTCCAGCATATTTCTATGGTTTTCCGGCACATGTAAAAGCTATGATCGATCGCTGTCAATTATTTTATAACCTAAAGTATCGGCGGAAACTAGTTTGGAGGAAGGACCAGGGTTATGGGGCACTTTTAGCTTGCGGGGCTAGCAATGGACATGCTTTATTTGATGGTATGAATTCATGCGCCAAATATTGGTACGACGCGCTTGATCTTAAATTTGCAGGGAAAGTAGTTGTGAGGGGAGTAGATAAGCCCGGAGAGATTTGGCACCACGCTAACGCTTTTGAGGAAACTAAAACCCTTGCGGCAAAAATTGCTAGTGCCCTTTCATTTCGAACACAGACTATCACGAGCGTAAACAATGGGATATCGTCTAGAAAACCGGAAGAAAAAGGAGGATGTAAAGCATGGCCCAAGGGAATACCGGGTCGATAGATTTAAATGAGTGTAACAGTAAAAAAGATTATGCGCGGGAATTTGTAATAGATGCAACGGTGAGAAAACTGCAAGAAGCGATGGCGTTACGCAGATTTACTTCTGTGGATATTGTTGAAGCGTATATACAGCGTATATCTCTTTATGATAAACAAGGCCCTGCACTTAATTCGGTTTTGGAGTTAAATCCGGAAGCGTTGTTTATCGCCCAAGCGTTAGATGTTGAACGGGCTCGTAAGGGACCGAGGGGGGCTTTGCACGGAATACCTGTTTTGGTGAAAGACAGTGTAAACACGGCCGATATGATGCATACTAGCGCGGGTTCACTAGCCCTTGCTAATTCGTACGCAAGAAAAGATTCTTTTGTGGCGAGGAAGTTGCGTGAAGCAGGGGCTATTATACTAGGCAAGGTCAATATGACGGAGTGGGCAAATTTTATGGCGGATAAAATGCCCGGCGGTTATAGTTCCCGTGGAGGACAGGTGCTTAACCCATATGGTCCTGGTGTTTACAGTCCTGGGGGTTCCAGTTCGGGATCTGCCGTAGCGGTAGCCGCAAGTTTTGTACCGGTGTCAATAGGTACTGAAACGTCGGGGTCCATTCTAAGTCCTGCCCACGCAAACTCGGTGGTCGGTATAAAACCGACAGTTGGTTTGTTGAGCCGTGCAGGAATAATTCCTATTTCCCATATCCAAGACACACCTGGTCCTTTTGGCAAAACCGTCGAAGATGCCACGATTCTTCTTGGTGCTTTAACTGGAATCGATGAGGAAGATGTAGCGACGTGGGCTAGCGAAGGAAAAGCATTTGGCGATTACACCCAGTTTCTTGATAAGGATGGTCTAAAAAATGCTCGGATAGGTTTTCCCCGTTCATCTTTAGAAAATATTGATGAAGAATCACGCTCCATTATTGCCGCTGTAGAAGAAGTTTTCAAAGACGGCGGTGCGAAGCTGATAGATATTCCTTCTCTTTCGCCAGGGCATTGGAGAATTACCAGTTTGATTTACGAGTTCAAACCAGCTATAAATAAGTACTTGTCGCAGTTGTCACCCAATGTACCCGTACACTCTCTTAAAGAACTGATAGAATTTAATGACAGTCAGCCTGACAAGATGTTGAAATACGGTCAGGCGGTTTTACTACAGTCGGAAAATACTAGCGGGACTCTTACTGAATCAGAATACATAGCGGCAAGAACCGAAGGGGAACGTGCTTCCAGGAAAAGTATTGATTCTATACTTGATGAACAGCAGTTAGATGCCATATTGTTCCCGCAAATTATGAATTCTCCTATTTCGGCTGAAGCAGGCTATCCCTCTGTAACTGTACCTGTGGGCTATACAATAAAGAACAAGCCCGTCGGTGTAACTTTTGCTGCAAGCGCTTATTCTGAACCCGTGCTTATAAAACTTGCTTATGCTTTTGAGCAACTTATTCAAGCCCGTAGGCCTCCGAAATTGGTATAAAGTAATTCCGGCAATTCGGTTAGCGGTCGCGTAGGGATTAGATTTTGATTAACCTGCGCGGCCACCACCGCCACCACCACCGCCTCCGCCCATGCCGCCGGCAAAACCTCCCCCTGCACCAGTTCCTGAACTAGGGCGATAGTTTATGGCTGCGCTTACTGAAGTGTGCAAGCTATCTGTTATCCCTGAAATTAGATCTGCGCCTGATAATTGATTTGATGCACTACTTGGGCCATAGAGGTGCATCCAAGCCCATCCATGGTACATGCCGGTTCTCGGTTGAGTGATCTCAGGATATACGATTTTTAGCTGATTGAGCACTTGCTTTGCCACTCCCAACACTGTAGCGTAAACTAAATAATGTTCCCATATGATGAGGCTGGGAATTTCGGCCCGATCTAAAGATGAAAAGTCGAGCAAAAATCGACGAAATGCTTTCCACATGGCTAGGTGAGTGCTTCCCATAGGACTTCTTCGCTTCAAAAGTACCCCCGATACAAGAAGTATAATTCCCCCTACTGTCGCAAGTAAACCTAATGCGTTTCCAGAGAAAATCGTTAAAGCGGCACCGCCCATCATAACGAAGACTCCCGATGCAATTTGCCAAGTGCGTATTCGTTCAGTATCATGATCAAAAAACCCGTAAGATGCTTCGCTGGTTTTGACCTTTGTTTTAAAATTAGACATGAAGCTTTGCATTGATGTAGGGTTAGACTTTGCAAAATCTTTAAGGTGCTGGAAAGACATGGTGTCGCCTGTTTGAGAAACTTTGTCGAAAAAGTAATCGAGCAGCAGTATTTCGTGATTATTTAATTCTGATATATTTGCATCTGTTCGTTTAAGTACGTATTCTGTAGAGGTTTTTGTGCCTAAAAGCCCTCCCAATCGTTTTTGTTCGGTGATTCTCGTTTCGATTATAAGCAATCCTTTTCTTGCTAGATCGAGTATGGTAGCTGAAGTTTCATTAGCGCCTATATTGCCGAAATTCCAAAGACATCCAAGTTCGGCGGGAGTATAATCACCGGGCAGTTCTCTGTAATAATCTCCGTCAAACTGTGGTTTATATTCTTTACCCCATCGAAAATGAAGTATTATAGCTGCTGCAATGCAAAGCATGAATAATACAGGCGATATTATTACTACAGCTAAATTTATCATCCTAGCGCGATTAGCCTTTGCAGCTTTGGCTTCTTCTTCTGCTAAAATAGAAGTGAGCACTTCGCGGTTTGAGGTTTGAGTAGCCTGTGGCACTAGTTCATTAGGAAAAGTAACTCTGCCTGTAAGAAATGTTCTTGCTGGAAGATGCGGAATTGACCATGTTATTTTATCTGACGAAAGAATTTTTACTTCACCTGATAACGGACCGTGTCCCCAAGCCTTAATTTCTTCAGCAGAGGCAGAGGCGGATTTTGGCAGGTTTAACTCTACATTTACATTGCTTGAGGATACTTCCCACTCGTTACCTATAAAGTTCCAATAAAGTTCAGCTACGTCAAGATGTGACACAACGGCACCGGAAACTTTGTATGAGATAGTAAAAGTGCGGGGCTCGTTAACTGCTGAAAACCTCCAAACGACTTCAATTTTGTCGCCAATTTGTTTGTAACTGTAAGTGCCGGGGCCTGAATCTGCTAATGCATATGGCTGACCATCTTCTGAGATGTAGATGTCGGAAATGCCAGAAGAACCAGCTAGAGCTATGTCTTGAATTACCCAAGAAAAATCTCCCTTAAAATCGAAAGTGCGTATTTCTGTAACGCCCATGGAACCGTCAGAATTTACATTTGCTTTTATGTGAAGGTTAGACACGTTGTATGATTTAGCTAAGGCGGTGTTTGCGCAAATCAAAACGCCGGAAGAAATTACTATAGATACGATTACTACTGTAACAAGTATCTGGGAAGATGTTGACCAACGTTTCATCAAAATCTCACCTCAACAGGTCCGCGCGAATCGGGTTCTGTTTGAAAATATTCCATTGGTTCGAAGTTAAAAGCGTTTGCTACAAGATTTGAAGGAAACCTCTGGGTAGCTGTCATGTATTTCATCACTGTGTCATTGTAGAATTGTCTTGAAAAGGCGATTTTGCTTTCTGTATTTGATAATTCGGTTTGAAGTTCTTTAAAGTTTTGGCTTGCTTTTAATTCTGGATAATTTTCGGCAACAGCTAAAAGGCCTCTAAGAGCACCGCCTAAGGCATTTTCCGCTTGAATTTGTTGGTTGACGTTTTGGGCACCTGCTACTTTGGTTCTGGCTTCAGTAACTTTTTGAAACACTTCTTTTTCGTGTGAGGCGTATCCTTTGACTGTTTCCACTAGGTTAGGAATTAAGTCGTATCGGCGTTTCAATTGAACGTCGATTTGGGACCAAGCGTTGTTTACCCTTTGCCTAAGGCTAACGAGATTGTTATATACTAGCAAAACCAGGACAAATATCAATACGATAATAGCGATTCCCACCATAATATTTAACCTCCTTAGGTAGCTTCTACTTTACAGTATACATGTGGACGAAAGTAAGTATGGATCAATTTTGTGCTTTTGGCGCGGTAAATAAAGATGGACTAAGATACTTGGTCATAGCAGGTGAACATCTTAAGCTAATGCTGTGCTAGTTCCCTTGATATGATTTGTCGGTTTCGACTGAGAATAATGTGCCAGAAACTTAAGAATTAAAACCTCAATATGCAAACTGAACGATCATAGAAGGAAATATCTGCCCGTTCAGAGAAACTTTATGAAAGACTTACTAGTTTAAATGAATTCCCCGCAACACAATGAAATGTTTTGATAAGATTATATAAATTATCATGATATAAGAGGTGAGCGCATGATGATCGGAGCCACGGAGGAAGTCATAAGCAAAATGAAAGATGTTTCTAAAATGAATCACCGCTTGGTGCTTTTAGTGGGTGGACCTCGTAGCGGAAAAACGCGCATACTTAAGGAAATTGCTATGTTAATAAATGCGCCAAGAGTAAATGTTAGCCTTGAATTAGGTGACAGGCTTTTGAATCTGAGTAAACAGGAACGTAGTCAAAGAGTTTCTGAAATCTTCGAAGATATGTTGTCTTTGTTTCGTAGGGAAGACGGGACTTCTTTTGATACAGTGCTTTTAGATGATATAGAGATTTTATTTGAACCATCGCTTCGACTCAATGTGCTTCAACTTTTCCAGACGGAATCGAAAAACCGTACTTTGGTTGTCGGTTGGCCTGGTCGTGTAAGCGATGATGTTTTAGTTTACGCGGAGCCCGGGCATGCGGAGTATAAAAAGTATGATGCTGAGGGGTTGGTGGTTGTTGAATTGTAGTTGAAGACACAATATAATCGGAGTTTAGGCGGTTGCGCGAATGAGAAGGTATGGTACTGTCGCTTCTTTTAAGTGTAGGTTATATGTTAGCAAATAGAGCGGTATGATGTCTTTGAGTTTAAGGGTTAAGGCTACTCCCGAAGTTTATGTTTTGTGACGGCGCTGTGACGAGATTTCGCGTTGGAACCATCTTAATATATTTCCACGAGCATAAATGGAGATGACCGATGATATGTTGGATGTGGTCATCAACAATAAGATTTTCACTCTTTGTAATATAAGCAAATGTTTATCTTCCTGAAGAAATTTTTGAGCTAGGTCAATGGGAATAGAAATAGCCAGTTTACTATGCGATGTAATTATTACATCTTCTCCCGTTTATACTTTTTTGAGCAAGTGGTTTAAGTGAGTTTTAGCCTCACCACGGGTCTTTGTACTTATATTGTTACTACATGTGACCACATCGGTATTTTACCATGCACGGATATTTCTAAATAGGTTATTTTACTAAGTGTTTGGGCGCGTTATTCGTACTTTCTGCACTCGATATTTCTGTTAAGCAGGATTTATAAAACATATGCTTGAACTGCTATGACAATAGCTAATATTTTGAATATATGAGTTCCTCAAATCAGGGCAATTATCACATAGCGGAAGACGCAGGTGCTTAAGGAATGTTAGTGTAATGGTTCGATTAGAATCTATTTGTAAAGGTATCAAAGTACGAGGGCTTAAACCCCATGAATCAGTTGTGATAACTGATGCACACTTTCGTGATAAGGACACTCTTGAGGTTGTCTGCGAAGATGCAGCCGGCAATATTTTTACTCGGATAGTTTCTCGCGATATGGAGAAGGCCTTGGAGATCGTGGTGCCGCCGGAAACGTGGAATCTCGATGTAGATGGGAATTTACTTCGATTGGTTTCTGAAGCATTACGTATTAAATGGGCCTACTTGTTTGACCCCATGAGTGCCATGCATACATCTAACATAGACCCCTTACCTCATCAAATTACGGCCGTGTACGATGAAATGTTGGTCCGTCAGCCTCTTCGTTTTTTACTTGCGGATGATCCTGGTGCTGGAAAAACCATCATGGCCGGTCTTTTGATTAAGGAATTATTTATCCGCAGAGATGTTAGGCGGTGTTTGGTCGTTTGCCCGGGAAGTCTTGTTGATCAGTGGCAACACGAACTTCACAAAAGATTCCAACTGCCCTTTCAGATACTAACAAATGAGATGTTTGAAACTACTGTAAAGGGCAATGTATTGGCAGAAATGCCTTTGGTTATAGCACGATTAGATAAATTGGCGCGGGATGAAGAACTACAAATGCAATTAGCAGACACCGAATGGGACCTTATTGTTTGTGATGAGGCTCATAAGATGTCCGCATCATTTCATGGGGGGAGAATGAAGAAAACTAAACGATATAAATTGGGTGAACTGCTTTCTGGTTTAACAAGACATTTTTTACTGATGACTGCGACCCCCCACAATGGCAAGGAAGAAGATTTCCAAGCTTTTATGTCACTTCTTGACCCAGATCGTTTTGAAGGACGTTTTAGAGACGGAGTACACAATGTAGATGTTTCTGATTTGGTGCGTAGAGTGGTCAAGGAGGAATTGTATAAATTTGACGGAACGCGACTTTTTCCTGAAAGACGGGCACATACTTTAATCTATTACCTAACCCCGGAAGAAGGGCGGTTGTACGATGCGGTAACATCATATGTCCGTGAAGAGTTTAATCGGGCTGATACTTTGGCTAACAACAAGCGCAAAGGGACTGTAGGTTTTGCACTTACGGTTTTGCAAAGACGGCTTGCATCTTCTCCTGAAGCTATTTATCAGTCCATTAAGCGGAGACGCAAGAGGCTGGAAAGCCGACTTTACGAAGAAAAGAAGCAAAAGCAAGACTTATACCACATTCATACCCTTTATCCATTTTCCGCATTAGATGAAGATGATTTCGACGACTTGCCTAGCAGTGAATCGGAATATTTGGAAGATGAAATCGTTGAACAAGCTACAGCTGCTCGAACAATATCCGAATTAAAGGCTGAGATAAAGACTATTAAGAATTTGGAAACGTTAGCTTTAGATCTTCGTAGAAGCGGAGCAGACAATAAATGGGAAGAGTTATCTAAACTTATCCAAAGTAATAAGTATATGATCGACAAACAAGGGCGTAGAAGGAAACTCATAGTGTTTACTGAACATAGAGATACTCTCGCCTACCTAACAGATAGAATGAGAACTTTGCTTGGGAGGCCAGAGGCTATAGTTAACATTCATGGGGGAATGGATAGGAATGCTCGATTAAAAGTTCAAGAGCTTTTTACAAAAGATCCGAACACCTTAATACTTGTTGCCACAGACGCGGCAGGCGAAGGCATAAACCTTCAATCCGCACATTTAGTAGTTAATTACGATCTTCCTTGGAACCCTAATCGGATAGAGCAGCGATTTGGAAGGGTCCACCGAATTGGGCAGACAGAAGAATGTCACCTTTGGAATTTGGTGTGTGAAGATACGCGTGAAGGAGAGGTTTACCTAACGTTATTGCGCAAACTTGATGTAGAGAGAAAAGCGTTGGGCGGCGCTGTTTTTGACGTTTTGGGTAAAGCCATGCGCGGACGGGAACTGAAGGCTCTTTTAGTGGAGGCAGTTCGTTATGGGGATAAACTTCAAATAGCAGATCGTCTTGCTAAAACCGTGGAAAATGCTATGGATCGGAGTAGGCTGAAGAAACTAATAGAAGAGCGCGCCCTGGCTACCCATTCCTTTAATATAAAAGAAATTCGTGAAGTGCGGCAAACCGTGGAAAGATCTCAAGCCGTGCGTTTTCAGCCACATTTTATTAAAGCATTTTTCCTAGCGGCGTTTCGTATTTTAGGAGGGACTATACGGAAGAGAGAGTTAGATCGATACGAGATTACGTATGTACCTTCAGAAATTAGATATTTAGATCGCGCGGAGAACTGTGGAGTAATAGCGATGCAATATGAACGGGTATGTTTCGAGAAAGAATTGATCAGTGTAGCAAAAAAACCAACTGCAGTGCTTCTTAGCCCAGGGCATCCTCTTGTAGATTCAACTGTTGATTTGGTCCTTACAAAGTATCAAAACCTACTTACTTGGGGTGGGGTACTTGTAGATCCGAGCAATTTGGGTGATGATCTGCGGAATCTAATTTATCTAGAACACTCCTTAAAAGACTGGGAAGGAAAAGTAGTGTCCAGAAAATTAAACTTTGTTGAAGCAGATGCGCAGGGCAATTTACGGCATTTTGGCCAGGCACCTTTTCTAAATTACCGCTCTTTATCAGATAAAGAGAAACAGGTGTTGGAACCTATGATACAGGATGTAAAGCCTTTGGAACGTATAGAGTCAGAAGTTATTGCTTACGCACGGAAAAAAATCATTTCTAAACATTGTAAGAAAGTTAAACTGCAAAGGGTAGCAGTGGTGGAAAGGACCGCTAAAGCTGTAAGGGATAGGCTTACTAAAGAGATTAATTATTGGGATCGACAAGAAGCAAGACTGCAAGTCTTAGAAAATAAGGGTAAGATAGATCCACATCTTAATTCACATAAAGCCCAAAAATATGCTGATGAGTTACAGGTTCGGCTGGAAAAAAGAATACGGGAGTTAGAACAGGAAAAACTTATTTTTCCAACTCCACCTGTAATGTTGGGTCATATTTTGATTGTGCCACAAGGATTGTTAGATAGATTAGCTGGCAGCGTTAAAGAATCCCAGGCTGTTCAGAGGGCACTACAGACCAAACAAGTGGAAATGGCTGCCATGAAAGCTGTATTTCAGGTGGAAAAAGCATTAGGCTTTATGCCCATAGATGTAAGCCATGAAAAATGCGGTTATGATATTGAATCTCGAACAAATAGCGGTGAGTTACGCTTTATCGAGGTTAAGGGTCGTGTTGTTGGTGCCGACACTGTTACAATCACACGGAATGAAATTATAACTGCTCTGAATGAACCCCAAAATTTTATATTAGCTTTGGTCTCAGTTGATGGTGATTTACCGGTAGGAGTTCGTTATGTAAAAAAACCTTTCACTAGAGAGCCTGATTTTGGTGTTACTTCAGTGAACTATAATTGGAACAAGCTATGGAATAAAGGGAAGGAGCCGAATGTATTTTATGGGCAAAAAGAAACTAATTGAAGTGTATTTGCCTTTAGATAAGATTAACAAGGAAGCAGTCCGGGAAAAATCCATAAGGCACGGCCATCCAAGTACTTTACATCTTTGGTGGGCAAGACGTCCTTTGGCCGCATGTAGAGCTATTTTGTTTGCGCAGCTCGTAGATGATCCTTCAGGTCATCTGGAGAAGTTTCCCACTATTAAAGCACAAAAAGCGGAGAGAGAGCGCTTATGCAAAATTATTGAGGAACTAGTCTTGTGGGAAAACATCAACAACGAAGAAGTTCTCACCAGGGCTAGGGAAGAAATAATAAAAAGTACGGGGGCTGACCTTCCGGCGATACTTGATCCTTTTTGCGGGGGTGGGTCTATTCCTTTAGAGGCTCAACGTCTTGGTTTAAATGCCTACGGCAGCGATCTAAACCCCATAGCAGTGCTTATTACAAAGGCGCTAATTGAGATTCCGCCGAAATTTGCCGGGCTTCCTCCTGTACATCCAAAAGAAAACAATAAAATGGTTGAAACGCGGTACGAAAAGGCACAGGGGTTAGCCGAAGACATCCGATATTATGGAAAGTGGATGAAGGATGAAGCAGAGAAGAAAATCGGATATCTATACCCTAAGATCGAGTTGCTAAACGAAGATGGTGGAGGAAAATCTACCGTTATCGCTTGGCTTTGGGCTCGCACAGTGGAAAGTCCAAATCCCGCTTGTAACAGAGCCCATGTGCCCCTTGTGCGTACTTTCTATCTATCGCGGAAAAAAGGCAGGCATATATGGATTGAACCAAAAATAGATCATGAGAAAAAGACATATCATTTCGAAGTCAGATCTGGTTCTGGAAAACCCCGACCAGGAACTATGAGTCGTCAGGGAGGCACTTGCCTTTTGTCAGGTGTTCCTATACCTTTTGACTACATTAGAAAAGAAGCACAAGAAGGTCGTATGGGATCTCGGTTGATGGCCATCGTAGCAGAAGGAGATCGGCGCAGGGTTTATGTTGCCCCTTCGCCTAAGCATGAGGAAATAGCGAAGCAAGCTAAACCTAGTTGGCGGCCAGATGAGGAACTTCAGGGTAAGGCAAGAGTTAGTGTTCCCCTTTACGGCATGAATAGTTTTGGAGATTTATTTACTCCGCGTCAACTAGTGGCACTTACCACTTTTAGTGATTTAATACATAAAGTGAAAAACGAGATATATAAGGATGCGGTTTCGTTTGGAATGGCAGATGACGGAAAGGGCATCGATGAAGGTGGAACTGGTGCTGCTGCATATGCGGATGCGATTGTTACCTACTTGGCTTTTGCAATCAGTCGGCTAGCGGATAGAAATTCGGCTATTTGTTCTTGGGATGCTTCGAGGGATAGTACAAGAAACACCTTTGCACGCCAAGCAATTCCTATG
Organism: uncultured Eubacteriales bacterium; assembly: GCA_964406505.1. Classification (GTDB taxonomy): domain Bacteria; phylum Bacillota; class Sulfobacillia; order Fermentithermobacillales; family Fermentithermobacillaceae; genus DTU015. The sequence continues at coordinate 44,899 of CAYORX010000001.1, forward strand.
ATATGGGATTATGCTGAGGTTAATCCTTTTAGTAATTCAACAGGGAATTTTCTTGGTGCACTTTTGTGGATTGAAAAAGTTGTCAATGCATTAGAATTTGATGATAACAGCGTTGGTTTTGCGCGACAATTGGACGCGACGGAGGGAGTAAATAACGTCCATTCACCTGTTATGTCGATGGATCCACCTTATTACGACAACGTTAAGTATAGTGATCTCGCAGATTTTTTCTATGTTTGGCTTCGAAGGTCTCTTATTAAAGTTTATCCCGAACTTTTTGAAACATTGCTGACACCTAAAGCACAGGAATTGGTGGCTGCGCCCCGAAGATTTGATGGCGATAGGCAAAAGGCTCATGATTTTTTTGAAAAAGGTCTTAAAAACGTGTTTGAGCAAGTTCGCCAGGTCCACAATCCAGATTTTCCCATGACCATTTATTATGCCTTTAAACAGTCAGATGTGCCTTCGGTAATAGGACAAACAGAAGGACAGGCGGGTGTTGTTTCTACTGGTTGGGAAACAATGCTTGAAGCTCTTATATCCGCAGGCTTTACAATTACAGGCACGTGGCCTATTCGTACGGAACTTATGAATAGACCGGTAGCGACCGGTACCAACGCTTTGGCATCCTCTATTGTGCTGGTTTGCCGCCCACGAGATGTAGACGCGCCTAGAACAACCAGGCGTGATTTCACGCAATCATTGATGGAGGAATTGCCTGATGCACTTCGCGAACTTCAACAAGGAAATATTGCACCTGTTGACCTTCAACAGGCGGCTATAGGCCCTGGCATGGCTGTGTTTTCGCGGTACAGCCAAGTAATAGAGGCTGACGGTTCACCAATGTCGGTTCGTATGGCTTTGGCTTTGATTAACCAGATGCTTGCAGAATATTTGACTGAGCAAGAAGGCGATTACGATCCTGATACGCGCTGGGCTGTAACATGGTTTGAGCAGTATGGCTTTGAAAAGGGTTCTTACGGTGTGGCTGAAACCCTTTCTAAGGCGAAAAACGTTTCGATACAAAGGTTGGAAGAGGCAGGAATTCTTGTTGCTAAAGGTGGGGACGTGCGGATTTTGCGCGTGAATGAACTAAAGCTAGATGAAGATTTGCCAACCCATGAACATATTTCAGTATGGCAGGCTGCTCAATATTTAGCGAGAGCTAATCTAGATGGTGGAGAGAAGGCGGCTGCTCAGCTTCTCGCTAAACTCGGTTCGCAGGGTGAGATGGCGCGGCAACTTGCATATAGACTATATGTCATATGTGAACGAAAAGGATGGGCAGCCGAAGGGTATGGTTATAATGCCTTGGTATCTTCATGGTCAGAGATAACTAAAGGAGCGGGGCAGATCACCTCTAGGCCCGTTCAGATTAGCATGCTAAAGGAGTGAATATGAGTTGGCTTATAGTAACCGTCAAAGAGTTGGAAAAGCGTTGGATTTACTTCGCCTAGGTCTTACACCTTTTGTAGAGCGGGAATTAAAGTCCTATTACGGTGATGTATGGCGTTCGGAAACCCTTAAAAGCTTGCCAAGAGAATCCGATTGGGAAAAAGATGTCCACGAATTAAAATTAGACGTGCATGCTTTGCTAGTCATCATGTGGGACAAATGGATCGAAGTTTTTAGGCAGATTCTAGGACATACCGAAAGAAGTTTAGTCAGCGAATTAAGAGAGATCAGAAATCGCTGGGCACACCAGTCTGCTTTCACTGCTGACGATGCTTATAGGGCTTTGGATAGTACAAGTAGGTTGTTGAAATCTGTTTCGGCACCCCAAGCACGCGATGTAGATGCAATGAAACAGGAACTCCTACGTCTTCGGTACGAAAGACAGGTTAAGCTTGAAACAAGAAACAAATCCATAGAGCCTACTAAAGGCAATCCCGTTCCCGGCCTTTTGCCCTGGCGAGAAATTATCGTGCCTCACCCTGACGTAGCCTCCGGTCGATACCAAGAAGCTGAATTTGCTGCTGATTTAGATCAGATACATAGAGGAGAAGGTTCCCCAGAATACAAAGACCCGCGTGAGTTTTTTAGTAGAACATATATTACGGAAGGGTTAAGGCAACTTTTAGTAAATGGCGTACTAAGATTATCGGGGCAAGGCGGGGATCCTATAGTAGGCTTACAGACCAATTTTGGTGGCGGTAAAACTCATTCTATGATGGCGCTTTATCATCTTTTTTCTGATGTTCCTGTCACAGAACTTCCCGGGGCAGAGCAAGTTTTGGCTGAGGCCGATATTAAAGAACTACCCAAGGTGAACACAGCCGTGCTAGTAGGCCACGCTTTGTCTCCAGGTCAGCCTTTACGTCACATTGATGGACGTATTTTTATAAACACGCTTTGGGGAGAACTTGCATATCAGATCGGGGGTGAAAAAGGCTTTAAATTAGTTTCCAAGGCAGATGAGCTGGGGGTTAGCCCTGGTTCCAGTGCTCTTAGACAGTTATTTAGCAAATTTGGTCCATGTCTTATTCTAATAGATGAGTGGATCGCATTTGTTCGGATGTTATACAAGAAGCATGATCTCCCTGCGGGATCTTTTGAGGCTAATATGACATTTGTACAAGCTTTGACTGAAGCGGTGCGTCAAGTTCCCAACACGCTTTTGATAGCAAGTATACCTGCATCAGACATAGAAACCGGGGGAGAGGGTGGTCGTGAGGCCCTAGAAAGAATCCAAAATACTTTCGGTCGAATGGAATCTTCGTGGAGACCGGCTAGCGCTGAAGAAGGGTTTGAGATTGTAAGGCGTAGGTTATTTGAACCTATTATAGATCCCCAAAAGTTTGTAGCCAGGGACACCGTGGTAGCAGCTTTTAGCAATGCTTATCGGGAACACTCACAGGAATTTCCAACCCCTTGTATTGAAAAGGCTTACGAGCAGCGCATGGAAGCTGCATATCCTATACACCCAGAACTATTTGATAGATTATACGGCGAATGGTCAACCTTAGAAAGATTTCAGCGCACTCGTGGAGTGCTTCGCTTAATGGCAGCAATTATAAACGGACTTTGGCAGCGCAATGATAAAAACCTACTTATAATGCCCGGATTTGTACCTATAGATGATCCCCGAATCAGTAGGGAACTTATGAAACACTTGGAACCCAATTGGTCAGCGATCATTGAAGGGGATGTAGATGGCCACAGCTCACTTCCGCTCGGATTAGATGGAGATAATGCTAATCTTGGACGTTATTCGGCTGCTCGACGTGTTGCTCGTACTATATTTATGGGTACAGCCCCTACTTCAAGTATGCCTAATCCGGGAATAGATGAAAGAAGTGTAAGACTTGGTTGTGTTCAGCCAGGGGAAAATCCGGCAATTTTTGGCGATGCTCTACGAAGGCTTACTGATCAAGCTACCTATCTTTACATTGACAGGAATCGTTATTGGTATTCAACACAACCTAATATTGTGAGGCTTGCGCGTGATAGGGCAGATAGCATTATGAGAAAACCCGATAATATTTGGGATGAAATAAAAAAACGACTGCGTCGTGACAGAAAACGGGGAGATTTTTCTGGCGTTCATGTAGCGCCGGATGACGGTACTCAGGTGTCCGATGATATGTCTGCTAGATTAGTTATTTTAGGCCCTGAGTATACGCACTCATACAAGGATGTAGGGTCACAAGCTTTGGTACAAGCCCAATCAATACTGGAAAGCCGTAGTTCGGGTATAAGGCTGTATCGCAATATGTTAGTGTTTTTAGCACCTGACCGAACGCGAATGGTTGAATTACAGCAGGCAATTGCCATGTATCTTGCGTGGGATTCTATAATCGGTGATATTGTACCATTAGATCTTAACCCCTCTCAAGTGAATCAAGCAAAAACCAAGCTCCAAGAATCAGATAGTGTCGTAAATACGAGGATTAACGAAGTTTACACGCGGGTTCTTTACCCAATTCAACATGAAAAAAGCGGACAGATGGATTGGCAGGAGTTAAGGCTTCAACCTAGTGATGGGGCTTTAGCTTCTAGGGTAAGTAAACGGATTAAAGGTAATCATCTTATTACCGAGTATTCGGCTACAAGTTTAAGAATAGAATTGGATCGGTTTATTTGGAAAGACAAATCGCACGTAGGTTTAAAAGACCTATGGACATTTTTCGCTTCTTATCCGTATTTGCCCCGGCTCAAAGATGAAAACGTATTGCTTGAGGCTATACAAAATGGAATTCGGGAACTTACATGGTCTGATCACTTTGCTTATGCTGAAGCTTACGATAAGGCGAGGAAGCGTTATTTGGGCCTGAAGGCTGGTCAATTATCAAGCGTTATCATGGATGATCGTGCTGTTTTAGTTCGTCCGGATGTTGCGCTGAAACAAATCGAAGAAGATAAACAGCGTCGAGAACAACAAGCAAAGCCAGTAGGTGACATATCAGGAGCCGGCAAAGGTTACTTCGAAGAAGAATCAAAACCCATCGAGTCTCAGCCTTCGTATAGGCCATCTACGCCAACTATGAAACGGTTTTATGGCAATATAAACATAGATCCGGTTAGAATGATTCGTGACACAACTAGGGTTGCGAATGAAATCGTTCAGCATTTTACGGGTTTGACAGATACCGAAGTTGAGATCTCCCTGGAAATTTCGGCTAAATCTAAGGATGGCATACCCGAGCGGATTGTTCACGTGGTATCCGAAAACTGTGATGCATTGAAATTTAGCAGTTATGAATTTGAAAACGATGAGAAATAAGATTTTCGAATAATGGGGAGGATGCATGGATGTGCGATACATTTTACATATCTAGAAATACCGGTGAAACAGCGTTTTTCGCTAAAAACAGCGATAGGGATCCTAATGAGCCTCAGTATATGCATTTTATTCCTGAAGGACATCAAAGTGAGCCGGGTACTTATGTAAAAATGTCTTCTTATGAAGTAAAGCATCATGTGTGGTTATCTAGACCTTCGTGGATGTGGGGAGGTGAAATGGGAGTCAACCAAAAAGGCGTTGCCATTGGCAATGAAGCTACCTTCAATAAAGTAAAAGTGCCGAAAAAGGGCGTTTTAGGCATGGATCATTTGCGGATTGCTTTAGAACTTGCTTCAACTGCCAAAGAAGCCTTAGACATTTTGATCATAAATACCGAAAAACATGGGCAAGGCGGAAATGGCGGCTTTGAACATCCAATATATTACCACAACAGCTATCTAATAACCGATCCTTACGAGGCTTATGTGTTAGATACCGTAGGACGGGATTACGCATATAAAAAATTTGATGTAAACCTTCATATAAGCAACAAAATCTGTTTAAAAGATAATTTCGATGCTATATCTCCAAACCTTGAAGATAGGGTTAAAAACTTTGAAAAACATTTTACAAATCCGCTTGTCACGTATTTCGCCGGTGCATACCACAGGGAAAACCGTGGCAGAAAACTTTTGGAGCGTAAGCATTGGGCCATAGACGATGTAATATCTTTACTCAAAGATCGACATACGGGTAAAGTGGCATCTATGAGAAACATAAGCATGATAGCTGGAGGCATCATCAGTTCCCAAGCTACGGCTTCTTTTTTCTATGATTACTCAAGCAACGTGATTTGGTATACCGAAGGCCCTTGTCCTGAAATCCAACTTTTCAAACCTTTAAAAATGAAGTTTTTTCGGAAATTAGGAACTCAAAAAGATGGAGTTCAAAGATGGAAGCGAAACAACTTACTTTTTCGGGCAGTCTTAAAAGATTTTAAAACGAACAAAGAAAAAATTCGTGAACTTAGAGAAAGTTATCAGCAGAAAATTTTCGAACTAAGTTCGAGTAAGATCCAGGCAGATGAGGTTGCTCAGATACACAACTTAAATAACGTATATTTAAAAGAGGCGTTAAAGATAGTAGGTCCAAGCCGCGAATTTAAAACTGGTGGGCCGTTGTTTAGCCGTTACTGGAAAAAAGAGAATAAAGCTTTAATTGAAAAGGAAGAAGAGGATAAATTAAAAACTCTTTACGAAGAATATTTTCTTTGAAATAAATTTTTCGATGCGTTCCATGTATTTTTGTCGGATCTCGCCTAGCGTTTTTCCACTTCCTTTATGTATAGTGAAACTGTAAGTTTGCACGCTCGACCATCCATAGATACCCTTTAACTACATCTGTAAAGATTGTTCTTTGCCGTCAACTAATACGTTACCATTCGCAAGGAGCATAGCTTCGTCGGTTTTACCTTTAGCTAATATGATGTCTTTTTCTTTGACAACGCCCCACTTAAGCATATCCAGGATTCGTGGTAAGGAACGTCGTATGCTGCTCCCTTTAGATTTAGATAAACTGTCGGGCCTTTGTAAAAGATCAACATATTCCTTGGGATCGACGATAGGTAAGATCTTTTCAGCGCGTAAATACATACTCTCGCTTAGCTTGTATGGGGTTAGTTGGTAACAACTTATGTCCACAGGAACAAGCTAATATATTATTCTGTAGATGCAGCGCAATTCATTGTTGACCGGTCTTTAACAACGACTGCTTGAGTGGTAAAGGTTCAAACCTATCTAAACGAGAATTAAAGTATTAGACATTTATCGAAACTATCTTTTCCTGAAGGAGTAAAACAGATGGATAAAATGAAGGGAAAGGGTCGTGAAAATCAAGTAAAATCAACAACTACACCGTCATTTCCAGGAAATATAAGTATTCGCCATTATCAAGGCGGCGATGAAAAAGCGATAGTTGATCTTTGGAACCAAGCACTTCCTCAAGACACCGTAAGCGATTTACTCTTTCGTAATCGGGTATTGTTAGATCCAAACTTTGACCCAAAAGGATGTTTTATCGCAGTAGACAACAGCCTAAATCTCGTAGGTTTCTTGTTAGCGATATACAGAAAGACTCCGCTTTTCGGAACCGATATCGAGCCGGATATCGGATGGATAACAATATTTTTTACCCATCCCGCATATAGGCGAAAAGGCATCGGTAGCGCATTATTCAATGCCGCAGAAACATATTTATGCTCTTTAGGTCGAAAATATATCTACATATCCTCATATACTCCTAATTATTTTAATCCTGGAATCGATCAGAAGATGTACGCAGGTGCTGTGGAATTCCTTAAAAACCGCAACTATTCGAGCCAAAGTCTAGCATCAGCCATGGACAAAAGCCTTGTAGGCTTCAAGATACCAAAAGACGTTAAAGCCTTGAAAATCCAAAGAGAAAATGAAGGTTACTTTTTCGATTACCTCTCAACACCTCTAATGGTAGACACGCTAAAATTTATTTATGAACAGTTTGGGAGCGATTGGGCGAGAGCCGTACGCGAAGCGCTTTTAGGTGGAGTATCAAACAAAAACTTCATTATAGCTAGAAAACATCACCGCGTAATAGGGTTTGCATGTTTTGGTGCATACGACAATATTGGAGAGCGGTTCGGCCCTTTCGGCGTTCACAAAGATTTTCGCGGTTTAGGGTTAGGTAAAATTCTTTTATATCACACTTTATATGTAATGAGACAAAATGGAATGCACAACGCATGGCTTTTATGGACGACCGAAAATTCACCGGCCGGTGAATTGTACAAAAGAGCCGGATTTACGGTAACCAGACGCTTTTGTATAATGAAAAAACAAATCTAAAGCAAAACGCGATCGATTAAGCCTGTAAAATGTAAGGGGATGTTTATCAAATTTTGATTTACCAAAAGCTTATATGCTTCTCGAAGGTGCGCTAATCAGATAAGCCCAAGGTTTTTCCGGAATTTAGGTACTTAGTTTGTATTCAATCAGTGAAAGTAGGGGTGGTACCAATTATTAAATGTTATTTTATCGATGCATTTGCAGAAAAGGTCTTCGAAGGCAACCCAGCCGGAGTTTGCGTTTTGCAGGAATGGCTTCCCGATGAACTGATGTTAAATATCGCAAAAGAAAACAATCTTTCAGAAACCGCTTTCGTTGTAAAACAAAATGATGCATACCATTTGCGGTGGTTTACTCCGACGGAAGAGGTTGATCTTTGTGGACACGCTACTTTAGCAACTGCATTTGTGCTTGCGAACTTCATCGAGCCAGAAGTTGAGACGTTTCGTTTCGATACACGAAGTGGACGACTTTCTGTATCCCGCCGCGGTGATCTGTATGAAATGAATTTCCCGGCTTATGATCTTACCGAGGTTTTAGTCACCGATGAAATGGAGGACGCCATAGGAGTTCGGCCCCTAGAAGCTTACATGGGGAGAGACTTGTTGTGCGTGTTCGAGCACGAAAACGATATCATTACCATGAATCCCGACTTGGCTAAACTAATGAAAATAGATGGTTTGTTGCTACAAGCTACCGCACCTGGAACGAAATTTGATTGCGTATCTCGGTCTTTTGGTCCAAAGGTTGGTATCGATGAAGATCCGGTGTGCGGCTCAGGACATTGCCACATCATTCCATATTGGGCACAAAGGTTGGGTAAAAACAAACTGACCGCTCGTCAAGTGTCTTTGCGTGGTGGTACAGTGTACGGCGAGATGCAAGGCGAACGTGTAAAAATATCCGGTACCGCAGTTTTATATGCGATCGCTGATCTTTACGTAGAATGAAATTTAACAGTAGTACCATCGCCTTGCAAAGCGTGCGACGATGTTTCGTTTTATTGATTGTAAGAAAGTGATTTGTGATTACAAGAATGATAAGATAGTAAAAATAATTTTAGCAGCTGTGGAATGATTTGTTTAGATATGCCAAATATACTATTTCCTTAACGCTATGCATTTAATGTAAGGGAGTGGCTACGATGAAACATAAAAATTCTGAGTTTGTGAACAGGATACCTCCGTCAGGGATCAGAAAAATATTTGATGCCGCTAATCAAATGGACGATGTAATGCACCTTGAAATAGGGGAGCCCGACTTTCCAACTCCCCCTCATGTTATAGAAGCTGCTTGTAAGGCAGCTAGGGATGGTTCTACCCATTACACTCCAACTTCGGGAATTCCCGAACTGAGGGAAGTCATTGCGTCTAAATTATGCTCTGACAGTGATATTGAGGTCGATCCTTCTTCAGAGATAGTCGTCACTGTAGGGGCAGTAAACGCAATTCTAGCCGTTTGCCTAACGATACTAGATCCAGGTGATGAAGTAATTTTGACAGATCCTTGTTGGCCAAATTACTTCGCCCATATCAATATGGCCAAGGCAGTACCGGTATCTTTGCCCCTTCGTCAATCCGCTGATTTTCAACCAGATTTAGATGAACTGCGCTCGAAAGTTACTCAAAAAACGAAAATGATTATTTTGAACACGCCTAATAATCCATGCGGTTCGGTATTGTCTAAAGATACCCTTAAGGGTATCGGTCATATCGCTTTAGAGCACGACCTTGTAGTTTTAGCAGATGAAGTGTACGAAAAGATATTGTTTGATGGAAACATTCATTTTAGCCTGGGCTCTATCCCTGAGTTTAAGCAAAATGTGGTCACCGTTAATTCATTGTCTAAGACCTATGCGATGACAGGCTGGAGATTAGGGTACGCTGCTGGCCCTAAAAGCATTATCGCTGGCGTGAACAAAATACAACAGTCGTCGATATCATGCGCGTCGTCGGTATCACAAAAGGCCGCAATCGCTGCATTAACAGGTCCCCAAGATGTAGTAAAAGATATGGTTAAAACCTATGCAAAACGTCGTAAGTTGATAACAGAAGGTTTGAAAAACATACCCGGAATTAGTGTATGCAATCCAGGTGGCGCTTTTTATGTTTTTCCCAGCATAGAGAAATTTGATCTTTCATCTTCTGAATTTGCTATGTCTTTGCTTAAGGAAGCACGGATAGCCGTTGTCCCGGGCTCCGGATTGGGTGATTTTGGGGAAGGCCATGTTCGCATTTCTTTTTCGGTATCTGATAGCGTAATTGTTGAAGCGCTCAAGCGTCTTGAAGATTGGGTTAAGAATTTTAGGGGAAAGTGATGTTTTGTTATTTGACCTACGTTGATTGTAGTTCATATCTAAGCATGTTTTTTGTTTTTGAGCCACTTGGTATCAAGTCGCATTATGAAACAGAATAGCTAAATGATTCTGTTCTGACATAAAGGCCTTAATGATGTAGTGGATATTTTTATATTTGAAAAGGCATGATGAAATGCTACGGCTTGCAAAATGATTTGGCCGAACATCGAACAGTTTTCGAAATGCTGTGATACTAAAAGGGAATTTGTTGAAAAGTGACTAAAAAAGTTTGAGTTTAGCATTATAAAGTATTAAATATGGAAAAACTGCATGCAATATTGCAGTTTTTGTAATATGATCGGTAGTGAAACAGTTTGTGATTCTTTGCACAAAGATAGACAAGAGGAGGATCTAAAGTATGATCAATCGAAGGGGTAAGAGATTTTTCGTTATTTCCCTTGCATTATTGTTGGTGTTGTCCATCATTCCTCAAACAGTTGCACGTGCGGCCGGTATGGACGTCGTTTTTGATGGAGCAGTATCTTTATCCCCGGGAAATAGTTTTCAAGTAAAAGCTTACAATCCCGGTGGAGAAACGTACACTGTAGACGAGGGGACGCCACTTGGGGTTCTGCATGCGGTAGCTACACAAAAAAGTATTACATATGACGTGACAGACAAAAACTATGAGGCTTCAGGCGCGCTTTTACTTGACAACATAGGTAGATATACCTATGTGAAAGGCGGGGCTAGATGGCATTCCTATGTGAACGGTGTACTCGAAGATGGGTTTAACAATCCTGAAGGTGCGTTGAATCTCATTGAACTGAATGAAGGCGATAAAGTAGAATTTTATTTTGCAGCTGTACCAAATGCATCTGATTTGGATGCAGTTAAGGTTAACGCAGTAGCAGCTATAAAAACCGTGGTTTCTCTTGAGGAACAGTCTTCAATAGTTGATGTTGATAAGCCATCGGATAAGTCTGATGATCCCGGTAAAATTATCCCAGCAAAAGATTGGGTTTTAAATTTATTTGGGGAAATCGGAGATACGATAACCCAAGAAGAATTTGAAACGAAGTTGGCAGCTAGTAGTTCCGATTACTATCGTGAATGGGTCGATAAGGACGGAAAAGTTTGGTCAGGTATACCTCTTTGGGTGTTAGTTAGCGCTGTAGATGATATTGAACGCGGTAGTTTTTGGACTTTCAACGAAGAATTATCAAAAGAGGGGTATACAGTTGAGGTAGCAGCTGAAGATGGTTATACTAAAACTTTTCAAAGTACAGATATAGCTAAAAGTGACGACTATATCATAGCAAACCAGGTTGATGGTGTTGCGCTTGTAGATGTATGGCCTTTAAGACTTGTCGGCGACGGCGTAGCAAAAGATGATGGTTCCTTGAGTGGTTTTGCGGTGGGCAACATTGTATCCATAACCATACCAGAGATGCTTACGCCACCTGCCGAGGATGGCAGCTGGAACCTTGCGCTCAAAGGTATAATAACTGATGTTTTGAGCCAGACAGAATTTGAAGAGGGTCTTGGTTGTCACCGAGCAGAATGGACTGATGATGAAGATAACGTTTGGTCGGGCATACCCCTTTGGTACTTGACCGGATGGGTTGATGACCGCCAGCCCCACAACTTTAATTTCAACCAAGCCGATGCGGGTTACACCATTTTAGTCAGGGCAGAAGATGGCTATACAAAAGAGTTTTCCAGCAAGGACGTAGCGAAGAGCAATGATTATATTTTGGCGGACAAGCTGAACGGTGAAGCGCTAACGCTTCAGTGGCCCCTTCGACTTGTTGGATCAGGTGTCGCTAGAGAAGATGGATCGCTTAGTAGTTCTGCTGTAGGCCAGATTGTTGAAATCGAACTTGTGGATTTTGGAAAAACTCGGCCGGTGCCAGAACTGCGTATTGTAAAATACGATGAAGATCAAGTAACCATTATAGATGAGATCATCGTGGATCATGTATGGATGGAGGCAAATCTGCCTGTCATAGGCGATGGCGAGACTATCTATCGTTATGAAGGTATTACCAATGACCCTGATGATGTATGGGATGCGGCAGAAACATATCCTGGTGGATTTAAACTCCACAATGCTATCAAAGGGACCCGCGTAAGCGATCTTTGTGATTTAGTTGGAGGCATGGGATCCGGTACTGAAATCGTTTTTGTCGCTAAAGATGGCTATGAAACTAGGCTACCGTACTCTTCAATATATCCAGATCCTGCTGTGTACGCACGACAGGGCGATGCGATTCTTGCCTGGTGGGGAGACGGGGCATATGTACCGGATTATAAAGATGGAATACGGCTTTTCTTTACACCTGAGGACAAGATTTATAGTCAATGGGATATGCATGAAACATTGCCTGAGCAATATTGGCATTTTTATTATGGGGATTTGACCCAGTATCCTTCCTGTGCTGGTCTTTCGCCTAAATATATAACTGAAGTAAGGGTCTTTAGCGTTCCTGTGAGTGATTGGACTTTAAGCTTAGATGGTTCAGATTTAGGTGGATTGCATGAGGATATCAGCAAAACGTACTTTGAACAGGCGTTGGTATGCCAATTTGGGGCCGATCACAAAGCGTCTTATACTGATAATAAAGGTCGAAAATGGGAAGGCATACCCTTGTGGCTGATGGCTGGATTCGTAGATGATGTTGACAAGCATTCTAGCGATGCTTTCAACGTAGAACTCGCAGAAGCGGGATATGAGATAGTGCTTACAGCAGCCGATGGGTATCAAGTAACTATCTCAAGTCAAGATATTATTAAAAATAACGATTATATTGTAGCGAACACTGTAGACGGCGTTGCCATCCCCCAATCAGATAAAAATTGGCCTCTTCGTTTAGTTGGTGCGGGAGTTAGCGGCTCGTCCTCCATAGGAAACATAGTCAGCATTGAGCTCCTTAAAAGCCAAGGTCTTACCGATATTTTAGATCATTGGGCTCGGGAGAATATCGAATATCTTGTAGAGTTAGGTGCAGTAATGGGCTATCCGGATAGGACTTTTAAGCCTGATGGTGATATAACTAGGGCCGAATTTGTTTCTGTTTTGGTTAAAGCATTAGAGATTGAATCCGGCGAACATAAACAGTTTGATGATATCACAGGGCATTGGGCAGAAGAGCTCATCATGACGGCAGCATCATCAAGCATTATCGAAGGGTACGGAGATGGAATTTTCGGGCCTGACGATGAAGTGACACGTGAACAGATGGCAGTTATGATAGTAAGGGCTCTAGAACTGAAACTTGAAGTAGTAGATACAGACTTTGCTGACCAAGAAAGCATCTCGGAGTGGGCCAAAACCGCAGTCTCGGTCGCTGTTGAAAAAGGGATCGTTAATGGTTATCCCGATAACACATTTGCACCGCAGGCAAACGCCACGCGTGCCGAAGCAGTGACTATGATCGTAAACGCCTTAGATCAATAATCGCTATAAGATCGAAATAAATGACACACGGAATAACGGTAGGGGCGGTCTTGTCGCCGTCCCTATCAATAGAATTCTGTAAGGAGTGTACCAATGGCAATGAAGCTGCGATCTCATCTACGTTGTTTAGTGTTTCTTTCTTGCGCTCTACTGGTGTTCGCCTCATCTTCAGCTCAAGCCGCCGGTGCAACGACTTCAGTTCGCCTGGTAAGATTCGCAGTTGATGGTACAATGCTTGAGGAAAAGATGGTTAGTTATCAATGGATGGAAGAAAACCTAAAAATCTATGGTGATGGAAAAACTCATTATTATCATCAAGGCCCCATTTTTGAAGGTGACCCCTGGGATCCAGATAGAATACAGAATCTGAAAAATAAAGGTGCGGTGAAAGGCAGTGCGATTAAAGACCTTTGTGACTTAATCGGGGGCATGGTTGAGGGTGATGAAGTAATGTTTGTGGGTGTAGACGGCTGGCATATGAAGTTCGCTGCATCCAACATCAACGAACCCCCTAAACAGCAAGGTATCATCACTCTGTGTTGGTTTAATGGACGTGATGGCGAGGAAGCCGAACGTTACGGGTCAGGATACCCGGGTAACAATGCTTATAGTACTGCTATGCAAATCGTATTTTTAGCCACTGAAACCAACGCTGACGGTAAATACGTCTTTGGCAATTCAGACATGAAAATCGCTTTACCTCAGGAAAAATACCAGTATTTCTTCGAGGGCGAATTCCCTAGCACAAACGGACTTTCAGGTAAATGGATTAGCGAAATCAGGATATACGAAGATGGGGTTCCAGAAGATCTGGTAATAGACAAGACGGTTTCTGATGTTCCCCGAAGTCGTGCGTCTATCTTGGTTCCTGTCGCTTTAGGCTCTGTAGGCGTGTGCTTAATAGGGATTTACTTTTATATAAGGAAGAAATCGTTATGAATAAACGTCAGCCAAAAATTATACTTGTTGTCGGAATACTGCTAATAGCTATATCCGTAGTAGCTTATTTAAGGCCTTGGCAACTTCTCCCTGACGAAGTAACCAGGTCTTGGCGCTTGACCCTTATAGGAAAAGATGGCGAAGAAAGAGTTTTGACGGTAAAAGAAATAAAGTCTTTGCCAGCCTACGAAGGTAAAGGGGGCTTTTTCTCCACAGTTGGAGTTGTCTGTGGACCATTTTCGATCAAAGGTGTAACGCTTGAAGAATTGTGTAATCTAGTGGGTGGCGTGGCGCCAAACGATGCGGTTATGATATCTGCACAAGACGGTTACTCTGCGGTATTTAGTTATGAACAGGTTATGGGCGATTTCGTTACATATGATGCTGATCTTAGGGAAGTACCGCACGATGAACTTAAGATTGTACTTATTTATCAAGAGGATGGTAAGCCACTTCCACGAGACGCGGGCAGACCGCTCAGGTTGGCGGTGGCTAGTCCAGAGAAAGGACTTTTGACGGAAGGTAGCCACTGGGTTAAATGGGTTAATAAAGTGGAGATCTTAGAAATGCCATGAAAACACGGTACAATATTTTCGCCATCATCGCGCTGATATGTATGTTGTTTCTTTTGTTTGCTTGCAAACCTAATTCTACTGAAAAGAAAGTTCGGCTAAAGGTAATTATAGCTGGCAGTCTTTTGGCTCCTTTTCAAGAAGTGAAGCGCGAGTATGAAGCGCTGAACTCTGATGTAGAGGTGTTGCTTGAGGGGCATGGCAGCGTTCAGGTTATTCGTGCCGTAACTGAGCTCGGCGATAGGGCAGATCTTATGGTGGTTGCCGATGCGCAATTAATTCCTGCAATGATGTATACTGTTCCTGTTTGTGATGATGGCCCGCCTTATGCTGATTGGCTAATAGAGTTTTCTACAAATAGATTGGGTTTAGCATATCATGGAAAAAGTGCATATTCGTCTGAAATTAACGAGAATAATTGGTATGAGATTATTTCAAAACCTGATGTGTCTTTAGGCATTTCCGATCCCCGTATTGACGCCATGGGCTATCGTAGCTTAATGGTGCTTAAGTTGGCTGAAAAATTTTATGGTGATGAAGAGATTTTTCAAAATGTTGTAGGCCATGCCTTTCAACCGCCTTTACAAGTAGTTAAGGATAATGATTTGCAGGCTATAACCGTCCCAGAACTTCTAAGACCTATAGAATCTAGAATTAAACTACGCGGTTACAGTATTTTACTTTTAGCTCTCTTGGAATCGGGCGATTTGGATTATGCTTTTGAATATGAGAGTGTAGCTAAGCAGCGAGGTCTTAAGTTTCTAGCTTTGCCGGAGCAAATCGATCTTAGCAGCGTTCGGTACGAAGAAAACTACAGACAAGTTGAAGTAAAACTTGAATTTAAGAGATTTGCGTCCTTGCTACCCGATTTTATAGGTACTAGGATAGTATATGGTTTATCTATTCCAAACAACGCCACGCATCCCGACGAAGCAGCTAAACTCATTAGTTTTATTTTGGGGGTGGAAGGGAAGCGGATTTTCGCAAACACCTGGCAACCGCTTCTGGAAATGTCTACGTGTGATTATATTGAGCGTCTTCCTGAATTTTTGAAATCGTTTTTTCTTAAGGATGGTCCATGAGCAAAACAAAATTGAAAGATAATAATGGTATAAATCCCGGCGGCGATAAAGCATCGTCCGGTAGTTTCTTTATTTTGTTCGCTTTCCTTGGCGGCATGATCATGCTGTTCATTGTTGTTCCTTTGTTTAAACTCATTTTTTTGTCTGACAAAGCGAATTTGTGGCAAACATTTCTTGAAGGTGAAACCGTTCGCTCGGTTTTGCTTACTGCATATGCAGCATTTATCGCGGTTGTTATTGGTTTTGTCTCAGGAGTACCCTTAGCCTACATTTTCGCGCGATACGATTTTCCGGGAAAAGGAATAGCGGAGAGTCTGGTAGATCTGCCCGTGGTAGTACCCCATTCTGCAGCGGGCATTGCTTTGTTGTTCGTTTTTGGTTCTAATTTTGCTATTGGAAAAGGATTCAAATCTTTGGGTATTGAATTTCTAGATTCTTTGGCAGGAATCGTAATAGCTATGCTTTTTGTAAGTGTTCCTATTTTAATTAGTTCAGCCAAGCAGAGTTTTAGGGCTGTTGATGTAAAACTCGAAAACGTAGCTCGTACACTTGGTGCTTCCCAGTGGCAGGTTTTTTGGCATGTTTCTTTTCCTTTGGCTTGGCGTAGTATAGTAGCCGGTAGCTTGATGATGTGGGCAAGGGCTATGAGCGAATTTGGCGCAGTCGTTATCCTCGCCTACCATCCTACCATCGCTCCGGTTCTCATTTTTGAGCGTTTTGAAACCTACGGTTTAGCGTCAGCTATTTCCGTGGCTTCTATTATGATGATAATTTGCGTCTGCGTGTTCATTGGGGTACAGGCCCTTCTGCGAAGGAGAAAATCATGATTGAGATAAAAAATTTGTACTTACGATTATCAAACTTTGCCCTAACCGGCATCGATC
>CAYORX010000001.1:61758-73061 GCA_964406505.1 uncultured Eubacteriales bacterium
AAAAGGCGATCTATTTATCCTGGTAGGCCCTTCTGGCTCGGGAAAGACACTTTTGCTTGAGACTATCGCAGGGTTGCGTCGGATCACCTCTGGTACGGTCAAGATTGGAGGAAAAGACGTAACGTTTTTAGAGCCTGAAAAACGAAGGATCGGTATGGTTTATCAGGATTGTGCGTTATTTCCTCATCTTACTGTGGCAGAGAACATTGCTTTCGGTCTAAAAATTCGGCGGGTGCCCGTTTCGCGGATAAGGCGTGAATTAGATAAAGTTGCCGAGTTGTTCGATATCTTACATCTTTTTGATAGAATGCCTGATGCCCTTAGCGGGGGCGAAGAACAGAAAGTGGCACTAGCCCGGGCCATGGTGATTAATCCCGAGGTGCTGCTTCTTGACGAACCGCTTAGCTCTTTAGACCCACAAACAAGTGAAGGTGTAAGACAGGAGATCGTTAGGCTCAACAGCGAGCTGGGCATTACTATGATCAACGTTACCCATGATTTTGAAGAAGCAGTATCTATAGGAACGCGTGCTGCTGTGATCGGAGATGGTGAGATCAGGCAGATTGGTTTACCATGCCAGATATTCGAACATCCCAACTCCAAATTTGTAGCCCGGTTTACCATGGCCGTAAACGTATTTCAAGGTATATCCTTTAAGGATGCAAATGGTGTAACTGTTTGTTCTTTTCATGGGATAACACTTAAAACAGACTTTCAACCTATTGGAGATTGTTTTGTTTCGGTTCGACCTGAGAGCATATCGATTTCTTTGAGTCCTGAAACTTCGAGAGAATTTAATGTAATATCTGCCGTGATAAGTCAAATTTTGAACAGAGGTTCAATAGTGACTATTGTTGCTGATGTACCACCATCTTTCACCTGCCTAGTCACTCGAAACATGTTAGATTCGATGGATATAAAAGTGGGTCAAAAAATCTATCTTAACATCTCTCGAAAAGATGTTACGCTTTTTAAAGATTAAAGTGGAAGACTTGCATTACATATTAGATTATACAAGGAGGAACTTCCATGAAAGGTTACAAACCTCTAAGTATTTTTTTGGGAAGGGTTTTAGTCGTTTTGTTCATGGTGTATTCCTTAATCGGGCTATCTCCACAAGTTATATTCGCTGCATCTACCACAAGTTTAACGATAAGGAAAATGGCATCAGACGAAAGCACGATTCTCGACGAAAAAGTGGTTGATTACACTTGGCTTATGGATCCAAATAATATGCCTGTTCTTGGTGATGGAATAACACACTATTACCATCAAGGTCCTGTGTTTGTAGACCATCTCGATGAAAAGACTCAAGAAATGCTTCGCTGGAACCCGGAAGAAGATACAAATGTCGAGACCAAAGACATGGGAGCGGTTAAGGGTACAAATGTAAAAGATCTATGTGAATTAGTAGGTGGCATGCAAGAAGGAGATCAGATTAATATAAAAGCATCAGACGGATTGAACAGAACTTTCGCATATGAAAATGTATATCAATACTCAGAACGAGAGGGTCCTATGGCTATATGTTGGTACAAAAATGGCCAATATCCTGACACTGGTTATAGGGATGGGATGCGTTTGATATGGTTTGCTGATGATTCGACAAATCCTTGGGGAATGCACGTTTTCGGTAACTGGGATTGGCATGAAGCAGCAGAAGAACAGTACTGGTATTTTCACCATAACCAAGGTCAGAAGTATCCTACAACAACAGGGCTTTCAATACAAAAGGTATCTGTTTTGACTATATTGAGTTCTTTGCCCGCTCCCGAAAATTCTGAGATTGCAGAGATGCCTAAGGAAGAACCCAAGATTCACGAGTGCGAAGATCCGGAGATCGTACCAAATTTGAAAGCACCTATAGCATCTTTTACTGCCCAAACTACTGAAGGGAAGGCCCCATTAACAGTAAAATTTGAAGATCAATCGCAAAATTCACCCCTGTCTTGGAGTTGGGATTTTGATGGTGACGGTAAGGAAGACGATACGTCCCAAAATCCATGCTATACCTATCATGAACCAGGAATTTACAGTGTAACCTTAGTCGTCTCAAACGATGGGGGTAATGATGAAAGGGTAGAGGAGGATTATATTATCGTGCTTCCCGAAGTTTCTTTGATTGATCAGGAATCTCCTGAAAAATCAAAATTTGTCCCCAAGTCGTCAATTTATGCATTTGTGTTCGTCATTTTGACTATAATCTTCGCTGCAATCTACTTTAAAACTAGACAGAAGTGACCAAAACTTTAAATGCTATCATCGTTGTTCAAACCTGATAAACTATATTGAAAGACAAGCTTTAGCGCGACAATGTCGATGGGGGCTTCAACTTTCATGTTTAGAAAGAAAGAAAAACTATTAAGGACTATGTATGAGGTAAATGAAGGTTCCGGGGCATTTATCATTGAGGTTTTGGTAAATGACTATCAAGAAATTTTTAACGGTTGGGATCCTTCTCCTGTAAAAAGAAGGGATTTAGACCCGGAGCTATATCAGTATCTAGAAGAGTGCTCTTTAGAAATACCTCTTAGGTATCCTATCGAAATTCATTTTTTCATGCCCAAAGTCGTGCACGATGAAAGCAAAGAACGTCTTTCTAAAGAAGGTATAAAGAACAATTTTATTTTTACCATTGATTTTGTTAAAAAAGAACTTCTCGATATAAAACGCAAAATTGCGATGAATCTTTTAGGTGCTATCTTCTTTTTGTCTGTTGGTTACTTCCTGAAGCAAAGGGTTTCTCCTGGTTTTTTCCTTACGATTCTCACCGAAGGATTTACTATTGGCGGCTGGGTATTTTTATGGGAAGCTTTTTCATTATTCTTTTTTTCGGTTCAGGATATACAGAAAAGATTAAAAAGGTATCTTAGATTCCAAAAAACCAAGATCACATTTAATTACCAATAAACCTTTCTGCTCAATTAAACTTTTCGATAAGATAGTGAAATATCACGTTTGTTTTAATTTTCTAGTTTATAAAAAACTCGAGTAGGGGTCGGTACTTAGCACCCGATCTCTACCCAAGTTTTTTTACTATTATCGTATTTGTCCATCACCTTCTATTACATATTTATAAGTGGTAAGTTCGTCGATACCCATAGGTCCTCGTGCGTGTAGTTTTTGGGTCGAAATGCCCATTTCCGCTCCAAACCCGAACTCGCCTCCGTCAGTAAATCGCGTGCTTGTATTTATATATACAGTAGCGGCATCTATTGATTGACTGAACCTTAAAGCGGTTTTCGAATTTTCAGTAACAATGGCTTCAGAATGAAGTGTTCCGTGTTTCGAAATGTGATTTATCGCTTCATCGGTACTGGAGACTATTCTAATCGCTAGGATTAGATCTAAGTATTCATCGTCCCAATCTTCCTTAGAAGCAGGTTTTATCAATTCAGAAAGTTCTATGCTTCTGGAACAACCTCTTAACTCAACATTGTGCGAAACTAACGCTTTTGATATTTTGGGCAGAAATTTTGAGGCAATTTTTTCATGGACAAGCAAAGTTTCCATAGCGTTGCATACTGCGGGGTTATCCAATTTAGCGTTTAATACTATAGAGTGTGCCATTTCTAGGTCGGCTTCAGAATCGATGTATGTGTGGCAATTTCCGGTGCCGGTTTCGATTACAGGTATGCTGGCATTTTCTATAGTGGCCTGAATTAATCCGGGGCCGCCCCGAGGTATAAGGAGATCGATTTGACCCCTAAGATTCATCATGGTTGCAACTTCAGAACGATCTTGGATTTCAACAAACTGAATACATTCTGGAGAGACTTGGCTTGTCTCAAGTCCGGTGCGAAGGGCATTAGCGATTGCACGGTTGCTTCTGTATGCTTCTGAACCGCCTCTAAGTATCACTGCATTACCCGACTTTATACAGATTCCAGCAGCGTCAGATGTTACGTTAGGTCTAGATTCGTAAATAATACCTATAACTCCGAAAGAGACCCGTATTTTTTTGATAATAAGTCCGTTTGGACGATTTATCGTTTCGATTACTTGTCCTAAACTATCGGGTAAGTGCGCTATTTGTCTTAAGGCTTCGGCCATGCCGCTAAGTTTATTTTCAGATAGAGCTAGTCGTTTACGCATGGCTCCTGTGATTCCTTGATCATCTGCGGCATTCAAATCTTTTTGATTAGCTTCCAAGATACTTGTTCGGTTTAATTCGATGGCATTTGCCATGTGTAACAAGGCTTTTGTTCTTTCGTTAGAGTCTAATATAGCAAGTGATCTAGACGCGTTTTTGGCCAAAACAGCTTTTTTAATTACGCTCATATAGTTTCCTCCCAAGCTATTAGTTTTTCTGCCCCTGAAATAATTTAGTTCCGACAAACAAAGTACCTATTAAATCACCATTAATAATGAGGTTTAAAACATCTGGTGTGTTGCCACTGGCTATTATAGTAGAAATCCCCTGTTCAGATGCCATGTTGGCGGCCCATACTTTGGTAAGCATTCCGCCAGTAGCAACATGAGTACCATGGGTTCCCTGTGCCATAGCGAGAACAGAGGCGTCGATGTTTCGAACTGTTGTGATCATTTTAGCGTCGGAATTAATGTGCGGATTTTTGTCGTAGAACCCTTCAGTATCTGTTAAAAGCACCAACAAATCAGCATCGATTAACACAGCGACCCGGGCAGACAACGAATCATTGTCACCAAAACGGATTTCTTCTACAGCAACTGTATCGTTTTCGTTGATTATGGGAATTATTCCTCTTTTAAGCATTTCTTCCAGGGTATCTTTACAAAGAGATGAACGTTTAGGGCTCGTCAGATCTTCCTTAGTTAATAGTACTTGCCCTACTGTGAGATCGTAATCTTCAAACAAAGTTTCGTAGCTACGCATAAGCAATCCTTGCCCCACTGCAGCGAGTACCTGTTTTTCGGTTATAGATAAATTGTTTTGCTTGCCCAAACGCCCTAAACCTGCTGCTATAGCACCGGAAGACACAATTGCAACTTGTCTGCCCTCTGAGGCGAGTTGTGATACCTGAGATACTATATTTCTTAGCAGCTTTTTATTGAATATTCCATTTTCATCTGTAACCGTAGAAGAACCGATCTTAATTACTATTCGCCTGGACCTTGTAATGGCAGAACGGAGTTTTTTGTTCTTGTCGAAATATGTTTCGGAAATTTCTTTTGATCGTCTAAATGCATTGCCCATGGCTTCTTCTACCAAAATACCAAGCCTTTTTGATTCAAAGACCCTAAGCGCGGCTTCGGTGGTGCCTTGAGGGGACGCTATTTGGTCGATAAGTTGCTTTAATGTAAGCCCCGATTCTTTTAGAAGATATCCGGCTCCGATTAAAGTTTGTTTGGACAATTTTTCTGACAATTGTCTGCTAAGTCCCATTTCGACTGCAACTTCAGTCATTTCCTGTGCTAGCCTATAAAAATAAGCGGGACCACTACCTGATAAAGCGGTTACGGCATCCATATAAATTTCGTCGAGCCAAAAAGTTTTTCCTATCGCTGAAAACACGTACTCGGCCTTGTCTTTTTGCTCAGGTGTAACCAGATGACTGGCGCAAAGTACAGATACGCCTTGACCTGTTTGAGCCGGTGTGTTTGGCATGGCACGTATTATCGGGATTCCCGATTTAAGCTGGGTTTCAATGCTTTTAATGGTGATGCCTGCTGCAACTGATATTATAAGGTGGTTTTCAGTTACCAGATGGGATACCGTATCTAGTAACTGATTTATCTGATCGGGTTTTATAGCTAAAATGATTGTGTTTGAATAAGCGAATAATTCTTCATAGTTTCTAGCTGTCTTGACGTTGTAGGTAGTGCAAAGATTTGCTAGACGTTCTCGATTGCTTTTGTTGATTGCCATCATTTTGGGTAAAGACGAAGAGTTATTTATGGTTAGACCCTTTATGATAGCTGTGGCCATGGCACCTGCACCTATGAATCCTATTTTCATATTATTCATTGTGAAAACTCCTCCTAACATATAAAAAACCTTCGCCGTATAAGGACGAAGGATAGTCTCCGTGGTACCACCTTAGTTTGGGTTTTCACCCCTTTGTATGTCACTTTTGGTGAGCCCCCTAAATAACGGTGGGGAACCGGAAAGGCTATTCGCCTACAGCCTCGCAAATGGGTTCGAAGAATGTAGAAGGCAAATCTTTCAGCGATTGTTTGCTCTCTGTGCATCCCAGGTTCTTCTACTATTTTCAGTCATAGGCCACTTTAAATATCGATATATACAAGGATTAATTTGTTTGATTATGCACCATTTAACGCAAGTTGTCAATTTCATACTTTGGGTCGAGTTCTGTCCCTTTTTCTTAAGTCGATTGGAAAACCTACCTACATTTGATTATGCTGTTCCCATCCCACGCATGCCTGTAACTTCATAACCTCTTTCCTAAGACGCATTCGGTAATCCCTGATAGACTTCGACGTCAGCCGTATATGATTCACTAAGCCCTTTGACCCACTAAGAATATTGTTGGTTAGTGATTTAAGCTCAGCACGGACCAAAGATTTATGAAAAGATTTGATATCATCATTTGCCGCTGCATTTAAACTGGCCTTAACCTCGTCTGTACAGCGTAGATATAGTTTTATGTCCCTAATTAGGTGATATCTATCTACCAGATACATACTTTTGGTGGGAGATATTTCAATAAAAATGTGGGGGACTTATCAATTGACAAATATAAGAAAACGGTGGCCTTTTCAGATCCACATTGGCACTGATCCGATTTTACATCAGTATACGGATTCTAATTGGGTTAGTAGCGAATGATTGTGCTCTTTATGTAGGGTGGGTAGATAAAATTTACCATTGTTAATGTTTAGTAAGAGCCTACATCCTTACTTCAGGCGGCTAAGACATTAGCTTACCATAGATGGAACATCATAACTATTCGCAAACTCAAGAAGGATTTTGTCGAATTTTGACGAATAATATCAAATAACGTCGGCTATTGTGAAATTTTAAATGGTTGACTGTGTAGATCATAGATCTAATAAGAGACGGAAACGGCGCAGGGTCACAGGTATTTTAACGAAAATTTTGCGCCAGCCGCTACCTAGAAGGGGGTGGCATATAGCAAAACCTAATACGATTCGGGAATTGTTTCAAAATGCGTCGGGCTAGAGCTTCTATTGGACAGTTTTATTGAGTTAGTGGTTCGAATTGAAGGGAGGGCACAATAATTTGTTTGTTATAAACAAGTCGATAACTTTTATGTTTGTCATAGGGTTTTCTGCTATTGTCTATTATTCCATTTCCAAAGCTAAACAAACTTTGCCCGGAATAAGGCGCATAGAAGCGCTTGAAGCAATTAGTGAGGCGGTTGGAAGAGCTACTGAACTGGGGCGTCCATTGCACTTTACCACTGGTATAGGTGCTGTAACCGATGAATTTGCCCCTCAGACTTTGGCTGGGCTTCGGATTTTGTCATATACGTCTAAAATGTGCGCTGAGTACGATTGCAATATAATCAACACGGTAATGCCTCCTTTGGTGCTACCGCTTGCCCAAGAAATGGTGAAGCAAGGTTACGCCGAGGCAGGCAAAATTGATTACTATAGGGACGATATGGTGAGATTTATCTCGCCGGTGCAGTTCGCATATGCTGCCGGAGTTATGGAACTTATAAGAAGGGAAGAAGTAGCAGCTAATATTGAAATCGGGGCTTTTTATGCTGAGGCTTTATTAATGGCGGAAGCCGCATCTACGACAAACGCAATTCAAATTGGTGGTACTGCCCGTATGTACCAACTGCAGTATTTCGTTGTAGCTTGCGACTATGTGTTGATTGGGGAAGAAATGTTTGCAGCTGATGCATATCTGACCCGAGAACCTCTTGCCCTTGGGTGCTTACGAGCTCAAGACTACGGTAAATTATTCTGCATATTCCTAGTCATTATTGGCAGTGTTTTGCAAACTGTTGGAGTAGAGTTTATCCACGATCTATTAGTCAAATATGGGAACTAAGGGAGGTTACTATCGGTGAATTCGCTGAAGTTGAAAACCGGTCCGCTGTTGATTACCATGGGAGTCGGGCTTTTAATGCTTACGGAATGGTTTTTTGATATCCCGACGGTGAAAAACGCGGCCGCTGATGTAAAAACATGGGCAATTATTGTTGAAGCTTTTGCCGTTGCTTTGGGCTCAGTAAATCTCCTTTCTTACCATACTAGAACTGCCCAACGCAGAGAACCAGGTTGGTACGGGAACATTATTACCATAATAGCTTTGATTTTATTTGCAGGGACTGGGATAGCTACTGGAGTCGACAGCGACGTATTCTCGAGAATGTATGATGTAGTTATTGGACCGGCTGGGACAACGATGTTCAGCATACTTTGCTTTAGTATTATCTCAGCGGGAGCAAGAACAGTACGTATTAAAGATGTGAGTTCAGCTCTAATGACAACCGTCATACTAATAGCGCTTATCGCTCAGATACCGATCGGGGAAATGTATTTTCCCTGGCTCGTCGACGTGTTCAATTGGACCATGGATATTATTAATGTAGCTGGCCAGAGGGGCATCATTATCGGAGCAGCCTTAGGAGCATTTGTTCATTCACTCCGAGTGCTTGCCGGGTTAGAACACACATCCGGCGCTGGTTCGTAGAAGGAGGGCGTAATAATGACTATTTGGGAAAAATTAAACAATATTGACAGACGGCTGGTATATCTGCTTTTTGTAGTGTTTACGGTAGTCCCAACTTTGATGTCTATAGCCCTGCCAGTTGAAATTACCAGTTATCACCGAAGTATCTATGATGCTGTAGAGAACCTTGATGCCGGCGATATAGTGGTTATGGCTGTGGAGTATAGTGCTGGGACTATGGGTGAACTTCATCCTCCGTTTGAAGCTGTTACACATCACCTTATAAGGAAAGACGTTAAGTCGATATTTGTTGCGAGTTCAAGTGCAGAAGGGGCTGTGTTTGCAGCAAAACTAGTAGATATGTATCGAGATGCTGGCAAAGAGTACGGCGTAGATATGGTGAACCTTGGTTTTACTCCTGGTGTAGAACAAGCTATAGCTTCTATGGCTGAAAGCTTCGAGAAAACCGTGGCAAGGGATTATCACGGTACCCGTATTGAGGATCTACCTCTCATGGGCGAAATATCTTCTGCTAAAGAGGCTACACTTATTATTCAAAACAGTGCTGGAGGGCTTGGACCTCTTGGATGGATTCGCCAGGTTCATGTACCGCATAAAACGCCTGTCGCTACCATCGTGTCTCAGGTGATGATGCCATCAGCTTTGCCTTATTATCAGGCAGGACAACTCGTTGGCGTTGGTTCCGGACTACGGTTTGCTGCTGAATATGAGACGTTAGCTGGTGAACCAGGTTCAGGAATGGCCGGCTTAGGGGCTGAAACTTTTGCTCACTTATACTTTTTCGTCTTGATACTTTTAGGCAACATTGGCTGGTTTATGATGAAGAAGAACGGAAAAGGAGGCGGCAGGTAATGAACATTTCTACAGATTTCGGAACATGGATCATGGCATTTGTAATGTTGTCTTTATTCTCCTTTCTATGGAAAGAGAATCCATGTTCTAGAATTGCAGAATCTCTTTACGTGGGTGCCGGATCTGGATACATGCTTGCTATGGCCTATAAAAACGTGCAGGATATGGCTTTTTATCGGCTTTCCGAAGGAAAATTGTCTATGATCGTGCCTATCATTCTTGGTCTGTGTCTTTTCGCCGGACTTACAAAGAAATATTCTTTCTTGACCAGATATGGTACTGCTCTTCCTTTGGGGATGGGGGCTGGGTTAGCTTTGCGAGCATTGCCTTCGGCTCAGATCTTATCTCAAATTCGAGCCACGCTTAATCCTCTAAATTCGATAAACAACATTGTAATTCTAGTCGGTGTTGTTACGACGATTAGTTACTTTTTATTCACTTTATTTGTAGATTCGGATAACAAAATCGTTAGGACATCTTCAGATATAGGTAGATATTATATGATGATTACGTTCGGCCTTACTTTTGCAACTGCGGTATTTCAACACGTTGCAATTTACTTCGGATCCCTACAACTTTTGTTGGGTGATTGGCTTGGTTTAATGTAATTTAAGTATCGTGGGGAGGGTGAGTTAATCGCCTTCCCCACAAAAAAGAAAGGAGATATGTAAAATGTCGTGGCGGTTTATAACGGGTCAGATAAGCCATGAAACAAACTCTTTTAGCCCCATCAAAACCGAAATGTCTCACTTTAAAGCGGGAGGTTATTACGAAGGCGAAGAAATACTGGATCATTTTACCGGTACCCGAACCCCTATAGGTGGATATATCGATTTTGCAAATGAGACCGACTCTATATTAATTCCCACTGTTGCTGCCTCAGCTGTTCCGTCCGGTATAGTATCAAAAGAAGCATATTTGCAATTAAAAGAAAAACTTCTGGAAGGTATAAAAAATGCAGGTAAAATTGACGGTGTACTTTTAGCTTTGCACGGAGCCATGGTAGTAGACGGGTTTCCAGATGCGGAAGGTGATATTTTAAGTAGTGTAAGAGACCTAGTAGGTCCTAATGTACCTATTGCTGCTACTTTGGATTTCCATGCTACTGTTACAGATCTAATGGTTGAAAAATCGGACGGATTGTTTGGGTATAACACTTACCCTCATATAGACGGTTATGAGCGGGCTCTTGAGGGCGGGCATTACACTGCAAAGATTTTGCGCAATGAAATAAATCCTGTGCACGTAGTTATTAGGCCGCGAGTTTCACCACCTGTAGTGCCGGCTAGAACTGGATGGGGTCCCATAAAGCAATTGATGGATCGGGCTTTTGAATATGAAAAGGAGCCTGGAGTTCTCAATGTAAGCGTTTATGGCGGGTTTGTATATTCAGACATTCACGATGCTGGGCTTGCTTTTTTGACGACCGTTGACGGAGATCTGAACAAAGCACAAAAAATCACAGAAGACTTGGCTAATGAAGCATGGCAGATACGACATGCTTTCGTAACGGACATGAAAGTTCCACAAGATGCAGTGAGATATGCGATGAGCAGAAGTAAAGGACCCATTGTATTAGCCGATGTCGCGGATAATACAGGTGGGGGCGCTTCGGGTGATGGTACCGAGATTCTAAGGGCGTTGATTGAGCAGGATGCGCAAGATGCAGTTGTAGTGACCATTCCTGACAAAGGAGCCGTGGAACTGGCTTTTGAAGCTGGTGTTGGTGGCACCTTCCGAGGATTGGTAGGTGGCAAATTCGACGATTCACATGGTGCACCGGTTTTAGTAAACGGTATTGTTAAACTACTTTCAGATGGCACTTTCGTTCACAAAGGAC
>CAYORX010000001.1:73071-132560 GCA_964406505.1 uncultured Eubacteriales bacterium
AGCCGTTATTCAGTGCGGCGGAGTAGATATTATTGTTAACGAAGAACGTTTCCAGCCGCTTGATTCCGAGGTTCCACGTAGCGTTGGAATTGAGCCAACTGATAAAAAAATAGTAGTGGTGAAATCTGCAGTTCATTACAGAGCATCTTATGAACCTATTGCTGCTGAGATTATTGAAGTTGATGGCCCAGGGTTGAGTAGTCCTAATCTATCTAGATTCGAATTTAAACACATTAGACGTCCCATTTTCCCTATAGATCTAGATTTCGATGATGAAAAGTAAAAAGTTATAAAGGGGGAAACGAATTTGTACGATGTTGTAATTAAAAACGGAAAGATAATTGACGGCACAGGAAACTCTTGGTACTACGCAGACCTTGCAGTAAAAGAAGATACCGTGGCAGCTATAGGAAAACTTTCGACTAAAGGTGCAAAAACGGTTATTGACGCTAAAGACATGGCTGTTGCACCGGGATTCATAGATATACACACTCATTCTGATATTCCTTTGTTAGTTGATGGTGAGGGACATTCTCATATAAGACAAGGCGTAACCACTAATGTAATCGGTAATTGCGGAAATTCTGCAGCACCTGTTACTTCTGTTTCCCGGGAGCATGCCGAGGCAGGAATAGCGAATCAATATCCTGATTTGAAACTCGATTGGTCATCTATGGAAGAATATCTTGCCAAGTTGGAAAAGCAAGGCGTTAGTCTTAACGTGGCTTCACTTGTAGGTCAGGGAACTGTACGGAACGCCGTTATGGGATTCAATGATGGGACTCCCAGTCAAGCGGAACTTAAACAAATGCAAGATCTAGTTAAACAGTCTATGGAGCAAGGGGCGTTTGGTCTGAGTTCAGGGTTAATTTATGTTCCTGGTGTTTATGCGTCTACAGAGGAACTTATTGCCCTTGCAAAAGTAACAGCTGAGTATAATGGAAGCTACAATACCCATATTCGGGGTGAAAATGATACCTTACTCGATGCTATTGTTGAAGCGCTGGAAATAGGTCGTAAGGCTGGTATTTCAGTTCAAATATCCCACTTCAAAGCTATGGGTAGGCATATGTGGGGAAAGA
The DNA here is from genome assembly GCA_964406505.1 of uncultured Eubacteriales bacterium. Lineage (GTDB taxonomy): Bacteria > Bacillota > Sulfobacillia > Fermentithermobacillales > Fermentithermobacillaceae > DTU015. Next base: position 74,154 of record CAYORX010000001.1, read on the forward strand.
GTGCAGATGCTATTCGTCTTTTAGAGAAAGCTCGCTTGGATGGTGTGGATGTTACTGCTGATCAGTATCCCTATAATGCGTCAGCTACCGGGCTTGGGGCTTATATGCCGCCGTGGGCTCATGTGGGCGGAACAGAGGGTCTGATGGCTCGTCTAAATGATGCCGAAGTTCGAGCGAAAATTAAGCATGATATTCTTAACGGACTTCCAGATTGGATAAGCCTTCATAAAGGCGTAGGCTGGGAGAACACGTTCATTACGTTCTGCCGGAAACATGAATATGAAGGTAAAACTGTATCGGAAATAGCGAAAGAACGCGGTGCAGACGATTTTGAAACAGCCTTTGACATTTTAGCTGAATGTAAAGGGCAAGTTCAGGTTGTATATTTCACCATTGGCGATGAGGATATTGAAAGAATAATGAAGCATCCTTTGACCATGGTTGGTTCAGACTCATCTGCACTAGCCATTGAAGGTCCCCTAGCAAATGGTAGACCGCACCCACGAAGTTTTGGAACTTTTGTAAAAGTTTTGGGGCATTATGTCAGGGAAAAGAAAACTATAAGTCTTGAAGACGCGGTAAGGAAAATGACTTCTGCTCCAGCGCGTAGGATGCGTTTTTACGACCGAGGCATTTTGTTGCCCGGTATGAAAGCTGACGTAGTAGTTTTTGATCCAAATACCGTAGGCGAGAATGGTACGTATATTGAGCCCTTTGCATACCCAAGCGGAATTGAACATGTTATTGTCAATGGTAAACAAACTATAAAGCATGGTGAACATCTCGGAACCAAAGCAGGTAGAGTTTTGAGATTTAAGTAAGCCTTTAAAGTTTGTAAAACCGGCAGGGACGAGATATGGTTCGTCCCTGCTATTATATTTATATTAAAGAATCCACTTCCGTTTTACGTTTCGTGTACTGAACGCGAAAAGTATAAGGCTAAACGTGATTAAGATTATTAAACTGAGTTCTGGTTGCAAGTGACCTTCTTGATTAATCGCGGTTTTCAATATATCAGCTCCGTATGTCAAAGGCATCAAATAAGACAATGGCCGTATGGTCCTAGGTAAATTATGTATGGGAATGAATAAACCGCACAGGAACATCATAGGGAACCGGAAAAAGTTGGAAAACGTTTGTGCCTCAAAAACTTCACTTACCGATACGGCGATAGCTAACCCCAGAAAAGTCGAAGTGATAGCGATCAAAATAACTCCTAACAACACTAATGCCCAATTTATGCCGCTTAGTTTTACAACAAAAGATGCAAACAGTACCGGTACGAAGGCATTTACTATGCCGAACACAATCGCTCCCGTCGTTTTGGCAAGCATCAAAAGATTGAGATCGATTGGAGCAAGCAGTAATCGATCAAATGAACGGCTTCTTCTTTCAAAGGTTATAGTAACTGCAAGCATAGAAGTGGTACCAAATAGTATCGACATGGCCATTACCCCGGGCAAAACACCTCTAATATCTAAAGTCGTTTGGGAACGCAGGAAAAACATTAGCGTCCATGCAACAGGAAATACAATACCCCAGCTGATGTTAGGAGGCTTTAAGTAATAATTTTTCATGTCTTTTCTCAAGATATTTTTAAAAGCAATCCATGCTTTCATTGTTTCCCACCTTGACCTTTCATTTGCTTTGATCTAATACCTGTTACGTCAACAAATACTTCTTCAAGTGAAGGTTTAATGATTTTAGCTTCGTATAAAGTAAGGTTGGTATTTCCCAATACGCTTATAAGTGGTACCAGATCGATCGTTTGATCAGAATAAACCCTAATTGTTTCGTCAGTTGGTACTTCGTATCTGTACTTGGGAAAAGATCGCTTCAATATATTAAGAGATTGTAAAATGTCGCCCTCCAAGGTAAGCTCCACGATTTTTTCTTTTTGTGCAGTTTTCATGAGTTCCTGTGTATAATCTGTTTTCACGATTTTGCCCCTAACGATAAAAGCAATGCGGTGACAAAGTCGCTCCGCTTCTTCTATATAATGAGTGGTTAAAAAGATAGTTGTACCGTTTTTGTTTAGGCTTATCAAAACTTTTCGAATTTGCCTAGCGTTTTCAACATCTATACCGGTTGTAGGTTCGTCAAGGAATAAGACCTTTGGTTCGTGTATTATTCCGGCTGCTATTGTAAGTCTTCTTTTCATGCCTCTAGAATACGCACCAAAAGGTTTATGAGCTACGTTTTTTAGCCCAATCAATTCAAGTAATTCCCACGCCCTTTTGTTTCTTTGCGCTTTTTCCATGCAATACAAAGCCCCGCAAAAATCAAGGTTTTCCAGACCGGTCATCTCCGGATACAGATTGCTTTCATCAGGCACGATTCCCATTAATTCTTGGGCCTTTTTAATATTATTAACGCAATCTATATTGTCTAATTTTATATGACCTTGGCTCACTCTGGCTAAGCCTGTCAACATGTTAATGGTCGTCGTTTTACCTGCGCCGTTAGGACCTAAAAAGCCAAATATTTCACCTTTTTTGACTGTGAAATCGATGTTATCTACCGCTGTAAAGTTTCCGAATTTTTTGGTTAAATTTTTTGCTTCAATGATATTCACTCATATCCCTCAATTCATCGCCGACTAAATACTTTTAGTCATAAACTTTTGTATTAGTGTGATTTATTCCATGAAGTAAAATTTGTTATCCGCCTGTAATAAGTTTGACTTTGAAATAATCGCAAGTCAAGAAAACCTATATAGATTAAAAACATATCTATAATTTTCTGAAGGTAATTGCACGTGGTTTGTCGTATGTTTACTATATAGCAGCATCTAGCGTAACTTTTCAATTGAAGAACATATGCTTTGATACTAGCGGGTAACAAAAATCGAAAAACTAAAGGAAAGGATATGATGTTGTGGTTGATACGCAAATACTTAATGAATTTTTACAAGTTAAGTATCTCGTAAAATGGGATTGGAGCCCGGACGGCAAATCTATAGCCTACATCTGGGATGACGGCGGTCAACTAGATATTTGGCTTGCAAAGTATGGTACTTCGGATCTTGAAAATAATGTGTGCCTTAAAACAAAAGTTTCTGATTTTGAATGGTTACCGGAAACAGATAAGTTATTTGTGGTAGCTCATGATGGTTTGCACTTGCTCTCTTCCAACTCTAATATACCTTCAAAACCTATCTTCATCACAAACCGCTCGATTTCGGGATTGTCTTGTTCGCCGAATGGCAGTAAATTGTTTTTTGGCGTGCAAGGCAAAGCGTTTATGTACGACGTTAATGCTCAGATTGTTCAAGAGTTAAATCTACCAGGTCGTGTGGTCCCGGGACGCGGATTGGCTATCGCGGTCTGGGCGCCATCTGGTGAAAAATTTGCATTTTGTTTTAGAGACGTCGACACATACACACAAATCGGAGTAGCGGATATCAAAGGAAATCTTTTGTGGAAGTCACATGGTATTGCATCTTTAGGTGATTTTTGTTGGTTTGACGAAAATTGCCTTTACTACGTTAAGCCCTTGAATTTTGGAATGTCTGCGGATCTAATGCTGCTTGAGTTTTCAAATGTAAAACCTAAATCCAGATTGCTAATGCATTTGGCAGGTACGAATAATGGGCCACTTTTGTCCACCAAAGTCTTACCATCGCCAGACCGGACTAAAGTGCTATTTCTACTTGAAAATGATGGATATGCCCATCATTATGTGATGGATCGTGATACTGAAAAGTTAAAGCAAGTTACTTTTGGACAATGTGAAGATTTCGGACATGCTGGAGATCAGGCCGTATGGAGCCTGGATTCATCTTCGTTTTTGTATTCTTCTAATAAAGATGCTTCAGGGGAGCGGCATATATTCAAGCATTGTTTAAAAACAAATTCGGATACAAAGATAATAAGTTTGGCGGGTACTAACTCATTACCTAAAATTTCATCTATGGGTAAGCTAGCATTTGTACATTGTGATGAGTACCGGAATATGGATATTTGGGTATCTGATCTTCAAGGTCAAAATCCCGAACAACTCACTTTTTCAATGCCTAAAACTTTAACACCCGAAAGACAACATGCTTCTGAAGAGATCAGTTTTGAAAGTGTCGGCGGATTGACCATATATGGATATTTGATGAAACCGAAAAACGTCCCCGAGAACGTCAAAATACCAGCATTGGTATGGGTTCATGGTGGACCGGTAAGACAAATGCGCCCTGGATGGCATCCTTTGCATTCGTATGCCCTTTTTCATGGCTTAAACCAATATTTAGTTCATCAAGGCTATGCTATCCTTTCTGTGAATTATCGCGGTGGAATAGGTTATGGCCGTGATTTTCGTCACGGTTTGTTCAACAAAATGGGCGTAGACGATGTAGTTGATGTGGTAAAAGCGGGTGAATATTTGAAATCTCTTCCGTATGTCGATTCCGAAAAAGTAGGTGTGTGGGGATTAAGTTATGGCGGTTATATGACTTTGCATAGTTTGACTCAATATCCGGAAGCTTTTAAGGCCGGCGTTAACTTGGCTGGCATTTGGGATTTCGTTCAGTGGACAAAGTGGGCCGATGGTCGTTATGGTAAGGGTACTAGCTTGTTTAAAGCATATTTAGGTGGCGAACCCGAAGATTCCCCAGAAGTGTATTCACAGGCATCTCCGGCAACTTTTGCGGACAATTTGACACGGCCGTTGATGAATTTACATGGAACTGCTGACGCTAATGTAGATTTTGAACAGCTAGACAGGATAGCTAAAGATTGTGTTGAACTCGGGAAATGCCATGAAAATGTCTATTACCCCGATGAGGTGCACACGTTTGCTAAGAGGGTTACATGGTTAGATGCAATTCCCAGAATCGAAAGATTTTTAGACAAACATCTTAAGGGAATAAGCTAATCTAAGATTATATGCAGAGATTATATGCAGACGATCTATCTTTGGGATGTATTTATTAAACCTATATATAAGGAGGAAATTAATATGCATTATGATTCAGTTTTCACTGGGGGTTTAGTTGTTAATCCTACTGGCCTACCTGCGAAACTCGATATCGGCATAAAAGATGGACAAGTAGTTTCGGTGGCTCAAAACATAGATACTACTTATGCCAAGGCAGAATACGATGTCGATGGAAAAATCGTAATTCCGGGTGTCATTGATCTTCACGTACATACATCCAAACGGCATGCTGGCTACAATGCCCATCGCATGATGGCGAAAGCTGGAGTAGTTACTGCTTTTGATGTAGGTGGGCCCTTAAATGAATTTTACGAATATTGTATGAGTGATGGAGCGGGGTTAAATATGGCTTGCTTGCAGCAAGTGAAACCGGGGCTTACCGTTAAAGGTCAAGCACCTACTGCTGAAGAAATCACTCAACTTCTCGAAAAATCCATTGAGGAAGGTGCTTTAGGGTTAAAGATTCTTGGTGGTCACTATCCTATGACACCCGAATCCACTAGACGTATTATTGAGATAGCAAATCAACAAAAAGCATATATTGCATTTCATGGTGGTAGTACGAAGAGTGGTAGCAATCTTGAAGGATTACTTGAAGCGATTGAATTGTCGGAAGGATTGCGCTGCCATATACCACACATAAATAGTTACTGCTGGGGGCAGGTAAGCGATCCTTTAGATGAGATTCTCCAGGCCCTTGACTCACTAAAGAAAAACCGTAACGTGTTCAGTGAATCTTATTTAGCGGTAATTAATGGAACTAGTGCAAGATGCGTGAACGGTATTCCGGAAAGTCTTGTCACTCAAAAGTGTTTAGAAGATGCAGGATACGAAGCCACTCAAGATGGATTAAGGCAAGCCGTTCTTGATGGGTACGCTCGGATAGCTAAGAGCCGTGGGGGAGAAAACATTAATGTTGTAGGCGAAGAGGGAGTAGAATGGTGGGAGAATGCCGGTACGGTTACTAGCGTCAATTTCCCTAAAAATCCTGCAGTTGCAAGACTGTTAAGCGCTATTACCAAGGATGAAAAAGGCGAGTTTGTAGTTGACGCCCTTGCCACAGATGGTGGTGCGCACCCCCGTAACGTTGCAGTCGAAAGAGGTATGGCTTTAGTCAAAATGGAAGCCTGGACTCTTACAGAGTTTGTAAGGAAGGTTTCTTATGTCCCCTCAAGGGTGCTTGGGTTAACCAATAAAGGTCACATCTCGCCCGGCAGCGACGCTGATATCACCGTCATCGATCCATCGCTTGGCGAAGCAATTATGAGCATGGGATCAGGAAGACTTATATTAGCTAATGGTGTAGTAGTAGGATCAGGAACGACCATTATAACAACAGAATTAGGCAAATCGTATGTAGAAAAATTAGGTCTTAAGCCTTATATAGTTGATATCTCAGAAGGTGCACTTTATGAAGGAACACCAGGTGATATTCCCCGCCCGTTCTAATCGGTATATTTTAGATGGTATACATGTTCTATGGGAGGTTTTTAAATGGCTGGATCGACTTTTCGTCCAGTAAGAAGATCTGAGCGCCAAATTACGGCAGATCAGATCGAACGCATTTTAATGACAAGCGAAATAGGATATTTAGGTGTGCTGGGTGACAACCGGTACCCATACGTAATTCCGTTGGGTTTCTGTTATGATAATTCTAAGGGACGTATTTATTTTCATTCCGCGCTTGCAGGACACAAGTTAGATGCCATCAAAGAACATGCTAAAGTATGTTTTTCCGTAGTTGGACCAACAACTGTCTTGCCTGATGATTTTAGTCTTGCATATGAAAGCGTAGTTGTTTTTGGTAAGGCGCATGTTGTAGATGGAGTTGAGAAGAGGCAACTTTTGCAAAAAATGTTCGATAAGTATTTTTTGGGAAAAGGGAAGGTTAGCGTTCAAGAGGGCTTGGAGTATATTGACGAGAATATAGATAAAACGATAGTAGTAGGAATCGATATTGAGCACATGACAGGTAAAAAGCGAGCGAAATAGCTCAAAACACATAGATGCTAAGAAGGGGGCGCCAACTTGCTCACTCAAAAACAAACACGTTATATGTTGGAACTTTGCCAAAAGATGATCCAATGCCCAAGTGCTTCAGGTCAGGAAGGCGCTCTTGCTTCTTTAATACAGCAAGCCATGCGGGAATTGGGTTACGACAAAATCAATAAGGACAAGTATGGCAATATTGTTGGCGAGATTTGCTTTGGAAAATCCGGAAGCACAATCTTACTTGAAGGACACATGGATCACGTTGCCCCCGGCGATTTGTCTCAGTGGAGCGTTGATCCATATGGGGCAACTATAAAAGACGGTAAAATGTATGGCCGTGGAACCTCAGATATGAAGGGTAACTTAGCAGCCATGATAGCTTCTGCTGGTTTTTTAAAAGATGATAACCCAAAGAACTTAAGTGGAAGTATTTTGGTAGCGGGTACTGTTCACGAAGAATGTTTCGAAGGTGTGGCTTCCCAACAAATTGGTCATGATTATGACTTGGATTATGTGGTAATAGGCGAAGCCTCGTCGCTAAATTTAAAACGGGGCCAAAGGGGACGGGCGGAAGTTGTGCTTGAAACTTACGGTGAATCAGTTCATTCATCCAGTCCCCAACAGGGGCTAAACGCCGTAAAGAAAATGGTTAAACTCCTATCCAAAATAGAAGAACTGTACAAACCTCCTAGTGACCACATATTGGGTGACGGTATATTAGAGATCACAGATATTATTTCGTCTCCATACCCAGGAGCTAGTGTTGTGCCAGACAAATGTAGAGTTACTTTCGACAGAAGACTTTTAGTGGGGGAAACCGAAGAAGATGTGTTAGAGTTTTTTCATACCCTCATATGCAAAATGAAATCTTGTGATCCTCAACTTCGAGCTGATGTATTTATTGCTACAGGAGAAGAGCGATGTTATACCGGTCACACTATTAAAGCTACGAGGTTTGCGCCGGGATGGTTAATTAATGATAATCATCCCTATGTTGTTAAGTCTTTAGAAGCGCTTTCAAGCATAGGATTGTCGCCCAAACTTTCTCATTATGCTTTTTGCACAAACGGTAGTTATTACGCTGGCGTTGCTAATATACCTACAATTGGATTTGGCGCGTCAGACGAAGAATTGGCTCATATAATCGATGAGTACATTGAAGTGGATCATCTTATTTCGGCATGTAAAGGATATTATGCGATTTCAAAAGCAATGCTCGACCGGTCATGCTGATGTTATTTGAAAATGTACTTACATTTCGGGGGTGGAGTGGTTGGATTTAATTATAAAAAATGTAAAGATATTTGACGGCACTGGTAAAAAGCCTTATGGTCCTGCGGTGGTCTTTATAAAGGACGACAAGATAAAACAGATCGATGTTTTTGATGATGCGTCGGCCCCTAAATCTTTCGAAAACAACACTAAGGTTGTCGATGGTACTGATCTGTTTTTAATGCCTGGACTTATAGATTGTCACGTACATATCACAGGTTCGGGTGATCCTGACCCCCTAAAACGTATGAAAGAACTTGTACCTCATGCTGCCATAAGATCAACTCTTAATGCTAAAGCGGCACTGGAAGCCGGCATAACGGCTTTAAGAGATGCCGGTGGAGCGTTTTTGATAGATGTTGGACTCAAACAGGCTATAAATGAAGGGTTGGTACAAGGTCCAAGGCTTAAAGTAGCCGGTAGGGGGCTTTCTATTACAGGAGGTCACGGTGATAGTTGTAATGGATGGCCACCTGAAATTGAGTTTAAAGGACGTTGTGTAGTAGACAGTCCTGACGAAGCTAGAAGAGCAGCAAGAGAGCAATTGAGGGATGGCGCGGATCATCTAAAACTGCATGCAACTGGTGGGGTGATGTCTGAAGGCGATGTCCCTACGGCAAGGGGTTTAACGATTGAGGAAATGCGGGCCGCTATTGAAGAAGCCACAAATGTAGGCAAAAAAACCATGGCACATGCACAAGGCTCGAACGGAATAAAAAATGCAATTTTAGCAGGTATATCTTCTATTGAACACGGGTTTTATTTAACTGACGAGATTATTGAACTTATGCTAAAACGAGATGTATTTCTTGTTCCTACACTAAGTGCCGTACATCATATCATCGTACAGGGCACAAAGGCGGGTATTCCTGAATACGGCGTTGCCAAAGCGCGGGAGGCTCGCGAAAGCCATCTTGACAGTTTTTATAAGGCTTACAAGGCCGGGGTAAAAATTGCTATGGGTACTGATGCTGCCACTCCGTTTAATTACCATGGTAAGAACGCCTTAGAATTGGAACTCATGGTCAATGCAGGCATGACCCCAACAGATGCTCTCGTAGCCGTAACAAGCCGTGGAGCTGAGCTACTGGGTTGGGGCGACAAAATGGGGCAAGTCAAAGCAGGGTTTTGGGCAGACTTAATTCTAGTTGACGGAAACCCAATCGCCGACATTAAAGTGCTTCAGGACAAAAATCGCATTAAGATAGTTATAAAGGCTGGTAAAATCGTTTCCGATAAGCGTAAATAACGATTAGGGTAAGAATAGGTGCTTGCAAACACATCAAATTTTTCGTTTTGTAGGCACCTGTATTTTTAAACAATTAATCGTTAATAACTGCTAGATCCAGATGTAATGAAACATGTATACGTTAAGATAATTCCCACAAATATAAAGAAGCTACGCTACCGTAGGGGGAATAACGTTTTCTGTATTTCTCGAATTCTGCTTTTGTAAGTTTCTCTAAATTGTAAAGGTTTTTCATTCCTCGTCTTAGTGCCATATCTCCCCAACTTAATACATCAGGGCGCTGCAAAGAGAATATAAGTAGCATTTCTGCCGTCCAGATACCTATCCCGGGAAGAGAGGACAATAGTTTTATGATTTGTTTGTCAGATAGGCCAGCTAAAGAACTTAAGTCAACTTTTCCCTCTATTAAGCTATTAGCCGTGCTTTTAATATAGTTAGCTTTTCGCATTGACATTCCACATTGCTGGATACTTTGGATATCTAGGGCTGCAATGTTTGATGGTGTAACCTCTTTTACAGATGAATATAATCTGTGCCATACTGTAGCGGCTGCTTTTTTAGAAATCTGTTGCGCTACAATATTGCGAATAAGGGCTTCAAATAGATTCGGGTTTACTTCACGCTTTATCATGCCTATTTCAGCGATAGCTTGACCCAAAAGCTCATCTTGCCTAGCAAGATACTCTATTTCATCTTGTCCGTATTTGAAGAATTGCATCGAATTGCTCCTTCTCGAATGGTAGGTAACTAATTTTTCATGGTAATCCATGTCCAGGCCATTATTCTGCTTTAGCAAGTAAAATTCCTTTATCTAAAATTTTTGCAGTCAAACAATTTACACGTTCGGACTCGGGTGTTTATTGAAAAATTCGTATATTTACATATATGGACGCATGAGTTTACTAGATGAACACGGGTTCGGATGGTAAATTTACTTTGTAGGCCAGTAGATGATTCATGTTAGGAGGCATGGTAATGGTGAAAAAAGCCTTTAAAACATTTGTGTTTATCTTAACTTTAGCTGCATTTTTAATGTTCTTAGTTGGTTGCAATACTGATTCGACTGTTCAAAAATCTAAGCAAAGCGATATTGCGAAAATTGGACTTGGACATATAACAAGTATTGCAGATTCCATAGGTCTTGTAAAAAACGAAGACGGAACTGTAATTCCGCCGATTGCCAAAGTTAACACTGTTATTGCAGTGATAGGCTTTGATAGCCGGGATAGAGTTGTTAAAGCAACATTAGATAACGTTCAAAGCGATGTTAAATTTGATGAGGAACTTCAAATCGTATCGGATTTAGCTCAGAAACCTAAAACCAAGATAGAACTTGGCGATGCTTATGGTCTTAAAAAAGTGTCGGAGATCGGCAAAGAATGGTTTGAGCAGATCAATGAGCTCGAAAACTGGATGATCGGAAAAGATATAACTGAGATTAAAAACTTAAAGGTTAAACAACGTGATGTTGGCTATCCAGCGGTACCCGATATCCCCGAACTTACTTCTATGGTTACTATAACTGTGCAGGATTATCTCGCGGTTGTCGAGGAAGCATTTAAAAATGTGGTAGAAGTTCCTCCCGGCGCCGTTAAGATGGGACTTGGCACAGAGATATCAATGGGCGGTTCCCAAGGATACTCAGTGACTGGCGATGATTTGAAGATATTGCCTAAAGCGCAAGTGGATGTCACTCTTGCTGGAGGTGTTTTTGACGAAAATGGTAAAGTTCTAAAGGCATTGATAGATGTGATACAAGCTACAGTAGATTATAATGAGCAAGGCCAAATTATGTCCGATAAAATTTCTCAGATAAAATCGAAAAAGCAGCTTGGAGATAAATACGGAATGATAAAAGTTTCTGCTATTAATAAAGAATGGTATGAGCAGATTTCGGAACTTGAAAACTGGATGGTTGGTAAAACAGTAGAAGAGATCACTGCCCTTAAGGTTCAAGAACGTAGTTCGGATTATCCTGCAGTTCCTGATGTTCCCGAACTTGTATCGTTAGTTACTGTAAGCGTACAAGATTATCTTGCTGCGGTTGATGAAGCTTACGAAAAATCTAAATAACATGAATTTTTCCCCCGGTTTATCAGTACAGGCCGGGGGAGTTTCAAATTATCTAAAAGTGGAGAATAATCATGAAACAAGCGTGTGCCAAAAAATATTTACGCTTAAATTGCCATATCGCTATAGCGGTATGTGCAACTTTATTGTTTTTGGGTTGCACTAGCTCTGGTTTAAAATATGTGAAATATACGGATACCTTCTTCGATGTTTTCGATACTGCAATAACCATAGTTGTCTATGCTAAGACTGAACAACAGTTTAGTTCATATTTTCAACACGCTAAGGCTCGTTTTTATGAGCTCCATCAGTTATATGATATTTATAATGATTATGAAGGCATTAATAACATAAAAACGATAAACGATAACGCGGGCATCAGACCTGTAGAAGTGTCTAAAGAGATAATCGATCTATTGATTTTTGCCAAAGCCCAATACCAACAGATAAGCAGTCAAACAAATATTGCTATGGGTCCAGTGTTGCAACTATGGCACTTGTATCGAGAACAAGGGATTCAAGTTCCTGAACACGCCGAACTTCCGCCTATGGATGCGTTACAAAATGCGGGATGCTATACAGACTTAGATAAAGTAATCGTTGATATAGAAAATAATACTGTATTTTTAGTAGACAAACATATGAGTCTTGATGTTGGATCAGTAGCAAAAGGTTTTGCTATGGAAATAGTAGTTCAAGAAATGATCGCTCAAGGGCTTGAATCAGCCATGATTAGCGCAGGCGGTCAAATTCGTACCGTTGGTAAACCATTGGACGATATACGTGAGCGATGGGGAGTGGGTATTCATAACCCCGAACACTCGATTTTTGCAGAAGATAGCTTGCTCGATGTAATATTCATTAACGATGTTTCAGTTGCTAACAGCGGTGATTATCAGCGGTATTATATGGTGGATGGTCAAGCTTACCACCATCTTATCGATCCCCAAACCCTTATGCCTTCACGATATTTCAGTGCCGTTACGGTGGTTGCCAATGATTCTGGAAGCGCAGATTTTTTGTCTACTGCATTATTCTTATTGCCCTATGAAAAAAGCAGGGCACTTGCCGATTCCCTTGATGATGTTGAAGTTTTATGGATTATGCCTGATGGCAGTACACAGTTTACATCGGGGCTGAAGCAGATAATGAGAAGCTTCGGCGCTACAGGCTCCAAATCAAAGTAATCTAACGTTTACCTACTCCGGAATAAATCGTAAATCAAGGTAATAATGTATTAATGGAATATAGCTGGCGGTTGCTCTGACTGTGTAAAACCTTAATTGGAAAGAATTGTCCCGAAAACCAGGCTATAGTCTAAAAGAAAAATACATGAAGGGTAGGTGAAAATCATGACACTTGCTGAAGGTATGAGGGTTACTTTTTTAATAGAATTGCTTTTCTGTACGGCGATCTTGATGATGATTTCTAGAGCGCGAAAAGGTATTAAAATTCCTCAATTGTATCAAGTTCCGGGACTAGATGCGATAGACGAAGCCATAGGTCGAGCTACTGAAATGGGCAGACCCGTTCATTTCTCACCTGGCATTGGTAGCGTTGACAATGCTCAAACCCTTGCAGGACTCTCCATTTTAAGTTATGTGGCGCGCCAATGTGCAAGATACGAAACTGATCTTATTGCTACGAATCGCCAAACTGTGGTCTACCCTATTGCAGAAGAAATAGTAAAGCAGGCTTTCGCTCAGGAAGGGAAATTAGCTGATTACAAGATCGAGAACGTCCGGTTTATCTCTCAAGATCAATGGGCGTACGCTTCGGGTGTTACAGGCATTATGCATCGGGAAAAACCTGCGGCTAATTTTTTATTAGGGGCATTTTGGGCCGAATCGCTACTTTTTGCAGAGATCGGTGCTACCACAGGAGCGATGCAAGTTGCCGGTACAGCAAGAACAGGGCAAATTCCATTTTTCGTAGTTGCGTGTGACTATTGTCTTATTGGGGAAGAACTTTTCGCCGCTAGTGCGTACCTCACGAAAGAACCCATTTTAGTAGGTAGCCTTATTGTGCAGGACTGGGGAAAAATGTTTGCAGCCATTTGCATAGTTATAGGCGTTCTTCTAGAATCGGCAGGCATAACAGCTTTTAAAGGCTTATTAGGCAAATGAGTTCGGAAAAATGCTTGATACCTCCAAATCTTACATCACGAACAAAATCCAATATGGATTGTTATGAGAGGAGGGACGATCGTTGAGACAGGAACTTCCAATTTTACTTGGGCTAGCGTTTGGACTCTTCATAATTGTAGCGATGTTTGTAGGCGGTGTTCCAGCTTTTGCGGAAGCTAAAAGTGTCGTAGATGACTGGTTTTTGATTGTGAGTGCTTGGGCCGTTGCAGTAGGAATTGTTAACCTTACACAAATTCATGCAAAAAGGGTACAGAAAAAACGAGAAGGTTATGTGTTCAGTGCATGGCTAATGATTTGTATGTTTGGCATGACATTTTATGGTATATTCGTATGCAAAAACGCAGAACATGCGGGTTGGCTTTTCATGTATAACACGTTCATCGCCCCCATGAGCGCAACGGTTTATTCTACGGTGCTGTTCTATATCAGTGCCGCCTCATATAGAGCTTTTCGAGTTAGAAATAAAGAAGCAGCTATTTTGCTGGTTGCTGCTTTAATTATGATGCTTGGCAGGGTTCCCTTAGGCACAGTTTTGCTTGGGAATTGGATCGAATCCGCGGCTGATTGGGTGTTAAATGTGCCTAATTCGGCAGGTATGAGGGGTATTCAGATAGGGGCTACCCTAGGTGCCATAGCGACAGCATTAAGGATTCTTGTCGGAATTGAACGTGCACACGTCGGTGGTGGTGGCGAATGATATCACTTTTAAAACGAGGAGGTGAACCTTTATGTGGCAAACCCTAACTAAGATTGACAGGCGAATAATATATGTGATGATGATATTTATAATCGCACTTGCTCTTATAAAACCTATCGGACTTGCTATCGTGCCGGGGCCAGAGACCAAAAGGGTTTTTGAATTTATAGATTCGTTACCATCGGGCAGCATTGTGTATCTGGGTTTTGAATATGGAGCTGGTGGAATTCCAGAGTTAATGCCTCCCGCACAGTCGTTGATACGTCAAGGTTTTAAAAAAGGATTACGATTTGTCAGCGCTGCCATGTGGGTCCAAGGCGGTGATCTAGCGGATATGGCTTTTTCGATCGTACCCGATGAATTTCCTGACAAGAAATATGGAATAGACTGGATTAATATAGGATACAAGCCAGGACAGACAGTATTGCTTCAGAAAATGCTATCGAGCATATACGAGGCTGCCGCGGGACGGGATCATTACGGCAACGATCTTAAGACTCTGCCTTTAGCCCAAGAAGTTCCCACGATCAAAGATGTAGATGCATTATTTGTTTTTATAACTGGAACCCCAGGAGAAAGGGAGTATGTTGCACACGTGACATCGCCTCATAATCTCCCTTTGTTGGTGTCGATTGTATCAGTTAGCGTTCCTCAGGTTATGCCGTTAATCCAATCCGGACAGGTTCATGCAGGAGTGTTTGGCATGAAAGGTGGAGCAGAGTATGAGGTACTTGTTGGCCATCCGGGTAATGCTTCAGCCGGCATGGATGCACAATCATTTTCGCATGCCTTGATTATATTGTTTATTATTTTAGGAAACTTAGGGCATTTCTTCAGCCGGAAAAACTGACATAAGCTCGGCGCTAAATTAAATATACGAGGAGGTGAGAATAATGAATACTTGGATCGAAGCGTTTTTTACGATATTGTTGATTTCAATAGTATTCAAAGATAACCCGTTATATCGGTTTGCCGAAAACACCTATGTTGGTTTATACGCGGGTTATACCGTAGCGCTTCAATGGTTTCAATATATCAGGCCGAGTTTTCAGTACAGGATCCTCGAGCAAGGCAAATGGTGGTATATTCTTCCCATATTTTTAGGGTTGCTGATTTATATGAGATATATAAGATCTGTGAATTGGATTAGTCGGTACCATATATGCTTTTTGCTGGGGATTGGGTCGGCGTATGTTTTAACTACCGAATTCAAACCTTTGTTTCTCGATCAAATTAGGGCAACTTTTCTGCCGCTATGGGTTGCAGGTGATTGGTGGCAAAGCGTTTCCAACATTATATATGTTGTTGGAACTTTTAGCGCTTTAATATATTTTTTATTCACAGTCGAGAAAAAAGGGCTCCAAGGCAAAATATCTAGTGTAGGTCGTTGGATTATGATGATCGCATTCGGAGCAAGTTTTGGTAATACGGTTATGTCGCGAGTATCATTATTTCTTGGTAGAATGCAGTTTTTACTTGGTGATTGGCTTAAACTAATACAATAAAATCATTCGTAGTCGTAATATCATTTGAATGGAATTAAATAAAAGGCAGCGGAAAATCCGCTGTCTTTGTGTATCAAAAGATAATAAAATTGGTGAATTGAAGTTGTTCTATTAAGTGGCATATGATTAGATTGATGCTAAACGTTAATTCGTTGTGATATTGTAGATGGAGGCGTTATCAGATGAAGGTTGGTATAGTAGGCAGCCCTCAGTCGGGAAAAACTACTCTCTTTAGATTACTTACCGGGATGGTCAATTTGAAACGCAGGGGTGGAAAGCAAGGTATAGGCGTTATGGAAGTACCGGACCAAAGAGTGCGGATTCTATCCGACGTATATAAGCCTCGAAAAACCACTTATGTAAAAATAGATCTATATGATACGCAAACGTATAGCGGGCAAGAATTTCTAAATACAGTACGTGATTTTGACTTATTGATCGTAGTGATGGGTTCTTTTATGGGTGAATCGGGTGTTACTGATTCAATTGATTTTCTAGATAATATGGCCGCAGAGTTTTATTTAGCTGATCTTGTTTCAATCGAAAGTAGATTAGAAAGACTGTCAGCCGGAAAAGTGAAACCTGTTAACGATATGGAAATCCCTTTTCTTAAAAAATGCAAGCAAAGTCTAGATGCCGAAATTCTCTTAAGAAATGTTGATTTTCCTTCTTATGAACAAGACTTTCTATCAACTTTTGCTTTTTACAGCAATAAACCCATGATCTTAGCGCCCAACATTTTAGAAAAACATGTGGGATCGAACTACTATCCAGGCTTGGACCGAATAGAGCAGTTATCGAAAAAATCCGGATATAAAATAGTTGAGTTTTCTGGTGAAGTAGAGGAAGAAATAGAAACTCTTGAACCAGAAAGTCGAATGGAATTTCTTAGAGCTTATGGAATATCTCAGCCAGGCACAGCTAGAATTGCCCAGACTGCATATGCTTCATTAGGATTAGTGTCGTTTTTTACAATAGGGTCCGATGAAGTAAGGGCGTGGACTATCAAGCAAGGTACTAGCGTGAAAGAAGCTGCGGGTAAGATTCATTCTGATTTAGAGCGTGGCTTTATTAGAGCAGATGTAGTTTCATTTGACGATTTCGCCGAACTAGGGTCGGTTCAAGCCTGCAAAATTAATGGTTTAAGTAGGTTAGAAGGTAAAGATTATGTGGTGCAAGATGGCGATGTGGTAGATGTTAGGTTCAATGTATGAGCCATATACTTTTATTTCTTGGGATTGGTGATTGTTTTGTACATATATTCCCTATCTAGTTCGAGTAGATACGGCAACGCTTATGTTTTATGGGAAGGCTCCAAAAAACCACTCTTGATTGATTGTGGACTTTCCTTTAGACGGCTTTGTCGTGGGTTGAGTGAAATAGGACTAAACCCAAACGATTTAGCAGGTGTATTTATCACTCATGAACATAGTGATCATATACAAGCTATGTGTCTTAAAACCCCTTTTCCGCAAAAATTCCAAATACCTGTATTTGCCTCTTCTGGATTTTGGAATTGGTATAATGACCGACATGCTAATCGTATAGACCCAAGTTTGATTCACTACATAGAAGATGGCCAGTGTATTGATATAAGCAGCTATAAGGTTCAGGCGTTTCTAAAACCTCATGATGCAAATGAACCTATGGGATACAGAATTGATGGTACTTCATCTTCCGCGGGTTTTGTAATGGATCTTGGGCACGTTCCCTTGAGTATAGAAAATGCCTTACAGCAAGTCGAATACCTAGTGTTTGAAGCTAACTATGATGTTAATATGGAAATAAACTCAGGTCGTCCAGCTTTTTTGATCGAAAGGATAATGGGAGAGTTCGGCCACCTTTCCAATGACCAGGCTGCTCATGCGCTAAAACGAATAATTTCGCCCGAAACCAAGCAAATAATTTTGACACATCTTAGTATAGATTGTAATTGCCCGCGTGTGGCCGTAAAGACAATATACTCTACGCTTAAAGGTTTGGAGTATGATTTTGATATCAAAGCGGCTCCTGCAAAGGGGGTAGCTGGTTTCGGGCTGAGTAGCGGTATGGGACAATGAAAACGAAATCAAGCATTAGCGTATTTTCAAGGTACGATTACCTCTACATTTGCTTTTGCAACAGCAACTGAGCGGCCGTCATGTAACCGGATTTTTATTGTTTCCATGAGTCCTTCAGATTCTAGACGTGTTCGTTTTGGTATAATTTTTTCAACAACGCCCCATAATCCTAAAAATGGCTCTCTTACGCATCTTACTGTGCTACCAGGCAAAACACTGTTGATTTCGTCGTGATGAAGTTTTGTTGATTCAATTCCAACTTGAGCGATTTCGTCGCATATTTGGACATTTTTATCTTGCGTTTGTGCAACAAATATCCAAGGGCGAATAAGATTTCCGGAGAGACGGGTAGTGCCGTCGATAGAAGCTAAACTTCCGTGACTTTGCTTCAATGATTTCCATGTTAGGTGGTTCATGGGCATAAACCCTGCACCTTCGGTCACTATCATGGTGAAGATTGGATTTTGTGTACAAGAAAAATGGAAATCTAAATCGATCTTGGCAGCGCGCGCCATATCTCTTTGGTTGAGCCCCCCTGCGATAATCCCTTTTGCACCAAAATACACAGCCTTTTCTAGGGCTTCAAAAGTAGCGCCTGCACCTGCTACTATAATTTTCCCATTTACGTCAGGTCCGATTTGATTTTCGTTTAACACATCTTCTGAATTATTGGTCATCGCTAACAACTGACCGTAGCGTTCGCCACCGATTCCAAAAATTCCTTCGATATATTTTCCAAAACTTTCGATGACAGCACCGCGAGTAGGTATAATGTTTACGACTTTCCCCGGTATGTGAGCATGTACCTTAAGTGTTTCCATTGGTCTTACGATAGTAACGCTACCTATTCTTGGACAGATTTTCGCGATAACACCGCTAATAGGGGCATAAACCATGTTGTATTTGTCTTGTCGGGGAAAACCTGCAATAACTTGACCTTCTTTAACAGAATCGCCTTCTTTTATTGTAACTAAAGACCTAAGAGATCTTGGGTTAGAGTTGAGGATGGAGGAAACCGGAATTACACACATGGGTTTCATAGAATCAGAATCCTCTTGGATCAAAATTTTTGATTCCAATTTAGAGATGTATTGAATGACCCCATCGCACGGCGAAAGTACTTTTTTGTATTTTGTGTCGTCATCTTGAAATTTTGCGATTACTTCACCGGTAGTAACAGTGTCGCCAGGCTTTTTTATAACGACAGAATCCATAAGTTCTGGGGAAATTTGAGCATTCAATTCTACCTTAAGGTTCACCACCCTAGGGCTTATTCTAAGAAAATCAGTTTTGGCGATAATGGCAGTGGGTCCTACATTGTCGCCAATTTTCACTAAGACTTTCCCTGGAGAAGGTAGTATACGCGATTTTAGTAGTTTGATGTTTTGCTTTACAACGATCTTGGAGAATATAGCCATACTAACCACCTTGTTTAAGATGCAACATTTTTTCAGGATATGTCGCTAGATTTTTATGCCATTTTCGAAGGCTGGTCATGTGCGCTTCAGACCTTTTCGGTAGGAATATAGGCCGTCCACGACCATCTAAAATTAACCCTATTTTACTTTTGGCAACTTTAGCTACTGTAGAATTACCCTTGCCCTGGCCAACATCGAATTCTTTTTCAGGTTTAATCAACACTGAACTGTTTCTTAAATAACACGGATTAACGACTGAGATCTCACCAGCAGCGATTTCAAATGAAGAATCATCGCAGATTACCCTTGCGATGATGGTGCCGGGTTTTACCGGTGGTCCTACAGGAGCGACACATGTACCGATTAACGTAGGTGATTGAAGTTCGGAAAAGGCGCTAGATGTTACTGCGTTATCGTTGGTGGACATTATTCCTGCAAATGTTAGGAAAGATCCGGTATCAACAAAGATGTCCGTTATTCCTTCGGGTTCTATTCCATCTAATAATATAGACAAGGCTTGGCTGTAACGCGGCGCATTGGAAATAACCCCACCCAAGCCGATAATGGCATCTGTAGACATTAAATTGACAAGTGTTTGTCCCGCGCCACGTTGGGTAAATATATCACCTATTTGCCGAGAAATTCTTACGCCCCGAAGCCCTGCAGCCACAGTGCGATGATGTTCCAGCGATAATTTAATCGCTTGTTTTGCAAAAGCTTGTTCTAGCATTAGTTCTTCAGATACTTGAGGTAGTGTAGTAGGACGGATAGCTTTGTTAAGGAGCCAATTTTGGACAAAGTCATCGTTTTGATCCCAAGGTAGCCATTTGTTTATTTCACCTAAACTAGTTTCTTCGAGCATATTTATTATGCTATGCGACATACCCACATTGGCAGAGACACTTCGATAAAACTGTCCATCAATAACGGAAAATACGTCGGTTGTAGCTCCTCCCAAATCCACGGCTAATACATCTTTCTCATATTGTTTGGCAAGATACGTAAGCCCCGTGCCTAAGGCGACAGGTGTTGGTTTGATCTTATTTTGAGTCCATAATGCGAGATTCTTGAAGCCTGGTGCGCCTGACATTACATGTTCTAGAAATATTTTTTGGATTGTATCTCTAACTGGTTGAAGAGACTCGGTTTCTATGGTAGGTCGGATGTTATCAATACAAATTAAATTCATTGTGTCCCCGATAATGTTTTCCAGGTATGGGCGGGCGTCTATATTCCCCGCGTAAATTAACGGAGTTTTTGCGTTACTATCAAACCGTGGTTTAGGCGCCGCTAGAGATAGAAATTCTGCCAACGCAAGTACATCTGCGACGTTTCCGCCATCGGTTCCTCCAGTGATCAACACTATATCGCATGGCACATTTCTTATACGCTCTAAGTTCTCTATGTCGGTACCTGCATTATTGAGTGACAATATCTCTGTGACTATCGCCCCGGCACCTAAAGCCGCCCTGTGTCCCGATTCGGCCGTAATTTGTTCTGTAAGCCCAGCTACGAGCACTTGGAGTCCTCCACCAGCGCTAGATGTTGCAGTGAAACGACTTATGCCCTTTGTTTCATTTATAGCAAACAATGGACGGTCTTTAGAAAGTAGCTTGATATCTGTCCAAGTTTCTAATTTGGTGATAGCTCTTTGTAATCCCGCCATCACGTCATATTCAGGCGAATCGACAGTAGTAGGAGCAGAAGAATGTTCTTTAATTTGCCATTTGCCATTTTCTATTTCTAAAAGATATGTTTTAGTGAAGGTTGTTCCGACATCAGCAAACAAAACACGATCTGCCACAAAGACTTACCTCCATCCTATATTCCTCCGCATAAGCCACAGTTAGCGCATGAGGGATTTGATATTACATATACAGGTCTGTTATTTAACAGTTGATCGCAGTTTGCGTTTTTAATTAGTTGCAACGGCATCCATATACCTGTCGTGAGCGTTAACACGCCGGTAACAGCGGCAAAAGCATAAGCACTGACCGGGGGAGTGGCCCCTATTTCAAGCATTTTAGATAGGTTATGTCCGACGAAGATACCCAACACTATTCCTGGTAAGCCAATATAGGCTGCTTCAAATGCCATCGTTCTTCGCAGATCAGTAACGGTACCACCAAGTACCCTGAAAATGCCTAAAGAACGTTTTCGCCCTAAAAACGATACGGTCAGTATGCATGTAATCGCTGCGGCCGCAGAAAGTAAGACTATTAGCGATATCAATTGCCACGATGAATATGCTCCTTTAGCAGATGCCCTAAGAGAGATGGTACCTGAGTAGGGAGTAATAACTCTTGCTTCTTTTGGGGCTTTGTTTTCGATTTCGGTCAAGTATCTTGATGCGCTGGGGGAGGCAATCGGGTTCATCGAATCGAACCTATAGCCTTGTGCCATTTCAAGCACTAATCCAATTTGTTTTTGTTTAAACTTATTAAGTGAAGCGGGGTTTACTAAGGCCCAGCCGTTAAGCGCAGGATCAACGTTGTTGCTTTCAGGTAAAATTATATGTTGCCATTCAAATTTTACTGCAGGATCGGTTTTTGCCCACGCCGAAATAGATGAAGTTTTACTATCCGATATTTCAAGGGGAAAAAGTAGTTCGATAGTATTTTGCGGCAAATCATCGCCCACGCCCAATAACGCTAATTTTCCAATGTTTGATTCGATTTCGGCATATTGTACTCGCGTTAGCTCCCCTGGGAACCTTGCCCGTTTTGAAAAACTATCAAGTTCTTGCTCATCGTTAAATATGATGATTCCATGAAAAGGTATTTTGCTTAAATGAACCTTAGCAGTAAGCACTTCGACGTTCTTAGATATGATCGCAGTGATTAGAAATGAAACTGTTACGCTTAAAAATATTGAACATGCTATAAGAAGGGCGAATGCACGTGAATATCTGATCCGGCGGTGGGCAATAAGGTTGTAAACGTAGAACAGATTAACTTTGGGTCGGGTTATTTGCAGCGGTGCTACAGATAACTCGGGACGGGTTTGCCGATACTTTCGTTTAAACCAGTGTGCCATGCCTATCACTCCGCTCAACTATTTCGCCATCTTTGATTTTTATTATAATGTCGGCATATTCTAAAAAACTAGGCTCATGAGTGGCAATAATAAAAGTTTGATTTTCTTCTTTGTTGAATTTAGAAAATAGGGCCATGATCTCTTTGGAGCGTTCCGAATCTAAGTTGCCCGTAGGTTCATCGGCGAGTACCACCGCAGGACGAGTAGCTAGTGCCCTACAAATAGCTACGCGCTGCTGTTCCCCGCCGCTAAGTTCAGACGGATAATGTTGTATTCTGTTCTGAAGTCCAACTGCCTCAAGCAGAAAAGAGGTTCTTTCAGCGATTGCGTTATCTTTGTAACCCGCAAGCCTCATAGGCAAACCTATGTTTTCTACGGCCGTGAGCTCGGGTAACAGGTTGAAAAACTGGAATATCATTCCTATTTCCGTTCGTCTCAAAATGGCTAGTTTGTCTTCTGATAACCTTGAAAATTTACGACCTTTTAAAATTACTTCGCCGTGAGTTGGGCGATCTATACCTCCCAAAATATTTAAAACTGTGGTTTTTCCCGAACCAGAGGGACCCATGATTACCACAAACGAGCCTTCTTCGACTTCAATACCTACGTCTCTTAAAGCAAACAACCCATCTCCTACAGGATAAAACTTGGAAATTTCATGACAACTGATAATAGGTCCTATCCATTTATTCACGGCTTAACACCTCCGAACATGACAATCTAGATGCCCACCAAGCAATTCCGAAGCCGATCGTTAAAGATAAACCAGCAGATAAAGTTATGATTAACCCACTATCACAAAGGGCTTGAACAAGCCATTCTTTGATAGATAGATCTGCACCAAGCAATGTAAGCAGGTACAAAAGGTTACCTGTAATAATTCCTGAAAATGATCCTACGGCAGCAACATACGCCACAAGGGTTAAAATATACTGAATGATATTGCTTGAAGTTGCACCAACTACTCTAAGAAGTCCAAGTTTTCTTTTTTGCTGTACCACGATAATGTATATATTTCCTGCGGCCACAACAGAAGCAAATCCGATTATTAACGCAGAATATACAGCATGAAGGTCAGGTGGCATTACTACATGGCTACCGGAACCAGAGCCCTGGGATAATGCTTCTGGTACTGCATAAATACCGTAGTCGGTCCCTAAAGTTTCTCTTAACAGCCTGGTAGTTTCTCTAAGTTTTGAACTTTTGTCCACGGTTACCATAACTTGGTAACTGGGAAAATTTGAAGTGAAATTGTTTGTGATGTCTGCGTCAAAACCAACATGGAATCGGTTCACAATCTCCTCGAACGTTTTGATAGGTATGAGGATCTCTGGCCTTTCCCAATAAATGGGGATCGGGGGTGGTGGATCACCCGAATCGCCTGCGGCTTCCATATCAAACTCTTCTCCAACTTGAATAGCGTATTTTTGCGACACTGTGAATGGGTATTGTTTTGCTTTATTCCAATCTGAGCCTATTTGTAAAGCAGGTGTCTTTCCGTATGAACCATATTTTACTATTGTGGGTTTGGGAATGGAAATAGACACTGAGTCGTTTATGTTGAGTTTAGAAAACTCTTTAAGGTTGCTAGGTATTATTACTTCTTTAGCGTTATCATGAGAAAAACCAGATGTTCGTGCGGAATTTCCTTCAAGGTAGTCGTCCAAAAGATACCCGTTAAGGTCAAACCCTCTAAGGATAGCAAATACGTCTTTGTTCTCGACTGTGATCGTACAGGGCAATGAATAGTAGGATGAAACACGATTTATGTTAGGAATATCTTTAATTAGATCAACTATGTCACTAGGAACCATTGCCCTCCAGCCTGTATCTTTTTCTTCGGCAAGATAACCTTTTAAGCTGGTGCCGGGAAAATAATACAACAGGTGAGATTGCCAATCACTCCCAGGCCAACTGCGCCATGTGAGCATATTCGATTTAGTTGATGTTAACGGCGCCTGGGCAGAGAATATTAGAATATCGCCACCGGAATATGTACGTTCCGGAAGTGCTAGCCGAACATTATATCCTTCAGGAACTATTCTGAGCAAGATAACGATCATAGCTGCGAGAGCGCAAGCAATAACTGCGACAACCGTTCGGGTAGGGTTGCGCCGGATTTCTTTTATAGCTAATCGCGAAAAATCCATCATATGTCACCTACCTTAATTTAAATTGCGCCAACTTATTATATTACTTCCACCTACTATGTCTTCTCTACAATTTAATAGACTCCTTCTGTTTACTGAACATGAGCAAATATTTCAATTGACACCTCGGTATGACTCACCTAGAATGTGAATGGTTTCTATTTAACGTAGCCCTTGAAATTCAATTTTGGAAGGGGGCTGAGATAAAAATGCAGGGGCTGGGCCGTCATGTCTTGGCAGAGGTCTATGGATGTGGATTCGACATCTTAAATGACCTTGAAAGGATCCAAGAGATTTTTGTCAACGCGGCTCTCTCCGCCGGCGCGGAAGTGTTAAAGACAACCTTCCACCGGTTTTCACCCCAGGGAATCAGTGGTGTAGTAGTGATTTCTGAATCTCACTTGGCAATTCATACATGGCCTGAAATAGGTTATGCTGCTGTTGACGTGTTCACTTGTGGAGATAGCGTCAATCCCTGGGTTGCTGTAGAGGCCATAGTAAAGGAATTCAAGGCAACATCGGTAACGGCAACGGAAATGAAGCGCGGAGTTCTCGTAAAGTCCGTAGAAGCGGTCAGTTAGCCAAAATGCTACGGGAAAGGTGATAGCTATTGTAGGCACGGATGAGGATGGAACACTAAAAGAGTAGGCCCTGTGTAAGACTTAAGGTTATGCAGGGCCTTATCTTTAGCAAATATCTATGTGTTTTAGACGACATGCGGTATATTATTAATGATATATATCACAACTAAACATAAAAGGGGGAGACGAACTAGTGGTTGAAAGAACTCTAGTATTAGCTAAACCTGATGCAGTTGCTCGTGGACTTACCGGTGAAATAATTAAAAGATTGGAAGATATGGGTCTAAAACTTGTAGGACTTAAGATGATTTGGATCGATAAAGAATTAGCAACACGTCATTATGCCGCTCACATTGATAGACCTTTTTTCAACAGTCTTGTACAATATATAACCTCCCTGCCAGTTTTTGCAATGGTGTGGGAAGGGCCCTCAGCAGTGAGTGTAGTTAGAAAAGCCATGGGATCAACTAATCCCGCTGAAGCCTTACCAGGCACAATACGGGGCGATTTTGGAGTAGATATTTCAAATAACCTAGTTCACGGCTCAGACTCTACAGTATCTGCACTTAAAGAAATAGAACTATTTTTTGATGAAGACCAGATTTTTAGTTGGAAGCGCCCCCATGAGTTTTATATTACCGGTGAATAGGTGCATAACGTTATGATTTTGTCACCCATAAAGTGATATTTTAGATCAATCTAGTGGCGATTACTGCATTTACAATCATTATTGTAGCCACAGAAAGCAGTACCGGCCAATATATTTTATATACTTTCGCCAGGCTTACATCATAGTATTGGCATGTAAGTACTTGGCATAGGTGAAGCGGTGACGAAAAATATGAAATAAAACTTGACCCATAAATCACACTAGTAAAATATAAAACAGCTGAAGTAGATATCCCCGCGGGCATTAATATCGGGATCATCACTCCAACAGTCGTTGCTTGGTGAGCTGTAACGAACCCAAACACTATTGGAAGAACCATTGCAAGCATTACGGGTGGAATCCCAATGCCTTTTGCTGAATCAACTAGAGCGGGGAATACAGGCGAGGTTGAGGCGAAATCTTTAAACGCCATGATCCATAGCATAGCAATAACTTGAGGTATGTTAGAACCTTTAACCACAGTACTTATTGACGGTAATGGGGCTTTTTCAAAACGAGCCATAATTATGCCTAACGATATCCCAGCCGTCATTGAACTCCATAATGGCATATGGAAGAAAATACTAAGCGTGAGCGCTAATAATAAAGGTGCTCCATATTGAAGGAAACTTAAAAGACTTTTAGTTTTGAAATTGCTAGTTTCAGTTGCGGCTGAAGTTAGATCGACGTCCCCGTTGTTGCTTTTTTCAGTAGAACATGATGACAAAGCAAGATTTTTGTGGGATGCACCAGTCTTTCGTAGTAAAACCCAATAACCCGCGAGGCAAAAAGATACCCCGTAGGGCCAAAGTTTAGAAATAAGAGTTCCAATTGGTACACCTATCATGTTAGATGCCATTATCATTGCAGGTGAAAACGGGAATAGAAAGAACATACCGTGCCTAAACACTAAATTTACGCTAGCCTTAATGTCAGGAGTTAAATCTAGACCGTCGCCTAGTTTATCCACTAAGGGGGCCGAAACAGCCGCCCCTCCAGACACTGGCATAGAACCAATGAGTGCGGGTACCGTCATAATTGCAGCTTTTAGATTGCCAAGAAACCCGGAAAGTCCTTGGACCATATTTTCTAGGTATCCAGTTGTATTCATTATAGTTGAGAAAACTCCTATGGTGAACACAGACAGGGCTAGTTCGATCGTTGCACTATCCGTAAACGCATCCCAGATTACACCGATCGATTTATTCAAAGGTTGGCCGGAACTTAATGCCATTATGATGGTTGCTACAAACATTATTTTTTCTAAAGATACTTTCTTAAAGGAAAAGACTATAATTGTGGTTAGAGCAGCTATAACTCCGAGTATTTGCAACGATTACACCCCTATCTTGTATCTGTTAAAGTGTAGATTGGATCATTTTAATACTCTTGCAATTGTATATTAATTAAAGGAATAACGCTATAAATCACAGAACTATCAAAGACACCGAACCTTAGGGATTGAAGTGTTTTAGTATTGTGTAGACTTACATAGGAGGATGGTAAGTTGTCTAATAAATTATTGCCTATAGCTGATTATGTAGCGTTTGATGTCGAAACTACCGGTTTGTCGCCAGATGAAGATCGCATTATCGATATTGGTTTGGTGCGTTTTCATGGCGGTGTGCCAGTTGAAAGATGGACTTCTTTAGTTAATCCTGGTATAAAAGTCGGACTCAAAATATCACGACTTACTGGAATATCCTCGGAAGACCTTAATAATGCACCTGATATTTCTTCGCTAGTTTCGCAGATTCAAACTTTTCGTGGGCATTTACCCCTTGTAGGTCATAACCCTGAGTTTGATGTATCATTTCTTTCAAAAGTAATCACAGAGTTTCCCGGAGTTCCTGTCTATGACACTCTGGAACTCGCTCGGATAGTCTACCCCGAATTCAGTACTTACAAGCTCGAAGATTTATCTCGCAATCTAAACGTAAGTTTGCAAGATGCTCACAGGGCATGCAGTGACGCTGAAGCCACAGGCAAAATCTTCGGAATCATTTTAGAAAAAATCACTCAACTTACTGAGGATGTTCGTCAGAAAGTGGTATGGATAATGGGAGAAAATTGGCCGGCCAAGCATTTGTTTCATATTTCTGAAGTAAGGGGGTACCAGCTCAGTCTCTTTCTCGATGAATCTGTGACCGAATTGAACGTTGCAGTTTTGGATGAGCGGAAAAAAATGTTTTCTCCATCAGATTCTTACAACTGGTTACATGATTTACTTGGAAAAGCTCGGGAAGAAATTTTTGTTAACATCTGGCTTGATGATTTGAAGACTCCAAAAATGGCAGATGAATTAAAAAAACATGCTGGTTTCAAGAAGCAGTCGGTGCTGTTAGCAGGTAAGATTGCTGAAACCGAGAAAATTCGAAATGATATTCCTTTTTTGTCTTCGTCTTGCGATTATTTGTGTCTACTAAAGGCAAAGGTTGTAGAAGATCTTGCTCGCCAAGGATTTCTCGAAAATTTAGAAACCGAAGAAAAACGTTTTTTATCAACGGTTACGGTATGGAAAAATGTTTCTCATACTGGTTTATTCAAAGAAATTCAAGTGGTCG
Source organism: uncultured Eubacteriales bacterium (assembly GCA_964406505.1). Lineage (GTDB taxonomy): Bacteria > Bacillota > Sulfobacillia > Fermentithermobacillales > Fermentithermobacillaceae > DTU015. Next base: position 102,470 of record CAYORX010000001.1, read on the forward strand.
GTAAATCTCATGAGCTAAGATATGAACTTAGCTGTTCTCTTTATCCAGATTGCCAACATTATTGTCCGTTTGCTCAACGCTGTTTTTATGCCAGGGCAGTTAACCATGCTGCTAGCAGTTCTTTGGTTCTTACCGCTAATCAAAACATTTTTGATGTCGATTGGAATAGGGATGCGTGTATAATACTGGGTTTTGATGACCTAGGGGATATATGGGAACGAAGACAGCCACGATTAGATTTAAACAAACTTAAAGATACATTGGAATCATTAGGGGATGTACAAAATGCTCTTGCTGTGGATGATGTTATACACATCTGCATGAGTATTTTAGGTTCAAAAATTGATACGCTTGTTACTTCCAACATTCTCAGTTCCTTAGACAATCTTTACAAAGGAATTATCCCGACCATTTCACATATAAGGAAAAAGCTCAGGGCTGAATTTGAAACTCTGATAGTAGTGCCGTTAGATCCCCCCGTGCTGAGTAGGGCCCTACATACTTTAGAGTATTGGGTTCAGCAATTAAAAGGTATTTTAAGCCAAAGCGATAATTCTACTTGTTTGTTAGAAAAAGGATACGGAGATTCGGGGTATACCAATGCGGTAATCGCAAAAAGGGAAATTTGGCCCGGAACAAAAGCAAAACACTATCTCAGCGATAAATTTAAAAAACTTATCTTGTTTTCATCAAATGTTAAATTTGCATCTAACTACGAAGGTCTTAGACGCTTTTACGGCATGACACCTCCAGCTGACGTCTTCGTTAAAGATGCTGTGTGTTTTACAAAACTGAATAAACAGCAAGGTCCTCTTATGATGTGTGCTGATTATTTAGGCCGTAGGATGTCTAATTTTCAACATATCGAGCAAGTTGGCGATTTTTTAAAGCAATTATCCTTAAATTCATGTAAGGTTTTATGTTTATGCCCTTCATATTCGTTTATTCGGGAATTAAACGCAAACATTGTAAAGACTTTAGAACATAACGGAATAGCGGTATATGCCCAGGGTATAGATGCCGGATACCAGGTAGTTAATCAAGTAAGCGAAAAAAATTCATTGGTATTAGCTAGATTTGGGGGAGATTTGGGAGAAAGTACCGAAGCGTTCCCGAACGTTTTGGTTATCCCTAAAATCCCCTTTTGGCCCCCTAATACGATGGATCGATTAAGACAGAATGAGATTTCGAGTACAGGTAAAATCGGATTTACTGAAGTAAGCGTATTTCCCACCGTTTTGACGCTGCGATCTTATTTGGAAAAACTATATCATTATGTTGGAAATTTTGCTGTAGCAATGTTAGATCCTAGAATATTACCCGGCCAAAGCCGCTGGGGGCGCGATTTTATGCGACAATTACAAGATATAAATATTATTATTTGTCCCCATCAAACGGGTCTGAGTCGAATTATAAGTTGGATAGGCACTAATAAGTAATAGCTTGGGCTGACGGCTAATATAGAAAAACCAGGAGGTGTTCCTGGTGAAGTATCGATCTTTTGACAAGCAATCTGCTTCCCGATGGGGCCGAACATCTATCCAACAGAATTTTTCGTTCTTAACGGTTTTATCGGGCGTTGGATATGCTTTAGTTTTAGCAGTTTTGTTAATAATTTTTGCTTCAGCAGCAGTATGTTATACCCCATTAGAAGAAAGCATCGTTTATTGGGTGGTAAATATCGGTAGCTTCGTCGTTCTTGGAGTATCATCTTTCATTACGGCGAGAAAATCCGGACGCTATGGGTTGACTTACGGGGTAGCTATAGGTGGCTTATATGCTATGGCTACCTGTTTGATAGGTGCATTGATCTATCCACCTTTTATCGGGTTAGTATCATTGCTTAAAAGGTTAGGCTTTTCGATTCTGGCGGGGGGCTGTGGTGGTGTACTCGGGGTAAATTATTGATAAGGAATAATTTAGTTAACAAAAACGCATGATACCCTCAGGAACACAGGTTATTGCTGGGGGTACATGCCGTGTTTAAAAGATTTCCGGTAAAATATTCAAAACTGTTAGTTGGTTTGTTTACAGTTGCAATTGTTTTTAAAACGTTTACCGCAGTTGCCTCGGCAAGTATGCCTGAATACGTTGAATTATTTCAAATCACAAGGCATCTGAAGCAAGGAACCTGCGGCGAGGATGTAGAACGTCTGCAAAATTTATTAGCTGATTTGGGTTATTATGATGTGAATGTAGATGGTATTTTCGGAAGCAAAACTAAATCTGCAGTACAAAATTTTCAAACTAACTCGGGACTTATCGCCGATGGCATCGTTGGGCCTGCTACTAGTCAAATCTTAGAGTCAGAACTTGTGAGACTTTATCCTCCTTTAAAACATATTGTAGCGGCAGGCGAAACGTTGTCGACCATTGCTACCGAATATGGTTTAAGCACTTCTTATCTAATCAGCATCAATAGTTTGAAAAATCCTGATCGTATTTTCCCTGGCGATATTGTTATTCTTAAGGCGGATGAACAAAACGGCTTGGCAAATAAAACTGAAACGGTGGATCTTCCCGAAGAAGTAGTCTTGCCATTTACAGAAAACTTGTTTTTCCCAGATAAACGAATTTGTTTAACTTTTAATGATGGACCTGATCCGACAAGTACCCCGGCGATTTTGGAAATATTGAACGAATATGGAATTAAGGCGACTTTTTTTGTAATAGGTGAAAAAGCTAGGAAGTACCCTGAACTTATAAAGCAAATAGAAGAAGAAGGTCACGTTATTGGTATACATGGGTATTATCATAAAGTGCTGGCCGGGCTTAGTTCTAGGGAAATTCAGACAGAGTTAGAAATGGCACAGACTTGCGTAACTAAGGCAACTGGGCAAAAACCATATCTTTATCGTCCTCCTTATGGAATTCTCGACAAAGTTCAGGTTGATGAAGCGCGAAAACTAGGTATGACCGTACTTATGTGGACAAATATCGGAGGTGCTGATTTGGGTGCGCGATCTTCTAAAGAAGTATTGGAAAGGGTGCTATCTAGTGCGAGGGACGGAGGGGTTATCTTATTGCATGAAGGGCTTAGCTATTCCGTTGAAGCTTTATCTGCAATAATTCCGTCCCTTGCACAGTTGGGTTTCGGTTTTCAAAATCCGAGCTCAGCTTCCATCATTGAATCTGCTCCGAGTTCCTAACTTCCTGTAAAGTTTGATTTGCTTCTTTTACGTAGTGGCCCATATCTGAGATTGACATGCTTTGGAAAATTGCATTTTGTGCATCGGCCAAACAGCACACCGCTTTTTGAAGGGATTGTGCGACATGTCTGTCTGTTTTAGTTTGCTGCATCGATAACTGGTTCCCAAGTTGGTTTAGTAAATCTTTGATGTGTTGAGAATTTGATTGCAATTGTTCGTGGCCCTGTGACACTATTGAGGCGACCTGTTGCGAAAGAGCAAGCAAAGTATCTATTGTGTGGGAATCGCTAACGTGAGTCGACGCTTTATTTAGTGCGTCCTGCAAGTTTTGCTCCACCATCATTTGTTGCTCTCTAATGTTATTTTGAATTTCGGACAAGGAAGTTTCGATTCTTTCAATGGGTGCGATAGGTATACCTGATGAAGGTGGTATGAAATCCTGTTTCATCTCATCGACTACGTGAGATGCTTGACTTTTACCATTTACCGAATCTATGGCGTAGTCTTCATGTTCGGGCATAAAATCTCCCCCTTTCTTGGAACCTACCCTTATTGTTTTCATTTTTACTTTCCTTATTAGAAATCAGCGACAAAAGTAAAGGAAAAGTAGCAAAAACAGAGAAATATGCTCTTAGGGGGGATCGAACTGTGTCAAGGTTTCTGCGTGTAGGAATTTTTCTTGACAAATTAGATGATATTGCTGAAGCTGCAAATATGTTGTTTGAAGCCGCGAAATCTGACGAAGGCAAAAACTTATCAAAAGCTATGGAATTAGCTAGCGATATTGAGTACATGGCTAATGAATTGCGAAATTTTATTGCGAGATGGGATTGCGAACCCCTAATTTACGTAGGGGAAGGAACCACACAAGAGGTCATAAACTTACTCGATACGCTCTTGCTCAATGCTGAAAATGTCAGAGCGGAAGATCAATAAAGTCAAAACACCGGTTCACGGTTTGGCAACAGGGGGTGATGGTTTGCCTATTTTTGAGTATAAATGCCATAATTGTAATGAAATATTTGAATACCTTGTTAGGACAAAAGATGAGATTGTCGTATGCCCTAAGTGTAATTCTCAAAAACTTACCAAATTAATGTCAACATTTGCTTCAAGTGTTACGCGAAGTACTGATGGAACAACTCAATCCTGCAATACTTGTGCTGACGGAGTGTGTAATATGTTTAACGGCATATAAGGCTTTATACATTAACTAACGATTATTATGATGGCTGCAAGAAGAGAGAATTTAATGGGTAAAATTAAAATAGATGTAATAGTAATTATTGAAACATACGTCTAAAAACAGTAAAGAGAGGTGGAGAAAGTGCCGCAAGGGTATGAAAAGAAAGGTAAAGAACTACTTTCTAAGTTGGGTCGCTCTATTAAGATTGGCGCTGAGGCTTTAGTGCAGGAAACTAAAGAACTGACTAGGATCGGAAAACTCAAGGTGGAACTCATTTCTTTGGAAAATGAGCGTGGTAAAAAATTTGAGGAAATTGGGAGATTGGCCCATACCTTGTACAAGCAGGAGGCAGGTTTTGAACGTTTAACAGAACATTTTACGCTCGTAGACGAAATTGAAGCTAAAATCGATGCTAAAAACAAAGAGATAGAAAGCACTGGTGAGTTGGCAGACATCCCCAAAAAAGATGCGGATTTAACTGGAGCATCTGAGGACAGCGATCATGACAGATGGTGTTCTCAATGTGGTTCACCTGTAGGTCGCGATGATAAATTTTGCTCAAAATGCGGAAATCAGTTAAACTAAATGATCGGTAATACATCTAATTACCGGGCCTTGCGATGATATATTGGTCCGGTATTTCTATTAAGAAGGTATGTGGCACTGCAATGTCGAAAACAGTAATTGAGTAAGTAATCATTTTCACAAACTTAGGAAGGAGATTGGAGATATGGGAGCAAGACTGATAGATGGACGGAAAATAGCATCTGCAATACGAGCCGAGGTTAGGAAAAAGGTAGCTACATTGAAAAAGCAAGGCCTTACTCCTAAGCTTTGTGTTGTTTTAGCAGGAGATGACCCGGCTTCTGTACTTTATGCTAAGTCTAAGCAGAGGGCTTGTAGCAGATCCGGCATCGACTATGAATTATTTACTTTTCCAAGTGATTCCCAAGAATCTGAAATAATCGGTAAGCTAGAAGAACTTTCAGCAGATGAATCGTGCCACGGAATTATGGTTGAACTTCCGCTTCCGAAACATATGAATAAACAGCGTGTAATGATGGCTATTGATCCGGTAAAAGATGTAGATGGTATTAATCCGATAAATAGAGGGTTAATGTTCACCCAAAAAGACGGGTTGTTTCCAGTTACCCCTCAAAGTTGCATCGAAATAATGAAAAGAGATGGTATCTCACTTGAAGGAAAAAATGTTTGTCTTATCGGTCGTGGTGATACTGTAGGAAAACCTCTTATCTTTTTATTGCTTAACGAAAATGCTACTGTAACTGTGTGCCATACAAGAACGCAAGATTTGTCTTTCCATACTAAAAAGGCCGATGTGATCGTGGCAGCGGCTGGTAAGGCTGGGCTTGTAACGAAAGATATGGTTAACCCGGGCACTGTAGTGGTGGATGCGGGAATCAATCAGGTTGATGGAAAAACTGTAGGAGATGTAGATTTTGAAGAAGTTTCGAAAGTTGTAGAGGCAATAACTCCAGTCCCTGGCGGTGTAGGGAGTTTAACCACCGCACTTTTGCAAAACAATTTACTCAAGGCGATAGATTTGCAAAGACAATTATCAAAATAGGCAGTACATAAATATGTGAAATTAGTGGACCGAAAGGAGAAACTCTATTGAGCGAATTATTTGATAAAAGCTTATCGACGATACTTGAAAATTCTGCTTCTTCAGCACCGACTCCTGGTGGCGGTAGTGTATCTGCTATATGTGCTGCTTTTGCAGCCTCCATGGCATCTATGGTGGGTAATTTAACCATAGGAAAGAAGAAGTATCGTGATGTTGAAGAGCAAGTATCTGTTATTCGTGATAAGGCAGTTTCATTGATGTCCAGATTTGAGAGTTTAGTGGATGAAGATATAGCTGTGTTTCAAAAATTCATGGATGCATATAAACTTCCGCGTAATACATCTGAGGAAAAACAACATCGTAATGAAGTTGTGCAGCAGGCACTAAAAGATGCTACAGAAACTCCCTTAAAAACAGCTAGGGCATGCGTGGAACTTTTAGAAATTGTGTGCGAAATCTCTCCGATAGGCAATCAGATGGCTATTAGTGATGCAGGTGTGGCGGCCTATCTCGGTGAAGCTAGCTTAAGAGCAGTGCTTTTAAGCGCTGATATTAATATCCCTATGATCAAGGATCAGGAATTTGTACAACAAGCTATTAAAGAGAAAGAAGCGCTAATAGAAAAAGCCTACAAGTTAAAAGAAAAGGCTGTGAGCGTTGTCGCAAGTAGAATGGGTTAAGTTGTCAGTTAGAGGGTATGTTTGCATAAAGTTGTTTTGAAAGATTTATGGACATACCCTTATTTCCCTCGAGAGAAATCGTGGTGAACTTGGGTTTTAGGGCGAAAAAACGTATCAAAGTACCGATGTTACGTGATACCTAAAAGGATGCGATGAAGCGTGGGGAATCAAATTCTGGTGCTAGGAAGTCTGAATATAGATTTCGTAGTTAAAGTTGAGGTCCGTCCCGGGGAGGGCGAGACCGTTTTTGGCACTAAGTTTTCTGTTTTTCCGGGAGGCAAGGGTGCAAATCAAGCCGTGGCCGCGTCTAAACTAGGCGGATGTGTGGTTATGGCAGGTAGAATTGGTGATGATGTGTTTTCTGATGTTTTGCTTGACAGTATGAATGAAGCTGGAGTTAATCTCGATTATGTAATAACTACTTTTGGTGTACCCACTGGTTCTGCGTTCATAACTGTGGATGGTGCAGGTGAAAATTCCATAGTGGTAATTCCCGGTGCTAATGATAGATGCGGTAAAGCAGATGTAGATGCACTTAAGTCTATTTTAGGAAAAACGAAAACATTAATGCTTCAGCTTGAAATTCCGTTACAGACTGTCAAATATGCAATAAAGATTGCGCGTTCATTTGAAGTTAAGATAATGCTTGATCCTGCTCCCCCTGTTTTATTGCCGCGAAATGTTCTAAGGGATATAGACGTGATAACACCCAACCAACATGAGGCGTCTTTTTTAACAAACCGAAAAGTGTTCGATATAAAAAGCGCAGAACTAGCGGCTACCGATTTAATTAAGGCGGGGGTCAAAACGGTAGTGATTAAACTTGGGGCACAGGGTGTAGTCTATGCACAAAAGGGCAAACTTGGAAGTATAAGTGGTCATAAGGTAGAAGCCATTGACACTACGGCGGCAGGTGATGCGTTTTCGGGAGCATTGGCTATAGCTCTACAAGAAGACAGATCTATCGAAGACGCATGCAAATTTGCCAATGCCGCTGCAGCATTATCGGTTACACGTAAAGGCGCACAAACTTCTTTACCTAGTCGTTATCAGGTGATAGATTTTCTCAAAAGTCAAATCGCAAACCCTTTTTAGCAGGAGGTTTTTTTATGAGCGATGCAAAAATTCCCGTTATCATCGACTGTGATCCCGGACACGATGATGCAATAGCGCTATTATTAGCTTTCGGAAGTAAAACTTTACAAGTTCTTGGTGTGACTACCGTAGCAGGCAATAGCACTGGTAAAAACACTTATCATAACGCTGTACATTTTCTATCCTTTTTAGATTTAAAGACCAAAGTTGCGAAGGGGGCGGACAAACCTTTGTTGCGACCGCTCATTACATCTTCTCACGTTCATGGTAAAACAGGACTTGATGGTTTTTATCACAAATCATCTGGCTTAAAACACTCTGGTATGATTGCTTTTGATTTTATTACTGAAACTTTGCTTAGTTCAAAACAGAAAATTACTTTAATCCCTGTTGGACCGCTTACCAATATAGCTATTGCATTGCTCGCTAAGCCTGAAATCAAAACTAGGATTGAGCGTATAGTATTAATGGGTGGTGCTGCATTAGAGGGTAATCAAACACCTTCAGCAGAATTTAATATTCTAACCGATCCTGAAGCAGCAAAAATAGTGTTTGAATCAGGAGTTCCTATTACCATGGTAGGCTTAGATGTGACACATAAAGCGGTTATGTATCTTGATGAGGTCGAAGCGTTGCGGAAGTTAGGGAAAATAGGGGATATCCTTGCCCGGATGTTGGACTTTTATGGTGTCTCTTATCGCGATCGGCTAGAAGGTATTCCTATCCACGATGCTTTGGCAGTTGCAGCCGTTATTGAGCCTGAAATACTTGTAACCCGTCACCTTAATGTTTCGGTGGAAACATCAGGTGAACTAACCTTAGGTAGAACAGTGGTAGACTTTAGGGGTATCACCGGTAAAACGCCCAATTGTGATGTAGCGCTAGATGTGGATAGAGAAACTTTTAGTGAATTAATCTTTCATGCAGTGAGAACTTTTATTTCTTGACTAGGAGCTCACAATAAATCTTTTCTGTAGTTTTCGCTACGCTTTGCTCTGAATGATTTGTAACAATTACCCTTCTGCCAAAATGCCCCAATTTTTCGCGTTTTTTAGGTTTTTGGATTAAATCATTTATAAATTTATGTAAAATTTCGGGGGAAGGGGGATATGGTGCGTCAAGAGATACATAATTCCTTTGTTCCAGTGCATTAACATTCAAAGGCGAAACAGGTCCGAAAATGCCTAAAGGACCAAATATAATCACAGGTTTAGCTGTAGCCATCGCTTCAAGTGCCACTCTTGACATTCCAATTACGATGTCGGACACCGCATACAGTGATGGAGTGTCCAACACAAAACCAAGACAGCGAATGATGTCATTATCATGCTGTGAGTTAATCTGTTTAGCCCTAGTTTTTACAGAGGCAAATCTTTTGCCGTCGCCTGCAATAAGCAACATCGCATTGGGACATCTTTTAGAAAGTTTTGATGTCGCATCCATAGCTACGACGGCAGCATCGGCTAAGTTGTCATCTAACCGAGACATATACAAAAGCAATGGGTTTTTATTTTGCGCAATACCGAGCCTATTGCGTATATCTACACAGTGTTGCTTAGAAATAGGGCGAAACAGGTCTGTATCGATGCCGTTTGGGATTACAGTTATTTTATCGCGGATAAAATTAAATTTTTCGACTATATATTCATTGATTGTCTCGCTCACCGCGATTGTTTTATCTCCTTGTCGGCTAAAAAAAGCCCATGGAAAACCCGCTTTAAACGTGCCGTGATAGGTAGTAACTAGTGGGACATTAGTTTTAACTGATACTTTTTCTGCAATCCAAATTGGAATTCGAGCGTGGGCATGAATTATATCGATTTCTCTTTTTTCAACTATAGTAGAAACAATTCGATATGCTCGTGCCATGTTCAAAGGATTTCGCGAATGTAATGGCGCGTAAAAATGCTTGATCCCAGCCTTTTGAAGATCTTGTACCCGTTGTCCTCCGTGGGATGCAACGAAAACGTTCCACCCCAAATTTTGCATACCTTTTGCGAGGCTTATAACACTTGTTTCAGCGCCACCGATATCCAAACTCATGAGCAGCATCAAAACCGTAGGCTTTGCATCTGCCATTTATAAAATCACTCACCTTCTAAGTGACGTCATGAAATAAGCTATCTTGTCTCGACTCAATGGTCAACACCTTTTGAGAATAGTATGAAACTGGTATATTTTACTTTAGCGGAACTGAAACTAGGTTCATGACGTCAGAATATTGAATCAAAACGAGGAATTTAAAAATCATCATGGATCTTCATAAGGAGGATACCAATGACAATCAAAAAATGGTTTCCCCTACTAGCTATTGTGTTAGGGTTAAGTGTGTTTGCGGCTGGATGTAGTTCTAAAGATCTTGTGTCTCTTGCAAAACTAGATAAAGGTGAGTTAGAAGTCGGTGATAGATATGGCAATAGAGTGAGAATCGAAAATGCTGAGGAATTTCTTAAAGAATTCAAATCTGCTAAATCGATTAAGGATGCCGAAGACGTAAGAAGTGAAATTGAAGCTGAATACATTTTTTACTCAAACGAGAATAAAGTCTATTACGATGCTTTAGGAAAGTATCTCATATACATCGAAAAGGGTAAAAAACACGTGTACTCTGCCGACATAAGTGGTCTATTGGATGAACTTGTGCAATTGCCCCCTTTTGTGGTTCTTGGCTCTCACGATGAGGAGATTTCCGAATGGTTACACAAATTTAGCCGAATTGAACGTCCGGTAAGTTTATTATTTGAACGTGACGACCAAATTGTACTTGTAGTTATGGCAGGCAAAAGAGATAAGACGGGTTATACGATGACCCTTGAAAACGTGTCTTTTCTGTCGTCATCTGGTGAAATGGCTGTTGATATCAGGCTGATTGAGCCTAAAGTTGGAGATAATGTAACAAGTTATCCATATGAAGAATTTACTTTGTCTAAAAAAGTGGATGTAAATGTAAGGATGATTGAGTCAAAGGCTGAAGGCGACGATGTAGTGCATGTACCTGTATCAGTCGTAGAAAAAGGTCAAAATGTCATTCTGTTTAGACCTGAACGTGGTTCGATTTTAACGGAAAGAGTTAAGATGACAGGGTTTGCAAGGCTAAGAGAAACTAATTTTGTTGTAGAGGTAGAGGATGGCCACAATGTATTGGGGGCCAAACAGGTTACAGTTTCAAAACGGGCACCTGAGTGGGACTTTTTCGAATTTTGGATGGATCTTGAACCTGCTACCAGTCCTTACGGAACCATCATATTTGTAACTTATTCGGTAAAAGACGGTTCGAGAACGGAAGAACTTAAAGTTCCAGTCGGATTCGGTGGCAAATAATCAAAAACAGTAGTTTGATGACCTTAATCTGAAACCAGCGCGCTTTTGTATTATAATTATTTTGAACAACTAGATATTGTTGGCGAAATTGGCAAGGAGGCAATGTTTATGCAGCAAAAATTGGTGGAATGTATACCGAATTTTAGTGAAGGTAAGGATCAATCGGTTTTAGATGCAATAGTTAATTCGATTATAGATTCTGGTTGTAACGTGTTAGACGCGTCTTTAGATCCGAGCCATAATCGTTCAGTAGTGACGTTTATCGGCTCACCCAAGGATGTAGCGCAGGCTGCTTTTAATGCGTCCCAAAAGGCTGTTGAACTTATAGATATGGAAAAACATAGCGGCGAACATCCAAGGATTGGTGCTGTAGATGTGATACCCTTTGTTCCAATTCAAGGAGTTACCATGGCCGATTGTATACAAATTGCGGAACAGGTGGGTAAAAGGATAGGGGAAGAACTCAATATACCTGTGTACCTATATGCTAAAGCCGCTAGAAGGCCGGAAAGGGTTCGTTTGCCTACGGTTAGAAAAGGTGAATATGAAGGACTCAAAAAAGCAATTAAGTCCGATCCGGCTAGGGAACCTGATTTTGGTCCGGGTGAACTTCATCCAAGCGCGGGGGCTGTTGCGGTTGGAGCAAGGCCTGCTCTCATAGCTTATAACGTGAACTTGGACACTAAGGATGTCAAAATTGCCCGCTCGATTGCTAGACGGATAAGGGAATCTTCGGGAGGATTTCCTCACGTTCAGGCAAAAGGCATAACTATGGGAGACACGGGGTTAGCTCAGGTAACCATGAATCTATTGGATTATCGAACTACTTCAATAGAAGATGTGTTTAGCAAAATTCAGGAAGAGGCTGAACGCAAAGGAGTAGGGATCGCCGATTCAGAAATCATTGGGTTGATCCCTTTAGATGCTTTGCTAGATGTCGCTTTTGCTCGATTAAAACTAGAAGGGTTTTCTAAGAACAGGATATTAGATCTCATTACTAAAAATTAAAACAGCAAACACTAAGATATTCTTACAAAATATTTCGAAAAGAGTGATCTCGTTGGATATATCAAACTTTTTAAGGGAACTGAGTGCCGCCACAGGTGTACCTGGTGGCGGGGCAGCTGCAGCGGTTGGCGGTGCGATGGGCTGTGCTTTATTTCAAATGGTAGCAGGGGTTACTTTAAAATCGCCTCGATTTACCAAAGGACGGGACGTGCTTGGAGAAATTAGCCAAACCGCTGAAAAACTACATACCAAATTTTTGATATTGGCAAACGAAGATGCTGATGCGTACAGGCAAGTGGAGACGGCATTCAGAATGCCAAGATCTACCTCAGAAGAGAAAAATCACAGAAAAAATGCCATACAGCAGGCTTTTAAAGGTGCTACTGAAACTCCTCTAAGAACTATGGCTACATGTATAGATGCAATGGCACTTCTACCGGATTTGCTCAAATATGGGAACCCTAACGCCATAACAGACGTCGCTGTGGGATTTTTAATGTTGGATGCATCTATTCATGGGGCTTCTATGAATGCGGAGATCAATCTTGGTTCCATTCAAGATGAAGAATTTAAATCAGCTGCCAACGTCAAACTTTCAAATATAACACAACAGGCAGCAGATTACAAAATTTTATTGAATGCAGATTTGAAGCGAGCGGGTTTGCTGAAGATTAAAAAATAATCAGTTTAACTAAGGCATTTGCGCCGGTACAAGTTAAACACAGTGCTTTTGTCGTCTGCTGACTATTTTTTGAAAACAAACGTGTTTATCATGTAAATTACAAGTCCGGCGACAAAAATCGAACCTGCCCAACCGCATATAGGGTATATTGCCCTAACTAAGTTTGAGAAGCCAGCTGATGCTGCCCATAAAGAAGCTACCGCAGCCGTTAATGCGATATATAGAAAATTTCTACTTTTCGGATCAATAAGTCTCGCCGAAAAACTAAAAAGATTAGCTACTGCGGTAGTATAAACTTCAGCCAAGAAAATAATCACATACAGTGGTCTTCCAAACTTCCAAATTTGCGATGCTAATTTAGCTAAAGGTATTTCGTAGCTTGCTATGTGGGGCAATGAGGAAACCACGCTTAGGTATACTACCGATAACCCTAACCCTAACCCCAAAGCCCCGATAAACGCTATCTTAAAAGATTGTTTTGTCGAATTGAGTGTTCCGCCGATAGAAGACAAAACAGGTGCAGCAATGAAGATGTTATACGAAACATAGTTGAGTGACGAAACTGCCCAATGAGAAATTGGTGGTTCGTAGCCGGGAGGAGGTTTTCCAATTTTTAATCCGTTCATGTATATAGCACCCACAGCAATAAGTACAACGCCGGCTAAAAGAAAAGGAACTACGAGCCCAATAGCGTGAACGACGCCGCTGAATCTAGTTAATACGGTTATGAAGGTGATCACCGCCATCAAAACTGCACCAGCAATCCAGGGAAGTCCGAATTCTTGAGTGATAACTGATCCTGCACCTGAAATCATGGCAGATAGCGCAGTAAATAAAAAAACAATAGTTATTACATCTAAAAACTGTGCAACTGTCCTACCTACGGCTTTCGCCAAAACGGGTTTATATGTAGATGCCCGAGTTTGCCGTCCAGCTTCAATGCAAGCAAATCCAAAAACAAAAAGACCGGCAATAGATCCTATTACACCGGGTATACCGTTGATACCAAACAACCCAAAAAATTGAAGCACTTCTTGACCTGATGCAAACCCCGCACCTACCACTGTTCCTATATAAGTGGCGGCCATTGTTAAGATCGGTGTTTTAGTGCTTTCCATAATTGAATCTCCCATACTTAATAAAACCGCTTAGGTTTAAATCTTGCTCCATTGCATATAATTATATTAATCGAATTAGCCCAACATGTTTAAATGCAGGTACAACGCGTGGTAAAGGTTTACTTAATCTGACGCCAATAATTGTTTTTTGGTAAGGAGGAGGTAAATATAAGCGAATCGGGGGCTTCAAGTTCTTTAGGTAAGAACGCTCCCCTAATGATATCTATATCTTCCTCGATTTGTGAAATGTTCCTTGCAAGACATTCCGCAAAAAAACCTGCAAAATTAGCTTCTGCAACGCGAACGATCGTTCTAATTTCACTTAGAGGAATATTTTTAAATACTTCGATACCTTGTTGTAGAATATTATTTCTTTGTCGCGAATAGTTTTCAAAATATCGTTTAATAGTTGAAACACGGCCGGCTTCAGCCGAATCTTGTAATTTAAGCAAAAAGCGGTATATATTCTGACATCGGGGATCAAGGCTGGCACCAAAATCAAACCAAATGGGAACGTCGGATAATTGCCATATGTTTTTTTCCCCGTCGTCCCAATTTCTAACTAGAATGTCGAATACTGTTTGAAATCCCATAGCGGTTTCTGAATCTTGATGGGGCAAAGTGTTTCTGTCGTATTGATATGCTGCTCTTGAGAAATAGAATTCAGGACCAACGATTTCAGTGAGTCTCTCTCGATCTTCACCGGTTAAGTTCATTTCGCTGGCAAGTTTTACTGAAACGACATTGACTCGGCCTGTTCCTAATAAGCTTACAATTTTTTCGATTGGACCATAACTAAAAAAAGTTTCATGAACTAAAAATCTGTGCGAAATGCTGCCGGGAATTATTGAGGGAGTGAAATGTCGCTTAACATAATATATTTCACCATTTGTAGTGTATTTGGCCATACCATGTTCTATTTCTACCTTACCCATGAACGGTTGCTCCTTCACGAGTTAGTTTTGCATGTGCCACTTATATCTTAACATATTCTTCTGGTTGTTTCTTCTGCACAAATAACTGCTAGTATGTTATTATTCTAATTGGCATTCCAATCAATTTAAAGTTTGTGATTCTGAGGAGGAGGCTGACATGAAGCAAGTAGCTAAACTCGGTTTAATTTTAGCACTTATATGCGCGCTGTCAGGTCTTGGATTGGCAGCAGTTTATAATAAGACTAAACCTATAATTGATGAGCGTGCCAGGGAGGATCTTTTGAATGCCGCAAAAGAGGTTATTCCCGGGGCTTCAACGATCGAACAACTAGAAGAAAATGGCACGCCGTATTGGTTAGGCAAGAGCGGTTCGGACGTGCTAGGGGCTGCTGTACAAGTGGAATCTCAAGGTTATGGAAATAGTCCTATTCAAATGATGATTGGTGTAAATACCGAAGCCGCTGTAACCAAAGTTAAGATAGTATCTATGTCTGAAACACCTGGAATTGGGACTCGTATTAAAGACGAGGCGTTTTTATCTCGATTTAAAGGCGAAAATAACCCTGCAAGGGTAGATGGCATTTCTGGTGCCACAGTATCTTCGGGAGCCGTAAAGGCTGGTGTTAGCAAAGCATATGATTTCTTAACTGCTATCGTTGCTCCCGGCGATGCGGTTCATTTGGATATTACATCTATCCCCGACGGGATATACGAGGGGACGGGTGAAGGATTATTTGGAGCCATCCAAGTAGTTGTTACGGTTCAAAGCGGTAAAATTACAGGATTTGAGGTGCTTAGCCACAGCGAAACGCAAGGGTTATCCGATCCTGCAATTACAAGAATTCCTGCAGCTATAATTGAAACTCAAAAATTTGATGTTGATACAATATCAGGGGCGACATTCACCAGCAAAGGTATTATAGATGCTGGTAGAGATGCCTTGAAACAATTTGTCGAAGAATAGTTACCATACTAGGCGTAGCATTTAACATACTTGATAATATGCCCAGGTAGCACGCTTATGAAGCTACCTGGGTATATTTATTGCCCACCTATATAATCTTTAACGAAAACGAAAAAATTAATGCCCTTGACTTAGTTTTATTATGAGTTTATGATATTAAGCGAACAAATGTTCCCGCGAACAGGTGATCATATGTCAGCTTTGTATTACATTAAATTTTTGGGGATAAAGGCATATCAAGAACAAACTAAGCGTAAAATTGATATAGCTCGTCCGCTTATTATTCATTTTAAAGATAGGGTCCTAGATTGTAATAAACAGGCGTTTAAAGATGGTATAAGACCTGGGGATACCGTACGGCAAGCTAGATTAGCATCTCCTTTATGTGAAACTATTCGTGTAACTGATGAAACTACAGATTTTCCAGCGAATATATCGAATAAATTTACAAGCGTAACCCCGTTCGTTGAATTCGATCATGAATATTGCGGGGTTTTTGCAGATTTTTTAGGGGACGATCAATTGTTTGAAACTTTATCCCTTGCAAAAGATGTGTTTTGTAAAGCTGTTATAACAAAATGCAAGTCAAAGCTCTTAGCAAAATCTTTTTCTATATGGATGTTTGAACAGTTAATCACAAAAGAAAAAGCGCTTTTTGTTAAAAAACAATTTAAATATATTGAAATAGGCGAAAATTATATATTTGCAAACATAGAGATTGGAAAAGAATCTGCTCATTCTGCTGACATTCCTATTTCTTGTCTATGGCCGATACCTCAAAATATAATATCCCGCTTATACAGTTTAGGGTTAAAAACTTTTCAAGACATACAGCGTATAACAACAAATGATCTTGCGACTCAAATAGGTCATTGGGCATATTTAGTCGTTGATTTAGTTAACGGGCGAGATCGATTTAAGGTAAAACCATTATATTTAAAGAAATGTATCGAGAAAACGGTAAACATAGAGGATTTCTATAGTGATTTAACACCGCAGATATTTATCCCTGTGCTTCGCGAGGTATCAGCAGAATTAAGCCGGTACAATAACCAGGTTAGAGATATTGTCTTAATTATAATCGGTAATTTTACGCCTGTAATTAAACGACACAAGTTAATTAAATCTGCATATACTCCTATGTTTTTATATTCAATTGTTTCAAAACTTTTCGAGGAAGGCATGCATGAATTAAGGCATAAACCTTCCTATCATGTTTCAAGGATCGAATTAGCTTTTAAAAATATCGAGAGGATTTCGGTAAAGCAAATGCCACTAATGCCACTGTTAAATAGCAACTCCCCCAGTTCAAATGCTGCAAAACTTACAGATGTTTTAGAGTCTGTTGTATCAGATATAGAGCGGAAGTTCGGAAGTTCTGTATTGGTGTGGGGAATTCACGACAAGCGTAAGCATAATCAAATCTTTAAACCGGAAATTTTGCGCAGGGAAAAGATGTTAAGTTTTTGGGATCCCATGAAATTCGGTAAATCCCATTCTTGAGGAGGTATGTGATATATGTCAAAAATAGTGGATCAGCCGATTTTAGTGGTTTGTGAACGGGGAAGGCCAAAGCGATTTTTTTGGATTAAAAATTGGCTAGCAGTAAAATCGATAATCGATAAATGGAATGAAATTGGCAGATGGTGGGAAGGCGATGAACAAAAAACCTTCTACAGAGTGCTAGCAGGTGATGAAAACGGAGTTTATGAAATTTATTCGGGCAAAAACAATTGGAATCTTTATAGGGTCTTTGATTGAACGATGTTTATCCACCTTCACGTTCACAGTCCGTTTTCTTTTTTAGATGGAGCCTCCAGTTTAACTAACGTTGTGAAACGAGCGGCTCAACTAGATATGCCATCTATCGCTTTAACCGATCATAATAGGCTTTCCGGTGCCGTAAAGTTCATTAAATCTGCGCGAAAATACGGGCTCAAACCTATCATAGGATGCGAAGTGAGTGCTAAAGGCAATTTTCATCTTACTTTGATTTGCAAAGATAGCATAGGCTACCAAAATCTATGTTCCGTATTAACTCAAGCACATACTGAAAACACGCGCGGTTTTCCGGTGGTAGATTTAAATACCTTGGCATCCTTCAAAGAAGGGCTTTTCATTCTTTCTGGATGTAGAAAGGGCTTGATCCCTACCCTAATATTGAATAGGAGATTTAAAGAAGCTAAACAAGTGGCTGAGAATTACAAAAATATTTTTGGGAAAAACTCATTTATTATCGAAATGTCGGAGTCCCTACTTCCTGGTTCCATGAATTTAAATCGGGCACTTTTGCATTTGGCAGAAAATTTGAATTTACATACGGTTGTTACGAATAACGTACATTACGTATCTAAAAAAGATTTTAAAATTCACGATATTTTGACCTGTATACGTACATCAACCAAACTTGAAGATATTCATCCTGAAAGACGGTTGAATTCAGAAAACTATTTAAAATCCGAAGCAGAAATTAAGAAAGAATATAAAAATTGCCCTGAGGCCCTATACATGACTCAAGTCATTGCTGAACAATGTGTTTGCCCGTTAAATTTAGATTCTCACTATTTCCCCGAATTTTCATGTCCCGAGAACTTTAAATCCTCTAACCAATTCTTACATCACTTGACATATCGGGGAGCACAACGTAAATACGGGAAAATAACAAATCAAATCAAAACGCGGCTAGAAGAAGAACTTAAAGTAATAACACATTTAGGGTATGCAGATTATTTTCTTGTAGTATGGGATCTTATAAGGTTCGCAACTGAACAGAAAATACGTTACGCCGGTAGAGGTTCTGCGGCAGATTCTGCTGTTGCGCATTGTTTAGGGATTACTGGCGTCGATCCAATAGCACAAAACTTGCTATTTGAAAGATTTATGAGTATCGAAAGAGGCAGAAAACCAGATATAGATATAGATTTCGATGCGCGGCGAAAAGATGAGATTACTGCGTATGTATATAAAAAATATGGAGAGGAGCATGTAGCGTCGGTCGCTACTTACAACACCTTCAGGGGGCGCTCTTCTGTAAGAGAAGTCGGCAAAGTTATGGGATATTCAAAAGCTGAGATAGATACCATTGCCAAGCGGTTGCATCATATTCATGACTGTCGATTTGAAGATATATTTAAAATTCTGCCGGAACTTAAAAGCTTGAATGTTCCGGAAAACCGCTTGGAGATCCTTGCTAAAACAGCGAGTAATATCTTGGGTTTTCCTAAGTTCTTAGGCACTCATTTGAGTGGCATAGTAATTTCTAAAAATCCGATTAACTGGCTTTCTCCTCTTGAATATTCGGCCAAAGGCCATAAAATTTTACAATTCGATAAAGACGATACAGAAGATTTGGGTCTAACCAAGATAGATCTTTTATCTTTACGTACCTTAAGCGCAATTGAAGATTCGCTACAATTCATGCGAACTAATTCTTCGTATAATACTGAAGAAAACATGTTGCATAAACATAATATCCGGGATATTCGATCTGATTTTGATGACATACCGTTAAACGATAATGATACTTTTAGTAGACTGAGGCTCGGTGATACAGTTGGAATTTTTCAATTAGAAAGTCCTGCGCAAAGGGGGCTTCAGTCAAGACTTGGTGCTAATAGTATAGAAGATATCGTGGCAAGTGTTGCATTGATACGTCCTGGGCCGATTAAAGGGGAGATGGTAGAACCCTACATTAGACGGCGTCACGGAAAAGAAAATATAACATATCCCGATCCACGGCTTGAACCAATTTTAAAACATACTTATGGGGTGATTTTATTCCAAGAACAAGTAATTGAAATTGCTTCCAAATTCGCCGGATTTACGCCAGGGGAGGCTGATAATTTGCGTAGAGTTATGACACATGGTAGGTGTCCGAATGAAATGGAGAAACTGGGGGAACTATTTATAAAAAAAGCTATCCAAATGGGAACAACAGAACAGATCGCTAGTGAAATATTTAGTTGCATAGAAGGCTACGCAAGCTATGGATTTTGTGAAGCCCACGCTCGCTCTTTTGCTGCTACGGCTTATAAGACTGCGTATTTGATAGAACACCATCCTGCAGAGTTCTATGGTGCCTTATTGAATAATCAACCTATGGGATATTACCCCATATCCACTTTATGTGTTGAAGCTAAAAAGCATAACGTAGAAATTTTGGGTCCTTCGATTAATCATTCCTATAAAGACATAGTGATAGAAGGAAATAAGATACGCATGTCATTTAGGATGATAAAAGATATGAAAAGCAATATCATTAATGCTATCTTGCGCGAAAGGAAAAAAAGCAAATTCAAATCTTTTTATAATTTTACCAAACGTATCAAAATCGACGTTGGCGTTTTGCGCAACTTGATTTTATGTGGAGTTTTTGACGATTTTGGGCTTTCTCGTAGATTTTTGTTGTGGCAGATTAAACATGCATATGCAGTCGATAACGAACCGCGATCAAAGAGTCTTTTGCAATACATTCGGGATAATGATGAACCACGTATTATCGACAATTATCCAGGTGTTGCAGATTTTTCATTAAAGGAAAAGGTAGATTTCGAATACCAGATTCTTGGCACGGGAATTTCTGCTCACCCTATGGAAATGCATCGTGACAGACTTAAAAAACAAAATTTTGTAGCAAGCCATTCTTTATCTAATCTTAGGCCTGGAGATTTTATTAAAACCGGCGGCATCCCTATAAGACCGCATAGACCCCCAACAAAAAGTGGAAAAACAGTTGTGTTTCTCTCGTTGGAGGACGAATATGGGTTGATTGACGTGGTTTGTTTTGAGGATGTTTACTCTAAATACGGAAAATTCTTGTTTCCCGGTAAAATCGCTCCGTTAGGAATATGGGGTCCAATACAAAAACGTGGTAATGCTTTTTCTGTTACGGCAAAAACCGTGTTCCCATTGTCATATGTATTATGATAAAAATCATACGTTGTTCGAAATTGTATTTACAATATTTCGCATTTTATATAAGTAGATATGCGTGTATGTCCATACCGGTAAGTTTTTCTCAACTGAAGCAAACCATATTTTTCGCGGAAGACTTCTTTGGTTGCTTGTTGTAAAACTACGATACCATAAGGATCTAAAAGCACCGCTGACGCAAGTTTCTCCATGGATTTCTGATCCGTGTTGGTAAAGTATGGTGGTGCTACAATGATGATATCGAACTTCTCTTCGGAGTTTTCAAGTTTTTTTACAACACGCAAGGCATCACCCTTGATCACCCGGACGACGTTTTGGACGTTTAATCGAGAAGCATTTTCTTGCAGTATTTGTATGGCTCTTGGATTTTTATCGATTAAGACGGCAGATTTTGCTCCTCTTGATAAAAGTTCAAAAGAGAAACTGCCGGTACCTGCAAAAAGATCTAAAACAGCTGCCTCTTCGGTATAACTTTGAAGAATATTAGCTACAGACTCTCTAATTCTGGTTAAAGGTGGACGTGTACTTTTTCCAGGTATGGATAATATGCGTTTACCTGCTAGATATCCACCGGTTATTCTTAACATATGGCCTCCTAATGAAGATGTTGTGAATTAAGTTCAATGGATATTTTATCATAATGCACTTTATTGGTATAATTATGATGGCACAATATTCAAACGCTTTATCAAGCACTACCGATACACCTCTTTGCCGAAAATATGAAGATACATCCTGGGGGCAATCATGAACACAGATCAAACTTTACTTATAGGAAAAATCTCTCCAAAATTGCTTAAGGAAATAGTATTCGAGCGTCTTGGCCATTCTAGAAAAGAAGTAGTACTAACACCTTCGATTGGTGAAGATAGCGCTGCTTTAGATTTGGGAAATGAGTTCTTACTGATAAGCACCGATCCTATTACAGGTGCCCAAGATAAAGCAGGATGGTTAGCTGTTAAAGTAGCGATTAACGATATCGCTGCTGCCGGAGGGGAGCCCATATGTATTTTAGTTACGTTGCTATTGCCTGAAAACTCGCTACTGTCAGATTTGCAGCAGATAATTGACGATATTAATGATGCTTGTTTGGAAGAAAAGATACAGGTTGCCGGAGGTCATACGGAGGTTACTCAGGGCTTAAAGCAACCGATAATAAGCGTAACGGCCGTTGGAAAAACGAAAAACCGAAAGATTTTGGGTTCCTCTAATGCTCAAATTGGGGATGATATAGTTATGACCAAGTGGGCAGGTTTAGGAGGCACTTCGATATTAGTCAGAGATTTTCAGGAAGTTTTCGAAGATGTTCTAGAATCTGATTTAATCGATGAGGCAAAGGAAATGCTTTCGCTAATTAGCGTAACACTAGAAGGTAAACTTGCCGTTGAAACAGGTGCCAATGCCTGTCACGATGCTACTGAAGGAGGCATTTTCGGTGCTGTTTATGAGATGTGCGAATCTTCCGGCTTAGGTGCGATTATTTATGCTGATAAGATCCCGGTGCTTCCGGTTACGCTAAAAGTGGCTGAGTTTTGCAAAATAGATCCTTTTAGGCTAATTTCGTCTGGAAGTTTAATCGTTTCTGTATCGAACGGGAAAAAACTTTGTGACGTTTTTAAAAAAGCTGGAATAAATGCTGCAATAATAGGTAAAATTGTCAGCAAATCCAGGGAGGTTGTGCAATCAGGAAACAAGTTTCGCTTAAGTTCTTCTGGAACGGATCATTTATGGTACGCCAGAAAATATCTGAAAGATATTGTTCAAAACCCCAGGATGAAACCATAAGGTTTTGGATACGATGCTATAACATCCATAAAGAACGCGAGGTGGTTGGATCATGTGGTTTTTGTGGACCTTGGTAGCCTTCGTGGTTCTGAGTTGGATCGGATATATATGGATGAAAACTCTTATTACTAAATATGAACATACTGTTGAATCTATAGTAGTTTTGGTTGTACTTTTCGCCGTATCTAACTATTTCAGTTTTAGACTGACTTATGTCATGCTTCCGACATTAAGACTGGGGCCTAGATTAATGACAACGCTTCCACTAGGTGTACTAACATTTGTATTTTTTTCATTCACCGCCATCAACTTGTGGTGTTCATTCCTGACGAGAGATTTTGATGAAAAGATTGGAGTGTTAGAAGAGGAAAAAGATAGGCTCCAACGACAGATCGATCTTATGCGTTGGAAATATATTACAAAGGGCATCCCGTTGCATGATTACGCTCAAGACGGGATGCATAAAGAAGAACGTCCACCCGGTGCTGACGAAATTGACAAGTTTCAAGAAATCGTCGATAACTGGCAGCGTTCTGGAGGAGCAGCTAGAGTGCGGTCCATCAAAGTAAGCGAGTGGAAATCTCAAGCTAAACAATTGGAAACTAAACATCTACTAGCAGAAATAGATTTGATCGCTGCAAAATTAATGGAAAAATCCGATGATGCTGCCAAAGAACAATCGAGGGCTAAGCATTCTGTGTTTGAAATTGAACTTAGAAAACGGGAACAACCTTTTAAAGCGAGGGCAGATTCATATAGCGAACCTAGCGTTAAGGCAGAAGCTGAGGTTAATCCGGAAGTCATCAGGCGGCGACTGCAAAGTATTCATAGTAAGATTCAGCTTGTCGAGGCGCAAAAAGAAAGTTTTTTGAGAGATAAAATTAAGCTTAGATGGAGGGTACATTTATGAGTCATATCAGTTCGTATAAAGCTAATATTAAGCTTCAAACCGCTTTAGAAAAGGGCAAAACAGTAGAACAAGATCCTGGTTGGGAAATACTGAACGAAGCGGTTTGGGCATGTGCAGAGGAGATGGATATGGATGTGGGAAATAACATTCGCGATTACTATGGTAGAACTGTGTATTGCGACTGGTCATTATCCGGGCCATCATTCGATAGAGGTATTGGAATAAATGTTGATCGTGAAACCGGGGAAGTAACATTTATATGTGATAGTTACGGAGGATTCGAAAAGATTGCAGGTGAAATCAAAGAAAATGTAGTTCAAAACTATATCGCATTATGTGTTACAAAAGCTTTTACAGCGCTTAATTACGAAGTTGAAGTAGGGGAACTCCAACATCCTATAGATGGGAAAAAGGTTTTAGTAAAGGGTGTGTTATAATGGCTAGATCCATAAAAGCGGAAATCGGTTCTAAAAAGGAAATTAAGATAGAGTTCTCTGGGTTTCCAGGTGATTCATGCTTTGATGAAGCAAAACGATTAAAAGAAGTTCTTGAGGAGTTTGGTTTGTGGGCAATACCTGTGACTGTATCACCTAAGACGTCGTCAGAAATTGCTAGAGAATTAGGGGAAAGCATCGGTAGAGAAAAGAAGGTGCCCCATTGACGATAGCTGTAAAACCTAAACTTGAGTCGTATTTTGAAGTAGAGATAACTAAAAATGTGATCAATCTTTTAGAAAGGGCTGGTCACGGGCGAACTGATAAGATTATCAATTTGCTGAAAGAATACGGCCTTGATTTAACGGTTAAAATTAGCGCACCTTGTGGTTGAGGAGGAACATTTTGGCAGGAGATTATCTTGATAACTCTTGGATAAAGTCAGGAGTGCTTAAGCGTAAAGCAAATTATTCACCGATTATTTGCTTTGAGACTGTTGATCCTAAAAGAATTTACCAACTTAAACAGTTTGTCTTATCCGACCCGGATTTTGATCATATTGAAAATGTGTTTCTTTACGATCCGTGGGATGGTTTAGGCAACTTAAAGCTTGGAGATGAGGGACCTTACTTTAAACCGTACAAAAAACCTATTCCGAATCCAAGCGTGCTTACTTCTCGCATGCAGCCCGAGGGTTCAGTCGAAATTCAGACGCTCAAAGCAGTCCTCAAGGAAATGGATTCTTTTCTTAAAACCGCAAGAACAGTACTTGTTTTGCAAAACGTCTCTGAAGTTAAAGAATACGATACAGGATTTCAAGCTGCTTTACGCTCTTGGGCAATCAACCCCCAAATTATGGCAAAGGGTTCTTGTGTGATAATCATTACCCAGGATGCTGCGTTGTTGATGGATGAATATACTAGGGAGTTTGCTGTAATCATACAGGTAGATCCTTCAAGTAGGCATGAACGGGAAGAACTTATAAAATCTACTGCTGTCGATTTGGATATACCAATTAGACGTGGTGAATTAGAAGCAGCAACGGTAACCTTATCCGGGTTAAATCTCCACCAAATTGAAAGCATTTTACTCGAATCGTATCAAAGAGTTAAAACTTTCGAACCTGATATTATGAAAGAATTAAAGTCTGAAATGGTAAAGCGCTCAAAAATTCTCGAAGTGGGCGATCCGCAATTTAATTTTCAAGATATCGGTGGCTATCATGCGATTAAACAATTCATTGTAAAATATATAATAAACGTGTTAAAACGACCTGAAAGGGCGAGGCATTTTGACTTAGGCTTGCCCAAAGGACTTTTATTTTTTGGACCGCCGGGAACCGGTAAAAGTTTATTTGCCAGCGCGTTGGCAAGTGAAATTCAGCTTCCGTTTATAAATTTGGTTACCGAAAATATTTATTCTAAATGGCTTGGTGAATCAGGTCAAAACATGAAAAATGCAATTAATCTTGCAGAAAAAATGTCTCCTGCAATAGTATTTGTGGATGAAATTGACAGATTCGGTAAACGAACCGGCTCGTCTGCGGGATCAGCCGAAGAGGAAACCCAGCGTGTATTTTCTCAATTCCTTGAATGGCTGGGCAAACCCGACAGGACTGCCATAATAGTAGGAACAACGAACGTTCCAGAGCATCTAGACGACGCATTTTTAAGAGCTGGTAGGTTTGATTATAAAATACCTTTTCTTTATCCAGGACCGCAAGCCCGTCTAGAGGTTTTGCTTGTCCATCTTGGATTTTCTAAAGGTGGTGCTAAGAAAAAAGTTCCTTTGGAAATTGATGACAGCCAAATTCGCGAAGTGTTATGGAGGGAGATCGTACCTTTAACTCATAATTTTTCATGTGCCGAACTTGAAGAATTAGTAACTAGGGCAAAAAGAATAGCTTTTGATAGTGATAAATCTGTTATTAGCGACAAGGAATTAATCGAAGCCACTAAAACTTTTAGGATAGATAGCTCGTATAGACAAAAGGTGGTACGAGCCTGTATGATGCAAGCTAGAAAGTTTACCGATGATCAAACTTTTCTCGATGCTATTGAAAAAGAAAACAAAATAGAAGACAATTGTAAAAGGAGTATGCAGATATCCGCTAGTTGTGGTCAAAATATATAATGTCAGGTAGGGATCATTGATGAAAACAAAAGTGCAGAAAGTCTTAGAATTAGTTCGCCCGTCGCTTCAAGCAGATGGGGGCGATGTAAAACTTGTAGACGTTACTGAAGATGGAGTGGTAAAAGTACAGCTTACGGGAGCATGTAAGGGTTGCCCATTCGCTGTGATGACCCTAAAAGGCGGAATCGAGCGAGTGCTTAAGAAAGAAATTCCAGATATAAAAGAAGTGCAGTCTGTATAAAAGCAGTTGCATTTAGATGATTCCGAATATATTTTCGTGACTTATTATCATTTTCTATTTACGGTATAAAACCCCTGAATTATTCCATATATCTTCGCCTATAATGCCGCTGGCCAATTTATATGCAATTGCTCGGAAACGGCGTGGTCACATTGTTTATATCCTCGGCATATAGATGTTCTAGCGAACGAGATATTTTCCTATTAAGAGAGGAGGGTAACGATTGGGCATAGATACCCTCAAAGTAAAAACCGAGGAGATAAGACTTGAAGAAACCATAGGTGCAGGCACTTCACAGGTAGTAGTTTCTGAAGCTGTATCAGTGCCAAGGCCAAAGCCACCGGTAGCATCGGTTATTGATTTTGCCGGTAAAAGCAAGATTAACAAAGTTACCGTGCTTCCTAATAAAGTTGTTGTAGATGGAGTTCTAGAAATAGCAATAATTTATGAAGCCGCAGTTCCATACCAAACGGTCCATGTATTTCATGCCGAAATCCCATTTAGTACATTTGTCGATCTTCCTGGCGTGGAACCCGGCATGGTAGCAACACCTAACGTAGTCATTGAACATGCCTCATTCGAAATTAGCCCTGACGGGAAAAGTGTAGTTGTTAGGGCCGTAGTGATGTTAACGGTTCGAGTTGCTGAAACCAAGGTAATCAATGTTATTACCGATGTAAGTGGGATACCGGGTATGCAGGTAACAAAAGAAACTCTGAGAGCGGAAACCGTATTGGGTGAGTCAGCTGCTCAAGCAGTTTTAAGGGAACATTTGTTTGTTCCCAAGTGTAAGCCAGATGCAGTTTCTATAATCGATCAGGTAGCAACTATTGAGGTTAATTCATCTACTATTCTGCCTAATAAAGTTATCGTCAATGGAACGATTAGCCTTAGGACCATTTATGAATCGAAAACACCTTATCAGACCGTTCACGTAATGCACCATACCATCCCTTTTGAGCGATTTGTAGATCTACCTGGGGTACAACCAGGAATGACAGTATTAGCTGATGCGCAAATAGAATTTATTTCTGTGGATGTTGGGAAAGATGGAAGAGCAATAACTGCAAGGATTATTATTGAAGTAAGGGTCAAAGTAATTAGAGTTCTTAAAATACGTGTAGTTACCGATGTAACCGGGGTTCATGGTTTAAAATTGATAAAAGAACTTGTAAGAATTCAGGAAGTGATCGGTGAAAATCAATCTCAAGGAATAGTGAGAGAAATAGTGGATATCCCTGAAGAAAAACCTTTAGCCGCGGCAATTTTAGATTCATCATCGACTCCTGAAGTTAAACGTGTAATTGTTGCACCAGGAAAAGTAATAGTTGATGGGGTCATTTCGCAAAGGATAATTTATGAGCCCCTCATGGATCCTGCTCAAACAGTACACACGTTACACTTTAAAGTGCCCTTTTCTGAATTTGTAGTGCTTCCCGAGGCTAAGCCAGGTATGACATCCCGGGTATCAGTTCAGGTAGAGCATGCTAATTACGAGGTGCCGCCTGCCGGAGAGCCAATAATTGCAACTAAGATAATCATGCTAGATGCAAGGGTCTTTAGAACTAGACATATTCATGTAGTTGTTAAGATCCGAAGGAAAAAGCCGAAATGTATGGGTAGGGTTACCGGCCACTTGGTGAATGTACGACAAGGACCAGGCTTAACTTTTGCCGTTATTGCCCAAGTAAGTGCGGGTACTATGGTGGGTGTTTTAGAATTACAACGGGAGTGGCTTAAAATACAACTGCCTTCAGGTCAGGTAGGCTGGATTTACGCACAGTACGTTGATCACGACTGTTTTCCTCGTGGCTAATTAAAAGAACTGGGAGGCTAGGATGTTTGCGATATACCTGGCCTCCGTAGATTCTCGGTGGTATTTTCATATAGAATTGGAAATATGTACATTTTCCATGTTGTAGGTGGAAGATGTATTATATGGGTAGAGTTGGTCTAAAGTATAGAAATATGGAAGGGGAAACTTTATGAAATCGAAAAAACTTGTTGTTGCACTACTTATCTTTGCAGTCAGTCTAGGATTGATTATGCCCGTAAAGCAACTCTTCGCATCACCGTATACACGGTACGTTCTTCCGACCCCTGATGGCGGTAAACTGTTTCTTTTCGCGGGCGCTTCATACGATAGTCTTTCTTTACTCTTAGCCGAGACATATAAAGATAGTTTAACGCTTCAAAAAATATTAGATAGGTTATCTCGAGAAATTAACTATCCTATAATAAATCCAAAACCTATTCCGGATCCGAAACCAACACCAACTCCAGATCCAACTCCTATTCCAGAACCATCACCCGGTCTTGATATAGATATAAAGGCTGAAGAAAAATTGATGGTAGAATTGGTAAACCAAGAAAGAAGTAAAGCAGGGGTAAAACCTTTAGAGATTGACTTAAGACTGGTCGAACTTGGCCGAATGAAAAGCCGAGATATGATCGATCTTAACTATTTCGGTCATACATCCCCTACATATGGTTCTCCTTTTGACATGATGAAAAGAGCAGGTGTGCAATATCGTATAGCAGGTGAGAATCTGGCAGGTGCGGCGGAAGTTAAACGCGCTCATGAAGCCCTTATGCAAAGTGATGGGCATAGGCAAAACATTTTAAACCCTGATTACACTCATATTGGGGTTGGTGTCGCTGAGGGTGGCACTTATGGAAAAATGTTTACTCAACTTTTTATTGGCACATGGTAAATAGTAATAGATAAGATCCAAAACTTCCAATGGGGGTAGGGTTTTAGTCCTACCTCCATTTTGCCTTGGTCTACCCGAACATCATATTTATCGCGTTGTATTTCCGTTGTTATTCGTGGCGGAGAGTATTGCAGTTTATTCGTTAGCCCTTACATAATCCCTGAAGATCCATCCAATTTTTCCGTCATATAATTGTAAGCCCACCCAATTTCCTCGCCTTTCAGTTAAGATAACTGGAGTCCCCCTATCCAGTACCGTTGAAAGAATGCCCGAAGGGCTAGGGGAATCCCTAAAATTCACATCGTCTTCAATAATAGTTCCAAACGCAATAAAGTTGTCTGGCACGTTACCGGAACACAACAATTTTAATGTCTCAATTTCAAACTTCTTTTGAGATAAAATGCGATCGATAAGTTCCCGCTCGGTAGAACTCTTTGCCGTTTTTGATACATTTTTATATTTTTCTACGGCTTCTTTTTCTTGTTCCATGAGTTCGAGCAAAACTTCCTCCACAGAAATCCCCTCCAAATAAAAATAGTCGCTTAAAATTAGATCTATGCAAATTCGGGCCGCGGCATACCAAACTACAGATATCGTTTACTTTAGATATTATTGGGTAAACATATGTTCATGCCTACCTGAAGGTTTAATGGATCAATTCCAGGGTTAAGTTCTACTAAACGTTCAATTGTAGTTCCATACTCTTTTGCAATGGAAAATAAAGTGTCATCTTGTGACACTATCCAGTACAGTCCTGAGGCACACGGAGGTATGACTCCTCTAGGTAGTGCGGTTTCTTCAGGCAAACAGATTTGCATTCCCAATTGAAGCGATTCTGGAATAATATTTGGATTTAAAGAGCGAATACGATCTACTGTGGTTCCGGTGGTGCGGGCAATACTAAACAAAGTGTCACCTGGGCGGACTGTCCAAAAAATGCCGGTAGGACATTGCATTTGAAGATAGGTTATTTCACTTTCAGTATATATTTTAAGGTTAGGCTTGTTTTTAGGTCGCATTTGTCTGTATTCCTTTCTTTAAGTTTTAGTGAAAATGGGTCATGTTTGCAATTTTGTGTTAGTACAGTATATTGTGCAGCGATGAAAAGTTTGATGAATATTTCTATCTCTTGCAATAAAGGTTGTACCGGTGATAATATAAGAGCACATATGGTAGTTAGTATTGACAATGCACCCTGCTGTGTACGTGAATCACG
>CAYORX010000001.1:132570-175256 GCA_964406505.1 uncultured Eubacteriales bacterium
AGCTTGAGCCAACACCGTGAAAAAGGGAGCCTGGCGCTGGGGGTGGAGTGCAAGTCGCTATCAAGCGAAGCGCAGAAGCCTGCAGGAGGGCACCCACCTGCTGAGGGCGGGTTCAAAGCCTTCTGGGTTCACGGCATGGCGGGGTCTTGTAACTATTAATGTTCGAAAACAAGGTATATGTAGTTGTGCCGAAGTGGTGGAATAGGCAGACACGCGGTGTTCAGGGCGCCGTAGGCTTGTGCCTGTGTGGGTTCAAATCCCACCTTCGGCACCATCAAAAATAGCGTTAGATCACTCGGCCTACTTGGCAAGTTCCTCATCGCTGATTACAGTAAATCCGTGTGATTTAAGCAAGGCAGTAAGTACACCTTCACCCCGAATTAAAGTTTTATCGAAATTCCCATCGTAAATTTTACTTACCCCACACGCAGGACTTTTTTCTTTTAAGATCGCCTTATTGCAGCCGGCTTGTTTGGCTATCATTAGGGTTTTCCAGGCACCCTGGACATAATTATTGGTTACGTCTTCTCCACGAATATCCAAAACTTTAGTTTTTTGTTGAAGCACGTGAAAACCTGTGCCAGCCCTAATCTCTGCGGGCCATCGAGGTATAGATAGACCACCTAGCACTTCTGGGCATATTGGAACCGCGAGTCCGTGAAGCAAAAGATGTTTGATTTTTGGATATTTACATATATTAGCTGATTTACCGTTGTAACGGCATTCGTTGCCGCACAGGCAAGACGATACAATATACATTTTTGTATCCCCTTTCGTTATGATATAAAAGGTACGGAGGTAGAGGGCTATGTCAAAATTTAAACTTAATAAGATTTTATTGTTAACTTATTTGTTAGTTTTTGCATTTCAATTGATTTCTCCTTTGTTTTGTGGCTGTAAGGTAGTTTATGCAGCCCCTGAACCACCTGTAATACTTGCCGATAGTTATTTACTTGCCGATCTAAAGTCAGGCAGAGTGTTCATGTCAAAAGATATCGATGTTCCGCAAGTTCCCGCAAGTCTTACAAAGATCATGACACTATTTATTGTTTTTAATGAAATATCTGAGGGAAATCTTTCCTATGATGATGAAGTTGACGTGTCAGAAAATGCGTGGCGAACCGGTGGTTCTACCATGTTTTTGCTGGTTGGGACGAAAGTAAAAGTTAGTGAGTTAATTCAGGGCGTTACCGCGGCATCGGGTAACGATGCTTGTGTTGCATTGGCAGAACATATTTCCGGAAATATAACATCGTTTGTTGACAGGATGAATCAACAGGCTGAGCTATTAGGACTCACATCCGCTTATTTTGCAGACCCTCACGGAATTTCCGATGATAACAGAATATCTGCAAACGATCTTTTGAAATTAGTTAACGAGTATATTAAGAGGCATCCAGAATCTTTGCAATTTCATGCAATTAAAGAATTTACATATGCTCCGCAAGGTGAAAAACTTATTACACAGTTTAATAGAAATCGGTTGTTATGGACGTATCCCGGCGTTTATGGTTTAAAAACTGGGTTTACAACCAAGGCTGGTTTCAATTTAGTAGCTTTGGCTGAACGTGATGGCTTGTTATCGATCGCAATTATATTGGGTTCAGCAAAAGGTAAGTCTATTGAGGCAGGTGAAAACGAAAGAACAGAATATGCTACTTTGATGTTGGACCATCTATACAAAAACTTTTCGTACGTTGAGGTTGCTGAACCTAATGCAAACATCCAGAAAACCAGAGTTTGGAAAGGTAAAGGAAAGTGGGTAGACGCTATTGCCCCCGTTGGTTTAGGTGCAACAGTTGAAAAAGGAAAGCAAAATAGTTTATCCTATGAATTAGCTTTTAATAAAGAGCTTGAAGCTCCTGTAGAAAAAGGTGCTATAATTGGTGAAGCAATTTTTACATGTGAAGGAGAAGAGGTAGGGAGGTTTGATTTGATAGCAAAAGAAGAGGTTCCCAAGGGGAATATTTTTAGAGTTATTTGGGATTCAATAGCACGCTCAATATTAAAAGCTTTCGGTAAAGCATGATTTCATAACCCTTGGGGGGCATTGATTATGGACACAATGGTTGTTGCACTTGGTGGAAACGCTATTTTGCAAAAAGGTGACAAGGGTACGGTAGAAAATCAACGCAGAAACATAGCAAATACAGCATCACAACTTGTGATTTTAGCAAGGGAAGGCCATCGACTAATTATCACCCATGGCAACGGCCCGCAAGTGGGTAATATACTTATTCAAAATGAAATTAGTAGGTGTAAGGTGCCTGAAATGCCAATGGATATTTGCGGAGCACAGAGCCAAGGTATGATAGGGTATATGTTGCAAATGCATTTACAAAATGCACTTAGAAAACACGGTCTTGATATACCTGTATCGACTGTGATCACCCAAACATTAGTTGATAGATATGATCCCGCCTTTAGCAATCCTACCAAACCTGTAGGACAGTTTTATTCCGAGCAATGGGCCCAAGAAAGAATGGAGAAATACGGCGAGACATGGATTAATGATGCCGGACGGGGTTGGAGAAGAGTAGTGCCTTCCCCGAAACCAAAAGCAATAGTTGAAATGCCTTCTATTAAAAGTTTGTCTAGCCAGGGACACATAGTGATTTGTTCTGGGGGTGGTGGAATACCGGTAATTGAGACGCAAGATGGTGAATTTGTAGGGGTAGAAGCAGTTGTAGAAAAAGATTTGAGTGCGGAAAAGCTCGCTTCAGCATTGAACGCGCGTAGTTTAATTATTCTTACTGATGTAAATGGTGCAGCGTTGAATTATACAAATACAGATGAAAATTGGCTTGGTCAAGTGACGCTTGCAGAACTAGAAAAACATTATTACGAATCACATTTTTTTGAAGGTAGTATGAGACCAAAGGTAAAAGCAATAATGCAATTTATTGAACACGGAGGAAGGCTTGCAGCAATAGCATCTTTAAATGATGCGCTGCAGGCTGCCCGGGGACAAGCAGGCACAAGAGTAATTGCGCAAATATAAATTAATATGCTGTATTTATTTAATATAAGTTATATGAGTTTACCAATTATATATTCGCGATCGCCCGGCAACAATGTCACCGGGGGAATCTCCGCTAATGTATAGCAGCCGGATTTTAGCGCCATTGTAGCTCGCGCTGCTGAAACCATTATTTGTGCAGTGGCTGAAGGGTTTGCGACTTTAAGTTCCAATCTTAATCTTTGATTATGAGCGGTACCTGATGCTCCGATACGCTCGATGGAGGCTCCGTGCCCCATGGTTTTCATTTCCAAAACATTATTTACGCGGGTAACTATTGTGGTGTCAGATACGAAATAGGGGTCTTCTTTAATTTTTTTTGCTATTTCTTCGAAATCGGCTGATTCTTCAATTTCTACATAAACATCTCGGCGATGTTGGCCGTAGTTAAGGGGTAATGTCATAGAGACTGCATCTTTGACTCCATCAATGTCTTTTGCAGCCACGCTGTGGCCCATGCTCATACCGGGGCCATAGTTGGTATATGTAATTCCGTGGGGGGCTATAGTGCTAAACAATATCCTGGTAATTGAATTAATGCCGGGATCCCAACCTGCTCCTATTATGGATGTTTTATCGTTAATCTTTGCGATTTTGTCTAACTTCCGCCGCAAAGCAAGCATTGAATCACCGTGAATATCAAATCCGTCTACCGTATTAATTCCCCGAGACAAGTATTCGGGTGCAATTTTGGGCACAACGCGTGAAGGGACAGTCAATACTGCTACGTCTACGTTTTTGAGTGCCTCAACAGATTTAACAATAGGTATTGAAGGATTGAGTATATCGCGCACTTCCACTATACCTGCGAGATGCATGTCAGATGCTTGATTTATACATTCTACGGCTTCTTGACCTACATTCCCATAGCCTACTACGCACACATTGATTTTTGACATGTCGGCAAGCCTCCATTTTTGGCTATATAGTTGTTTCAAAGCTTACGAAGCAATGGTGAATTCTGCTTAGTATTCTAGACTTCGCAATCAATTTCCTTTTCATAAAGTAAGCATGTAAATGTTTTCGTTGATTCATCCTTTATGCTACGGTAAACTTGGGTTGTGTTACTTCGCTTCAAACAACGATCAACAAGCCGTGATTGGGCAGGTGGTATAAATGCGCCGGGGAGATCTTGAGATGTTTCTTGTCACATTCATATGGGGCATAAATCATATTGTGGTCAAAAACGCTTTAGATGCTTTTCTTCCGCTTCAGTTTAACGTTATTCGGCTGAATTTTGCAGGTTTACTTCTTTTCGTAGTCATGGTTGCCTCGCGCAAACTTGAATGGCCTTCTAAAAAAGACTGGCCCCGTCTTATAGTTGCCGGGTTTTTAGGAAACACGCTTTATCAGGTTATGTTCATCAAAGGCATAGCTATGTCGACGGCTGCTAACACTTCGTTCGTTTTAGCTACTATGCCTGCAACTACCGCTGTTATGAGTCATTTTTTAGGCAAACAGCGTATGACTCGGAAAATGTGGTTAGGGGTAATTATGGCGGTGGTAGGGATCTTGGTAATCACTTTATCTAGTCAAGAGCATGGGCTCGACAGTTTTAGCCCTGCCACAACGGGTGATTTGATAACTTTTGTTGGTACGTTGGCGTGGTGTTCACATACTATTATCGCTGCTGATCTAGTTACGCGAATAAGTCCCCTTGCTTTTACAACTTGGACGATGATTCCCGGAGCGTTGCTATTAGTTCCATTTTCCGTGACCGAATTAGGTGCGGGTAATTGGAACCAAGATATCGCCGCTTGGTCTGAACTGCTTTTTTCCGGGTCAATAGCTATTGTTTTTGGCTACATTCTTTGGAACAAAGGTGTTAAGGAAAGCGGACCTACCAAAACTGCTATATTTCAAAATCTAAGCCCGATATGGACGGGGATTTTTGGATGGTTTTTTCTAAAAGAGCCTTGGTCTTTGGTAAAGTTTTTCGGCGCGGCGATAATCTTAGCGGGTGTGCTCTTGGTTAGGTTGAGTGATCTTGTTCCGACCGTGACAACTAGTAAGATTGAAAGCAGCGGTTAGAGTTGTAATTAAAAAAGTATGAGTAAAATGTTTGCTTGACACTTATTAAGGAGCACGATATAGTGTTAAATGTTGATCTAACTATGCAGTGTCGGGGTGGCGGAACAGGCAGACGCGTACGCTTGAGGGGCGTATGGGAGTTCCCGTGCGGGTTCGATTCCCGCTCCCGACACCATTTTATTTGCAAATCTTCGTCTCGATCTGATGGGAATACCTAAGCAAATGAGCTGTAACTTTTAAAAAGCGTCAGGGTTCCATGTATTTGCTGGACTTCATAGTGTAATGTATAGTAACATGGTCAAAATGTTATCTTATCAAAAGCCATGACGAAGACGAGTAAGGTGAAGCCCAAACTATAGGGAACTGATTATAAGTGGAAAATCGGTGTTATGGTCATCTGAATATCACTTCCGAGCTGATAGCTGAAAAAAGTAAGCGACTCCGGTTTACCCCCGTTATAGGTATAAGAGTGAGCCGTTGCCATTAATGGCTAAACTGGGTGGTACCACGGTGTTAATCGTCCCTATGGGCGATTTTTTATTTGGATTTTGTGAAAATGCGAAAATTATTCAAGTGAACGAAATCGTTGCTTAATTAATTTAATATACAGGAGTGAACATAATGGGTCGGTTTAAGGAAATTGATCCCAAAAGGCCAGTAAATCAAATAGAAGAAGAAGTATTAGAATATTGGAAGCAGAATGATATTTTTGCAAAAAGTATATCTAATCGTAAAGGAAAACCAAGATTCGTATTCTACGAAGGACCGCCAACAGCAAACGGTTTACCTGGTATCCATCACGTATTGTCAAGAACTATCAAGGATGTAGTGTGTCGATACAAGACCATGCAAGGTTATTGGGTGCCAAGAAAAGCTGGATGGGATACTCATGGGCTTCCTGTAGAGATTGAGGTAGAAAAACAGCTCGGTTTGTCTTCTAAGCAAGAAATTGAAGATTACGGAATTAAGGAATTCAATATAAAGTGTCGTGAATCTGTGTTTGCTTACGAAAAAGAATGGCGGATGCTTACTGAACGCACGGCATATTGGATCGACATGGACGATCCCTACGTAACTTTGGATAATAATTATATCGAGACAGTTTGGTGGATCATCAAACAATTTTTCGAGGCAGGCCTTATATATGAAGGACATAAAGTAATGCCATATTGCCCTAGATGTGGAACTCCTTTAGCATCTCATGAGGTTGCCCAAGGTTACAAAGACGAACAAGTGGCTTCGATTTATGTCAAATTAAAAGTAAAGAACGAACGAAACGAGTACATTTTGATATGGACGACGACCCCTTGGACACTTCCATCGAACGTTGGCGTAGCGGTTAATCCTAGTAGTGTATATGCTAAAGTTTTACATCAAAAAGAAATATATTATGTGGCTAAGGAGCGAGTTGGTTCACTTTTTGGGGATGATGCGGAAATCTTAGAGGAGTTTTTGGGAAAACAGCTTGAATATATGGAGTATGAGCAATTATTTCCCTATATAAAATTAGATTCCAAGGCTTTCTTCGTAACTTGTGCTGATTATGTATCTACTGATGATGGAACTGGATTGGTACACATAGCACCTGCTTACGGTGAAGATGATTATAATGTTTGCAGGCAATATGGGTTGCCCCTAATTCATTTAGTAGATGAGCGAGGAAAATTTAAAAAAGATGTAACCGATTGGGCAGGTATGTTTGTAAAGGATGCAGACCGTGAAATAGTTAAAAAACTTAAAAGCGAAGGTTTGCTTTTAAGTACGGAGCAAATAGTTCATTCATATCCACATTGCTGGAGGTGTGACACACCTCTTCTATACTATGCAAGAAAGTCATGGTACATTGCAACCACAAAATTCAAGGAACAATTGATCGCTAATAACAAAAAACTTCAATGGTTTCCAAAACATGTGGGCTCTGGGCGCTTCGGTAATTGGCTTGAAAACTTGGTAGATTGGTCTTTATCTCGAAACAGGTATTGGGGCACTCCTTTGAATATATGGAGATGTGAGGAGTGCGGCAAGCTTGAGTCTGTAGGATCTCGCGAAGAACTCAAAAACAGGGCAATGGAGTTTGTTGATATAAAAACCTTAGATCTTCACAGGCCATACGTAGACGACATACATCTTAAGTGTACGTGTGGCGGCGAAATGGTGCGAACGCCTGAAGTTATTGATTGTTGGTTTGATTCGGGCTCAATGCCATATGCCCAATGGCACTATCCTTTTGAATGTAAAGATGAGTTCCCAACAGTTTTTCCTGCGGATTTCATTTGTGAGGGGCTTGATCAAACAAGAGGATGGTTTTATTCCCTATTGGCAATCTCTACGCTGCTTTTTGGCAAACCAGCATTTAAGCAAGTGCTTGTGAATGATCTGGTATTAGATAAACATGGGCACAAAATGTCTAAATCTAAAGGTAATACTGTTGATCCCTGGATGCTTATAGATAAATATGGTGCAGATGCATTGAGATGGTATTTATTGGCAGTTTCGCCTCCATGGGTGCCTACCCGTTTCGATGAAGATGGTATACGTGAGGTGTTTGCGAGATTCTTTGGGACGCTATTAAACGTGTATTCTTTCTTTACTTTGTACGCTAATATAGACAAAATCGATCCCGTTGAACTGCATATACCCGTGTTCGAAAGGCCTGAAATTGACAGGTGGATAATATCTAAGCTTAATTCTTTATCGAAACAAGTCGAAAACTATATGGCTGAATATGAATTGACAAAAGTTTTGCAACGAATAGAAACATTTTTGGTAGACGAGGTAAGCAATTGGTACGTACGAAGAAGTCGCGGGCGCTTTTGGTCTAATGAATTTGATTTGAACAAAAAATCTGCATATCTTACGTTATATGAAGTGTTGCTCGCCTTATCGAAATTTGTAGCGCCATTTGCACCATATATTGCCGAGGACGTATATCTTAATTTAACGGGGAAGGAAGCGCCAGCTTCGGTACATCTTGAGCATTACCCTAAATCTAAAGAAGATTACATTGATGTCGAACTTGAAAAAAGGATGGGGGCTGCCATCGCATTGGTTTCTTTAGGCAGATCTGTTCGAAATAAAATGCAAATAAAAGTTCGGCAGCCATTAAGCAAAATGAGAGTTAACGGTAAATATGAAGATTTGATTGTGGATATGGAAGATTTAATCAAAAGCGAACTTAACGTGAAACAGATCGAATACGTACGCAGTTTAAGCAGTTATGTAGTCTACGAAGTTAGGGCTAATTTACCTGTAGCAGGTCCTAAATATGGGAAAGATTTAAAGGCAATCATATCTGCTCTAAGCAAATTGGATGGGGGAGAAACTGTTGGTATTCTTGAAAGTGGTGGAACTATCAGCGTTGAAATAAACGGGCGCTTAATTGAGCTAGGACCACAAGATATAGATATTCGAATGAGTGCACGAAAGGGATTTGCGGTTGAAGTTGAAAACGATAGTTTTGTAGTGCTAGACACAGAGATCAGTCAAGAATTGGCTCAGGAAGGACATGCGCGGGAAATAGTTTCTAAAGTACAGACGATGCGAAGAAACGCAGGTTTTGAGGTGCTTGATCATATTACCATGGTAATTTCAAGTGGGCACGAAATTTTAAAAGCCGTGCAAATGCATAAGGATTATATTAAGGGTGAGACACTATGTGATTTTCTTGAACTAACCGAAAGTGCAGTAGATGGACAGGAATGGGATATAAATGGCCATACCGCCACGATAAAGATAGAAAAGATCAGAAAACCCTTGACTGATACTGCGCCTTAAATTATGATTTTTGAGGATAACTAAATACGAAGAACACAGGCCGATCCTTTAATTTGGTCCAGCGAGACAAAAAGGAGGCGTAACTATATGAAAAAACTCCAAAAGAGGCAGCTCTGGCGGAGTTTTCTTTGTTACCAGTCGAATACGGAA
Source organism: uncultured Eubacteriales bacterium (assembly GCA_964406505.1). Lineage (GTDB taxonomy): Bacteria > Bacillota > Sulfobacillia > Fermentithermobacillales > Fermentithermobacillaceae > DTU015. The sequence goes on from CAYORX010000001.1 coordinate 141,545, forward strand.
AACTTAAGATACGAGGAGGTCTAAACAGAGTGCAGTATAAAGAAAAGGCTGAGATTATGGATAGTGATGGTATTCGCAGGGCGCTTGTGCGGATCGCTCACGAAATCGTTGAAAGGAATAAAGGCCTCACAAATGTTGTGCTGGTTGGAATTAGAAAGCGTGGCGTACCCCTAGCGAGAAGACTTGCCGTCATTCTTAAGGAAAGCGAAAATACTGATGTTCCAGTGGGCGAACTCGACATAACTTTATACAGAGACGATTTGACTTTGAAGTTTGAACAACCTCGTGTAGGGCGTACTTTATTACCTTTTAATGTTTCAGGTACAAAAATAGTTCTTGTTGATGATGTTCTATTTACTGGAAGAACTATTCGGGCGGCCCTAGATGCGATTATCGACTTGGGTAGGCCCGAATGCATTCAATTAGCAGTGCTTGTGGATAGGGGGCATAGGGAACTTCCCATTAGAGCTGACTATGTTGGTAGAAATGTGCCCACCTCACAAAGAGAAGCTATAGATGTGCGGGTCACAGAGTATGACGGGGTAGATCAAGTGGTTATTTCAGAAGAAACTAGACAATAGGACGATACGGATTTGTAACATTTAAACATGTGGGAGGGTCAAAATTTGTCACTTCGAGGAAATGATCTTTTATCCCTTCGGGAGATGAGCGCCGAAGATATGGAGCTAGTCCTGTCAACAGGACGTTCCCTCAAAGAAATCCTTGCAAGGCCCATAAAGAAAGTACCTACTTTACGTGGAAAGGTAATTTGTACATTGTTTTATGAGCCTTCTACTAGAACAAAAACATCTTTTGAGTTAGCTGCAAGATATATGTCTGCTGATGCTGTATCGTTTTCGAGCACAACCTCTTCTGTCAGAAAAGGTGAGTCTCTTTCAGATACGGCGCGAAATTTATCGATGATGGGTGTAGATTTAGCCATTATGAGACATAGCGTTTCAGGTTCATGCCACTTTTTGTCAAAGGTTCTTGACATTCCTGTAGTTAATGCTGGTGATGGTATAAATGAACATCCCACGCAAGGGCTTTTAGATATATTCACTATGCTTGACTATAAACCTGGAATTAGAGGTCTAAAAGTGGCAATAGTAGGTGATATCCTTCATTCCAGAGTAGCTCGTTCAAACATATTTGGGCTGATTAAAATGGGTGCAAAGGTGAATGTTGCAGGCCCTTCAACGCTTATACCCCCATATATTGAAAGGTTGGGTGTCAAAGCTTTTAACAGACCCGAAGAAGCGATTGAAGGCGCGGATGTGGTTTACGTGCTTAGGCTGCAGAAAGAACGTCAAGCAGGTAGTTTGTATCCTTCAAGTCGAGAATATCGTGATTTTTTCGCTGTTGATAAACACAAGTTAAGTTATGCAAAAGAAGACGCTATAATAATGCATCCGGGTCCGATGAACCGTGGCATAGAGATAACAACAGATATTGCTGATTCGCCAAGGTCTGTGATTTTAGATCAAGTGACTAGTGGTGTGGCCGTTAGAATGGCGATTCTTTATCTTATTCTGGGAGGCAGAGACTGATGGGTGAAGGCTTACTCATAAAACAGGGAAGGGTTGTAGATCCTGCAACGCAAACAGATGAAATATTGGATGTGCTAATCGTCAACGGTACTATCCGTGAGATAAACGAATACATCGAATCTCAAGGTCAGTCCATCGTTGTGGATGCATCGAATAAGATTGTAATGCCCGGTCTTATAGACATGCATGTGCATCTTCGAGAACCCGGGTTCGAATACAAAGAAGATATCGAAACTGGCACAAAGGCTGCGGCTATGGGTGGTTTTACGGCTGTAGCATGTATGCCCAATACGGAGCCGGCGTGTGACAACGACTCGGTGGTTTCCAGAATTATCGATAGAGCTAGAAAAACAGCTTGTGTAAAAGTATATCCGATTGGAGCAGTAACAAAAAATAGAGCGGGAAATGAATTGGCGGAATTGGGGAAAATGAAGGCGGCCGGGGCTGTAGCATTTTCCGATGATGGGTCCCCTGTGGCTACTGCTGAAGTTTTAAGGTGTGCACTTGAATATCTTAAATCGTTTGATGCTGTCCTTATAGATCATCCTGAAAACATGTCTTTAACAGGTAAGGGGCAAATAAACTATGGGATTGTTTCCACTACCTCTGGATTGCCGGGGATCCCTAGTGAATCTGAAGAGGTCGCTGTAGCTAGGGATATACTTATAGCTAAACTCACTCAAGGGCGGCTACACCTTGCGCATATCTCTTCGAAAGGTTCTGTTGAGCTAATAAGGCAAGCTAAAAGTAGAGATATAAATGTAACATGTGAAGTCACTCCCCATCACTTGATCCTTACCGATGATATTGTGCTTGAAAGCGGATACGATACCAATACTAAAGTAAATCCTCCGCTAAGATCTCATGATGATGTGGCCGCGCTCCGGTTAGCGCTAGCTGATGGTACCATTGATGTTATAGCAACCGATCATGCTCCCCATCATGTTGATGACAAATGGATGGAGTATGATTACGCTGATTTCGGAATAAGCGGACTTGAAACTGCGGTTAGCTTAATTATCGACAAACTTGTTTTGCCGGGCGTAATTGATTGGATGAAAATGGCTGAAGTCATGAGTCTAAATCCGGCTAAAATACTTGGTGTTCCGGGAGGCATGTTAAAAGCGGGTGCCCCGGGTGATATTACGATTATAGATCCAGATTATGAATACTCAATAGTTCCAAACAATTTTCAATCGAAAGGTAAAAATAGTCCGTTTATTGGATGGAGATTAGTAGGCGCACCTTATTGTACCATTGTAAATGGTGAAATTATTATGCGCGGCAGGAGTCTATTATGAGAAAACCTAGTAAAATCTATGATGAGAAAGCTAAAATACTTAGCTTAAATCGGATTCAAAATCAAATTTTCCATGCTGAAATTTTAGCCCCCCAAATTGCTCAGATAGCGAAACCAATGCAGTTTGTGAATATAAGAATTGTAAATTCAACAGATCCCTTGCTAAGAAGACCGTTTAGTTTATCCCGGATTGACGTTGACGCCAAAATTATCGGGATCACGTGGGCCGCGATTGGCCGAGGAACTAACATAATGGCGAAGTGGTCCGCGGGGCAACAAATAAGTGTGCTGGGTCCTCTTGGTAACGGTTTGGATCTAGATAGTCTAACATTGGATAATGGCCTTCTGATAGTAGCAGGTGGTACCGGATTAGCACCGTTATTGCCATTAATATCCAAAGCCCATAGCAAAAGAATAGACATGGTAACACTATATGGTGCAACTTCTAGTGACGATATGTTTGATATCTCAAATCTACAGAAAAAATGCCAACTACACTTAGCCACAGAAGATGGTAGTCAGGGAATTAAAGGTTTCGTCACTGTTTTGTTAAAAGAATATTTGTGTTCATTGACTGCATCAAACAACTGCAAACCTATGGTGATATCCTGCGGTCCAAAACCTATGCTTAAAAGAGTTAAACAACTTTGTAACGAACATGAATTTCCGCTGATGATCTCGCTTGAAGAACAGATGGCTTGTGGATATGGATTATGCCAGGGTTGTGCCGTACAAGCTTCCGATGCTAATTTGGGATATTATCGTGTTTGTACGGACGGTCCCGTATTTTGGGCAAATGATGTTAACCTAGGGGAGTGCTTTGAATGAATCTTTGTGTTGATTTAGGCGGATTTTCGATACGAAACCCTTTGATTGTTTCTTCGGGAACTTTTGGTTATGGGGAAGATTATGTGCGCGCGGGTAATATAAATTGGTTTGGAGCTGTGTCGGTTAAAGGCACGACCCTGCGTCCAAGGATGGGTAATCCCTCGCCTAGAATTTGCGAGACCCCGTCTGGTCTGCTCAACTCAATTGGTCTTGAAAATCCGGGTGCGGCAGTCGTGATTGACAAAAAATTGCCATGGCTCTCCCAGTATGAAGTACCCATTATAGTGAACATTTCCGGCGAAACATATGATGAATTTTCTGAACTTGCGCGTATGTTTTCAAAATCCCCTTATGTTTCCGCTTTAGAAGTCAACATTTCTTGTCCAAATGTTGATGCCGGGGGGATGGCTTTTGGTACCAAACCAGAAATGTGTTACAAAGCTACCAAGGCAGTGCGCCAATATTGGGATGGACCTTTGATTGTAAAACTCACGCCGAACGTGACTGACATAACATCTATAGCGAAAGCAGCTGTTGAAGGCGGTGCCGACGTTATTTCACTTATAAATACGCTAGTCGGAATGGCAATAGATGTAAAATTGGGCAAACCCGTGTTAGGCACCATAACCGGGGGACTTTCCGGGCCGGCAATAAAACCTGTTGCCTTAAGGTGTGTCTGGGAAGTGTCGCAAGCAGTTTCTGTTCCAATTATTGGAATGGGAGGTATAGTTTCAGCTACCGATGCGTTAGAATTTATTATGGCAGGAGCTAATGCTGTTTCAGTGGGCACTGGACTTTTGATAGACCCCAAACTCCCCAAAAGCATACTTGATGGAATCCATAAACATTGTGAGAACCAAGAAGTTAGTTCGATTCATGAACTTGTAGGGATCGCCTGGAAAAATTTTTAGTATTATCAATAGGTGTTAACTAATACAGTTTTTTCACCCTTATATGTTACAAAACCTGGGGGACTACCCTTGGGTTTTGTAACAGCAGCAGCATCGGCCCAATCGACTTCTACTTTACCAGATGTAGCTGCTTCAGAGTATTGAGCAGCTAAGACCGCCGCGAACTCCAAAGCTTTATGGCTTAGGGCCAGCCCCGAGTGAGTACGTAACAAAACATGCGAACCTTTGACGCCTTTTGCATGCAACCATATGTCTCCTGCTTTTCGTAAGTGCCTTATTAGGTGATCGTTGGCTGCAGCAGTTTTCCCGATAAACACTAACGAGGAATCGGGCCCGTCAATGGTTTGTATTGCTTCTGTGAGGTCTTTTCGGATATTTTTTTGGGCTTGCATCCGTCGCCTGGGAGGTTTCAGCCTACGTTTTGGAATGCGAACATTACTTTGCTTTGAAATTTTGATTAACTCATTTCGTATCGATATCAATGTATCAATATCGTTGTCTTGATTAAGTTGTTCATGGATATTATCAAGTTTCCCAATAAAAGTTTTTGCTTCGTTAATTGAATTTTTAAGTATCTTATTAGCCCGTTGAAGTTTAGTATATCTTGCATAATATCGCCGGGCATTTTCGGTAGAAGAAAGTTTAGGATCGAGGGGCACAATTATATGTGTCGGAGGATTTTGGTAATAATCCAAAACTTCAATTTGTGTGTGTCCCCTAGGGAGGGTTTGTCCGCTTGAGTGTATTAATTCACCCCATACGCGGTACTGTTCAAACTGTTTTGCATCGTCTAAGTCTTGTTTTTGAGCTTCAAATCGTCTGGTGATTTTATCGACGATCATTTTGTGCACCGATTTTACTTGAGATAGTAGCGCGGTATATCTTTCGTAATGGCACATATAGGACCAATATGTGGCCACGCTTTCAAGTACAGATTGGAAGCGTTTTACTGGTTCTAAATGATAAAAGGGTAATGTGCCTAATAAGGGTTCTCCCGAACGCCGCAAGTATAATGCAGGAGAGAATTCATTTTGTTCAAGGGAGAATTTGACTTCATTAAGAACGAATGCTATTTTTTTTGTATTTTCGGGTATTAAAGGCTGGTGAGCCGGTAAATTGGCCTTTGCCAAGATGCTTAAGGCAAGATCTTTCCCAAAGCCTTCTACGTGTGAGATAATTGATTTAAGAGCAATTCTATCTGAAGTGCAAATTTTTTTTGCTAATAATGCTAGGTTTTGATGGGATATTAGGTTATGCTTTAGTGATTTAGGTGGCATGTATGTATTGCCGGGATGTATCCTGCGTCCGCTTTTTGGAAGGCAAAGTTCCGTCATCTTGTCAACGATAAGCCCAATACCCCCGTTACTTCCGGCGGCATCAAACACAAGGGTATAATCTTTTAAATTACCTAAGTTATCGCGTCCCGAAAAATCAAAATAGAGTACCCTGTCCAGACTTTCTTGACGAATGCTTTGTAGAGTTCCGCTTTCGAGCCGTTTTCTCAGTCCAAGGCATAGCCCTGACGGAATTTGCGGAGTTTGTGGTTTCTCGCTTATGATCCCTATAAAGGGGTGTTCTTTGGAAAGGGACAGGAGCAAATATCCCCTAAAGGTATTACTCCAAAGTTTAAACAACAATTCCTTTTCGTTAGGGTGATATATTTTTTGCACCCTTAATGGCAAATGTTTAGCCATTTCGAGTCGAATAGCATAAAAAGATATTCCGTCCAAATGTTTCACCTCGTAAATCTGAGTATATCTGTAAATACACGTTAGGTACAATCTAATGGGGGGTGATTATTATAGTCAGTTTCGACAATGTCAGTGGCTTTCGGCAAAAGGGGTTTTGTATAGTTGAGAAAGGCCCCGATTGTATTAAGGTTGTAAAGGGGCGTTGTGAGATACATATTCGGAAAACAAAAAAATATATAGTTTTGGATCTGCCTGTGATGACTCTAAGAGAAAAAGGTGCGTCTAAGATGCTTTTGACATACTTACTTGATAGAAATGGTGCGTTAGATGGCCCGGGTTTTTTTGCGATACAGAAAAATTTAATTTACTATAAAGCAATTGCAATGTGTTACGATAACATTGAAAATCTTGCGCTTGACATGCAAAATTGCATTGAACAAATAGGGCCCAAAATTCTTAACGTAGCTAAACAATAAGAAGTAGTTATAATATAATCCTTCTCATACTGGAGAGTATTCTATTGGAGCAGAATAAATCGGTTGTTAAACTTGTGGTATGTGATCTTGATGGAACATTGATCGGGCCAGGAGATTACGGAATTGAAATGGCAAAGCATACGTTAGATTTTTGCCGTCAAAAAGGTTCTCGAGTTACTATTGCTACAGGTCGTTCTTTTGGTGCCACAAAAAGATATATGACTTACTTAAAGATAAATGAGCCTGTAATAAGTAACGGTGGTGCTTTTATTGCAAAATTTGGTGAACCTCCTATTTATGAAAAAACCATAGACAAAGATATGTCGAAAAGTATTGCATTGGATCTTATGAATACTATAGAACACCCATTTTATTTTTTGGTAGGTAAAGACATGTACACCCATGCAAAAGGGCAAGAAACAAAAAGGTATTCACAACTACTTGGATATCACATTAACATAGTAGATTCCTTAGAAGACATACCGGGTGAACCTACTCAAATAGTACTTAGGGTGCCCATTGTAGAGGCTGACGAAATTCAAAGTTATTTAAATTCCAAATGGTCACCAAACGTGACCATATTAAAAAGCATGCCCCATCTTTTAGAGATTCAACCTCCTGATGTGTCTAAGGCAAAGGCTTTGGAATTTTTAGCTGAATTAATGATGATCGATAAAGAGCAAGTGTTGACAATAGGAGATGAACTCAACGATCTCGATATGCTTATGTGGTCGGGCATGAAAGCTGCTGTCGGAAATGCTCATGATAAAGTGAAGCGCAATGTTTGCTACGTATCTCACAAACAGTATTCCGAAGGGGTTCGCGATATAGTTCAGCGATTTCTAGGCGATGACTTGTTAAACAGATAAAAATGTCATGTTTTGGGAAAACTTTGGTTTGTATACCTACGCGTTCTTAGATTTTAGATTAACTTATCAAATTAAAGGAAACGCAGAGTGTTGAAGAGAAAATGTCAGATACGGATTATGATTTGCTAAAATAACACTTCCCTGAAATCTTGCAAAATAGAACGTGGAATATATTATGTACAATTTCACAAAGGGGGCTTGGTTTCACGATGTCAGCCCAACGTTGGTTTTGGGTATTAGTTGGAGTGGCTGTAGCTTTAGCTATAGCTTCAACAGGGATAGCGAAATTTTACACAGATATTTTGTGGTTTAAAGAAGTCGGATACAGTTCTGTATTTTGGACGACATTTAAGGCTAAGTGGCTGGTGGCCTTAGCCGGTGGTTTGGTTTTTTTCACTGTAGTTTTCGCAAACTTATTTGCGGTGATGTGGAAACGACGGCGCTTTGATGTGGTAGGCGGTTTGATAATGCCTATGCCTATTCAGTCGCCCGAAAGGCTGTGGCAATGGATTCTTGTTATAGCTATTGTGGTTGGAGTACTTGGCGGATTATCTGGTTACAGTCAATGGCATATAGTGTTGGCTCACCTTAATGCTACTCCATTTGGAATAGATGATCCCTTTTTCGAAAAAGACGTAGGATTCTATATTTTTAGTTTACCTTTCACAAAACTATTGCAACAACATTTGTGGGTTGCGTTTATCGCGGCATTGATCGTCGTAGGTGCTTCATATTTTATTTTCGGGGACTTGCGATTTACGGCTAGAAGGGCGCTTGTTACTAAAAGAGCTCGTGTGCATCTGTCAACTCTATCAGCTATTTTGTTTGCTTTGAAAGCATGGAGTTATAAAATTAACATATGGGACCTCATGTATTCGCCAAGAGGTGCGGCGTTTGGGGCTTCATACACCGATATTCACGCGCAAACTCCAGCATTTAAAGGGTTGATTATAGCTGCATTTGTGGGTGTAGCCTTTTCATTGCTTGGTTTGATGATTCGCAATTTCAAATGGATAGCGTACGCAGCGGCTGGGTTAGTGGTGATATCATTTGCTGTTGGCCATGCATACCCAGCGTTTATCCAGCAATTTACTGTATCTCCAAACGAAATTGCTTATGAAGAACCGTTTATTGAAAAGAATATTCAATTTACCAGGGACGCTTTCGCGTTAAACGATATTGAAATCGTGGATTATCCGTCAGAAGATCTGTTGTCCAGAGAGGATATTCTTAATAACCCTGGCACTATAGCTAATTTGCGACTTTGGGATTATAGAGTGCTTAAAGATACCTTTAGTCAGGTGCAAGAAATTCGTATGTACTATAAATTCAATGATGTGGACATAGATAGGTATTTGGTTAATGGTGAACCCCGACAGGTGTTGTTGTCACCTAGGGAACTAGATATAAATCTTTTGCCGGTTGAGGCTCAAACATGGATCAACCTGCATCTTAAGTATACTCATGGGTACGGAATGGTAATGAGTCCTTCGCGTAATATAACTAAAGAGGGTATGCCGGAGTTTTATTTTAAAGACGTTCCTCCAAAAACGACCACGGATCTCAGATTAGATCGTCCTGAGTTGTATTTTGGTGAACTGACAGATCATTATATTATCGTTAATACTAAAGAACCAGAGTTTAATTACCCAAGGCTAGATTCGCAAGTTATAGAACCGACTTTTTATAAAGGTGAATCGGGTATAAATATTGGTAACCCCTTGAGAAAACTTGCCTTTACAATTTTATACAAGGATTACCAAATTCTAGTTTCGGGAGCGTTAACCCAAGATTCAAGGTTGATCATGAATCGGAATGTTTTGGACAGGGTGAAAACCATAGCACCGTTTTTCCTTTATGATAAGGATCCATATCTTGTACTTGCAGAAGGCAAACTTTACTGGTTTATCGACGGGTATACAGTTTCCGCGAATTATCCATACAGTCAGCCTGATCCCGTGTTAAATGTGAATTACATGAAAAACGCAGTAAAAGTCGTGATTGACGCCTACGATGGTTCAGTTGTTTTTTATAGATCCGATGAGACAGACCCAATTTTGAAGACTTACGAAGCAATTTTTCCAGATCTAATAAGACCTTTAGAAGAAATGCCCGAAAGTCTCAAAACTCACATTCGGTTTCCTCAAGATCTATTCACCGTCCAAACCAGGATGTTGACAACTTATCATATGACTGATCCACAAGTGTTTTACAATAAAGAAGATTATTGGGAAATCCCTATGGAAATTTATGGTAATAACGAAATATCTGTAGAACCGTATTATATTCTTGTTTCTTTGCCTGGAGAGGCTGATATTGAATATGTACAAATGATGCCGTTTACTCCTAGAGGTAAACCTAACATGACCGCATGGCTTGCTGTAAGATGCGATCCAGAAAAGTATGGGCAAATGATGTTGTTTAGATTACCAAAAGATAAGCATATACCAGGCCCAATGCAGGTAGAATCTTTAATTTCTCAAAACCCAGAAATATCCGAGGCCATGACTCTTTGGGGACAAGTAGGTTCTCAGGTTATCAGAGGAAACCTTATAACTATACCTATGGACGGCTCTTTCTTGTATGTAGAGCCTTTATATATTCAGGCAGAAAAAGTAAGAATTCCTGAATTGAAGCGGGTCATAATGTATGCCGGCGGGCAAGTGGTTATGGGTACTGACGTTGAGAATGCTCTAAGTAGGCTCGTGGGTCACGTTACTGAGCCTCCATTGGGAGAATTAATTCCTGGGGAAATTAAAGAAACTTCTGAAATGATCGCTGAGGCGAGTGAAGTTTGGTCGGAGGCACAAGAAAGACTTAAAACCGGGGATTGGGCAGGATACGGAGCGCTTATGGATAAACTTGGCGAGCTTTTGAAACAACTTAAGGAACAATATGAACCATTAGCGCCATAGATACAGATGTGGCTTTGGAAATGGTAAGGGGGGGCTATATCGTGGCCGAGGAGGTTCTTGATGAGACATATCAAAACCTAACGGATATTGGGAAAACGATTAGGGCGCAGCGTGAAAAACTTAACTTGTCCATTAAAGATGTACAAGATCAGACAAAGATTCGTTCTAAATATCTTGCAGCCATTGAAATGGGAAACGATAAAATAGCGCCAGGCGAAGCGTATTTTCGGGTGTTTCTAAAATCTTATGCAGATTTTCTTGGGCTAGATGGTTCAGCGTTTGCTCGAATTCACAGAGAAATGACGGATACCAGAGACCGTCGAAAACCTAGTATAATGGCCGAAACATCTACCGTTCAGGTTAAAATTCAAACGCGGAAACAGGTTCGTAGGTCTAGGCGAAAAAGAGATTTAACTATTCTTATGAAAAGCATTATTCTATTGGTTGTTATTGTGGGAGTTGTATTTGGCGGGATGAAATTATTTAAACATTTTAGAATTATTCACTCCGCTAATCAAGATCGAAACGATGACAAAAACGGTAATGATCTCGTACAACCCCCACAACCTGATCATGACGGCTCTGTTGATGACTCCGCAATTGACACACAGATTATCCGGACTGATCCAACGGCAGAAGTTACTGTCTTTGAAACCAACGAGACACCTTTGAATGTTGTTCTCGAAACACTAAGCGGAAAAGATAATAACTGTTGGATTCAAATAAAAGCTGATGATGAAATGATTATGGAAAGGACCATGGATCCCGGTGAAAGTGTAAAAGCCACAGCGGAAAATCTAATCGAAATTATAGCTGGCAAACCTTGGGTGCTCACTCTAGAATTAAATGATCAAGATCTTGGTATAGCGGGATCATACGGGCCAGTTAAAAATTTAATTTTTAGATATGACAGTGAACTCTAACTGATAAACATCATACCATTGCAATGTTCGCCATATGATATTTTGATCCTTTTAAGCAATCAAAGTGGTGGTATGTTGTGAAAATCGTCCATGTTATTTGTGTGTGCCTGATCTTAACTATATTGTGTTCGTATACATCGAAATCAAACACAGCTTGTTGCAATCGCGTCTTGTGTATTTCACCCGGCCCGTCTGCGATCTCTTCTGAGGCTGCGTTACTTTTAGAATGGCAAACCGGCACTGTATTGTTTGAAAAATGTGGTTTTACACGTATGCATCCTGCAAGTCTTACTAAAATGATGACTGCTCTTTTGGCTTTAGAACGAGGCCGTTTGGATGATATGGTCCGAGTGTCGAATGAAGCCGCAACCCAACCGGGTTCATCCATGAATCTTAGGGAGGGAGACGTATTTAGCTTAGAGGATTTACTTTATGGGTTGATGCTCGTTTCAGGTAATGATTCAGCATGGGCCATAGCAGAACATATATCAAAAGGATCACCAACTCTTTTTTTTAATCTAATGAACCAAAGGGCAAAGCAATTAGGGGCAATAAACACCAGATTTGAAAACCCTCATGGCCTAACCGATCCTAACCACTATACTACTGCGTTTGATCTTGCGCTGATAGCTAGAACTTGCTTAAATCATCCCTATTTCAAGCATTTTGTATCTACAAAGCAAAAAGATGTGATTGAAGGTGAATCAAACGTGGTGTTGTCCTTGGAAAATACCAATAGATTATTGTGGCTTCTTCCAGGAGCCGATGGAGTGAAAACTGGTACCACACATGCAGCAGGTCAATGTCTTGTGGCCTCGGCGGTACGGGATGGAATGCAACTTTTATCAGTCGTTTTGAACAGCCAAGACAGATGGCACGACACTTCGACCTTACTTGAATATGGTTTTAACAATTTTAGATTCATAGAAATATTATCTGCTGGCAGTACTATAATTGAACTGCCGGTGTTTGGATCCGACAAAAAGACCCTACCCATAAACTGCAATTCAGATCTTAATGCTTGCGTACCTAAACACTCGTTTGGTCTTCGTATAAAAATTGACGTTCCCACTAGAATGTTTGCACCGTGTTCAGGTGGAACGATAATCGGCCAGGCAACCCTTTTAATGAATAAACAGATAGTTGGGCACTCAGATTTAATTGCAGGGGATTGGCTCAATGTTAAAACACCGCTCCGCATTATGGCACACCTGGCCTTGCAACTCATTAAGTTTTTAAGCTATTCAATGTTCATATGAAACGTACATTATTAAGCATTGTTTATTGGATTCCCCTGACTAAAGAACTTAAGGTTACTAATGAAAGTTCATGAGCGCGTACGAATCGGATGAGTTCTCCAATGTATTCAATTTTGGGCGAAATTCCCCGTTTACCAACGCTAATTACTAAGATGTTTCCCGGCGCAAGAAAATTTGTAATCCTTTCGATAGCTCTTTCCGGCTTACCTTTAAACATTTTTCCATGAATAGAGCCCTTTACGGAATAGAATCCTTGTTCAAAGGCAGCGTCTATTAAATCGGTACTAAAACGACCGGATGGTGGGTAAAAAAACGGCATTGGTTCGGAAATCTTCATCAAAGCACTTTTTGCTCTATTCAAACTTAGATCGACTTCTTCGTAACTTAAACGATCCATAGCCCGGTCATCAGTACCCGAGAGTCCAAATTCGTGGCCTCTTTCAAGTATTTTATTTATCAGATCTAATTGGCTTTCTGCGAATGTAGTGGAAAAGAACCATGTTGCTTGAATATTGTTTTCAGTTAACGTTGCAAGACATAATTCTACTGTTTCGGGTTGTGCTTCAAACAGATCAACGATCACGCCTATGGAAGGTTCCTGAGTTTCTACATTTTCTAAAGGAGTTATTTTTGCGGTAACGCTCGGTGTCTTAACCATGACGCCTAACTTAGCACCCAAAATTAGTAGCACAAATGCTGCAAGTAGCATCATACGGTGTCGATAAGATGGTTTTAAATGTATAAGCAAAAAGTTTCTCCCCTTTCTTATGGTAATAAAAGTTTTCTATCGTTTATACTTATGAGGTCAAGACTTGTGGTATAACAGGGATGCTAAAATGGTTTTAAGTATCTTAGTAGACAAATTTTTTATGTCACCGACTTGATTTTCCGGCCCAACACAAAGCGGGCAACCCCGTAAGCATTGGCAAGATGAGATTAGATCAAAGCAAGCACGAAATACGTGAGACAGGATTGAAAAAAGTTTATCTGCAAATCCTATGCCGCCAGGATGGCGATCGTATAAGTAAATGGTAGGTTTTCCGTTATATGGCGAACGTACTTCTGATGTAACTCCTAAATCGGTTTCATGGTTTAAAAGATATAAAGGTGCCACACATGCTACGAGATTTGATATCGCTGAAAGTATTTTGCCAATCAAATGCGGGTCGATTTGCTCAACTACATCATCGGGCAAAGAAAACCAAATACCACGAGTATCTAAGTTTGTTTTTGGTATTGTTATTTCGCCATAGCCTATTCGTTCATATGTGTGCAATTTATATTTTTTATAAATGGTTGCAATCTTTGTCACTCGCAGTTTGCCTAATTCGGGCCTAATAGACGATGAACTGTAAGAATTGTCAACCGTTATTATTTTAATCCCTGTAATCACTCTCGCATCAGTATAATAATTTACGCTAGTTCGTTTTACATAAGCCTTACGTGTTTGATGATCAAGTTTTAGAACTAGATATTGCTGCCCCTCATGTAAGTAAATGGCATTATTGTGAATAAGCATGGGTGCGGACATTTGATCTACAGTTCCAATGACTTTAGAATCATTGGTTATATCTATTACCGAAAAGTGACTATTATCCCTTGAACGCAAACTTACGGTTGCCGTAAAATCGAAACTCGTACACCTAGAACACATAAGATCAGTATCATTTGAATGTTTAGAAATATTTTTGGCAAAACGTGTGCTGCCCGGCAATTCAAAATTAGCGCATCTGAGATGCTGTTTGACAATCTGAGGATTATCAGGGTCTAGAAGTGCGTATTCGGGTGCTTGTTTAAAAAAATAATCCGGGTTATTTATGATGAATTGGTCAAGTGGGGAGTTTCCTGATATAAGAATCGCTACAGATTTGCTTTGACGTCTTCCGGCCCTGCCTGCTTGCTGCCAGGTGTCAGCTATCGTACCAGGATAACCTGCCATAATTATGGCATTAAGCCCACCAATGTCAATTCCAAGCTCCAAGGCATTTGTAGCTGCTATCCCCATGATATCGCCTTGCCTGATCTTTTTTTCAATCATTCTTCTTTGGTTAGGTAAGTATCCGCCGCGATATCCCCGAATCTTATCTTTTTGTTTCTTTCCTGAACGGTAATTGCGAAGCTGTTGAATAAGCAGTTCACAATGTTTACGCGATTTTGCAAAAATTAAAGTTTGAATATCGTTTGAAATGAGTTTGTTTGCAATTCTAGATGCGGCATCTATCACCGAAAGTTCTGATGTATCGCCAGGGCAAAAAGCACGTGAGTTGCAGAAAATGAAGTCTTTTGCGGCTGTGGGAGCACCGCTCTTTTTGATCACGGAAACTTCTTCTTCGATTAGCTTAAAAGCTAATTCGTTAGGGTTAGCAATAGTGGCTGAGGCTAAAACATATTGTGGTTGGGAGTCATAAAACTTACATATCCGCTTAAGTCGTCTAAAGACATTCGCCACATGGCTTCCGAATACTCCCCTGTAATTATGTATTTCATCTACGACAATGTATGTTAGGGATCTGAGCAATTTGTGCCAATTTCGATGCTGAGGCAAAATTACGTGATGTAACATATCAGGATTAGTAATTATAATTTGCCCAGAATGTTTAGCAAGTTCTCTTTGTTTGTTAGGAGTATCGCCGTCACAAGTAAAAGTTTTGATTGAAAAATTGCCCAAACTACATATCTGATTGATCTGGTTCTTTTGATCTTGGGCTAATGCTTTAGTGGGAAATATGTACATGCTTTTAGAGTTACTATTTTTAAGTATGGAATTTAAAACAGGTAGGTTGTAACATAACGTTTTACCTGAGGCAGTGGGTGTTATTACACATATATTTTTACCTGATGATACTAAATCGTAAGCCCGTTTTTGGTGGGAATACAAAGAAACGACACCTTGGTTATTCAATGATTTTCTTAAGCTAGGATGTAAATCCGATGGGACTTTGTCGTAAGAACCAGGCTGTTCGTCAAAACTTTGCCATGTGGTTACAGATGAAATGAAACGAGGATCTTGGCGAAACTGAGATAATACATGTTCTATATTTGTATGACGCATGTACTCCAATTACCTCCTTTAAAGAAACATGATCCAGACTTTACCGGATGAACACGATCGCTTTATCGGTTAGTATTTTACTATACCACCTTATGTAAAGGAAGAAGGAGGACACCAAAAATGGCAAAACTTGGATACAACAATATTCCCCGAGGTAGGATCATAGCGGTTACTTTGATTTGTTTACTTATTTTAATACATCCGGTCAAAGGTTACGCCGCAGTCTTGCTTCGGCTGGGCAATTTCGGGGACGATATACGGGTTTTGCAAAATCAACTTTTATCGTCAGGATTTCATCCTGGCCCAATAGATGGTATTTTTGGTCCCCGAACACATGCTGCAGTTATAGATTTTCAAAAGGCTTCCGGACTAGCAGTTGATGGAATTGTAGGCCCTGCAACATGGCAGGCATTGGAAAGAGCATCGCAAACATATCGAGGTACTGGTATTCTTAGTAGAAGGACTATTGTGATAGATCCTGGACATGGAGGTGTTGAGCCAGGTGCCATATCCGTATGGGGTGATAAAGAAAAAGATTTTACTTTAGCTATTGCAAGTAAAGTAAGGCACTATTTAGAAGATCTGGGCGCAATTGTAGTTATGACTCGTTATGGTGACTCTGTACCTGGCAGTGACTGGGTCCCGCCAGTCGATGATCTTTTAGCTAGAGTGTCGGTAGCCAACTCAAGGGAAGCAGATCTTTTCCTAAGTATACATATTAATGCTTATCCAAAGGACAGCAGTGTATCTGGTGTAATGGGTTTTTATCAGGGTGGTTCTTGGAATTCTCAGCAGTTAGCGAACATATTAGCAAACAATGTATCTAATTCTACTGGCTTGGACGTTATAGATATACAACGGGGCCCATACTACGTGTTAAACAATACATATATGTCCGCAGTTCTCATGGAAATAGGGTTTATGACTAACTGGGACGATGTAACTCTTTTAAGACAAAATTGGTTTCAAGATGCAGTCGCAAAAGCGCTAGCTCGGGGTGTGGCAGAGTTTCTTGTTCGTTAGTTGCATGGGGGGGAACTTCAGATTTCATCTGATTTTAGGTATAATCGGGGCTATTTCGAATTTAGAATAAGCCTCGATTGGCTGATGTTGTTATATCGGGTGAATTCATGTATCACCGTTAATCTTACTCGTCTTAACCACATATTACCTTAGGGGGGCACGTTCGAGGTTGATATAATTATGTCAACTGTACGTATATTTCGAAAGTTGGGAAGGAAGTCTTTGCGGCATGTTTGCTACAAATTTGCGGTGGAAATATGTGGTCCTGTGGTCTGTTTTGGCGCTAATAATATTAGTATCAGGTAATTATTGTTTTGAAGTTTTAACAGTTAAACGACCGCTAGAACAAAAGTTAGCGCAAATGCCCAATGTTTCAAACGTACACATTTCTTTTGGGCAAAGTAGCACTGTTATGACTGTGACTCTTACGCATGTGGCCGATGTTCAACGTGTTTATTCTAGTATTGATGAACAAGCGCAAAAAATATTGGGAAATCGAAACTATGAAATAAAGCTAGCAGATCATTCGACAAAAATCTTAGACGACGCTTATGAGTCTATTCATTATTATGTTGAAGAAGCGAGGGTCCGGGGAAATTTTGGCCAAATGGCAGAACGATGTATTTCCATGTTGGAAGATAGCAAAATAAATGATTTTAAACTTACTGTAGACGATAAAAATATTTATGTGCAGATGAGCTTGGGCGATAAATATCTTTACAGAATAATAAAATTGGATAGTTTCAAGGGCGGTGCAGAGTCTTGAAATACAAGGAACTTTTGGCAGGGACAGTTCTTGGAGTTCTCATTTTTCTAATTATCTTGGAAATTAATATATGGCCCGTGCTCCTAGTGTCGGCACTTGGGTATTTTTTGTATACCTCTGGATTTCAAATGAGAGGAATTAATAAAGGTAAAGTTGGAAATGTTGTAGGACAGTTATCCAAAGTTGGATTTCAGGACGTCGGCGGCCAAAATGTTGCCAAAAGAGAATTGACAGAGGCGCTGGAATTTTTGCGTGATTATAAAAAGGCCAAGGAACTTGGGATCCGGCCCCTAAAGGGCGTTTTGCTTTCTGGTCCTCCTGGTACAGGAAAAACGCTTTTGGCGGAGGCTTCTGCAAATTATACGGATTCAGTATTTATTTCAACTTCAGGTTCTGAGTTCATTGAAATTTATGCTGGGGTTGGAGCCCAGCGAATAAGAAATTTGTTTTCCAAAGCGAAAGTTCTTGCTAAAGAAAGTAAAAAATCTAGTGCTGTAATATTTATTGATGAGATTGAAGTACTTGCCGGTAAACGCGGATCTCATACAAGTCATTTGGAATACGATCAAACGCTTAATCAATTGTTGGTTGAAATGGATGGATTACAGTATGAGTCGGATGTAAAAATTCTCGTGATAGGGGCTACTAATCGGATGGATTTGCTTGATGCTGCCATTATGAGACCAGGTAGATTTGATCGTACCGTAACTGTAAATCTTCCCGATAGGGCAGGTAGGCTAGAAATTCTCAAAATTCATCTTTGTAACAAACCAGTCATGGCTGAAGTTGATTTAGAAGGATTGGCCCGGGAAACATTTGGATTATCTGGGGCCCATTTGGAGAGTTTATGCAATGAGGCTGCAATCAACGCTCTAAGGCGGGGAGACAAACAAATAAACTCTGATGATTTTGCGGAGGCACTCAATAAAGTAATTTTAGGCGAAAAACTTGAACGACGCCCTTCTGACGAAGAGATGAAGCGAATTTGTTGCCACGAAGCAGGACATGCACTAGTTGCGGAAACAGTTCGACCGGGGTCCGTTGCCCAGGTAACCGTTTCTCCTAGGGGTAATGTGCTGGGCTTCGTAAGGCATTCGGCATTCGAGGATAGGTATTTGTATTCAAAAGAATTGCTTGAAGAGGAAATTCAAATTCTTTTAGCCGGTGCAATTGCTGAAGAAATAATATTCGGTTCTAGGAGCACAGGTGCCGGAAATGATTTTAAAAGGGCCCTTGAAATATCGAAAAATATAGTTCTGCATGGAATGTCTTCAATTGGTGTAGTGGATAGAGAAACTGCACCGCCAGATGTGATAGCTAATGCTACGAACGATATCATTAAAAGAGCAGAAACAGTTACACTAAATATACTAAGAGGGAATAGGGCGGTGTTAATCCGTTTATCTGAAAAATTATTTCAAAACGAAACTGTTTCTGCCAAAGAACTTAAAAAATATTTTCAGATGCCCGGCAAAGTTTCGTGGAAATGGAGGAAACCGCCTATTGGAAAGAGTAAAAGAAATGGTAGATACTAAATCTAACCCATTTCGGGGGTGGCGCCATGCACGCAGAAATACTTTCCATAGGTACGGAACTATTGCTGGGTGAAATTGTTGATACAAATGCTCAGTATATATCCTCACGATTGAGAGACATAGGTGTAAATGTCTTTAGACGAACCACAATAGGCGATAACCCGGTTAGGGTTACCGCAGCCTTTGAAGATTTAATTAAACGGGCTGACATTGTGATATCTACCGGAGGGTTAGGCCCTACTGATGATGATGTTACTGCACAATGTCTTGCTTCTGCTTTAAAAACCAATTTGTCCTTTAATCAAGACGCTTGGAACGATATGCGAAAAAAATTCATTAAACGAGGTCGAGCAAGTGATAGTTCAGGTAAAAAGCAAGCATACATAGTCGATGGTGGGTTTTTTCTACCGAATAGGGTGGGTACAGCCCCGGGACAGGCGATCAAAGTTGACAACAAACTCATCGTAATGTTACCTGGTCCTCATGGTGAAATGGTTTCTATGTTCGATGACTATGTAATTCCGGTCATCAGAAAATATTTTCGTAACTTAACCCCTATTCGTTATACAAATCTTAAAATTGTGGGACTTCCAGAAGAAAAAGTTGCTCAGGAATTGTCGGATTTGTTGAATTTGTCCAATCCTACTGTGGCACCATACGCCGGGAACGGTCAAGTAAGACTTCGGATTGCTGCACGAGGTACAGATCAAAATCAGGTCGCGACTTTGATAGCAAAAGCAGAAAAAGAAGTACGTAAACGACTAGGGCATCATGTGTATGGCAAAGACGAAGAAACTTTAGAGTCAGTTATTGGAAAATTATTAAGTCGAAGGGGATTAACTTTAGCGGTGGCTGAATCGATAACCGGGGGCCTTATAAACCATCGGTTGACAGAAGTGCCCGGAAGCTCTAAATATGTCAAAATGGGAATGGTTGCGTACGGCCCAGAAATAAAGATTTCAAGTTTAGGCGTGCCTCCTCGATATGTGTATAAGGATCAAGCGGTTAATGAAGAAGCAGTTCGAGCTATGGCCGAAAGCATTAGACTTTTAGCTGGCACAGATTTTGGACTAGCAACTACGGGATTTGCTGGTCCTGATGGCGGTAATGAAAATGTTGCAGTTGGTACCGTTTATATAGGCCTAAATCATAAAAGAAGTGGAACTGTTACAGACAAGATAGTTTATCCCAGTTCGAGATCCAGGACCAAGATGTATGCTGCCCAGCGAGCCTTGTACGTTCTTTACCGATTTTTAACTCTGCCGAGCTATCGCGAGCAAAGGGAAAGATAAGTTCATATGACATCAAACGTATTCCGAGGTTTTATATGTATACCTATTTCTTCTGACGTAAAGATTTTTTTAAAAAGATTTACTTCGGAAGTAAAATCGCTATTTCCACAATGGCGCTTTAGTTCGATTGGTAATTTACATATAACAATCCAATTTCTAGGTAATCACGTACAAAGGTCTATGGTTCCCGAATTTTTGAGCATAATAGAAGACGCAGTTGTGGGCGTACAGCCATTTGAATTATGTTTGGGGTACGCTTCTGCATTCCCCAACAAAGGACTTCCTAGAATCTTGTATGTAGGTACAAGCATCGGCAGCGATGAAATTATAAAACTTGCGAGCAGTGTAAGGGCAAACTTGAGCGCTTTAGGATTTCACGAAAACCAACCATTTAAATCGCATATCACTTTGGCTCGAAGAAGGAAGGGAAAAGCAAGAGGGTATTCAGACACTACTAAATCTGATGCTTTGTACGAGCGTACGATGTGGAAAACTAAATTTTCTAGCTTTAAAGATAAATATTTCGCACAATCTAAACGCGCCAAAATATGTTGGCACATTTCAGAAGTGTTATTAATGCAAAGCATACTACATCGTCAAGGACCTGAATATAGGGTGTTGGGTAATGTAATGTTAGTTGATAAATGATAAGCGAACATTTGTACACTTTCATTGCTCCTTATACTCGCTGATGTTATACTTGATTGGGAATGGACTGTAGGGGCCAAGGCGACCCTAAGAGGTGAGATATCCACATGATCGAAAAAGAAAAGGCTTTAGAATTAGCTGTTGCGCAAATAGAAAAACAGTTTGGCAAAGGTTCAATTATGAGATACGGTGAATCTTCTCTCAAGATGGAAGCTGACGTTATTTCCACTGGTGCGTTGTCGTTGGACATTGCTCTTGGAATCGGAGGCATACCTCGTGGGCGAATCGTTGAGGTTTACGGTCCTGAAGGTTCCGGCAAAACTACCGTGGCTTTGCATATCGTTGCGGAAGCCCAAAAAGCAGGAGGCATAGCAGCTTTTATAGATGCTGAGCATGCTTTAGATCCTGTTTATGCCGGTACTCTTGGAGTAGACATTGAAAACCTTCTTATTTCACAACCGGACACCGCGGAACAGGCCCTTGAAATTGTAGAGGCCTTGGTTAGAAGCGGAGCCGTCGATTGTATTGTGGTGGATTCTGTAGCAGCCCTAGCCCCACGTGCGGAAATTGAGGGTGAAATGGGAGATGCTCACGTAGGACTTCAAGCCCGGCTTATGTCTCAGGCGTTAAGAAAACTGACTGCAGTAGTATCAAAATCTAAGTCAACTGCTATCTTTATAAATCAGATAAGAGAAAAAATCGGAATAATGTTCGGAAATCCTGAGGTGACTCCTGGTGGTAGGGCTCTTAAGTTTTATTCGTCCGTGAGACTTGATATAAGAAGAATTGAGAATCTAAGACAAGGTTCGGAAACCATTGGCGCAAGAACTAGAATCAGAGTTGTTAAGAATAAGCTAGCCCCACCGTTTAAAGACGCGGAGGTAGATATAATTTTTGGTGAGGGAATTTCCAGGGAAGGTTCGCTTTTGGATGTAGGCGTCGATAAGGAAATCTTAAGAAGAACCGGAACCTGGTACTACTATGGGGATATACGCTTAGGTCAGGGAAAACAAAATGCTAGGGAGTTTTTTAAAGACAATCCGGAGATCAGTCATGAAGTGGAAACCAAAATTAGGGAACTATTAAAGCCTAAGAAGGCTAAACCTAAGACTGATAACGATTCAAAAGCAAAGCCTGATAATAGCGATGGGAAATAAATTACCTATTAGTGAGGCCCTGAACATTTTATCCAGACGGCAAGTCAGTACGGGCCAAATGCAATTCATGCTTTCGCGTAAAGGATTTAGTTCCTGTGGTATAAAAGAATGTATTAACAAGTTGCAAGAATGGGGCTATCTGGACGATCAAGCTTTGGCTGAAAATATTTTGGACTCCATGATTCGAAATGTGCCTTACGGCAAAAAACGTTGTTATCACGAATTAAGGAAACGTCGGTTTGATAAAGACCTTGCAAAAGCGCTAATTTATGAAGTATATTCGGAAATTGATGAACGTGAGCTTGCGCAAACTGCGGCTAAGCATTATGTTGAGCGCAAAACGAAATGGACTGTAAAAGATAAACAACGCCTGGCTCGATGGCTGTTCCGCCGTGGGTTCAGCGAAAGCACCATATGGTCTGTGGTAAGGATGTTCGGCCAGGCAGATGACTATGAGTAGCCATATAAATTTCGGCTTTGTTTTAGGGTGATACCTGGACAAAATTGCAGATGTTTTGTTGATGACTACAATAGCTCGTATTGTATGTTTTAACATATTTTAAGATTGCGAAAGTGGCTAGATTTAAAAATTGAGCTGTAATCTAACGTTAAGATTTACTGCTATTGTAAGTAAATAGTGTTATGCCGGGTATAAAAGGTTTGCTAAAAAGCCGAGTGTGTTACTCGGCTTTTCGGTTTATAGAGGAGGTGACGGCATTTGCAGTACATGTGGTATATAGCAATGTTTTCTGTTGGAACTTTAATAGGGTATTTACTTCGGCGAGTGATAGGCGAGGCCAAAATTTCTTCTGCCGAAGCTGAAGCCCAAAGAATTTTGGAACAATCAACAAAAAATGCCCAAACAAGGCATAGGGAAATTGTTCTTGAAGCTAGAGACAATGCTCAAAAAATTAGGGCGGAAATTGACCGTGAATCGCGTGAAAGACGTAGGGAAATACAGCGTTTTGAACATAGACTGATTAACAAAGAAGAATCATTAGATCGAAGACAAGAATCACTAAGCTTAAGGGAAGAGTCTTTGTTGCGACAAGAAAAAGTTTTATCTCAGATGCAGCAAGAACTTGAGGAAAAATATGAACAGTCGATTAGAGAATTAGAGCGTATTTCCGGATTAACAAGTAAACAAGCTAGGGATATGATTTTACAGGAAGTGCGTGAAACTCTTGAAGCGGAAAGTGCTAGGCTAATCAGAGACGCTGAAATCCAAGCTAAGGCAGAAGCAGAGCAAAGGTCCCGAAATATACTGGCATTAGCTATTCAGCGTTGTGCAGCCGACCATGTTGCTGAGAACACTGTATCTGTTGTTGAATTGCCAAATGATGAAATGAAAGGAAGAATAATTGGCAGGGAAGGTAGGAATATTCGTGCGTTCGAGACACTCACTGGTATAGAACTTATAATCGATGATACCCCCGAAGCCGTTATTCTATCTGGATTTGATCCAATAAGAAGGGAAATCGCCCGTTTAGCATTGGAAAGGCTTGTTGCCGACGGACGAATTCATCCGGCCCGTATTGAAGAAATGATCGAACGTGCACAAAAAGATGTACAATCAGTGATCAAGCAAGAGGGTGAACAGGCGGCATTGCGCCTTAATGTCCATGGGTTACATCCTGAGCTCATTAAACTGCTTGGCCGTTTGAAATTTAGAACTAGCTATGGTCAAAATGTGCTTAAACACTCTATTGAGGTTGCACAACTTGCCGCTAACATGGCTGCTGAAATTGGTGGGGACGTCTCTCTTGCTAAACGAGCAGGTTTGCTACACGATATCGGAAAATCGGTTGATCACGAAGTTGAGGGTTCTCACGTTGAAATCGGTGTTAACCTTCTTCGAAGATACAGGGAGTCAAAAAGTATTATTCAAGCCGTTGAAGCCCACCATGGAGATGTCGAGCCGCAATCTGTCGAAGCGTTTTTAGTAGCAGCCGCTGATGCAATATCTGCCGCAAGACCAGGGGCCAGGCGGGAAACTTTAGAAATGTATTTGAAACGGCTTGAAAAGCTCGAAGATATAGCGAATTCGTTTGATGGGGTCGAAAAGTCTTACGCAATTCAAGCTGGTAGGGAACTGAGAATCATGGTTTTGCCAGAAAGAATTGATGACATCGGTTCTATTAATCTTGCAAACAACATCGTCAATCGAATCGAAAAGGAACTGGAATACCCCGGTCAAATTAAAGTTACAGTGATCAGGGAAACTAGAGCCGTAGGATACGCTAAGTAGATGATTAAATGTTTGAGGTGCCGAACTTGAATTTTTGCCGGCACCTCTTAAATGCTAGTATCATAATAGTCGATCTCGGCTCAGATAGGATACAGGTGGTTAATGTCAGGGAACAACAGCGACATAGTATCGAATAGTTCAAAACTTACAAAAAATATACAGGCATCACCGAAAGACGCCGAAGTATTGGCAATGCTACTGATAGCTTTTCCGCAAGTTTCAAAAGTGGCGTTTGATCCGCTCAGACGCAGCTTAACCTTAACCTTTTTGTGCAAGGGCCCGATTAGCTATCAGAAACAGAAAGATCTTGAGTCATTATATTTATTATCCATCGATGTTTACAATATACTCACCAAACAAAAAGCCCATATCGTTGACTCATATTGGGAAGCTATTGATGAGTTTTATTACTTCCATGTGGAAAGAGATGTATCTTCGTTATTCCCGGGTGAATTAAACCTTACTGTTTCTTTGATAACCGATCAAATTTCGGTGGTTTTGGATTTAGACGTTCCAGTTGAATTGGAGAATGATATTATTTTATCCAACGAGTTTTTTTTACAAGAAATTCTTGATAGAATCCGTGAATTGAAATGTTCTACTGAATTCGTTGCATTACGCGAGGGTGATAAGGTGATTGTGTTCCATAAGTGAGGTATATTTATGAACTTACTCTTTATAGGAGACGTTTTCGGGTCTCCAGGTAGGGGCTATCTAAAAAACATTCTGCCAGAACTAATTGCAACTTATGAAATTGATTTTACAATAGCTAATGGGGAAAATCTTGCCGGTGGGGCTGGAATCACTGGGCCAGTTGCTCAGGAGTTGTTTTCTGTAGGTGTAGACGTAATAACATCAGGAAATCACGTTTGGGACAAACGAGAGATTTATCAAATCATTGATAAGGAGAAAAGGATACTAAGACCTGCTAATTATCCGCCGGGTGTCCCCGGCAAAGGTTCCGGCGTTTATATCGCAAGTAATGGTACGACCGTTGCAGTAGTAAATGTATGTGGAAGAGTGTTTTCACCCCAAAGCTTTGATTGTCCCTTTCGAGCATTAGATGCTGAAATTTCGCAACTGCGGACTATCACTCCCGTAATTATTGTGGATTTTCACGCGGAAGCATCCTCGGAGAAAGTCGCCGCTGGTTGGTATGCTGATGGTAGAGTCAGTGCACTTTTCGGGACTCATACTCACGTACAGACGGCAGATGAAATCATACTTCCCGGTGGTACTGCGTATATAACAGATGTGGGCATGACTGGTAGCTATGAAGGAGTAATTGGTGTTGAGCGCGAATTGATCTTAAAGCGTTTCCTGACTCAATTGCCTGTTCGGCATAAGCCTGTCAAAGGAAAAAGGCAATTTTGCGCAGTGTATTGCGTTATACATCCTTCAGGTAAAACTGAAACTATAAAGCGTCTTCTGATAAGAGAATAATCTATGTGTCAGTTGTCCATTTAGACAGTCGCAATGTTCACACAATACTGGAAATTGGTTCAACGACAAAGTTAAACCTAAGTTTCCAAATTCGGAAAATTCCGCTTGTTAAACCAGGGAATTCCTATTAAAATGGAAACACACCAAGATTCGGCAATTTGATCGAGAGTTAGTTATTGTTGCAACAGTTGACCAAATTTACTTTGGAGGGATAAGATTGGGAGTAAGCAACGTAGATCGCCGAGATTCCACGTCCGTTGAAATACTCAAAGTTTCCTCAAAGTCAAGTCCAAATGCGGTTGCAGGTGCGCTTGCCGGAGTTATTAGAGAACGAGGCTATGCCGAAATTCAAGGTATAGGGGCAGGTGCTATAAATCAAGCCATCAAAGCGGTAGCAATTGCGCGAGGTTTTGTGGCACCAAGCGGGGTGGATCTTGTTTGCGTTCCGGCTTTCACGGATATTACTATAGACGGCCAGGAGCGAACAGCCATTAAACTAATAATTAGTCCGAGGAATTAATTAAATCGGTGTCAGGTGCGAATTTTTAGATGCACAGTCGGTGTTTTTCTCTTAAGGGAGCCCTTAGCCAGAAGCAAAGACAAATTGATTTATGTGACCTTCATATTCATACTACCGCCTCTGATGGTCAGTATGCCCCTCAAGAGGTGGTTCATCTATCAACGTCTTTGGGGCTAAGGGCTATCTCTTTGTGTGATCACGACACTTTTTCGGGGTATCTTGAACTTACTAAGACTTATCCAATGGACGCACTGGGTGTGCTGAAAGCAGGAAATTTAGAAATAATTCCCGGTGTTGAGATTAGCAGTCAACATGGCGAGAATGAATTGCATATTTTGGGTTATTTCGTTTGTACCGATGATAAAGAACTTTCTGAGTTTCTATCTTCACTTCGTCATTCGCGTTTTAATAGAATATGGGCGATCGTAGACAAGTTATCCTCTTGCGGTTTGCCCGTTGTGACGGAAAGGATCTTTAAAACCTCAAATAATGCTTCAGTTGGAAGACCTCAAGTTGCTAGAGCCATGATCGAGCAAGGGTATGTTTCCAGTATCAAAGAAGCATTTGAATTATACCTAGGCCCCGGCAGACCCGCATATATTGCGAGGCACTATCCAACGTCTGAACAAGTTATCAATATCATACGCGAAGCACAAGGTATTGCTGTGTGGGCGCACCCCGGGTTAACAGGTGCAAATCATATTATCAAGGAACTTATCGAATACGGTCTTCAGGGGATAGAGGTTTTTCACCCAAAACATAAAATTGAGATGCAGCACGACTATTTGAATATGGCGAGACAACATGGACTAATCGTAACCGGGGGATCGGATTTTCATAATAGTTCTTCATTGGGAACTGCAACGTTAGGGAAGTTCGGGGTATCTTATGGATCAGTAGAAGCAATGAAAGATTTTGTTAGTAAAGCAAGCTACTAAAAACTAGCACCATTTTGGCAAAAAGTAACCGGGCAACAGCGATTGATAGCTATCCCCGGCTATTTTTAAAGATGCTAGGATAGTTTGATTTTTATGTCAATAGCGCTCAATCCTTGAGCGTATGCAAAGAGTGGATTCATATCTAGTTCTGTGATCTCAGGAAAATCCCTACAAAGTTGGGCAACCCGGCCAATTGCTTCACTTACGGCAGGAATATCGCTGGGTTCAGCACCTCTAAAACCTTTTAGTATTGTATACGCTTTAGTTTCGGTTATCATCTCGTCGACCTCGTTTTTGGTTAGCCCTGAAGCTAATCTGAAAGTCGCGTCTTCCAAAAGGTTTACCAATATTCCACCTGATCCAAAAGCTATCATTGGCCCAAAAGTAAGGTCTTTGATCATTCCTATAATGATCTCATCGCCCTGGGGCATCATTTTTTGGACTTCTACACCGTAGATTTTTGCATCAGGAACAGCATTTTTCGAATTGTTCATAATCGAATCAAAAGCATCTTTTACTTCTTTTTTAGATTTAAGACCAACTTTAACCCCGCCAACATCAGTTTTATGCATAATGTCCGGAGACGCTATTTTCATAACCACAGGGAACTCCATTTGTTCCGCAAATTTTTCTGCTTCTTCTGCAGTATTAGCCAAAAAAGATGGAGCGGCAGGAATTTTATATATTTCGGCTACTTTTGCTGCTTCAGGGCTTAGAAGTAGGTTTCTGCCATCCGATCGAACGTTTTCGAAAATTTGCCGAACCTTATCCTTATCAACATCGTCGAATTTCCATTCCTTACTATCTTTAACTGTATCCCTCAATTCAGAAAACTTTGCCATTCCACGAAGGGTAGCTATTCCCGGTTCGGGGAAAGCATATGTGGGTACTCCGTTTTCACTGAGACGAGTAACTGCATCTTCTACTGCAAATCCCCCCGTAAAGCCTGCCACTACTGGTTTATTGGGGAACTTTTCTCTTGCCGCGAGAATAGCATCTGCTACTTTATCAACTTCTATAACAGCGGTAGGGCTTAATAACACAGTAGCAGCATCAACGTTTGGATCTTCGAGTGCTGTATTCAGTGCGATTTCATATCTATCGTAGTGTGCGTCTCCAATGACGTCGATAGGGTTATGAATATTCGCCATAGATGGTAGGGCTTTCTTAAGTACATCCAAAGTTTTTCCACTAAATTTAGCCATTTTAAGGCCACTTAATTCTATGGAGTCGCTTGCTACTATTCCAGGTCCCCCCGAATTGGTAATGACGGCAACCCGTTTACCCTCAGGAATAGGTTGGGTTGTAAAAGCACTGGCTAAATCGAATAACTCAGTCATGCTTGACGCTCTGAGCACGCCGGCATGTTTAAATGCAGTTTCATAGGCGGTGTCGGAACCTGCTAGGGCACCTGTATGAGAAGATGCGGCTTTGGCTCCGGCTTCGCTGACCCCTGATTTAAGAACAATAACTGGTACACGTTTGGTTGCTTCCCTTGCCGCTTGAATGAACCGCGGCCCGTCTACGATATCTTCAAGATATAGACAGATAACTTTAGTGTTAGGATCGTGACTGGCGATTTCAATAAAATCGGCTTCGTTAAGATCAGATTTATTGCCAAAACTCACAAATTGGCTAAAGCCTAATCCGGTCTTAAGGCTCCAGTCTAAAATGGCAATACAAAGAGCTCCGCTCTGCGATATAAAAGCTATATTTCCTTTTAGGGCCATGTGCTTTGCAAAAGTTGCATTGAAAGGTGTGTGAGTGTCAAGAACACCAAGACAATTGGGCCCTACAATACGAGTTCCGTACTTTTTAGCGATTCGGGTTAGTTTTTCTTCTAATTTGCGGCCCTCTTCTCCTACTTCTTTAAATCCTGCGGTAATTACGATCAAATGTTTTACGCCGACTTGGCCACATTCTTCAGCCACGGGAATGGATACCTTGGCAGGTACGCAAAGCACAGCTACATCGACTGGTTCATTAACGTTTTTGATGGAAGGGTATGCTTTGAGATCTAAAATTTCTGTCTCTTTGGGGTTAATGGGGTAAATTTTGCCCGTGAATCCGGAGGACTTCATGTTTTCAACAACTGCGTGACCGATCTTGCCGGGAGTGTTGGAAGCACCAATGATAGCTACAGATCGGGGACGCATAAGTGATGTAAGTTTACTCATAATTTGAATGCACCTTCCTACAGTAATGTTACGCAAAGGACTATTACCAAGGTTAAGTTTAACATAACTCATCTTTATCAGTAAACAAAAACAGGTTAAGTATGAACAGGACGTATTATATGCCAAATTATGGATTACATGGTATTATACGTATAGAAGGATTTGGATAATTTAGTGCTTAAGGGGAAGTTTTTATGGCTGAATTTTATTGGTCTGATGTAAGTCATAGTTTAGGACTGTCTAAAATTCTTGCAAAATATATCAACGAAAAATTTGGGGGCATACTTGGCATAACTTCAGAAAACAAAGTGCCCAAAGGTTCACTCGGAGGTATCTCTATGATCGCTACTCTATTAGATCAAGGGTGTTCAGACGAAGAAATTACTAGAATCCTTATGGATTCAAAAAAGCAATCCGGTTGGCCCGATGTAGTTTTAAGCAGAATAAATGAAGAGGTGGCATCGACCCGGGTAATTTCTCGCATATCTCAAAATGAAAATTCGTTAGAAGTTTCTTTAAAAAAAGCTGAATATTCGTGGTCAGATAGTTTAGATGATATAATCGGGGACACTAAAATGGAATTGACTTTGCAAGATATGATATTAGACTTACGTAGAGAGATATGTGCTAACACAGTATCAGAAGAACAGCAAATACTTCGACTCACGCAAGCAGTTGAACGTCTTATTGCAGAGGTAAGAAACCTTAGATACGCGCTCGTAATGGCAGCATCTAGAAAGGATAGAAAAAAAGGATTTAAAGGATTGTCTAGGTTGCTTACACATTGAATATAATCGGAGGAGTGATCGTTCGATGGGGGTATTGATTTGAACATAAATTGTTCGGAATCATCTGAAATTGTATATATGGATAACTCATCAACTACCAAACCCTTTCCTGAAGTAATAAAAGCGATGTCTTCTGTGTATGAGAAAGCATATGGAAATCCTTCTTCCTTGCATAGTATGGGTTCTGAATCGGAAAAGTTGGTTCATAATGCACGTAGATCGGTCGCCTCATTGATAGGTGCAGATACAACAGAGATATTTTTCACCTCAGGAGGTACAGAGTCAAACAATTGGGCGATTTTGGGTAGTTTTAGGGCAAAGAAAAATCAATTTAATCACGTGATAGCGACGGAAGTAGAACATCCATCTGTCACAGAAATCTTGAAATATTTGAACACTTTGGGATATGAGATATCATTTGTGCCAGTGAACAATATCGGCATGGTTGATCCGAAACAGGTAGTTTCATTAATAAGTGAGGATACAGGTCTTATATCTATTGTTTTTGTGCAAAGCGAAATTGGTTCTGTTGAACCTTGCCACCAAATTGGTAGTATGCTTAAGCAGTTGGGCCCAAAAAGACCTAGATTCCATGTGGATGCAGTTCAGGGGTTCGCTAAACTCGATATAGATGTGAAGAAGTGGGGGATAGATCTTCTGAGCATAAGTTCCCACAAAATCCATGGTCCAAAAGGGGTTGGCGCACTATATGTTAGAAAAGATCTCCCCATGTATCCTTTATTACTAGGGGGAGGACAAGAGATGGGCCTTCGTTCGGGAACTGAAAATGTGCCCGGAATCGCGGGCTTTGGCGTAGCTTGTGATATTTGGTCTAAAAATACGTCCGAAATAAGAAACAAACTTTTTGACCTAAGGCGGCGGTTAATTGTTGGAATTGAAGAACTATGTCCCTATGCTGTACTTAATGGACCAAGGTTTCAAGGTGCTGCTCCACATATAATCAATTTTTCCTTTCCAGGCTTTAGAGGAGAAACATTGGTTAATGCTTTAGAAAAGCGTAAAATTTTCGTATCATCTGGCTCTGCGTGTTCATCTCGTTCCGCTTTACCGAATCGCACTATTCTAGCCCTAGGAAAAGGCAAATCCAACGCCTTGTCGTCCATAAGGTTTTCTATGTCGGCTTACACTACAATGAAAGATATAGAACGCAGTTTAATGGCTTTAGAAGATACATTGAAGGAACTTAAGGTATGGCGTCGAAAGTGAATTTATTGAACAAGTAGCGAGTAAGCAACATATTCATAAAGGGAGCCCATTTAATGAAAAGAGTATTATTGATTCGTTATGGCGAAATAGGGCTAAAAGGCCGCAATAGAAAAGTTTTTGAGGACAAATTGCAACATAACATTAAGAAGTCTTTGGAATTTGCAAACTTATATCTCAATGCACGAATTTCTAAATCTCAGGGAAGGTTTTATGTTGAAAACTTTGAGCCCCAATTGGAGTCACGATGTATTGAAGTGCTTTCATGTGTTCCCGGCATCGTAGCTATAAACCCTGCAGCCTTAGTCGAAAACAATTTTGAAACAATAAAAACAGCAGTTGTATCAATAATGAGGGAAGCGCTAACAAGTTTTATTTCCCCAGTAACTTTCAAAATAGATGCACGCCGGGCTGACAAAAGTTTCCCGTTTACTTCCTCGGAAATCAATCAAGATTTAGGGGCGGTCGTACTTGAAAATATTTCCGGGTTAAGGGTGAATTTACATAAACCGGCCATTCATCTTAAAGTTGAGGTTCGAAAAGGAAGTACATATATATATTATCAGCAAATTAACGGTCCTGGCGGCCTACCGGTTGGCACATCAGGAAAAGGAATCCTCTTAATTTCGGGTGGTATAGACAGTCCGGTAGCGGGATATATGGCTATGAAACGGGGAGTTGACTTAAACGCGCTGCATTTTTGGAGTTATCCCATAACCAGCCGTCGGGCACGGGACAAGGTGATCGATATATGTGCTACACTTCGAAACTACAATCCAGATTTGCGGTTATTTATAGCTCCTTTTACTAAAATTCAAACAGAAATCATGGATAAATGTCCTGAAAGACATCGAATAACTGTTATGAGACGCATGATGATGAGAGTAGCATCGCGGATTTGCGAAAATATTGGTGGATTAGCTATTTTCACCGGCGAAAATCTTGGACAAGTCGCGAGTCAAACTATTGAAAGTTTGAAGGTAATCGAAAAAGCATCTGATTTCCCCGTGTTAAGACCGCTTATTTGTTTCGACAAAGTAGAAATTATCGGTTTAGCAAGGCAAATAGATACCTATGATATTTCCATTTTACCTTATGAAGATTGTTGTTCGGTTTTTGTCCCTAAACATCCCGCAACAAAACCAAGATTGCATGCAGTTCTTGATGCGGAAAAACAGATTGATGTTGTTCGATTAGTGGATGAGTGTCTTGCGGGTGTAGATGTGTTTGATCTAAATTCGAGTGTGTTATAGGGTCTATTTGTTAACTTGTGTGCGCAAAACTATAATGGAATGGAAAGCTAATTGTATTACAATATGACAATGTTTGATTTTGGGGTGCATAGCTAAAATTATGAGTGGCAATAAAACTACTTTCTTTATAGAAACGTTCGGATGTCAAATGAACGAAAGAGATTCCCAAACCATAGGTGGGTTGCTTATAGAGGCAGGATTCTTACCGGGTCCCAATGCTGAAGACTCTGATGTGGTCATAATAAATACATGTTCGGTAAGGCATTCTGCTGAACAAAAGGTCTGGAGTAGGCTAGGAAGAATCGCTTCCCGAACAAAAGGCGGACGATCTCCTATAATAGTCTTGGCGGGTTGCATGGCACAGCTACCAGAAAATATACAAAGGATAAAAGAACGGGTTCCTTATGTAAACATAGTTGTTGGGCCAGGTCATATTAATAACATTGCCAAATTGGTGACTAGAGTTATCAATAAACAGCCCCGGAAGCTACTCACAGCGATTTCCCCAAACCGAACTGAGGCTCATAGGACTGAATCTACCCAAATGCTTCCCGAAGCACTTCCAAGAATTAAAGTTCCTGGAGTTAGTGCTTACGTTACTATAATATATGGATGCGATAATTTTTGCACTTACTGTATCGTTCCATTTGTAAGGGGGCCCCAGGTTTCTCGCCAACCGAAATATATAATTGAAGAAGTTGAACAACTTATCAGTCAAGGGTACGATGAAATCATCCTTTTAGGGCAAAATGTCAATGCTTATGGGTATGATCTTTCTAACAGTATTGATTTTGCACAGCTACTCGAGAAACTCGACGAAGTAGAAGAAATTAATCGAATCCGATATTTTACATCACACCCTAAAGATTTTACGAAAGCCATGGTAGATACAGTTAAAAATTCGAAGCACATTTGCGAACACTTTC
>CAYORX010000002.1:0-139362 GCA_964406505.1 uncultured Eubacteriales bacterium
AAAGGTAAGGGTGAAAAGGTAGTGTAAGAGACTACCGGCAACCGGGTGACCGGTTGGCCAGGTAAACCCCGTCCGGAGCAAGGCCAAATAGAGGGGCGATGATGCTGCCCGTAGAGTCCCTGGGTACGGCCGCTTGAGGGAAAAGGTAACTTTTCTCCCAGATAGATGACTACCCTTCGACAGAACCCGGCTTATAGGCTTACTTACCGTTTTTTACACTGCCGTATTCTTAAATCCAGAAACCCCATCATTTAGCGTTATTGCCAGGTCGTTACGATCGTTATGAACATTAAACTAATCAAAAAACAGATGTTAAAGGGAATTTTACCTTGTCGGAGAATCTATAACTACATATTAATTGGAAATATTCATGGCAAAGGATGCAATGGGTTGAGGCTACTGAGAAGAATCTGTTTTGGTATAATCGATGCTGTTTTAATAAACTTTGCTGCTGTATTTGCGCTTTATCTACGATTTGAATTAAGACTTCCTACATCATATTTGTCTGAATATGCAAAAGTATCTCCAGTTTTTACGGTCGTATCAATTGCGATTTTTGCCACGCTAGGATTATATTCTGTGATTTTGAGATATGCAAGTATAGATCATCTTTTGACATCTGCCGCGGGGGCTGTTCTTAGCACTGCGGTTTTGTGGGGGATTTTAAGGTATAGCGCTGCTTCCAAGTATCCTCGCTCGGTTTTAATAATAACTGGGGTGCTTGAATTCATTTGTCTTGCCGGTTTAAGGATTTCGGTAAGGCTTTTTGATAGGGTTCAAAAACGTTTTTCAAAAGTTTTTAATTACTCTGATGACCATGCACTTAAAGTGTTAATCGTAGGTGCTGGTGATGCGGGAGCCATCCTCGGAAGGGAATTGCTTAAACCTTCCGTACCTAATTACAAACTTATAGGCTATGTCGATGACGATTTGCTAAAGAAAAACACGAAGGTCAACAGAGTAAAAGTGTATGGGAACAGATATCTGATTCCGAAACTGGTTGACGAACTTGGCATCGACGAAGTCATTATTGCAATGCCATCAGTAGCACCTAAAGTTATTAAAGACATCGTAAAATTGTGCCAAAGCACCGAAGCCAAAGTAAAAGCCCTACCCAAATTATTAGATATGACAGGCAAACCTTTCGACATTAGCATGGTGAAAGATATCGATATAGAAGATCTTTTAAGCCGACCCGAAGTCAATTTGGATATCGAAAAAATTCGTGACTATATTTACGATAAAGATATTTTAGTTACAGGTGCAGGAGGCTCAATAGGAACAGAGATTTGCAGACAAATTGCAGGCTTTCAGCCTAAAAGTTTAATATTGTTAGGGCACGGTGAAAACTCAATTTTCGAGGCAAATTTAACGCTGGATTTTGAGTTTCCCAAATTGAGAAAGTTTTTGGTCGTGGCTGATGTAAGAGATCAGATTAGGATCAAAGATGTTTTTTCTAAATATCGTCCCCAGGTTGTATTCCATGCGGCTGCCCACAAACATGTTCCGTTGATGGAATCAAATGTTCAAGAGGCGATTAAAACTAATGTGTTCGGTACGCTCAATGTTTCTAGGGCAGCGCTTCATTACGAAGTTGAAAAACTGGTCATGATATCTACTGATAAAGCGGTGAATCCAACAAGCGTTATGGGTGCCAGCAAACGTGTAGCAGAATTGGTGGTTTTGTTTATGAACGCTCTAACCGAGGGTACCCAATTTGTATCCGTGCGATTTGGCAATGTACTCGATTCGAGGGGAAGCGTAGTGCCGATTTTTAGGCGCCAAATCGCTAAGGGCGGGCCGGTTACTATTACGCATCCGAAAATGTGCAGGTACTTTATGACAAAGAAAGAGGCGGTTGAACTTGTACTTCAAGCAAGCACCATGGGGCGCGGGGGCGAAATTTTTGTGCTCGATATGGGCGAGCCAGTGTCAATTTTGGAAATGGCTGAACAGATGATAAGGCTTTCAGGGCGGGAACCGTATAGCGAAATTCCTATTCTGTTTACTGGGGTTAGACCAGGGGAAAAACTATTTGAAGAAATTCTTACAACAAAGGAATTTGCCTCAGCCACCCATCACACACAAATATTTGTTGCTAAACAGCAGCCTATGGATGTAGAGTCATTTCGTTTGAAGTTGGCAAAACTGGAAGAATTAGTATACCCCAAAGATCTCGTTTTGAGCGGGTTTGATGATAAAATTACTCAAACTGCAGTAAGCGAAATTTGTGCCGGTAGTAATGAGTTTGCCGCATCAGGTCATTCTGGAAATTCATCGATTTGGGCATATGATAAGAATGAATTATTGGTGATGTCGAGAAACAGCGTAATTCTAAGACTTCTTAAGGAATTAGTGCCGGAATTTTCATGTAAGAATAGTAGATAGAAATCAAATTAGTCTTCAACAAGTTATTATCATCATGCTTAGTGAGTATTATAGTATCGTAATATTACATCCGATTTTTGAGTTTGCAACTTTTCCGTGGGGGTGGCTGTGTGCCTCAACATGCCAAAGTCTTCATTAAAATGCTTCTAGGTGTCTGCATTGTTTTCAGCATTATGTGGATAATTAGCGGAACTTTGCCAAGAACTTTTTCTTCGGATGCACTAGCCTATTTTCAAAGTGATTTTCTCGAGAGGGCGTCGTACAGGGCTAATCGTGCATATGTATCTACGGGAGCCAGACATTTAATCGTGTTGGTAGTTCTGTTTTGGTTTGTTTATTCACGACAAAATGCGATCACGTCGTCTAGTTTACGAACTTTCAAGGGAGCGTCAACACGAAAGGCTTTTTGGATAGGAGCAAGTCTAGCCTTACAAACCGGCCTTTTAATTGCTTTGGTAAGTTTGCCTTTTCAACTATATACTGGATATTTTCTAGAAAAAACATTTAGTCTAACAAACCTTACACTTGCGAGATGGTTTCTAGAGTTTCTTAAAACCAAAATGCTCGACTTTTTAATCTATGCGATGGCAGGAGGTTTTGCTGCTGTATTGTTTGTGAGATATCCGGGATCCTGGCCGTATATTTTAACATTAGCGTGGTTTTTCAGCAGTATATTTTTTGTATATATTTATCCCTCCAAAATAGCTCCTATGTTTGATGATTTTGTCCCTTTAGAAGATTTGACATTGCTTCAAGAAGTTAATGAACTTACAACTAAAGCAGGGATAGAAACTAATGAAGTAATGGTTATGAAAGCTTCCCTTAAAACCGTTAGGGCTAATGCATACTTTACTGGCGTTGGAAAGTCTAAGAGAGTTGTGTTGTATGATACGCTTATTGCTACTCATTCTCCTGAACAGATAAAATTAGTATTAGCGCACGAGCTTGGACATTGGAAGCATGGTCATATTGTAAAAAGTATTGCTATTTCTGCGGTAGGCATTCTCATTATGAGCATGCTATTTTCACAAATTTCCAGTTTGATAGAACGGCGAATATGTGCGGAACGGCTTAAACAAGTATTTTTACAGTTTGTACTTTTTGTGGTTGTATCTTCTTACTTAATTACACCTGTAGCTTCGTATTTATCAAGAAGAAATGAGATCGAGGCCGATTCATTTTCTCTTCAGATTACAAACGACCCCGATTCATTCATTTCCGCAATGATTGAACTTGCAAAATCTAATCTAAGTGACGTAGAACCCCCAGTTTTTGTACGTTGGTTTTCGCGTACCCACCCTACAACTCTAGAAAGGATAAAAATGGGTGAAGGATGGAAATTAGCTCAATAGACCTGGTAGTTTTTGACGTAGTCAATGCGCTAGCTCGTACATGGCTCTAGCATAAATTTTCACCGTTAAAAGCAGATCGTCTATGCTTATGAATTCATCAGATTGATGAGCGGTAGCTTGTGTTCCAGGTCTTACAGGACCATATCCAACCCCATGAGGAATAACCTTTGCGTATGTACCGCCTCCCATTGTTAAAGGTTCACTGTAATCGCCAGTTTCTTCACGGTAAATTCGTAAAAGTGTTTTAACAATATGAGAATCAGGATCGGTATAATGGGATTTACCTAAACTAGTTACCTCTAACCTTACGTTACCTGATTCGGGAGTTTGAAATGCAAGCACGCGAGATTTTAGCGCTTCAGGCATCATCTTAACTGGATATCGGATGTTGTATCTTCCTACCAGTTTCTTGTGTCCATTAATTTCCATAGTTTTGCAAACTCCTAGATTGCATGAGAGTCTACCGGAAATATCGTCTTCACATTGGATGTTAAGCCCTTTGCCGAATATTTCTGAAGCATCAGCTGCAAATTTGATATCTTCGAAAGAACCTAACTTTTCACCGAGACAGGTTACCAAATGAAGTACGGCGGCAATAGCGTTGGAACCTTCCCAGGGAACAGACGAGTGGCACGCGGTACCTTTACATTCGATGGTTACTTGTCCTGGGACAACGGTAAATTCAAATGAAGGAAGAGTGGTCCCAGCTACCACATTTTTCAAACATGGAATATACTGTCGGAGTTCTGAAACTATGGTAGTTTCATGTGTTTCGGGGACCCTTAATACTACGTGGGCATCGGCGGGCACCATGTTAACCCTTTGGCCACCGAAAACCTCTACTAATGAGATTTTTCCAGGATTTATAGTTGCGGTTAGTTTGACGTTCATACTGCCCTTTTCTGCATACACCAAAGGGAACATTGCATCGGGTGTAAAGCCCCAATCCGGTTTTTCCTCAACTTTGAAATAATGCTTAACACAACGAAAACCCGATTCTTCGTTGCCTCCTACAACATGTCTGATTCTAGATGTTAACGGCAAATTGCTGTCTTTTATTGCTTTCAAACCATAAAGGCATGCTATAGTAGGGCCTTTATTGTCTTGGGCTCCTCTGCCGAATATTTTACCGTTAGATATCTCGCCGTAAGGGTTTTTGGTCCAACCGGTGCCAAACGGCACAACATCTATATGAGAAAGTGCCATAACCAGTCTTTTGCCTTTGCCTATTTGAGAATGAACTGCATAACCATCAACATTTTTAGTAATAAGACCGAGACTTGCGGCCTTTTCTAAATATAAGTCGAAAGCTTTTGCTACCTTGAATCCGAAAGGCATCAATTTTTCGGGTCGTTGCCCTACGCTTGGAACAGCAATAAGCTGAAGCAGTGAAGATATGATTTCATCCTTATGAGCGTCTATCCATGTGTCAAGGTATTCGGAAAAGTTTAAGTAATTCATTGTTTGTGATATCACCTTCTTAGCAAAATGCTATTTTCGATTTCTGCATCGTTGATTTATTGTTAAACCATATGAGCTTCTCTTTCAAGAGATAGAATGGTTTTTGTTAAGAAATTTGATTATTAAGAGGGGAGTTTTTTGATCATCATTGCCAAAAGGGTTGGATTTAAGTATGTTTTTTATAAATTTGTTTTGATATGGTTTAAGCGGAAAGGTTGTTCCTAAAATGTCTACAGTTCCCTGGTCGTTGACGTCCAATACTAGCGTCCACAAACCGGTTCTTTTCCATATTCGCTTAGCAACTAGATCCGGATCTTTCGGCCCCAATATTATGTGTCTTTCATAAGGAGGCATTGTGCCGCCAGAATCATCGATTTGAGCTATCTCATGGCCTGCTGCCCTAAAAAATAATCCTTTAATGCCAACTAACTTGCCAATAAGCCCGCAAAATGCCGCTGCGATAATCCTTGGCATACCTACTTCATTTATAGCTATTTGCATAGAGCGTACTGCAGAGATACTTGCATCCGGATGAGCGAAACGTGACAACAATTTAGCTAAGTACCCAGGTTTTATAGAATTTGGCTCAATGGCTCTTCCTTGCATGATTGACACTACGGACTCTGCTATGCCCACAAGATCCGTGGGGTTTGTGATACCTTGGGTGTATCGGTAAACCACATCCGTAGGATCATCTTTGTCTGTGATCAAATGGGTTCGGATCCGCAACACGATCGAATTTCGCTCATTCCAATTGTGTTTCACAGTTCATCGGGCCTCCTGCATCTGGCGTTTTACTTGTACCGTGCGTATGAAGATAGCGTGCTATTCCGTTATATATAGATTGACCTAATCGTTTTTTGAACAAAGGCGCTCTAAAGTTAGCTTCGTCGGCAAAATAGGTTAGACACAATGGTTTTATTTTTACAATTGGTATATTCAATTTTGACGATTGCACCATTGAACCGCGAACATCTGATTTAATACCCATTCTTTCAAACAAAGCTAGTGCAACGTGATCAGCAAGTGATTTAGATTGCGCACACCCTTCAACATATGCTATTTGATATGTTTGACGTAAAGGGTCCTTGCTTTCAGAGGTATGAATTTTAACACAAAGTGCCGGTTTGCCCAGAATTAATATATTTGTTCGGTTTTCTTTTGCTACGGTTATATCGGTGGTTCTTGTCATGATCACATGTGCGCCCGATAATTCAAGCAGCATATTTAGATGCTTAGATATTTCAAGGGTAACTTGTTTTTCTGTAAGATTTACAGGGCCAATAATTCCTCGATCTTTTCCACCATGACCTGGATCGACACCAATTCTTATACCCTTGAAAAGGTTTTGCAAAGGTTTTCTCGAAAAGCAGAAAGTCACCGCTGCAGGCAGGCCTTTTGTTTGAATGATTTTTACAGGAACGCCAGAGGTTTGCTGTAGGTCAGACGGAATTGATAACGGATGTTCTAAAATCATGTCAAGATATACACAGGGTAGCACTTTCGGCCATTTCTGGTTTAACTGGCTACAAGGTTCATTATGAATCATTACAGATTTTATCAACCCATCAGCTACTATGATTTTGTCGGAGGCCATAACAAGATCTACCCCACAAAGTGTAAATCTATATTTGAACGTTTTTACGGACTGCTCCGTAGCCGCATTAGAATTTTTTATAGGTGATTTATCTTCGAAAAGTATTTGTGTTGGCAAAGCAGTCAACTCTAACGTAAATTGCGATTGCCATTTTACTGTATCTGAGATAACAACAGATGGCCATGCATTTAAGATCGCTTTTTTCATATGTTTTTCACCACTCTTAGAGTTGATAATGTCCTATCTGCTGGACCGGAAATGCCAAAGGCTAAGTGTTTGATTATTTGGAGATATTCGATGATATCTTGCGAAATTATTTCGCCTGGGTATAGCAAAGGTATGCCCGGGGGGTAGCAGGTAACCACTTCGGCGCTAATCAGTCCCAAACTTTGCTTCAAAGATACTTTTCTCCATTCCGATTGAGTAGCCTTTCTTGGGCTAATAGCTAATCTAGGCACAGGGGGAAGAGTCGGAATCGTTTTTCGAGTGTCCGAAAGTTCTTGTGAAATTTGTCCGCTTGTGACAGCGGATTTTAAACTTTTCAGACCATTAATCAATGCAGATATATCTTTAAGTGTATTTCCGAAACTTATTATAAAAAGGATGTTGTATAGATCAGACATTTCAGCCTGCATTCCCATTCGGGTTTTTAAATATGATTCGGCTTGGTACCCTGTAATGCCCAATTCTTTTACCGTTATCGTTATCTTAGTAGGATCGAAGTCGTCTACCCCATTACGTTCTTTAATTTCCTCCCCGAAACAATATAACCCAGGGATTTTGTTAACTTCTTTTCTTAATTTGTTAGCTAAAAAAATGGCTCTATCTACAAGTTCAAAGCCTTGAGTAGCCATTTGTCTTCTTGCGGCGTCTAAGGATGCCAACAATAAATATGAAGCACTTGTTGACGTTAAACATTGGAACGACGTTTTTATACGAACTCTATCGATGTTCGACCCCTGGATGTGCAAATAGGAAGCTTGCGTTAGTGCACCGATCATTTTATGTGCACCTTGAGCTACTGCATCGGCACCTATCTTTAGCGCAGGTTGGGGCAAATCTTTGTGAAAGTGGAAATGAGGGCCATGTGCTTCATCAACGAGTAGTAATTTGTTGTGGGAGCGAATGATGGAACGAATTGATGAAAGATTTTGATGTGTTCCGTAATAAGTAGGGTTAACAAGCAATACTGCTTTGGCTTTTTGCCCATCTGTTTGGTTCGTTATGCAATTGATTAGGGCGTTTTCTTCGACCCCAAAAGCAAAACCTAAATATTCATCATAGACGGGCAAAACAAACACAGGGTTAGCACCTGCTAGTATGATAGCGGAAAGTATCGACTTGTGAATGTTTCTTGGTATTATGAGGTAGTCACCGTCATTTAGACTCGCAATGACCATGGTATGTATAGCACCTGAAGTTCCATTCACCATGAAAAAAGTTTGTTCCGCGCCGAAAAGTTGCGCTGCTAGTGTTTGGGCTTGCTTAATACATCCGCGTGGCTCGTGAAGTTCATCCATATCAGGCACACCGGTGACGTCACATTCAAAGGATTTGTGCCCGATGATTGACAAACATGCTTCGTCAGCCCCTTTTCCACCTTTATGACCTGGCATGTGAAACCTAATCGTACCGGCATATTTTATTAGTGCATCTAGTATAGGAGTTTTACTTTGGTTTAAATTTTGACTTTGATTGAGTCGAAAAGATGTTTTGGTAGTTTGTGTTTGACTTGTTTCCGGCAAAGAGTCAGAAGTTCTGGTCAATAAATCACCCCCAAAAAGACTATATGTTTTTCAGTTTATTCTAATAGAGTGTGAATCGTTACCAGAAACAGTGTTTAATTCAAGGTGTGTTCTCGATACACTCAAACGCACATCATCTATAATCGTTCTTTTTGTTCGATTTGGGCTATTGAGGCTATTTTAGATGCCTCGAGCTCGTCTATTATATATAAAGAGCCTCCGACTTCACGTATCATTCTTTCTAAAAAGCGGCGGTTAGGTTCTAGACCTATACAACTTATATGCACTCCTTGTCTAGAAAGATTTTGTGCTGTCGTTATTGCGTCTTCTATCGGGGACAGTGTATGGTATGCTACTGTGGGAATTCCATCTGTAACGCATAATACTAAAGGTTTATTAATCTTGTTTCTGCAAAGTTCGCTAATTTTTATAAAACCTTTGGCTAAAGGGGTAAGGCCTTGTGGTTTTATACTTTTTAAGCTTGCCTCAAGCTTACGCGGGTTTTTTGTAAAATCACATACAACCTTTACGTTTGTGTCTTGAAATATTACTACACATATTTGGTCTTTTGCCGTGACAATGAGATGTTGTGCAAATTGTTTAGCTGCCGAAATACGTTTTCCCGACATAGACGCCGATGCATCAAGAAGTAACACTATAGGTTTGGAATTTCTTACTCGAGTATACAAAAACCTTAAGTCTTTTGGTGTCAAAGGACCTGGAGTTGTGCCTTTGGCCATTATACTTTCTATTATGGCTAAATTCCCGGTCGTGTCGCCTGGCAATTTGGGCAGTGCATACCCTCTCGATCCTGACTTTCCCGACTTAAGTTTCGAACTAGTTGATTTTATAGATTGTGTGGGGTTAGCAGGTAGTGACCAAAGCAGGCGGCGTAAATATGCTTCTATTTCAACCGAATGTCGACGTAAGTAGTCCAGGGTGATTTCCCCCAATGGTGTTAGTTTGTAGTGCCGACCTTGAAGTTGAATTAGGTTAGACCTCTCAAGGGCCAGCCGAATTTCATCTAAGTCTTTAAACTTTGGACCTCGAAATCTCATAAGTTTGGTCGGATGCATTCCGGCGGTTAGGTTTTCTAAAAGTTTTAGCGTATCTGATGTTGAACCTATATCTTTAGCGGTTTGCTTGGCGATTGCCTCTGTTTTATAACACAGTTCGGTAGAACTTGTATTCGTTTGATTGTTCTCG
Organism: uncultured Eubacteriales bacterium; assembly: GCA_964406505.1. Lineage (GTDB taxonomy): Bacteria > Bacillota > Sulfobacillia > Fermentithermobacillales > Fermentithermobacillaceae > DTU015. The sequence goes on from CAYORX010000002.1 coordinate 9,750, forward strand.
TTTTGTTGCTTCAAAAAAGAATCGCTGGTGGTCATATAATCTGTTAAATCCATAGGCGAATTCCCGTTATCCATAACTACATTGCAGATTTTGCGCAGTTCCAAGCCCGATTTTTCTATAATTGTTTCAACGCAGTCAATGATGGTAAAAATACACGCAATTAAAGGTGAAATATTAAGCATGGTCAAATGCACATGGTTAATATGCGCAAGTTTGACGGATTCTTTCTTACCATATTCTAAAGTTCCATCGATTCGTCCACCGCCTAATGAGGTTTGAATATCGATATACGGCATAAGTAGTTGGATGTTTGGATTCGGTAGATCTGTTGAATTTTCTAAGGTTAAAAAAGAAATACGATTTATAATAGCAGTTGCTAATTGTTCGGGTTTAATGTTTCCTTCGGAATGAAAAACATCGATGTGAATCACTTCATCATCTGAATTGCGGTGATAGAAAACTTTTCCGGCGTCTGCATTCATAATCGCAATAATCTCTTGTGGTTTTTCTACGTTTTGCATATGTACTTTGGTTGAAACAACAGCTGTTTCTCCAAGACGCACGGCGACTGGCGTGTTTATGAGAGAGTGAAGTTGTTTAATAACGTTTTTCTGCCTATTGCAAGCATTGGTCGGAAAAAGGTTCATTCTATGCGATCCTTCCATTCGGATATCACCAACATATCCTCCCATGAAAGGTGTTTAATATTTCGTGCTTTCTCTGGTGGTGACACCGGGGTTGTAAGTTCACAAGTGGTTTGTCGGTTTGCCTGTTTTTTTTCTCCAAGATCGTTTGAAGAAGGTTTTACCGAAGAGGGGGTGCTGGTTTTATAGCAATACGATTTTCTTTTTGAATTGTATAGTGAAACTAGCTTTTGGAACCAATTTAAAAGCCAATGCACATCATTTTTGGGAATCGACTTTTCTTGAACGGTTTTGAATTGCGCTTTATGCTCGGATTTCGTCGCTGATGGGTTATCAATGATACGGGCGGAAGATCCATTTTGGTTATTTTGGGATGTTTTCTGATCAGATATATGTGGGGTATCAATAACGTTTGGTTGACTAGGAAACTTGAAGCGATCGCTGTTTATCGGATTTGTGTAACTTCTTTCATTTGTTTTTGTGCGAGACTCAAGGTCATTTAAGATGTTGGACAGCACTATGGGCTCGACTCTATGTCTTAAGACTAAGGGTAGCACAACTTTAATTTCGTCGAAAGATACTTTATCTTTGCCATGCATGGCCGCCAAACACCTAGATGTAAGGTCAAGGGATTCGATCGCCCTAAAACTTTCAATGTCATTATCGATGTATAGATCTGCCATATATTTGATTATGTTCTGTGGTACCACCACTTTATCCAGTTTTATTGCTTTTTGCGGTATATCTACGGAGGTTTTCGTTCTTTGTGCTGTACGTGAAACATTTTGATGTTTATTCCACAAAAGCCTTTGAATTATTATAGGATCAGAAGGTCTTAGTACTGGAACAACCATATCAAACCTGTCGGATAGCTGTTTCCTGATTTCCTCAAGCGGTCCTGGACGTTCATCTGGGTTTGAAGTAGCCCAAACAGAAGAATATACTTGTATTTCCCAAGGTTTGAGCCCGACTTCTTCTATTTTGATTTTGCCCGGTTTAGTTCCCATTAGTGAAAGCAAAACATCTGTGATTTCAGGTGCAGTTTCTGCAAGCCGATTGATTTCGTCGATGAATATGACTCCTCTATTGGCCATTGGTATCGAACCAGGTAGTAGGGCAGCCTTTGGGTTATTGGAATCTGTAAGTTTAGCAAGATCCACGCTTCCAAGTATAGTTCCTAGCTTTGCCCCGTGTCCTATCTCTATAAATGGCATAGGTATGTTTTCTGTTTCGACTGTAGCTTGGATATTTCGATTTGTGTGAATAGGGCAATGAGGCCATTCAGGATGACAATGATAAATGCATTGTTTTACCTGTATAATATCCGGGGCAATATGTTTACCCCAGCGCATTACCGTGGTTTTTCCAGTTCCTCTTAAGCCTTCCGCGTGCACATGTAATGGAATGTTGGCAGCTGTGCATATAAGAGACATTTCTAAAGCAAGGAACAAACTATTATTTCCCCGATGCCGAATTGGTTTTTGGTTAAGCAAAGACAAATCCCCCTAAAGATATTTTGCCCTTTGGTCAGCAAGTTTCTTTCTAATTGATAAATGGAACTAATGGTATCTTAGACGTCTTTTACCATATGGGGATTTTCCAGCCTTTTAAACATTTTCGGTCATTTTGCCACATATCGGACAAAAAGGGTTGTTTTTTGTCGAAACGGAATAAAATTCGCAGTGCAGTAGATCAAGCGCTAAAACTTTGCTTTTTAGCACCTTGCCTTTGTTTAGAAGAAGTTTAATAACTTCAGCCGCTTGCATAGAACTTATGGCGCCGACAATTGGGTTTGCAATAGCGATAGGTTCGCTGTTGAATTTCGGTTTGTCTGGAAATATGCATTGATAACACGGCGTTTGCCTTGAAACAATCGTGGTTATAGTGCCCATGAATCCGGATACAGCACCATCGACCAAAGGAATTTTGTTAATGAAGCAACTGTGGTTGAGAATACGGCGCGTATCATAATTGTCTACACATGAAACTACAACATCATAACCTAATGTTAAATTTGTTGTATTATTAAGAGTTATTTTTTCAACTATTGGTGTTACCTGGATACTATCGTTGGCAATCAAAAGTTTTTGTGCAAGTACTGTAGCTTTATGTTTACCTACATCTTTTAGGTTGAAAAGGATTTGTCGATGAAGGTTCGATAAATTTACGATATCATTGTCTACAATGGTAATATGCCCTATTCCCGATCCTGCTAAATAAGCCGCGCATGAAGAGCCTAAACCCCCGGCACCCACAATGAGAACTCGTTTTTCACCTAAGGTGTACTGACCTTCAAGCCCTATTTCAGAAAGCATAATTTGTCTGGCGTATCGCTTTTTTTGTTTTTGAGACAATTTACCGCTTAAATTCGTACCTGAAATGGGTGATTTGTCAGTACTTTTTCTGGAACTGTTATGTGTTTGCTTAATCAAGTTATCATCCTTTGCATTTAGATGTTTGCATCATTTTGCGGCGAGAAAAGCTGCGATCAATCCCGCAAGGAATATGCCGTCGTAAACACCGGCACCGCCGATAGAAATGATACCAGCTCCTAGACGTTGCAATTGTCTTAAGTGCATCAAATCGGCGCCGATAAGTGTTCCCATGGTACCCGCAATGTATGCTACCGCCCCAGCATTACCCCGGGCGAAAATCATAGAGGACAACGCTGCAGTAAGAGGCGGAACTATCGCCGGAATCAGTATGCCTCTTCCTTGCACGGGCTTAGCTACTGAATAACATATTACGGTCACAATGGTTGTAGCTACCATAGTAGCAAAAAACGGGACCCTAGGTAAAAGATATAGGCTGAAAATAATCGGCACTACAGCACCGCCAAGGTTGACTGCTAAGACCTGTTCTTTGACTATGGGCGGATAGTAAAAAAACATGGAAAACAGAGCGGGAAAAGATCGTCTGGTAATCAATCGCTCTCTTTTTATCGGTATATTGATTACACTACCGACTAATGATAAGGCGAAAAGTAAAAACGCACCCCCAGGCGACACCCCTAGGCTCTCAAAAGAAAGCGCTGCAACGTTAAGATAAAGCAGAAAAAACAGAGCAGGTATTCCTAAGATCACCATGAACAAAATGTATAAAAATAGCAATATGTTATCACTCCTTTATGGATAATGTGTGCTTTCATTCTATATTGGTTTTTTGTCTTGGTACAATTAATAGAACTTACGATAATATGGCGTAGAAAGATCTAATTTTAAAATATAGATGTAATAATTCAAGGAGGTTTGTATTGAGCATTTCAGAATTAAATACAACGAAGTTGTTTTGGGAAAACCCGTACGATACTAAATTTGAGGCAAAAATAATACGTGCATGGCAAGATAGGGAGCATGTTTTTGCTATTCTTAATTCAACCCTGTTTTATCCGGAAGGGGGCGGACAGCCGAGCGATAATGGTGTAATCAGATGTAACACACAAGGGAACGATTTATCACAAGCATTAAAGGAAACTACATATTATGTAGAACATGTACTAGAAAAAGATGGGAAGGTTATTCATGTAATGAAACCTGAGCATCTGGACTCAATTTTTGTACCTAAGAAAGGACAATCAATTAGCGGGGAAATTGACTGGGTTAGACGATTCGATTTTATGCAGCAGCATACCGGTCAACACATATTATCAAGGGCATTTGAGCAAGTATGTGGTGTCAGCACGGTAGGATTTCATCTTAGTATCAATAATGCTTCAATAGATCTTGATGTAGATTCAGTGAAACAAAATCAGATAATTGCCGTGGAGGATCTCGCAAATCAAGTGGTGTTTAACAATCTAGACGTGAATGCTGTTGAGTACGATAAAACACAATTGCCGTCTAGCATTCGGAAACGGATCTCGTTTAGGGAAGGGTTAGTACGCATCATTCAGGTTGGAGATTTTGATGTTGCGGCTTGCGGTGGAACCCACGTGAGCTCAACAGGAGAAGTAGGAGTAATTAAAGTTGATCGATTAGATCGGGCCCATAAAGGCGTAAGGGTAATGTTTAAATGCGGAAGAAGGGCATTTACTGATTTGCGCGCAAAGCATGACATCCTCGCTCAAGTTTCACGGTTGCTTTCGGTCGGTTATGCGGAAACTCCTAGCGTAGTGTCTTCTTTGCAAACTAAGATATCTAACTTGAATAGAAAATTAAATAGGTTAACCCTTATGTGTCAGCAATATCAGATTGAAGATCTTAAAAGGCAGATTGAAAGAAAGTTTTCTAACAAGGCGGCTCAAAGCCCAAATGAAAATTTCCAACGGAATTGTTGGATGACCAAAGTACATGATTTTGCCGTTTGCAAATGTACGGATAAACAACCCAATGAAGTTGGCTTTATGGCCCGATCTTTGTGTAAAATGTTAACCAAAAAAATAATATTGTTTTCTTCCGAACCAAGATTTTCTTTAGCAGTAGCATTGCCAAAACATCATTCTTTTTTAACAGCATCTAAGTTGTCATCGAAATTGGCCCAAAAATGGGGCCTTCGTGGTGGTGGTTCTGCTTCCTTCGCACAAATAGGTTCAAAACAAATGTTAAATAAGTGCGTACAAGAAATTATTGATGATATCTCAATCATCATAAATGAACTTACTTTGTCGGATCAGTGTTGAAACATAATTAGTTCGTGGCTAGAATGAAATGAAACCCAGGAACAACTCAACATATGCGGTTGGAAGGAGCGAATGGGTCATGCAAGATCAAGATAACGAGGATGTTTCCAAGCAAAGTCCGGGAATCTCCCCGATTTTTAGGTCAAAAGCTATTTTAGCGCCAGAAGATATGGAATCAAAGCCCAAAGTGCGTAGAGCGGTTTTAGCATTAGCTTGGCCTGTTATTGTTGAACAAGTTTTGTCAATGCTGACCCATATGGTTGACTCAGCGATGGTAGGCAGACTTGGAGCAGAGGTAGTAGCTGGTATTTCCTTAAGTTTTCAACCCATGATGCTTATTAACGGGGTATTTGCCGGTATCGCGACTGGGAATACGGTGCTTGTCGCGCGTTCCGTTGGAGGTGGCGATAGAGACACTGCTTCAAGAACAGCATTGCAAGCATTAATTCTTGGCATGGGTTTAGCTATGCTTATGGTAGTGCCGGGTTGGTTATATGCTCCCAATCTGATATCTATTATGGGCGCCGATGCAAAGGCTTTAGCTAGCGGAATCAATTATTTTCGTTGGCTTATACCTGGAGCACCATTTATGCTATCATCATTTATCATGGGCGGTTCACTAAGAGGAGCAGGAGATACGCGCACTCCAATGCTAGTAAACGCCGTAGCTAACATGCTTAATGTATTTTTAAATTGGGTTTTTATTTGGGGAAATCTTGGGGCTCCTAAAATGGAAGAAGCAGGGGCGGCTTTAGCTACAAGCATTGCGAGGTTTGTGGCGTTTGCCATAATGTTTTATGTGGCAAATGAACCTAAAAGCATTATTCATTTCAAGTGGAAAGGATTTAGAGACACGTTAAAACCAGACTTGCTTCTCATACGACGAATATCTTCCATCGGATTTCCCGCCGCTTTGGAAAGAATAGTGATGTCAAGTGCTTCGATGATTTATGCCAGGACTGTGGCTTCTTTGGGGATGGTTCCGTATGCAGCGCATGTGATAAGTCTTAATGCGGAATCGATGTCGTATATGCCGGCCTTTGGTTTTTCTACGGCAGCGTCAACAATGGTTGGGCAAAACTTGGGTGCAGGTCAACCTCAGGCAGCCAAACTGTCAGCTATGGAATGCTGGAAAATGGCTGCCATTGTAATGATAAGTATGGCTGCCTTATTTTTTATTTTCCCTGTCGGTTTCATGAAGATTTTCACCGATGATGCAAGGGTATATCCTTTTGCTTACCTAACCATGAGGATCATGGCTTACATTCAGATACCTGAATCTGTAGGATTTGTAATAGGAGGTTCATTACGCGGAGCAGGTGATACCCGAGCGGTGCTTGGCATTACTTTAGCAGGCGCATGGGGCTTAAGGGTAGGCGTAGCGTTTTTGCTAATCAGATGTTTTGGACTGGGTCTCGAAGGTGCTTGGATTGCCATGGCTGCTGATTGGACCATTAGGGCTGGTTTAATGGTGCTAAGGTGGCGTAGCGGCAAATGGCAGCAAGTAAAAGTATAGTAAGCGTTTGGTCTGTATTTGGTATTATATTGTCAGTTTAAATCTTATGTTTTTTTAAATACGATGTCGGTTTTAAAAATCGGGGGATAACACAATGAAAAAACTTTATAGGTCCAAAGAGCAAAGAGTTATTGGAGGCGTTGCAGGCGGGCTCGCGGAATATTTCGATGTGGACGCTACAATAATTCGTTTAGCGATAGCTTTTGCTGCCGCAAATATTCCGAACGTCATATTGGTATATATTGTGGCGTGGATTGTTATTCCAGAAACGCCTTACGTGCAACTTCAAGAGCTAACTAAGCTAACGCGAGAACAAACTCGGCCGAATACTCACTCTCAATTAAAAAACACTCGGGATAAGGACGAAAAGGTAGATGCACCTACTGCACAAGAAATATTAGATGCAGTTTCGAGCCAAAAACCCGATGAAGAACAAAAACTTGAAGGAACTCCCAAGGTTTTGAACCAAGAAACGACTACTGTTCAACAGACGGATTCTAAAACTGTATCAAAAAGCGATAGAAATAAACGAGCACTTGGTTACCTTCTCATTATCGTGGGGGCGCTTGTACTTTTAAAGAAACTTGCCCCATACTATTGGTTCAAATTACCTATTCGATTGTTAAAAATGTGGTGGCCTGTTGCCGTTATTGCTTTAGGTTTAGCAATTGTATTTGGTGTGATCAAGGGGGATTCTTAAGCCATGATCAATCGTCTAGCTAATGGGATTTTAATAACGATGATAGGTATTACACTGCTTATGAACACTACAGGCAACTTAACATGGACGGTTTGGGAAACGGTGATACAGTATTGGCCGCTACTCATAATAGGTCTAGGCGCTCAGATCGCTTTTGCCAAAAAGCGTCTGCCAGGCGTTACTTTTGCATTGATTTTAGCACTGTTATTATCAATACTGTACCCTTACGCCGGCATGTATAATTGGCCGGTACGCATGTTTTTCCAAAAACCTCATAATTCAGGAATTCGGTGGCATTCCAAACAAATAGAAATCCCATTTGATTCTCGGATATCTGAAATTGAGTTAGATATGATCGCACCATCTCTAATAGTGCAAATCGAAGGACGTCAAATTCAAAATACAGAAAATTTTGATTATGCAGTTTTTGGTGAGATTGATTGGAATCGTCATGAACCGCTATTAAACAGCGCAATTGAATTTGATAAACTTACAGCTGTTATAAAGTCTCCTATAAAAGATGGGAAAACTGCAGGAGAACAGAAATGGAACTTGATATTTCATCCAACTGTGTCTACTCAAATCAATGTAACCGCAGGTACAGCAGACGTAAAATTTGATTTTGGCTCTCTTAAGGCTAAAAACCTGTCTGTGTCTGGTGGAGTTGTTAAATGTAAATTGGATTGTGGACTGAGTGAAGGACATTCTTCCGTTGCAATTGCGGCAGGAGTAGCTGATGTGAAATTATCGGTGCCTAAAGCCATAGGCTTGAGGGTTTCTGTATCAGGTTCACCTTTGATTACAAGGGTAAAGATAGCAGATAATTTGAACCTTACCAAACAAGGTGATTCTTGGATTTCTCAGAATTATTCATCTGTTAGTAAAAAGATAGATGTGAATATTTCTTGCGGGGCAGGAAGCGTTAGCATAAGCGAATCCCTTTAATACTTAACGCTACAAAACATAGTTGTAGGGTTTTTGGGTATTTTGTCCGCTTAATGGTTATATTACGTTTAGAGATTTTGGGGCATGCCTCTTAAACCATTTAACCAAAAACCAAAGGTGGCACAAAATATTTATGTTGATAGGAGTACCTAGGGCTTTAGGATTTTATTATCTATTTCCTTTATATAGGACGTTTTTAGACGAACTGAAAATCGATTATATCGAAACTAATGCTACAACTTTAACTGATTTACACAATCTTAAACTGTGTCCCACTGATGAACCGTGTATTTCGACCAAAACAGCTTTTTCCCATGCGGCTGCGCTTCTCAACAAGGGTGTAGACGCCTTGTTTGTCCCAACCGTCATATCTTTAGAATCTAAAAACTACTGCTGTCCGAAGTTGATGGGTTTACCCTCGATGCTCAAGGCCGGTTTTAGCCTTACTGATTCTGAACTGATAAGCCCCGTAATTAATGTTAAAGATGCTCGGACCACTTGGCCTTTGACTTGGATAAAAGCAGCAGAGGAAATGGGTGTTAAAGATGTTCGACGAAGTGGTAGGGCTTTACAACAAGCGGTTAAGGCATGGAAACAAGCAGAAGAATATATGTCCAAATTTAAGGTACCCTTAAATTATTTATTAAATGATAAAAAATTTACCATGGAGAAAAATTCGACAGCCATACGAGATAAATTTTCTATGACTGCTGTAATGGGGCACGCATATTTACTCAATGATTGCTTTGGAGACCCGATCATAAAATACATATCTTCAAATGGTCCCATTGTGCTGTCTGAAATGATACCTAAGCATAAATCAAGAAAATATCTTGCGACTATTTTTGAAGGCGAAATGATGTGGTCCAATGAAGGTCATATCCTTGGCTCTTGTTTGTATCTGATTCGAAACCGAAAAGTAGGCAGAGTGATATTAGTTACAGCGTTTTCTTGTGGGCCTTTATCCATAATTGAGAACTATGTTATATCAGAGGCTGATAAATACGGTATTCCTTTGTTGTATTTATCTATAGATGAACATACAGGTGAGGCTGGACTTTTAACAAGGTTGGAGGCATTTATGGATTCGTGCAAGGCTAGGCAAACCAGCAAGGCTGACATTAAGAACAAAATTTGTAGATCATCAGAAGTCGCTTTACCCTCTGCTTGCATTTCATCATCAGAACCCGTCGTCGGAATCGTTACTATGGGGCATCTTGATATATCTTTGTCGACACTCATGAATAAATTAGGTGTGGATGTGGAAATTGCCGGACCTTTATCCGATGATATGGTTAACGCCGGAAAAGAACTAGCCCCCGAATTTATTTGTTACCCTATGGTAACTTTATTAGGGCAGATGAGGTCTCTAATAGAAAAAGGCGCCTCAAAAATCATTATGGTTCAAGGGAAGGGAAAATGCCGTTTAGGTTGGTATGCCCAGATTATGGAGCAGATTTTGCGCAAGGCAAACTATTCTGTCGAGGTAATAGCGTTTGATTCCCCGTTTCCACTGTACAGCCATGCCAAAAAGTTTATCGATAGGTGGAAACCCATTTTAGGGACGCCTAAAATTACAGCGATCATAGAAGCAGTAATGGTGGCACTCCAAAAACAGGTTTTACTTGACAAATCTTTAGATATTCTTAGAGAGATAAGGGCGACGGAAAAGATAAGGGGTATGGGGGACCAAATTCATCGGGAGTTCTTGAACCAACTGCGCGAAACTTTGCATCTAACTGATTCCAAAAAGGTTTTCGAACGGTACAAACGGGATATGGAACAGATCCCGAACACATCTCAACGAGCGTTGAAAATAGCTATTGTTGGTGAAATTTATGTAGTAAATGAACCTGCAGTTACCAAACACACTGAAAAAATATTGGGTTCCCTTGAACAAAGAGTTAGGGTCTACAGAGAATTGAGTGCTACAAGCTGGCTTAACTGTCGTATCTTTAAAACTCCTAAAGCGCTGCGGCAATATAACAAAGTAATAAAAGCGGCTCGAAAATATCTTTCTGTGGATGTTGGGGGACACGGGCAAGAATCTGTTGGTGAAGTTGTATTGGCAAAGGCATCAGGTATGGATGGGGTGCTGCACTTGTTCCCGTTTACATGTATGCCAGAAATAATTGCGCAAAGCATTCTTATTAAGGTTGCAAGTGATTTGGATCTGCCTGTATTGTCTCTTATGATTTCTGAACAAACTGGTGTTGCCGGGATTCAGACAAGACTCGAAGCTTTTTGTGATTTGTTGGAGGGTAGAAAGAAAAAAATAGCTGAAGTATTGTAAAAACAAAACGAGATAGGCGCGGATATTTTGAAAAATAATAAAGATGTTTCTATCGGTGAAGAGTGTAAAGATCTATTTTTAGGTGTTGACGTGGGTAGTGCGACGACCAAAATAGTACTTATATGTTCCCGTGGCGATGTCATATTCGAAGAATACTTAAGGAATGACCAAGGCCCTATTGTAAGTATCCAGACTGGGTTTCGGTGCCTTTTGAAAAAGAATTTGGTAGACTCCATAAAAATGGTGGGTACTACTGGTTCGGGTAGACATCTTGCCGCAGTTATAATCGGAGCAGATACCGTGAAAAACGAAATATCCAGCCATGCAAAAGCCGCTTCGTTTATGTTCTCAGATGTGGGTACGGTAATAGACATAGGCGGGCAAGACTCTAAGATAATTTTTTTCCGGGATGGTTTGCCCGTAGGTTTTAATATGAACAGCGTATGTGCAGCGGGCACAGGTTCATTTTTGGATCACCAAGCATCTAGGTTAGGAGTTACAATTGAAGAGTTTGGACAGTTAGCTTTAAAGTCTGGTTCACCTGCTCGAATTGCCGGGAGATGTGGGGTTTTTGCTGAATCCGATTTGATACACAAACAACAGCTTGGATATAGAAAAGAAGATCTTATTGCTGGTTTATGTCTCGCGTTAGCTACTAATTACATGACGAATGTAGCAAGGGGAAGAGCGATATTACCAAGAATTTTATTTCAAGGTGGAGTGGCTGCTAACTCGGGGATGCTCTGGGCACTTACACAAAAGATTGGATTAGAGATTACAGTGCCACCACATTTTAAAGTGATGGGTGCTTGGGGGGCAGCATTGTTTGCTAGGGATAGGTATATAGAAACCCGGGGCACTAGTTGTTTTAGACAGGTAGAAAAGATCGCTTCTTTAAAAGCCCATAGTAGAGGATTTGTATGTGAAGATTGTGGAAACGCGTGTGAAATACAAGAGATTTTTGTCGATGGTGTACTTTCGGCAAGGTGGGGCTCGCGATGCGGTAAATGGGATGATTTAACATCTAGGCCGAAATTTCGAACTTCCTTAAACACTATAGCTTCCAAGTAATATCTTCGTGTTAAAAATCATTTTAATGAATGCTCTGACACCCTATGATAAGATTGCAATTAGCGGTTGATAATCATTTTGTAAAGTGCGCTATGCTGGGGGAGAATCATGTTAAAGATCATTCATACTGCTGATATTCATGCAGGAAAACCACTGTCACTTGGATTAGATAAGCAAAAGCGATATATAAGGCGGCGAGAAATCGAAACTGGGTTATGGCGAATAATTGATCTTGTAAAGCAAGAAAATGCCCACATTTTGCTTATAGCTGGAGATATGTTTGAGCATTTTTATACACGGTCATCTTGGGTTAAAGATGTTGCATTATTGTTCGCCACTATACCTTGTACTCAAGTGTTTATATCGCCTGGCAATCATGATCCTTTATTACCCGATTCTCTTTATCATAGCGTGAAATGGCCGCAGAATGTGACCATATTTAAGTCACATGGAATTACAAAAGTATCATTAGAGATAAACGAAGTAAAAATCGATATATATGGATTTGGATGGCCTAGTGCTTTGCATCGCAATGCTTTGCTAGAAAATTTCAAAGTAAAGCATCTCGATCATTTCAACATAGTTTTGTTACATGGTGACTTAACAGAGAGTTCAGCATACCTGCCGATACGAACAAAGCATATTGCTCAGTCGGGGGCAGATTATTTCGCACTTGGACATATACATGTACCATCTATCACTAAGATAGCTAATTCGACTGTGATTTACCCCGGTTGTCCTGAACCGCTAAGTTTTGGCGATGAGGGGAAGCGTGGTGTATATTTAGTTACACATGACATGGAGGCGAAAAGAATTAAAGGTGTTTCTGGTATTTCTGCTGAATTTGTGCCCATAGCCACGCGTGCCGTAAAAACCGCAACGGTTGATTTGTCTTTAATTGATACTGGTGAGCAATTAAGAAACGCTATACTTTCTGTGGCACCGGATTCTATACGTCGAAAACACTTATGGAAGCTAATACTTAAGGGTAGATTGAGTCCCGAGATTGGATTAGACCTTGTAGCTTTAAATCACGAGTTCAGCGACGAATTCTTTTGTCTTCGTTTTGTACCTGAATTTGTTACGGATTACGATTTGGAAGTGTTAATGCGCCCGGAGAATCAAAGTTTAGAAGCAAGGTTTGTTCAAGCGTTAGTTAAACACAAACAAAACGCGCAAGTAAAAGGTGATTTTGATGAAGTCGATATTGCGACTAGAGCTTTACATTATGGACTTGATGCCCTAAGGCAAGGCGAGATCATAAGCAAGAGGAGGCTCGATTGACTTGAAAATTAAGGGTCTATTGCCTAACGCATTTGGCAAGTTTCATGCAAAACAGCCTATCTTGCTGGAAGATGGACTCAACATAATCGTAGGAGACAATGAAAGCGGTAAATCAACGCTTGCCTCATTTATTATTGGTATGTTTTACGGTTTTAAGAAGGAAGGGCTTATTCGTATTTCCCGAACCCCCGAGTTTGAAAGATACAGACCTTGGTTTGCCAAAGAATATAGGGGTATTATCACATATGAATCAGAAGGCACAGTCTATCGGGTAGAAAGATGGTTTGATCCGGATATCATAAAAATCTATAACGATACGACTGGAGAAAATATAACTCATAAGTTTACTCAAGATTCTCGCAAAGAATACAATTTTGCACAGACGCATTTAGGGCTTTCAGCTAAAGAGTTTCGTAATACTATTTGGATAGGGCAACTTGCGAGCGCACAAGATGAAGACTTGGGCTTAGAAATTCAGGGCAAATTGGAAAATATCCTTCAGGGCGGCGAGGAAGATGTTCCTTTTGCCAAGGCGCTTTCGGTTTTGTATCGAGAAATAGGAAAGATTCAAACACCTCGCAGTACACGAGCCAAATTAGATATTATACAAAATCAAAAGGCGGAACTAGTTTTTGAACTTAACGAAGCTAAAGTTAGAGAACAGCAAATACGGAATAAACTTGTAACTCTTCTTAAAGTAAAGCAAGAAGAAATCGACTTAAGCGAAACAGTGAGTAGATCGTCACAATTGGTAGATATGATGCGAATTGCTTTGCTTAAAAAAACTATGTGTCAAGCACGTGAATTAGAACAAAGAATCAGCGAACTCCAAGATCGTCTTGTTTCAATGGAGTGGGCGAAATCTATTCCAGCAAACCTTCCGTATGACCTTCCAAAATTAACCCAAGACTTAACTAATGTGGATATACGTATCCAGGAAACAAAAACCGTTATTAAAGACTTAACTCAGGAAGAAGAAAGTTTAAAAGAACGCTTTGCAAAATATGAGTCTACTATCGTCGCGGAACTTACTCAAGATCGGGTATCCGCTTTGCATTCTCAATATCTTACATGTAAGGCCGGTGTAGCCAGGGCGGAAAGGCATGCTAACGAAACCAGGAAAGTGCTTCGAGATCTAGAAGAACAAGCTAAATCCCTAACGATTCCTTGTGAAACAACTGGGCAGGATTTACTCGCAACGGCTGAAAGCCTTCAAAGCATAGTGATGCTTGCAGAACGGGAAAAATCAAGGTTGGATATGGAAGTAGAAAAAGCTAAAACGGGAATGGCTCATGCTCAGTCGGCAACGACAGGTGGTTGGTTTTACGCACTTTCTTTGGGAATGCTAGGGATCGCTATAGCGCTTACGATCATAGGGTTGCCTTTAGCATCTATTGCGTTCGGAATTTCTATAGTGGTTTTCGGCATTGGAACTTATCGTCAAAGGAAAGCCTTATCCATAAAGGCGCAAGCTGAAGACAAATATAATCTTGCTGTAAACAAAGTGAATGCTCAATCTATAAAAGTTGATGATGCCAAAAGAACCCTAAAAGATTATTTACGAACGCAAAACGTTAATTCTGTGGAGAAATTACGTCTTCAGGTGCAAAACACAATAGATTTTAATAGGCGCTTGATTAATGCAAAGGATAAATATGATTTAGCTCACAGATATTGGTATGAGACCTCACAAGAACTAGCTGAGGTTGAAAAAGAGCTTACAGCGGTTTTAGTTGATTCACGGTGTCTAATTCGTGGTCAAGCTATAACTGGCAAATCTGTAATTGATTTAAAAACTAAGTTGCGTGAAGTGATTGATTTAAAATCGAAACTTGAGAATGTGAATCGCCGCCGTCAAGAATTTCAAAAAGCACTTTTGGAAACTAAAACTCGAAAGGAAAGTTTGGAGCGAACAAAACGGTCATTATTAGACGCAGCAGGGGTTTTATCATTAAAGAGGCTCCAGGATATGGTAGTTGTCAACCGAAAATATGTTGACGAGAGCAAAACATTGGAACATTTGAAAGAAAAACTCGAAACTGTTTTATCTGGAAGACGGATTGAAGAGATCGAACGAGAAGTTGATCAAAGCACCATAAGTTCGGAAAGTATTGCAGATTTAGGCCAAGTGTCTGAAAAATCCTTTCAAGATGCGCAAAAGCAACTAGGATTGTTACAGAAGCAACTTGGCGAAATTAAGGGATCTAGGGCTTCCTTGGAAAAGGAAGTTATTTTGCGTCAAAGAAAAGGTCGCACTGTTTGTGACATACAAGAAGAACTGGATCAAGTTATCGAAATAGAGGAAGAACTCATTCAAGATAATAAAGCGTTATCATTGGCGCTGGAAACACTTCAAAAATTATCAAAAAATTTGCGGCGTGAATTTGTTCCTATGATAAACCAAAGAGTGGGGCAAATTCTGAAACAAGTAACATGTGGTAAATATGTTGATGCTCGAGTGTCTCCAGATCTTGATTTAAACATAATTCATCCTAGGCGTAAAACTCAGACACCCATTGGCGGTCTTTCATGCGGCACCATTGATCAATGTTATTTTGCTCTTAGGGTAGCTGTTGCGGAAATAATTACTGCGAAGCCGACTTTTCCTTTTTTCTTCGACGATTCATTTGTTTTGTACGATGATAGAAGGCTTGAGGGCGCACTCAAGGTTTTGTCAGAAATATCTGCAAAGCATCAAGTTTTATTGTTTTCATGCCGTGGAAGGGAACTCTTCTTAGCAGATAATCTCAAACTACCCTATAACGTGGTAGACCTTAATCGTTTGGATAACAGTCATTTTAATCAATCAATTGGTTTGGTGTAAGCATAGGACGAACCGCCACAAATAGTGTTTCGCATCGCCAGCGTAGTCAATCCCTATCCGGGGAGTTTTTAGTATTTTGTGCTTCCGTGCTATTTTCCATAGTTCCGGATGTTTTGCGACATAGAGATCACCATCTACAACGTTAGTTTTATTGTGTTGTCTTCCAATCCCCATTGCTTGACACAGTCTCCCGGGACCAGTGGCCAAAGGCAATTTGCCTTTCCTTCGTTTATGCATGATTTGTTTTCCCAATACCGGTTTTAAAGATCTTATTAACACTCCATGCGGAATTTCTTTTTGAAATGTGACGATGTTAAAGCAATGGTGTATCCCGTAGATAAGATATACGTATGCGGTTCCCGGTGACCCGTATAGGGCTTCATTTCGTTCAGTTCTGCGCATATCATATGCATGGCATGCTTTATCTTCGGGGCCTGCATAGGCTTCGGTTTCTGTAATAATACCAGCAGTAAGCCCGCCATCAGATTTGTGAATAAGAAGTAGCCCCAATAAATCAGGAGCTACTTTTGGAGCCGTTCGAGCAAAAAAATTTGGTGGAACCGGCTCCGCTCGTTGAACGACTCCCAAACCAATAGCATGTTCCATGCTGAATTCGCAATTTACATTTTTGGACCTGTACTGTACTTGTTTTTTCATATAGGTTAAATGTGAAAACAGTCTTATGAATAGTTTAAAGTTACTAAGTTTACGGTATCATATATGATTCTCAATGCAAATTATATCATGACGGTAATTACAGAGCCGTAAGCAAAAATACGCCAAAAAATTTGGATGGGGGCGATTTTAATGATGAAGAATAATCAAAGAATATCTGCCATTTTAAATGACCTAGGAATAATATACTCCAACTCTCAAAATGAGCAAATCAAAACCAAGACAGACGGGCCGAGCCCTATGGATATGCTTTTAATGTCTGTTGCCGGTTGTAGCGGGCTGACGCTGAAATCTTTGTTAAGTCGTGATGGCTATACACCTAAAAAGTTGCAATTGCATATCGAAGGAATAAAAAATGACAAACGGCCACGCAATTTTAAAGAGATTGTAATTATTTATGATGTTGAGTGTGAAGAATTAACCGATAAATCTTTGGAAAAATATCTTAATATAACTGAAAGAACATGTCCGGTTGTTCAATCACTTAACGCACAAACCCGTGTGATGTACACTTTAAATTAAGAGTGCTGTTACGATAAACGATCATATCGGGGTGATTTCATGGAAAGGATTCCAATTGGAACAAAAGGCATTAAAAAAGCCAAGGTCTCTTTAGAGACTTTGGCTTCATCGATCGGAAGTGGAACAGTTGACGTATTATCTACGCCAAATTTACTACTGCTTATAGAAAAGGCTTGTATTGAGGCCATCAAAGAATACTTAAATGATGGTGAAACCAGCGTTGGAACATTGGTACACATTAGGCATTTGTCGGCTGTACCTCCAGGTCTTGAAGTTACGGCAACCGCTATTTTGACCGAAATTAAAGGCAGAAAACTTGTATTTGATGCTATAGTTTTTGATGAATTTGAAAAGATAGGCGAAGGTGTTCACGAAAGATTCTTAGTCAACGAAGAAAAATTTTCCGCAAACGCCCTCAAAAAATTAGATATCCACAAGGGGAAACACATATAGCGTCGAATAGCTTATAGCCGGCCTATATATGGTGCGAACAAACGTTTAATACAGAAATGGTAAATGTTGCAGCATGGTTTCAAAAGCTAATATAATGTTTTCCGGCTTCTGTTTCACGGTAGAATTGTTTATTTGTCTGAAGGCATTACCAAATTTAACCGGCGTTAGGGCAGTAAGAATGCGAGGTAAAATGTTTGCTGAGGTGGTAAGATTTGAAGTGTCCTTTTTGTGGGTATCTTGATTCAAAAGTGATAGAATCCCGTACTACCGACGAGATGGCTGCTGTAAGAAGAAGACGAGAATGTCCTGATTGTGGTCGTCGGTTTACCACTTACGAACGCATCGAGCAACAGCCCTTAATCGTTATTAAAAAAGACGGTACAAGGGAATCTTTTTCAAGGCAAAAAATACTTATGGGTATGCTTAAGTCATGTGAAAAAAGGCCCATATCTCTTGAACTTCTCCAGCAGGCATCTTTTAAAATTGAGAAAAGAGTGAGGGAAAGTGAAAAAGACGAAGTCACATCCTCACACATAGGGGAACTTGTCATGGAGAAACTTAAAGTGATCGATGATGTTGCCTATGTAAGATTTGCATCGGTATATCGGGAGTTTCGTGATGTAGATGGTTTCAGGCAAGAAGTGGAACGTATTTTGTCGGAAAAAGGGCAATATTAAAAAGGTTCGCCCGCCTATATCTTAAGTAACTTTGGGAGGATGTTCCATGTCAGATAAGTCGAATATTTCTTATGAAAAGTTTTCAGAAAACGCCGTTGCAGTACTAAAGCGACGATATCTTAAAAAAAATGAAACCGGAGAGGCGATTGAAACACCCCAAAATCTGTTCTGGCGGGTAGCACGCAATATTGCTTTGATGGATATTCTTTACCATCCGCAAGTTTATTCAGCGAAAGTTTCGAAGGTTGATGATGCTGTACAATCAAAACTGCCTGAAGGCATCAAGTCTGCAGATATAAGCGATAAAGATTGGGATACGCTGAAGATGAGTTTTGAAAGGCTTGAATCAAAAGGGTTAATGAAGGTTTCGTGGGAGCGAATGCAGCAGTTTATTAAGGAAAACAAGAATTACATATTAGATAGTGCTTTAAATTTTTATCGGTTAATGATGGAACGTAAATTTATGCCCAATTCTCCCGCGCTTATGAACGCAGGACGTGAATTACAGCAACTTTCTGCTTGTTTTGTACTGCCTGTAGATGACTCTATGAGCAGTATATTTGATTCGCTAAAGCATGCTGCATTAATTCATCAATCGGGTGGTGGCACTGGTTTTAGTTTTTCTAGGTTGCGGCCCAAAAACGACGTTGTGCGTTCTACAGGTGGCGTAGCGTCTGGACCTGTTTCTTTTATGAAAGTTTTCAATGCTGCCACGGAGGCCGTTAAGCAAGGTGGGGTCCGTCGTGGTGCTAACATGGGGATATTAAGAATAGATCATCCCGATATATTGAAATTCATCACATGTAAAACCGATACTAATGAACTCACCAATTTCAATATCTCCGTTGGAATTACCGAAAAATTTATGGAAGCTGTAGAAAAAAATTTGGATTATGATCTTATAAATCCTAGAAACAACGAAGTTAAGGGTAGACTCAATGCTAGACTAGTGTTCGATAAGATAGTTGATCAGGCTTGGCGCAATGGCGAGCCGGGTATTGTATTCATGGATCGGCTTAATAGAGATAACCCTACGCCGGCAATAGGAGAAATCGAAAGCACCAATCCTTGCGGTGAACAACCTTTACTTCCATATGAAGCCTGCTGCCTGGGGTCAATAAATCTAGGCGTTTTCACTAAAACGATATGGGAAATAGAGAATCATCAAGATGTATTACCGGAAACTCTCATCGATTGGGAAGGTATAGCTCAAACGGTGAAAATAGGCGTTCATTTTTTGGATAATGTTATCGATGCTAACAAATATCCGCTACCGGAAATAGATGAGATGGCCCACAACAATAGGAAAATTGGCTTGGGAGTTATGGGTTGGGCCGATATGTTACTTGATTTGGGAATTCCATACAATTCTAAAGAAGCTATAGGACTCGCGGAAAAGGTCATGGCATTTATTGAGAAACATTCGCTAGAGGCTTCTCAAGAGTTAGCTAAATCTCGCGGGGTATTCCCCAATTATCAACGAAGCATATACGCATCTAAAGATATAAAACTGCGAAATGCGACGACGACTACCATTGCTCCGACAGGCACTATAAGTATTATTGCTAGCGCATCTTCTGGGATAGAACCGATTTTTAGCTTAGCCTTTACTCGCAATGTACTCGATGATGATAAACTGATCGAAGTCAATCCTCAGTTTGAGCGAGTTGCTAAGGCGATGGAGTTTTATAGTGATGATTTGATGTCGAAGATCGCTAAAGCTGGTACAATCCAAAGTGTTTCGGAAATATCCGACGAAGTGAAAAATGTTTTTGTCACAGCACATGAAATTACACCTGAGTGGCATATTCGAATGCAAGCAGCTTTTCAGAGATTTACCCACAATGCTGTATCCAAAACTGTAAATTTCCCTCATAATGCTTCAAAAGAAGATGTACAAAATGTATTTATCGAAGCCTATAAACTGGGATGTAAAGGTGTTACGGTATATAGGGATGGAAGTCGGGTAGAACAGGTTCTTACGGTGGGAACGGAAAGTGATTCAATCTCTGATCATACAAACATCCAGACATCAAAAAATGCATTAGGCAAAGCTAAAAAGGACAAAGTAAACGGGGTTTGGGGCCGAATCAGGCCAATTGATCGCCCAGATACTTTAGAGGGCTTTACTACTGCTAAAGAAACTCCTGTGGGCAAATTATTTCTTACGTTAAACACACTAGATGGTGATCCGGTAGAGTTGTTTGCTCAGATTGGCAAGGCCGGCAGCGATGTTTCGGCATTTACCGAAGCTATAGCGAGGATGATTTCTATTGCACTTAGGTCCGGAGTGGATCCTCAAGAGATCGCCGATCAGCTTACCGGCATAGGTGGTTCAAGGAGTATTGGATTTGGGCCCAATAGGGTACGCTCGGTACCTGACGCTATAGGACAATTTGTTGACGAATATATAAATCACATTCGAAATTCAGAAGATCAATCTAAAGATGATCTTTATGCATACCAGGACGAACTTCCACTGCTCCCAGGTAAAAAATTTAACCTTTGTCCGTCGTGCGGCACTTGGAATTTAGTTCATATAGAAGGCTGTCTTAAATGTCTTGCGTGTGGATACAGTGAATGCTGACACGGGTTATGTTTAGGGCGCTGATTGAGATCGTTGTATTGAACAAAATAAATGAAAGGGGATACATAAATCGTGAAACCGAGAAATCCCAAACTTAAATTATTGCTTGGTCCGGGCCCAAGCAACGTGGATCCTAGAGTATTAAGAGCACTTTCAGAGCCGACATTAGGGCACTTGGATCCTGACTTTGTGTCGATAATGGATGAAACCACGGAATTGCTACGTTATGTTTTCGGAACTAAGAATCTACTTACAATACCTGTTTCGGGTACGGGTTCTGCAGGGATGGAAGCTGCGGTAATGAACATGCTAGAACCTGGTGATCAGGCAATTATATGCGTAGCGGGTGTGTTTGGCGAGCGAATGGCTGATGCCGTTGATCGGATTGGGGCACAAGTGATAAAAGTACTAGCTCCTTGGGGCTCGGCGGTCAACCCCGAAGATGTAGAAAAAGCGATTAAACAGAATCCGGATGCGAAAATCGTTGGAATTGTTCATGCGGAAACATCAACAGGCGTGCTTCAGCCTTTGGAGCAAATCGCTGAAATTGCCCATAGCAATGGTATGCGAATGGTGGTCGACTCTGTAACATCATTGGGCGGAATGAAAATACCTGTAGATCGCTTGGGATTAGATTTCGTGTTTTCGGGGACTCAGAAATGTTTAAGTTGCCCGCCCGGTTTGGCACCTATTACAGTTGGGGAAAAAGCTCTTGAGTATATCAAAAATCGCAAAACTAAGTGTCCGAGTTGGTATTTTGATTTATCTATGATCTCACGTTATTGGGGTGGTGAACGTTTCTATCATCATACTGCTCCAGTTAATATGATGTATGCTTTCAACGAATCTCTCAGGATCATAAAGGAAGAAGGAATGGAAGCCAGAGAGGCAAGGCATCGTCTCAATCAACAAGCTTTGATCGCCGGTCTAGAAGCTATGGGAATGAAACTTGTAGTGGGGCATGAATATCGATTGCCTAGTTTGACAACGGTCTACTCTCCGGAAGATGTCGATGATGCTGTCGTGAGGGGAAGATTGCTTCGTGAGTTCAACATAGAAATTGGTGCAGGGCTCGGAATATTTAAGGGTAAAGTTTGGCGCATTGGGTTAATGGGAACTAATTCCACAAAAAGCAACGTTTTAACGCTGCTAGCAGCGCTTGAAGATATTCTTGGCTCTATGAAGGCGAAAATTAACTTTGGGGCGGCATTACAGGCTGCTTCATCTGTATACAAAAAAGATTAGCAAAACGATAGCATTGTATCTAGTTTTGTATAAGACTTCGTTGAATTTTATTGATTTTTAAGTGGCGGAACGGCATAAGCTATTTGGGTAATATCAGTACTGAAGCGCGCCGTGGGCAGACTTTCTAAGATGGTTTGCCCATACCGCCGGGTAATTATGCGCGAATCCAATATAACCACTGCTCCGCGATCGGTTTTTGAGCGGATTAAGCGCCCGAATCCTTGTTTGAGCTTGAGCGTAGTTGTCGGCAAAGAATAATGGATGAAAGGATTAAGTCCTTGCGCTTTCCATAAAGCTTCTCGTGCTTGCATCACAGGACCTTTCGGCACAGGAAATGGAAGCTTGGCTAATACTACGCAGCAAAGCGCATCACCAGGCACGTCCACCCCTTCCCAAAACGAATCTAAACCCATGAGTACTGCGTTTCCACTGTTCTTGAACTCTTCTAGCAATTTTTGCCTGGATGATTCCCCCTGAATCAAAGTGGGGTATCCTTTTTCCTCTATTTTGTCCCTAATTTTTCGGCTAACCGAGCTAAGCGAGCGTCTAGACGTAAATAGCACAAAAGTTCTACCTTGCGCTAAATCTACAATTTTAAGAACCATTTCAGACACATAATCATCGAAGACTGGACTGTTAGGGTGTTTGCCCCTATGATCTTGTGGTACACATAAACAAACCTGCTCAGAATAATCAAAAGGAGAGCCAATAACGGCTTCTTCTCCCTTAATACCTAGTAAGCGGCTTATATACTCAAATGAATTTCCTGTAGTTAAAGTGGCGGAAGTTAATATAGCTGAAGGAAGACTTTCCCACAAGTTTTCTGCAAGATAAGTATTTACTTCAAGAGGTGCCCCATTAAGGGTGATCTGCCTGTTTGCGCTTTGGTTATCGATTTGAGACCAGTAGACGAAATCAGTACTGTCGCCTTGCAATGTGTTTATATTCTCCAAAAGTTTTGCCATGTCCAAATAGCGCTTACTTAGTGCGCTTGCCTCGAATCTTTCCTCATCGGATAAATCTAGGTTTGTCCAACCAATTATCAGTTGCGAAAAATCTTTTAGCGATTTCGCAATTCTTTCATCTATACTATTAAAATGTTTTAGTCTATGTCTATCGATTTTCGAATAGTTGTAAACGCCGGTTAGATGCTTGTTGGTAGCCCCGATTCTATTATGGTGTTGTTTAGAAGAAAGATTTGTAAGTTCTGCATCCATAAGTTTTAATTGATAGCTGAGTGTCGATTTGATTCTAGATTTTTCTGCGTTATCAAGCATTTCCGAAAGAGGAGCGCGTGAGATAAATCTTAAAGTATCATCTGACAATTGTTTGAGATGATTGTGACCAAGATTGAATGTCATACTATTTCTGAAAACAGACTCAAGGTGATGGGCTTCGTCAAAAACAATCGCTTCATATCCGGGCAAAAGTGCAACTTTGCCCGCGGTTTCCTGACGTATTTTTAAGTCGGCAGCGAAAAGAGCATGGTTTACAACGATTATGTGGCAACTTTCTAGGTGTCTGCGTTGTTTTTGATAAAAACACGATTCCCGAAATGGACACTTGCTCGACATGCAACGATTACTCTCGGAACATAATCTAGTCCATAGCATATCGGAAATGTGTACGGATAATGTCTCGCGATCACCATCCCAAGTCCCAGTATCGATTATCCTTGCTAGTTTTTGGATCTTTTTGTCATCACTTTCTGCCCGCACCAATTCCAATTGGCTTTGAGTTTTGTCATATAGACGGTTCCATTTGCGGAGGCAAAGGTAATGGCTTCGTCCTTTGAACAACGAATATCTGAGTATACCCAGTCTTTTAGCAAAAATATTTGCGATCATCGGGATGTCCTTGTTTGCTAGCTGTTGTTGAAGATTAACCGTGTAGGTAGATATTATAATTCTTTTCTTAGTTGATAAACTCCAGTAAACAACAGGAAGAAGGTAAGCTAGAGATTTGCCCACGCCTGTTCCAGCCTCAACTAGAAGATGTTTTTGGTTATTCAAGCAATCAAGAGTTAAAAGAGCCATTTCTTGCTGCTGCGGTCGTTCCTCAAAATTCGAGACTAAAGACGATATTATTCCTTGGTGCGTAAAGGCTTTGGAAAGATAGTTTCTGAAGTTTTCAACTGTATTTAACGATGAATGCATTGAATTCACCGCGCCCCCCCAACTAGGTGTGCAACTATCACTTATTACATAGCTTAGGGTTATTCTATCATGAAACAACATCTGCTTGCTTCCAGAAAAGTCCTCTGCTATTCAATTGGTGGTTTTGAAATGTTGTGTATCAAAAGCAGGAATTTTACTTAAATTTATCGTATACATATATATGTATCGAGCATATATGTGTATAATTCTAATGAGATGCAAGAAATCAGGCACTAAATTGAATATACGAGGAGGTAGGCAGTATGTCTTATTCTACAAACGGGCATAACGGAGGTGAAGCGGGTAGGAAAAATGACCAAAAGCATCGTCATCATCATTGGCATCGACATGAACGTCCTGAAGGTGTAATGCGTCCTGAAGGTTTTTTGGAACCGTGTCTTTTGCTACTTTTAACCGAAAATGCAACCTATGGGTATAATTTGATTTCACATCTTAAGGAATTTGGTTTCGGAGAGGGTCAAGATCCTGGGATGGTGTACCGATATCTAAGAAGACTTGAAAAAAGGGGTATGATTGAATCAAACTGGGATACATCTGGGACGGGCCCAGCTAGACGAGTTTATAAGGTAACTAATGACGGAAGCGAGCTACTGTCTGTATGGATAGAAACTGTTAAGTTAAACATTTCATTATTGAAGCAGTTTTTGAATCGATATGAAAGTATCATTTATTGAAATAATCAAAATAATCAGGTATGATGATGTTTCGCGTGGCGATGTAATTAGATTGTGGAGGGGTCTTAGTGATTATGTGCTTTAATGTCGGAAGGAGGGTAACATTTGAGTGTTCTTCGAAGGCTCCTAAAATTTGCTACTCCTTATTGGACAAAATATGTCGTTTCATTCAGCTTAGTATTTGGAATTTCGGCCTTAAATCTATTGGAGCCTATGGTAATCAAATGGGTTATCGATGACATACTCAAGTCGAAGAATTACAGTTTGCTTCTATATGGAGCTGTCGCCATATTAGGCGTCACGGCAATCAAAGGTGTTCTCCAATTTTTTCAACGTTTCAGCATGTCTTATGCAGGGCAAGAAGTGGTTTTTGATATTAGAAATACATTATACCGCCATCTGCAGCAACTTTCTTACAGTTTTTATGATCAAGCGCAGACAGGACAGATTATGTCCAGAGTGACCTCGGATGTTGAAACCGCCCAAAGGTTTCTTTCAAATGGTCTTGTACAAATTGTTTCAATGGCTGTAACATTCGTAGCGACATTTGCGTTGATGGTTTCTCAACATGTCGAGCTCACGTTCATGTCATTGATTCCCGTACCGCTCTTGGTGTGGCGAGTACAGGTTTATTCTACCCAGGTCAGGCCAATGTTTTGGAATATTCAGCAGCAACTTGCAGTGCTTAGTGCTAGACTACAGGAAAACATTACGGGACAGCGAGTAGTTAAAGCCTTTGCTAGAAAAGATCATGAACTGGACAAGTTTGAGATTGACAACATGAAACTGCTAGAGCATAACGTAAGGGCAGAAAGGCTGTCAGGGATAAACTGGGCGCTTATGCGGTTATTTACAGAAATGTCTCTTGCAATAATTTTATGGTATGGTGGTTCGCAGGTTATTTCGGGCAATTTGACATATGGAACCTTGGTTGCTTTTAATATGCTTTTAGGTCGGTTAATTGGTCCTATCCGTAGACTTGGATTTTGGGTAAGTATGGCTCAGCGCACAATCGCATCGGGTGACAGAATATTTGAAATTCTTGACACAAAAGCTGATGTTGAAGATAGTCCCAATGCTAAGCAAATGCCGCTTATCGAAGGTAGGGTCACATTGGAAAATGTAAGTTTTGCGTATGATGATGACCAGATGGTCATCAACGATGTAAATCTAGATGTAAAGGCGGGGCAAAGCATTGCGGTACTAGGTGGAACAGGATCAGGTAAATCTACCTTAATAAATTTAATTCCCAGATTTTATGATGTTTCAAAAGGCAGAGTGCTGATAGATGGAATTGATGTTCGAGATGTTACTATTGAAAGCCTTAGGAGACAGATCGGTATCGTGACTCAGGAAACTTTTCTTTTCTCCGCTTCGCTTCGCGACAACATTGCATACGGCAATCCTGCCGCTACAGAGGAAGAAATCATAATGGCCGCTCAAGCTGCTCATGTAGATGATTTTATCGCTACACTGCCAAACGGCTACGATTCTATCATCGGCGAAAGAGGTGTGGGTCTTTCGGGTGGTCAAAAGCAAAGAGTTGCCATTGCTAGGGCCCTGCTCATGGATGCGCGTATTTTGCTACTTGACGAGTCAACATCAAGCGTGGACGTGGAAACAGAAATGCGGATTCAAGAAGCCTTTTCAGAATTGCTTGAAAATAGAACTTCATTTGTGATAGCGCAAAGGCTTTCTACAGTCAGAGATGCAGATTGGATTATCGTATTGGAGAATGGTGCTATCGCTGAACAGGGGACTCATGAGGAACTTTTAAAAAAGGGTGGAATATATACTTCTATATACAACTTGCAGTTTAGGCCGCAAGAAGTACAGATTGAAGATGTGTCTGATTTAGAAAACGTGGCAAATCAAGGGGGTGGATACTAATGGGACGATATCATCGGGGCCTGGATGTAGGTGATATAGATCTCAAGCAGGTAAATTTTAAGCATTTACCCAGGTTAAAACAGTTTGTCATTCCATTTAAATGGTATCTCATGCTCGCTTTGGCCCTTGCCATTGGTGTTTCACTTTTGGGTACGATTGGCCCCTTACTTATTCGAAGAATTATAGATATCGACATCCCAGGAGGAGATTTTAGTAAGGTCAGCCAAACTGCTTTGATCTACCTAGGAATAACTGTGTTTATTGAGATTTTACGTGTTAGTCAGAGGTATGTTATGTCATGGACAGGGCAACATATGCTTTATTCTATGAGACGCGAACTATTTGTTCATCTCCAAGATTTGGGGCTTGACTTTTATGATAAACTTCAGGCTGGTCGTATTATGTCAAGAGTTACGGGTGATGTAGAGTCTTTAAATCAGCTGATATCTTCTGGTGCGCTAGGATTGTTAAGCGATTTGGTTACTTTGATCGCTATTATGGTTATTATGCTACAAATGAACGTTCAATTAGCCCTGGTCACTTTAACAGTTGTTCCACTTTTGTTTTTAACTGTATGGGGTCTTAGGACTAGAATGACTAGGGCATACCATAAGGTAAGACGTAGAATCGCTGATATTAACGCTAATCTGCAGGAATCTATTTCCGGCATGAAAATTGTACAGGCTTTTTCTCGTGAAGATGTAAATGCCGAAAAATTTACTGATACTACTTACGAAAGTTTCCAAGCCCAAGTTGAGGCGGCGAGGCTTCATGCTTTGTTTTTTCCGTTAGTTGAAATAATTGGCGCCGTAGGTTCGGCTTTGATTGTATATTATGGTGGGCTTCGCATGTCGTGGCTTGACACCACTGTGACTGCAGGCACAATTGTGGCATTTTTAAACTACATAACTCGATTTTTTTGGCCGATTAGAAATCTGACTGAAATCTATAATTTGATGCTGCAAGCGGGAGTATCATCTGAAAGAGTGTTTGAAATTCTTGATACCGAGCCCAATGTTAAAGATAAGCTACATGCAATTCATTTGGAAGATGTTAAAGGGCACATCAAGTTTAACGACGTTATATTTGGCTACGAGGATGATCTGCAGGTACTTCATGGTATAAATCTAGAAGCAAAGCCCAACGAAACAATAGCTTTGGTGGGACCAACCGGTGCAGGTAAAAGTTCCATCATAAATCTGCTTTGTAGATTTTATGATGTGCATGAAGGCGAAGTGTTAGTAGATGGTATAGACGTACGCGATGTAACACTTGAGTCGCTAAGAAATAATCTTGGAATAGTACTGCAAGACACATTCATTTTTTCGGGAACAATTAAAGAAAATATAAAATATGGTCGGTTAGATGCAACAGATGAAGAAGTTGAAAACGCAGCCAAAATAGTTGGCGCTCATGAGTTTATACTTGGCCTTTCGGAAGGATACGATACGCAGGTTAGAGAAAGGGGTTCCAGACTTTCGGTAGGACAACGGCAGTTACTTTCTTTTGCTAGGGCGCTTTTGGCAAATCCACGCATTTTAATACTAGATGAGGCTACATCCTCTGTCGATGCATATACTGAATTTTTAATACAGCGAGCACTGGAAAAATTGTTCGAAGGGAGAACTTCCATCGTTATCGCCCACAGGCTTTCTACAATACGCAACGCAGATAGGATATACGTGATAGAAAATGGGAATGTCGTGGAAATCGGTAATCATGAGGAACTCATCTCGAACGATGGCCTTTACAAGTCTCTTTATGAAAAGCAATTTGCCGGTGCGCCGATTATAAGTGAATCAGAAGATGTAGATGATTCTTTGCGAGTTCTAGCAAATGTTGTGCAAACTAATACAAAATAAACACGTTGATAGTGAATAATGTCGAAATAGTCTGGCTGCTAACCCAAAGAATGTAGCCAGCTATTTTATGTTTTGAATTAGATTCCGAATTATTATCCATAAGCGGTGTAATCCTACAATAAGGCCAAGCATTAACCCTATAGGAGTGTAAATTTTTGTCGAATTAGCTTTATCGATAAGTGATCCGATATACATACCAACGAACGAAGAACCTATCAAGGTAAATCCGAGGCTTAGGGCTACCCCTGCCAAAAATAAAAAATTGTGTTTTGTTTTTTTCGTCATAAAATCGCCTACCTTGTTCATCAAAATGAAGCATCGCTTTAATTATGCTCAATTACGAGAAACTATCAAATAATTTGGTTGTTGTTAGGTTTAGTTACCCAAGCTAAGAAGGTCTTTTTCTAATGCTTATAGAAGGTGTCTTTCTAACTACGTTTTAGCGCTTAAAATGTTGGAGCCAATGGGGGGTAATTGTAATAGCCAAATCATATAAAAATATATCTGTGGCTGTTGTTGGCATGGGCAAGTCAGGCTTATCTCTTTGTCGTTACCTCCTTAAAGAGGGTGCTTTGCTTACATGTTTCGACCGTAAAACACCAGACGAATTAGGCGCGGTATATGATGAGCTAAAAACGGAAAAAATTATTTGGAATTTGGGACCTAAATATTTAGATTCTTTGCCCAATCATAAATATATTTTCTTAACGCCTGGTATGAAAAAGCATTTGCCTGAAATAGTTCAAGCAAGAAGAAAAGGAGCAGTGATCTCTACGGAAATCGATCTGTTCCTTAAAAGATGTAAAGCAGTTGTCGGCGGGATAACCGGTAGCGCTGGTAAAACTACTACGTCTATGCTCACAAAGCTTATGGTTGAACAAAGTATGCCTGATGGTCAAATATTGGTCGGAGGGAATATCGGCTCTGTATTGATTGAAAAAGTTGATGAATTGCCTGAAAGTGCAATAGTAATTTTAGAATTATCTAGTTTTCAACTACAACTTTGTCAAAGAAGCCCTAAATTTTCTTTGCTACTTAACGTTAGGCCAAATCATTTGGATATTCATAAAGATTTTCAGGAATACATAAATGCAAAGAAAAACATTTTTAGATTTCAATCAAAACGTGATTGGAGTTTTTTCAATTATGATGATTGTGTAACAGGAGATGCCGCTTTAGAGTGCCCAGGTAACTTCGGGTTGTTTTCGCTTAATCGACCTCCCGATCATATGATCAAGGCAGGATACCGATTGGCTTGGTTAGAACATGATAATTTGATGTATACGCCAGGGAATGGCGAGTTACCGTGCGCGTTGGCTCAAACCAAAGATTTGCTAATCCCGGGTCGACATAACATATCTAATGCCTTAGGTGCTATTTTGTTGTCGTTGCAATTGGGTGCTTGCCCTTCTATTATGAAAAAAGCTTTAGGTTTGTTTCGCGGAATAGAGCATAGGATCGAGTTTGTGCGTGAATTCTGCGGTGTAAAGTTTTATAATGATTCCATCGCAACTACCCCCGACAGAGTGATCGCACTAATAGACTCTTTAAGCGATCCCTTAGTACTTATCCTTGGTGGTTACGACAAGGGATTAGATTTTACGGAACTAGCTACCAAATTTGTTAAAAGACGATGTAAAGGTGTAGTTTTGGGTGAATGCTCAGACAAAATTAAAGCAGCTATAAGTTATGCATGGAGCAAAAGCAATTTTCCCGGGCAACCGGATATAATTGGGGTTTCGAGTTTGCAGCAAGCTGTTCTAACGGCGAGGGAAATGGCAGTTTCGGGTGCTTCGGTGGCACTTTCTCCAGGGTGCGCCAGTTACGACATGTTTTCTAGTTTCGAACAGCGCGGCAAGATATTTAAACAAATAGTCAAGTCTTTGTAATTCTCAAATCAAGTCAAACAAAATTAGTTTGGGAGCAAGTAAAGTATGTCAAACAAAATGAATAGTTCAGAACTAAGGTTAAAGTACTGTTTGGACCGCTGCCAAGATTGGCAAAATGGCTTAAATTTTAATAAAACCCACATGGTCTATCTTTTTAATAGTTTACACAAACATTACCCTGATGCACGTTCGGAGTTATTGGAGCCTATTAAGGATGACCCCATAGATGTATTGGTAGCAACTATTCTTTCTCAAGCAACCAATGACATTTTGAGTAAACGTGCTTTTTTAAATTTAAAATCGAAATATTTCTGTTGGAATGAAGTTTTGAATGAAGAGTCTGGTAAAATAGAAGCAGTATTGGCATGCGGGGGGCTGCAGCGACAGAAGACGAAACAGATCAAAGGTGCTTTAAGGAAAGTTAAAGATGATTTTGGTAATTTTACTCTAAAACCCTTAGTTAACTGGTCGAAGCAAAAGGGTATGGAATATCTTATGTCATTACCGGGTGTAGGATCCAAGACCGCAGCGTGTGTTATGGCGTTTGGTTTGGATAAACCGACGTTTCCAGTGGATACACATGTTTTTAGGATCACAAAGCGGATTGGAATGGCTGGGGAGAAACAAAGTATTTCTTCCGTCCAGAATATGTTTGAGGAGACGGTTCCCGATGAACTTAAAATGTTGTTACACCTAATGCTTATACATCACGGAAGGAAAGTATGCAGTGCGCGGAACCCAAAGTGTGGGTTATGCTTTTTGCAAAAACTATGTCGCTATTTTCAAAACACTAATAGCTCGTCTTAAAAACGTCTAGCATGTTCGCTGTATATCCAATGTACCTTAACTTGTGTTGTTAGCGCTTCGGTGTAGTTGAATCATTTGTTCTAGGCTTTTTAAGTTCAAAGGCCTTAAGACTATCGTATTCCGGCTCATTCACTAACTGTTTACCGCAATAAGGACAGACCCAGGAATCATAGCGAGTCGCTGCAGAGTAAGATATTTGTTTGCAGGATGGGCAGAATTTCCAGGGCAATAGATTCACCTTTCACGACATAGTTAGTTTTTCGTATAAAGATTATGACTAATGTATCATTTTGAACGGATGGAGACAAATAATGAGTTCTTTTAATCATCTACATATACATACTGAATATAGTTTGCTTGATGGATTTTGTCGGATCAACGAGTTGTGTGAAACTGCTAGAAATATGGGCATAGAAGCCCTAGCTATGACAGATCATGGGGTAATGTATGGAGCAGTTGAGTTTTATAAATCGTGTTTGGCAAACGGCATACGTCCCATTTTGGGATGCGAGGTTTATGTAGCCCGAGGTTCCAGGCTTACCAAAGATAGGGGTACGAAAGATGACCCTTATCATTTGGTGTTACTGGCTGAGACACAAAGGGGCTATCGCAATTTATTAAAAATCGTGTCCACCGGGTTTTTAGACGGTTTTTACTATAAACCGAGGGTGGACTTGGAGTTGTTATCTAGATACTCTAAAGGCTTGATAGCACTTACAGCATGTTTAGATGGCGAGGTACCGAGGTTGTTGCGTCAGAAAAATATGCAAGCAGCGTCAAAGAGCCTTGGCAAATATGTTGATATTTTTGGTAAAGAAAATGTTTTCCTGGAATTACAACGTAACGGTATAGAAATTCAAAACAAGGTAAATGCTGGTCTGGTTCAACTGTCAAAGAAGCACAAGATTCCTATAGTAGCTACAAACGATTGCCATTACTTAAAGCGATCGGATGCAAGGCACCATGAAGTGCTTTTGGCGATTCAAACAGGAACTAATATAAATGACGCTTCCAGACTTCGGTTTCATGGTGATGAGTTTTATTTAAAGACTCCTGATGAAATGATTCGAACTTTTAGCGATTTACCACAGGCAATTACCAATACGCAATTGATCGCTTGTCGATGCGATGTGAAAATTGATCTTTCGTCAACCCATTTGCCGGATTATCCTGTGCCGCATGGTGAAACGGCAGACTCATATCTCAGAAATGTAGCTAAAACAAGGCTAATTGATCGTTTAGATGGAAACGTTAGCGCATTTAAACGAGAAAGATTAGAACACGAGCTCAAGGTCATAGCTGATATGGGCTATTCATCGTATTTTTTAGTTGTGGCTGATTTTGTTGATTATGCCAAAAAGAACAACATTGCAGTTGGCCCGGGTAGAGGTTCAGCTGCCGGAAGTTTAGTTGCATATGCTCTAGGTATCACAGGTATCGATCCTGTTGACCACGGATTAGTTTTTGAAAGATTTTTAAATCCTGAACGAATAACTATGCCAGATATAGACATTGATTTCCAAGATGATCGTAGGGACGAAGTAATTGAATATGTGCGAAGCAAATATGGCAGCGATAAAGTAGCTCAGATTATTACATTTGGCACAATGGCTGCGAGGGCTGTTATAAGGGACGTAGGTCGGGCTTTAGAATTTCCCTATCGTGAAACTGACAAGATCGCGAAAATGATACCTTCGCAACCAGGTATAACTATTTCTCGGGCATTGGAATTGGTTCCGGATTTGAGGCGGGCTGTAGAAAATGATTCTATTCGGTTACTCATAGAGACCGCTAAAAAACTTGAAGGTATGCCAAGACACTCATCGGTTCATGCGGCGGGAGTAGTAATTGGTAAAACGCCTTTGTGGGAATATGTGCCGCTCGCTAGGTCGCAAGATGGTGCGATTACTACGCAGTATCCAATGGAAGCCCTGGAAGAATTGGGCCTTCTTAAAATGGATTTTTTGGGACTCAGAACGTTGACTGTGATTCAACATGCATCCAATTTAGTAACTAAAAATTATGACGTACCGATTGATGTTGAAAACATACCACTTAATGACAACTCCACTTATGAAATGCTTTCTAAAGGTGAAACTTTGGGAGTGTTTCAATTGGAATCATCTTGGGTAAGGGATTTTTTGAAAGAGATGAAACCAAAACAATTTAAAGATATCGTAGCGACTGTGGCACTTTGTCGGCCTGGGCCTATGCGACAAATACCTGAATACATCAAAGGTCGGTTTGGAAAGCCTCAGTACTTGCATCCAGCACTTGAACCCGTACTAAGGGAAACTTATGGTGTAATGGTTTACCAAGAGCAAATACTTAGCATTGCGCACAAAATTTCCGGGTTCACTTTAGCTGAAGCGGATGTATTGCGCCGGGCGGTTGGAACTAAAGATAGAGGACTCCTCGTAAAAATGGAAAATCAATTTTTGGAAGGGGCAGTCAATAACGGATTATCTAGACTTGACGCTCGCCGAATTTGGGATTTGATTTTACGTTTTGCAGATTATGGATTTAGTAAAAACCATGCTGCGCCATACGCGCTTATAGCTTATTGGACTGCATATTTAAAAGCAAAATATCCGGCAGAATTTATGGCGGCATTGCTTTCGTCGGTAAGGGGAGTTCAAGGTAAGGTAGGTATATATCTTGATGAAGCTAAACGGTTGAATATTGGAATAAAAGGCCCAAACGTGAACTATAGTTTAACTGAATTTTCTGCAGAAATAAATGAAAAGAAACCTAGCATAAGATACGGGATTGGCGGGATAAAGAATGTAGGGGAGGGCCTTGCTACTCAAATCGTAAATCGGAGACGGGAACAGGGCAAGTTCAAATCGCTAGAGTCGTTTGTTTCAAGGCTTGACAAAGATTTAACGAAAAAGGCACTTGAAAGTTTAATACAATGCGGTGCGCTCGATGATTTTGGTAGCCGCTATTCTAATTTAAACAAAGTCAATGAAGTTATGAGGCTAAAGACTACCCAACCCGATGCACAAGTATCCCTTTTTGCAGGGGACGCCCTACCTAAACAAGAACTTCCGATCCCTAAAAAGCAGTTGGATTTATCTAAATCTACCCACCAACTTTCTCTATTCCCCGAACTTGGTGCTGAAACTAAAAACGAGATACACCTCGCTCCTATGATATCGTCCCAGGAAGAAGAACTAGGCAAATCTCACCCGCATGAACTTGTTCATGAAGATAAAGAAGTACCCATCGAGGTAATGCTAACTTGGGAACGAGATTTATTGGGTATGTATTTTTCAGGTCACCCTTTAGAAAAATATAGAGGTTTTCTTAAAGAGAATACCACACCGTTAGGAACTATTAGCCAACTGCCCGATCGATCCCGGACTACAATTGGTGGGAGGGTACTATCACTTAAGAAGGTGATAACTAAAACGGGAGACGAGATGGCTTTCATAATGTTGGAAGATGAGTATGATTCGTTAGAAATAATTGTGTTTCCAAGACTGTGGCAAAACAGTAAGCATTTTTTGCATAAAGACAAGGTGGTTATAGTTAAAGGGGTTGTAGAGGAACATGACGGGTTACACAGGTTGATCGCTCAAAATTTTGTCGAGGCTGAAGATATGATAAGTAAGCCAAACGATGAATAAACAAGACAATCATGGTTAGGCCAATCTTTAAGGCGGTTGATGACGTGATGGGTAAAAAACGGCGTACAAAAATTATTTGCACTATCGGCCCTGCATGTAAAGATCAGGAGACATTATTTCAATTGATTAAAGCTGGTATGGACGTTGCAAGATTCAATTTGTCCCATGGTAATCGTTGTGAACACGAGAAATGGATTAAAAACCTTAGATTGGCATCAGAACGCGCCCAGAAACGAATAGGAATAATGTTTGATACAAGGGGTCCCGAGATTAGACTTGGAACATTTCGAGACGGAACCGCGTTTTTAGAAAAGGGCAGTCGGTTTCGATTAACCGAAAAGCCGATAATCGGTAGTGCGCGAGAAGTTTCGGTATCATTCTCCGGATTTTCGCGCATGGTATCCGTTGGAGATCCGGTTTTGTTAGATGATGGCAACATACAACTTGAGGTTACCGAGATATTTGATAACCAGGTAATGACTAAAGTGCTAAATAGCGGTTCCATTTCGGATAGGAAGAAGGTTGCGGTGCCTAAATCACAGGTTGGGGAACTGCCGCCCCTTAACGATGAAGACAAAAAGGATCTAAAATTTGGCGTTGAACAAGGTATAGATTTTGTCGCAGCATCGTTTATGAGATCCGGTGATGACGTTTTGGAAGTTAGGCGTGTGCTAGAAGAATTAGAATCTTCTGCCCAAATTATTGCAAAAATAGAATCTACACATGGCGTAAACTCGCTTAAAGAAATTCTTAAACTAGCTGATGGGTTAATGGTTGCAAGAGGTGATTTGGGAGTTGAATATCCGCCTGAAGATATTCCGATTTTGCAAAAACAAATGATAGTAGAATCTAATCGTTTGGGTAAACCGGTTATTACTGCTACACAAATGCTCGAATCTATGATGCACAATCCTAGACCTACGCGGGCTGAAGCATCAGATGTAGCTAATGCCATATTTGATGGTACAGATGTAGTTATGTTGTCAGGAGAAACCGCTTCAGGTGAGTTTCCTGTTGAGGCTGTAAGGTTTATGTCTAGGATTGCTCTAAGAGCAGAGGAAGTCATCGAACATCATACATTTGTTTCAAGAGTGAAAAGTACTACAACCAACGTAACCGAAGCAGTAAGTCGCTCAGTAGTAGAGTCTGCATTAGCCTTAAATGCTTCAGCAATAGTAACCCCTACTGAGTCGGGGTATACGGCCAGAATGGTTGCAAGGTTTAGGCCTAAAATGCCGGTGTTTGCAGTAACTCCTCACGAACATGCCCAGGGGTGGCTTTCATGTGTATGGGGAGTCGAGGCGGTTCTAGGGCCAAAACTAACAAGTTCTGACGATGTCTCTGATATGGCAATGCGGGTGCTCCGCGAAAAGGGTTTAATACAAGATGGAGCGCTTTGTGTAGTTACGAAAGGGGTTCCACAGGGGATAGTTGGTACTACAAACGTCATGGAAGTTCGTACGGTTGGCGATATAGTGATAAAAGGTACTGGAATTGGACAGGTGTCGGTATTTGGAAAAGCGATCGTAGCTGTTAAAGGTGACGAAGCTGTTTCCAAAGTTCATCCTGGTTGTGTATTGGTCGCCCGATCTTCGGATAAGTCGTTTATACCGGCCTTAAAAAAGGCGGTGGCTTTAATATTAGAAGAGAAGGGGTTAACTTCTGATGGAGCGATTGCTGCGATACATCTTAATATTCCCGCCGTAATAGGGGCTCAAGACGCAACAAAACTTATAAAAGATGGAGACATAATCACGGTGGATGGAGCATTAGGAGTGGTTTATCGCGGAATGGCTAGGGGTACATAACAGATATAACAAGTTTTTAAATATCATTGACATACCGGGGGGTTGTCCTTATATAGTGTATATAAGGATTTTAGAAAAGATGAAGGGGAGTAACTTCCTGGCGAGATGCTCGGTAAAGAATTTTTGCCGGACGCTAGTTAGGTGGTATCTGCCGTCAACACGGCGAAAGCCCGGCAGACCTTCAAAGTGAGACCTTTATCCTAACGATTGGATGAAGGTTTTTTATTTACATGTTCATGTGAATAATATGGAGGGGTATGTAATGGACGGTTTGTTTTACGGGTTTTTGGCTATGACTTGGCAGCAAGGTGTAATGATCGCAACGGGTTTGGGGCTCATTTATATAGCTATCGCTAAACAATGTGAGCCCGTTTTACTTTTGCCAATAGGATTTGGTGCTATTATTACAAATATCCCCGGTTCGTCGGCAGTAGGTCCGGATGGATTTCTTACTATTTTATATAATGCGGGTATTATCACAGAACTGTTTCCAGTGTTGATTTTTATAGGAGTTGGATCAATGATAGATTTTGGGCCGTTGTTTCAACAGCCTGCTATGCTGTTTTTTGGGGCAGCAGCCCAATTAGGGATTTTTCTCACGATGGCCATGGCAGTGTTAGCGGGCTTTGGCCTCAAGGAATCTGCAGCGATAGGAATCATAGGCGCTGCCGACGGACCTACTTCGATTTACGTAGCTACAAGATTTGCCCGCAATTTATTAGGACCTATTTCAGTAGCTGCCTATTCATATATGGCACTTGTACCGATAATTCAACCTCCCGTAATTAAAGCTATGACAACACAAAAAGAACGTAGAATCAAAATGCCTATAGTAGCAGCGAAAAACGTGTCTAAAGCAACAAGAATCTTATTTCCACTGGTGGTTACGATTATTGCTGGTTTCGTAGCCCCAATAAGTCTTGCTTTGGTAGGTTCATTAATGTTCGGTAATTTGCTCCGGGAATGTGGGGTTCTCGAACAACTATCCAAAACAGCCCAAAATGAGCTCACCAATTTAGTATCGCTACTTTTAGGGATTACTATCGGCTCCACAATGGTAGCTTCGGAATTTTTGAAGCCCAGTACCTTGCTTATCATTGCTATGGGTCTTTTGGCATTTGTGTTTGATACAGTTGGTGGGGTGTTTTTCGCAAAGGTTTTGAACTTGTTTTTGAAGAATAAAATTAATCCAATGATCGGTGCATGCGGGATATCAGCATTTCCCATGTCAGCGCGCGTAATTCAGAAAATGGCCCAAAAAGCTGATCCCGGGAACTTTGTTTTGATGCATGCCGTTGCTGCAAATGTTGCCGGACAAATTGCCTCTGTAATAGCTGGTGCGCTTATTCTTGCACTAGTTAAATAAAAAAGTACGATATCAAAATTTGTAAGATTAACGGGGGGCGTATTCATATGAATGTATTATCAGAAACGATTAGAATAGGTGGATTGTCCATGATGACTATATTTGTTAGCATGGCGGGATTATATATGATAATTAAAATATTGATGAAAAAAGATCGGAAATGGATCTAAGAGTTAAAACGATCGTTGGCTAAGGTGGGGCGGTATATCTGCGTGTTTCTAGGATTGCCTTAATTACAATACTGATTATAATAGTACCTTTATTGGAATTAGCGCTATTAATTGAACTAGGTAAGAGAATAGGAACATGGTATGTGATAGCATTGATTTTTGGAACAGGTATTTTGGGTGGAACTCTTCTAACGGTTGAAGGACACGGTGTGATCAGGAAAGCAAAAATGGAAATTGGGCAGGCACGTATTCCTAAGAATCAAATTATCGACGGGGTGCTTATTATACTTGGCGCAATTTTGCTAATAACCCCGGGCCTCATATCTGACGCGTTTGGAATCATATTATTATTTCCACTGACTAGGGTGCCGGTTAGAAAAGTCGTCAAGGGTTGGATACAACGATATATTTTCTTAAATCTGTAAAACACACTTTAAGGGGTTGTCTAAAGGATGAAAAAGACTTTGATGGTTATTTTCATTTTCGGACTGATTATATGTATCATGATACTTGGCAGTAGTTGTTTAAACGATGTCAATAGCGGACAATTAAGCACCCGTTCTGAAACCGAACATAAAGATCATAGTGAAAAGGGGGGTAGCGAAGAAAATGCTAGCGAGATTTCCACTGAAATGGCGAAATCTATTCCAATACTTTTGTACCATAATATTCTTCCGCAGAATGAAATTCAAAACAACGCAAATGGTGTTACTATTGCCGTAGAGGAATTTCAAAACCAAATGAATTGGCTTCACTCCATAATCAGCATATAATTTCATTTCTCCTATCTAATTAATAGATGGCAGTAGTTAACCTATTAACGTCAAACGTATCAATTAGCATTTGTTCTCCCTTATCATTTATGACTTCTAACTTCTTTTTTACATAAATTATTGTATTTATTATTTGTTCATGAGTATCAGCAACGACATGCACTCTACCAAAACTTTGTTGTGTCGTATTGACTGCTGACGGAGATAACTCGTCGCCAACTTGGTAGATTTGCATGACATTCACTACTTCAGGTAGCTTACGTATTTCTTCTATCCCAACCACTTTTGCAATTCTGCCCGGTCTGATAAATAAGACTAGAATCAGCCCTTTTTTATTGAATATTGGCGAAATTTTAGATTCGACTTTCTGAGTACACATTGCTCCTGTAATAGCGAAATCAATCAGCATGTCAAGGTGGTTAACGCCGTTGATGCGAGATATCACTTGATAACTTTGACCGCCGCCTAGTCGGTAACCCATTTCATAGAAGTAAAAATTGTCATCTTGGTAGAATGCTTGAATAAAGATAACTCCGTTTTTTAAAGCAATACTTTTAAACATATCCCTAACTTTTGGATCTATAGTCCTAATGTATTTTTCCGTTTGA
Source organism: uncultured Eubacteriales bacterium (assembly GCA_964406505.1). GTDB lineage: Bacteria > Bacillota > Sulfobacillia > Fermentithermobacillales > Fermentithermobacillaceae > DTU015. The sequence goes on from CAYORX010000002.1 coordinate 49,460, forward strand.
ACAGAAGGGTAATATACAGCCGATGTTAAAGGAGGTAAATTCGGGGCCATTTGGTATGTATATAAATCCCCAACTGCGGATAAATGAATTCGACCGTCGCAAATAACATAATCTAAATTGACCCCCGGCTTTGATAAGTCCATAAATTTTTCAACTAAAACTGTTTTGGTTGCTGAGAATTGCATAGATTGTCGGTAACCTTGAATTAACTGTTGTTGGTTACAACAAATTACTATGCCCCTAGAACCTGTATTATCAACCGGTTTTACTAAAACAGGATATTTAATGTGATGCATTTTTTTTGAACTTAAGCCGTTAGCGAAATCAAATTCAGGCACTGTAGGAATATCGTGTTTTCGGCACAACTGTTTGAATTTTGCCTTATTCATTGTTATATTCAACTGGTCTTTTGTGGCGTAAAAGGGAAAACCAATGGATTCGCATGCTATTCGCGCTGCGTGAAGGTTAGAATCAACGAACCCGGTAATAATTCCATCCACTTGGGAACGTTTGGCGAGTTTTACAACTGCTTTGACATCAGTAGTGGGTATACAATAGCTTTCACGTGCATTTTTTTTTGCTGGTGCATGTTCGCTTTTATCAGTTACTATGGTGTAGATGTCTTTTTGATTTGCTTTGGTTACTATATCACACGCTAATGCCAGTCCGTTTAGAATTAGTAGTTTTTTATTTTGGAATTTGAGCATATCTCATCCTAATCTAGATGTTTCAGGCGAGTGTTGTTCGGAACAAATGCTTGCTACTTAACATTATATAGCATTATGTTCGACTTTGGCATTTAAGGGTCGCATTTTCCACTTGAGCCGTAGCAAATTCGCAAGCAGGACCTATTTGGGCATTAGGAGAAATACTGTTTGAATAAAAACGCCATAGGCTGGTTGTTTTGCTAAAAGGACGTTATTGAGGAGGTTTTATTATATGTCCCACGTTCAAAATGACAGGACCGATTCAGTTATACAGCCGTCCCAGCAAGAGATCAAAAATACTATTTTTTCAATGGTGTGGCCTGTGGCTATAGAAAACATCCTTCAGATGTTGATAGGGTTTGTTAACACTGCTATGGTCGGACGGCTCGGTGCTGCTTCCATTTTAGCCGTTGGTCTAGCAGGCCGGATAGGGATGTTTGTGTGGATTATTTTTAGTGCGATAGCTACAGGTGTAACTGTGCTTACGGCCAGGGCGCTTGGTGCTAAAGACAAAGATGGTATTGGAATTACTGCTATGCAGGGGATAATAGTCACTATCAGCATTATGCTACCTATCATTTGTGTGCTTTATGTTTTCGCACCGCAGTTTATGTATCTACTCAATGCTACTCCGGATTCACTACTCATTGGTGTATCGTATTTAAAAATTTGGGCCTTTAGTATACCTTTTCAAGCGCTTTTTATGGTTATAAGCGGAGTTTTGAGGGGCACCGGTGACACCCAAACGCCAATGCAAATTGCTTTCGTAATAAACATTGTAAATGCGGCATTTAGCGCATTGCTGATTTTCGGTAGATTCGGTTTTCCAGTATTAGGCTTTAAGGGCCCGGCCGTAGCCACGATTATAGGGCAAGCTTTAGGGGCTATGCTTGCGGTATGGATTTTATATATACGTCGGACTGAAGTCAATTTGCATTTGGATGGGGGTTTTTCTTTCGATATGCCAGTGATTCGAAGGATACTTGCCATAGGCGTTCCAGCATCTAGCGAGATGTTTTTATGGCAGCTTGCTGCAATAGTGCTTTTTCGTTTGGTAAATAGTTTCGGAACTGTAGCTGGCGCGGCTTATCAACTTGGCCTCCAAGCTGAAGGAATTTCTTACATGCCTGCTGCAGGGTTTGGAATAACTGCTACTGCTCTTGTAGGACGTTCGTTAGGAGCAAAAGATGTAGATTTGGCACAACGCTATATAAAGCAATTGATTAGTTGGGGACTTATGCTCACATCAATTGCTACGGCGATTCTTTTGTTCGCCCCGAAATTACTTATGAGAATATTAACTGATGATTTTGCAGTGATCGCCTTAGGGGCTCAATATGTGATGATAATGGGATTGTCCCAGATTCCCCAACAAACATGCGCCACATTGGGAGGTTCTTTACGAGGTGCAGGAGACACTATAACTCCAATGGTTGCAGCTGCAGTGGGCATATGGGGTTGTAGAATTCCTATGGCATTTATTCTAAGCAAACGTTTAGGTTTACCCGGGATATGGTGGGCTATTAATCTTGATCAATACGTTCGGCTTTCCGTAGTCGGATGGCGCTATAAAACTGGACGCTGGAAAACTCAAATTGATGATGATGTGTTTTTGGAAATATCTAAATTTTAAAGGATGCACACGTCTTATGTCGAATGTTTGCATAAAAGGATGGTGGATATGGAAGTTGTTGCGCTTTATGCATATTTCAAACGGGGTCAGATATATCCTCGAAGACAAATACATAATATGATCGGTGGCCAAGAGCAGGGAGGCATATCCACTCCGAAGAATGTTCCCTTAATTTTGCTGTTTTCTACTCAGCAAAGGCGTTATTACACGTATTATGGCGGCTGGAAATCTGATGGTTTTTATCACTATTTTGGCGAGGGACAAACTGGCGATATGAGAATGATACGTGGCAACAGAGCCATACGTGATCATCAAAAAGAAGGAAAGACCCTTATGTTATTTGAGGGTGTTGAACCTGGTATGTATAGGTTCCAGGATTTTATGACATGTGCAGATTATTACCAAAAAGATACCGATACTCTAGGGAATAAGAGAAAGGTATTTATATTTCGCCTTGCAGTAGCTGAATCCATAAGGTTTTCAGAATTACCAGAACAAAGTGGGATCGCTACCATATTTATTGATTTGCGTCCCCGACTGTTATCTCTTATCAGCTCGCCTATAGACGATTCAGTGCATAAAAAAGATTTACTTATAAGCCGCCATCTTCTAAGTGAGCAAAATCGCAGATCCAAACATAGGCACGTTCAAATACCTCTAATGCAAAACGTTAACCGTACGAAGGGTGTTGTTGCGAAGATGTCGGATTACAAGGAAAACCACCGCGACGTTTATCAACATCAGATAGAGATTTTACATACCTATGTTCTAGAAAGGGCGAATGGGTTTTGCGAGTCTTGCGGCAAGCCAGCCCCTTTTACGGCGCGAAATGGAAGCCCTTATCTAGAAGTTCATTATATTGGCTCGCTTAGTGATTTTGGTATCCGAGATCCCAACAGTTTGATCGCTCTTTGCCCAAAATGTCACGCAGAGGCCCATTGCATATTTCAGGACGATACAATGCTGACTAAGTTTTTTGCAACTTCTACAAACATAGAAAATTCTTTGGATAATAACAGATTGAAATTAGTTTGTGCTGCCATTATCCAAAATCAAGAAGGCAAAATATTATTAGCCCAAAGGCAATTTGGGGACTTTGCTGGGTATTGGGAATTGCCTAAAGGGCAACTTAAAAAGGGCGAAACTTTAAAACAATGTATTAGCCGCGAAATCTTCGAAGAATTTCGCCTTGAAATACGAGAAGTTAAGCCTTTTTTAAAGGTGGATTACGAATATGGCAAGTTTTATATAAGGCATTTTGTATTTACATGCAAAGCGGAAGGCAATGTTGTTTTGCAAGAGCACGCTAAAATTTGTTGGTTAGAACCGAAGGCGCTTGAAGCCTTGAAATGGTTACCTGCAGACGAAGAAATAGTACAAGAACTGATGAAAATTCAAAATGTCGTGGCAAATAAATAAAGGGCTCCCGAATTTTTTGGGAAGCCCTTAAATAACAGTCTTATGGTTATGCCATCACTTTATCAGTTTGATCCATTGACCGAAAATAAGCTGCATCGTACCAATGGAAAGCGAAATTCGCCCCATAACACCATTTCCAAAAGCGGCCCCGAAAGTTATCATCAATATCCAGCGCCCCATATTTGAAGTAACACTAAGTACGCGATTCTTCGGGAATGTAAAGAAGAAATAGCTCAACACCGTTATGGTGCCAAACACAATGATGATGTTATTTATTGAGTTCAGCGGCATTATGGTAGCTCGTATTTGCGCTATAAATTGTTCTTGAACAGCGCCCCTTAGTGCGATTGCAGCACCCATGCCAACGACAAAAGCCAAGGGTATTCTTGATGCCCACATATTAGATTTCGAAAATCTTGCGAACAATAAAAGGCCCAAGAATACCGGTACTAGAAGGAAAAACTGCCCTTCCTTTGCAATGGGGTTCCAAGCTTTATCTAAGACATTGCCGTATCCCATAACAAGGTAATACCCTGCCCCTACACCAAGAAATATATGTTCAGCTATTCGAAAAACAATGTTTTCTTTCCATAAAAATGAGTATGCCGCTAAAGTAAATAAGGCTGATACCCATATACCTACATCAGTACTCATAATTGCGCCTCCCTTACGAGACTTTTTCACGGGATCTTTTTTCCGTAAAATGAGCGATATTGCCTAAAATGATGAATGTAATAAAAAGTAAATGTCCAAGGCTTTGTGCGTCCATTGCAGCAACAGCTAATCCGGGATTATCGATTTTAAGCTCATATTCTGCACCTGCACGCATACCTACGAGCAGGCCTTTTAACTGGCCTGATTGTAAGAAAGCTTCTTGCCCCGCGCCCAGAACCGTAATGGTCCCGCTGATTAAAGGAACACCTAATGGGCCTGCCTGTCTAACCCATTCAGATGTCACGGTATCAGAATAACAGATTAAAAGTTGCACATCTTTACCGCTCGTAATGCCTTGCATGATTTCCAAATTTGCTGTTGTATTACCATGATAGTCAGCTGGGCATGCTTTGATCGGATCTCGTATAAAAGCACCCATTGCAGTTTCATCACCAGCTAAGTATCCAAGGTTGCAGAAATCTTTCCCATATTCTTTGCCTGTTTCTTTGTATGCATCTAAAACTTCTTCCGCGATTACAGGTCCCCAAAGCTTAAACGAGATTCCAATAACCCTTACATCCTTCGATTCTAAGTGTTTAGCAATGGATACGGCCTGCGGGTGAAGTTCTGATTTCGATCCAGGTCCGTAACTTATGTCTAACACCACGATATCACCGGGTGAAAGTTTTTCAATTTCAGAATATACTTGTTCAGTATATTTACCTATGGATATTGGTAACCCAATGGGCTTTACCAAAGGGCCCAATAAAAAGATCGCTAACAGTAGATAAAGAAAACGTTGATCTACTTCTCCGAGCCACCTCATCGAGACACCCTCCTATTCCTGTCCGCCGAAATATGGGCGGTCTATGCCTAGCATTATTCTGAGACCTGTGCCAACTACACCCACGGCAGCCCCAATTAAAATTCCACGATTTCCAGCAAGATTGGGGTATTGTACAATCCATGTAGCTAAGTCAGGCAGCTTACTCCATATTACTTCCCCTATGGGTGCCCTTCCCAGCATTACGATGCATCCGGCGATTAACAATGCTGCGGCTTCTGCAGAACGGGCGCGGAAGGACCGATATGCGGCCGACAACAAATAATAACTTATCATTGAATAAAATGCCGCTCCAAGCGGACCCATTATATTATCGTAGATGAACAAAAACATAGGTGACTGCCGACTTATAAGACCTGAAATTGTGGTGATGGCCAAAGCGGCGAGCAAGAACGCACTAAGATACCATTCTTCCCCACGTTTTTGAAGAATACGGTTCGTATGGTTTAATACTAGGCCAACTGCGGCAAGGCCAAGAGCAAAAGCCGCAATAATGATGCCCCAGTTTTGCGCTTCGATTCCATATAACCCCAAAAGTTCCCAGTCAAAAAAGTATTCGGCTACCATTAAAAACCCGATTAATCCAGCTACTATCACAGGAAGTTCTCTTTTGAGAATGTTCCTCAATGATCACACCCCCACATTAGAGTTTCAGTATTTCAATTAATGAACTGTTACCAGCCGTGATCAAAACCGATCCAACTAGGATTAGGCATGCACCAATTAACTTTATCCAGTCCTGACCTGCAATGCTGCCTAGTTTGATGGGATCTTTCGCTAAATAAGCACCTGCAACTAACATTTCATCTCCTATCAATGTATAGTCGCAGGCTGCAACTAAAAATGGAATTTGAGCCATACTTGTCATGCCCGATATGGTGATCGCATTTGCTTGGGATGAAGTTTCGGCCACAAGCATAGCTTCTGCCATAAAGTGGCCAAGCATGAGCGTTGTAGCTGGTTTTTCTCTTTGAATGTACCCCATACATCTTGCTGCGTAAGCCCACTGAGCTGATGAGAAAAACTGTACATTCTCTGGGCTGAATAACTCCGGCGCACCTCCTTGTAGGTAGCCCATTTCCACAATGGGTAAGGCAAGAGAGTAGACATTAGCCTGACAAATTCCAACCATCATGTCTGCCCTGTTCCTTGCTACAATACGGGTTGCGTAACCAAGTATCTCCAAGGACGCAAAAGTAACAGCAGCGGTACTGGTGGTAACATCCGCGGTACCTGTGGTATAGAAGACTGGTTTGCCGGTTTCTGTAGCACGACCGATAGCTTCTTCAATAGCCTCAAGTCCTGCAATTTGCCGTATGCCTGGCAATTGATTTTGCGCTCTTTTGATCGCATAGAAAATTGCAAAGGCTATGGCGAGAAAAGCTATGAAACTAGAAATTTTGCCGTCTTGCACGATAACGATACCTCCTTATCTAAATAGAAAATGTAAGATCGCTAATAATCCCTGGTAATTAGCTTGATGATCTTACGTATAACTTATGGTTATTCGCCGGAATTGTATTAAATCCTTCTATCTTTTTATCAATATTGATTTCACCTTTAGAAATAGAATTATAGCTTTCGTCGGACTTAACAGATTTGAAACATAATTTTTGTTTATACGGTAATGACGGTGGGATTCTTTGGATTTATCCGAGGGGGTATGTCAAGAAGGGAAACTTAAATTTTTGCGGAATTACATTGTAGATAGCAAATAGTTATAAGTTTACTGGTGCATATCGATCGTTACTCAAGATGTGATGAAAGGAGAAATATTTTTACATGAGGCAAATCAAACAAGCGCAAAGTTTTCATCTCAAGAATCTTGAGATTTACGACGGCACAGGTTCGACTCCAACGTCAGGAGATATTTTAATATGTAATGGTGAAATATCTGCAATTGGGCAAGTAAGGTCTTCGCTTATCCCTGTAGATTGCGTCAAATTCGATTGCCACGGACTTTCGGCCTCTCCGGGATTCATCGATCTTCATAGTCATATTGATGGAGGTATTCTAATACACCCTGAGGCGGAATGTTTTGTAAAACAGGGTATTACCACATCTGTAGGTGGCAATTGTGGGGGCAGTGCTGGCGGTACTTCGTTTTGGACAGAAGAAAACCGGGACAAGTATAGAGCTTTGGGAATTGAATGGAGCGATTTAAAGGGGTTTTTGTCTGCGATAGAACGAGTTAAGCCTACTGTAAACATTGCTATGTTATTTGGACATGGTGATGTTAGAATTGAAATCTTAGGTAAATCGGGTAGATCGCTTACGCCTTCCGAAAAGCAAAAGATGCTAGATCTTTCGCACAAGAATATGAAATCTGGAGCCTTTGGGGTTTCTACGGGCCTGGAGTATGTGCCCGGTAGGTTTGCAGATATTGATGAACTTTTAGCTATTTCCAAAGCTGTCAAAAAACGAAATGGAATTCATTCAATGCATATGCGAAATGAAGGTCCGGCGTTAATTGAATCGGTACGAGAAGCAATTGAAGTTGCAAAAAAGAGTGGTGTCCGATTTGAAATTTCACATTTGAAAGCAGTAGGGGAAACTAATTGGGGCAAACTTCCTAAAGTGCTTCAAATGCTAGATCAGGCAAATTCGGAAAATGTGGATATTTCGGCAGACGTATATCCCTACCTAGCTTCCCACACTGAACTTGCCATTGTGCTTCCTAACTGGGTATTAAAACAGGGTAAGGAGGCAGGAATCACGTTACTAAAATCCACTAGCGATCTACGGCAAAAGATAGCCGTACAATCTCACCATCGCACTTTAAAACAGGGCGGTTGGGATAAGATTGTTGTAATCACTGTTGTTAACCCTAAAGATAAATGGATGGAAGGACTCAACATCAAAAAAATTGCTTTAAAGTGTGGTAAATTACCTCAGGAACAAGCATTGGATATTTTAATAAGCAATTCAATGAGAGTTACTATAATCAGACACTCAATGAGTGAGGCTGATTTAATTGCTGCTATGAAACATCCGAAAATTTGTTTTGTAACTGATGGAAATTTGAACATTGAAGCCGAAGGTAATACCCACCCAAGAGCTATTGGCACATACCCGCGAGTGCTTGGGTATTATGTAAGGGAAAAAGGTATTTTGTCAATGGAAGAAGCAATTAGAAAAAGTACTTCTTTACCAGCTGCGAAACTGGGAATTGACCGTCGGGGCATCCTAAGGAGGGGATTTGCGGCGGATGTGCTAATTTTTGATCCCCAAACGATTGCAGACAATAGTACGTATCAAATTCCTTGGCGATCTCCAACTGGAATCTTTGGGGTGTTTATAAACGGCCGGCCAGCTGTTTGGCAAGGAAAACCTACTGGAATAAGGCAGGGAAGTGTGTTAAAGAAGATTTAATTTTCAGCAACAAAGAACGAAATTTCGGTACATAAAAAGGGGTGGCTGTTTTGTACGACGTTATATTCAGGAATGCTAAAATAATTGATGGGACAAGTTCACCTTGGTTTTACGGTGAGGTTGCGGTAAAAGACGAAAAGATAAAAGAAGTATCATATAAAATAACTGGTAAAGCCAAGAAAATAGTGGATTGTAATAATATGGTTCTGTCGCCGGGGTTCATAGATTCTCATAGTCATTCTGATACATGCTGGTTTACAGATAACAGGGGAGAAAGTAAAATAAGGCAGGGGGTTACTACCGAAGTTACCGGCCAGTGTGGCGTTTCTCCTGCTCCAGTAACAGATAAAAGAAAAGAATCAGTTATTTCGATTACTACAGATGAGGGAATAGAAATTGAGTGGGCCACTTTTGGTGAATACCTGTCTTCTCTCGAAAAAGCAGGAGTAGGTATAAATATAGCGCCTCTCGTCGGTCACGGTGCCCTTCGAAGTTCAGCCATGGGTTATGAGAACAGGTCCCCAAAACCTGAAGAACTGGCAGAAATGAAAGATTTGTTGATAGAAGCGCTTGAATCGGGGGCTTTTGGGTTTTCTACAGGGTTGATCTACCCGCCCGGTTCTTTTGCAGATACTGATGAACTTATTCAACTTGCAAAAACGATGAGCGCTTATGGTGGAATCTATGTGACCCACATACGCAATGAAGGGTTAGGACTTTTGGATGCTGTCGAAGAAGCACTTGAAATTGGTCGACAAGGTAATGTACCTGTTCAATTATCCCACCATAAAGTTTCGGCGGTAAAGGGCTGGGGTCTTGTTAACAAGTCTCTCGTTATGATTGAAAAAGCTAGGGAGCAGGGTCTAGATGTTACCTGCGACCAGTATCCTTATATTGCATCATCAACGGGGCTTACTGCAATTATCCCTTCTTGGGCTCACGATGGTGGTCCTAAAGCATTATTAGCCCGGTTAGAAGATCCCGAAATATCCGCAAGATTAAAAGAGCAAGTGAGCGAACGTCAGGATTCTTCAGACGGATGGCAAAGAATTTTGATTACTTCGATAAGCACTGAAAAGAATAAGTTTGCTGAGGGCAAAAGAATCCCTGAAATAGCAAAGATCTTGAACATGACCAATGTAGAGGCAGCTTTCCAATTGCTCATCGAGGAACAGCTAGCAGTGGGATATGCCCGATTTGGTATGTGCGAAGAGGATGTTAGAACAGTTATGGCTCACCCGCTAGTAATGTTTGGTTCTGACTCCTCAAGTTGTGCTATTGATGGTCCGTTGTCAAAAGGAAAACCACATCCAAGAACTTATGGAACTTTCCCAAGAATAATCGGAAAATACGTGCGAGAAGAAAAAGTATTAACACTTGAAAATGCTGTGTTTAAGATGACAGGCATGCCAGCGACTCGTCTAAGGCTTAGTGATCGTGGTCTAATTAAGCCGGGTATGAAGGCTGATATTACCGTGTTTGATCCTGATATAATTGTCGATAAGGCTACTTTCCAAGAACCGGCGCAATATCCTGAGGGAGTTGACTTCGTTATGGTCAACGGAATACCCGTGTTTGAAGATGGGGAACACACAGGAAACATTGCAGGCAAAGTACTCCGACGCAGGTAAATGCCTTTTAAGCGTATTTGTTAAAATGTGGTTGTACAATAATATCAAAATACCGGGTTTGTAATCCCCGGTATTTTGTTTTTGCCAACATATTTCATCGAAGAGCACTAAAAACACTGGGATTCCTCTCAATTAAGTATGGCACTATTTCAGTAATACCTAGCTTACTGCATATTACAAGATCTTTTTCACATCTAATATGCTTAAGCAATCGTCCGCTGTGAGATTCTTGAAAACCGCTTGAAATAGTAGGATATGATTCATACAACCTTTGTGCTACCAACCCGGAATCCGAAAGTAAAACTCGTTGGCTAAACTTTATGAAGCTTGAAGTCAAGTTTTTGACGAGATATCCTGCACAAAAAGCATCGTCTAAAGCCAGTCTGCCTTTACGTCCAGCACAAAGAATTCCGATATCCGTATTATATCTTGTCGCGAGCTCAATCGCTCGCTTACAGACTGCATTTGCGTTAAGAAAACACCCTATCAAAACAACAGGTGCTACAGCTACCATTTCTACTGCTTTTGTGCCATTTGTTGTTGTCAGCACTGCACTTTTGCCAGTCGGCAAACTTGCATTATGCAAATCGTAGGGCGAATTGCTGAAATCAAATCCGTCTATGCAAAGCCCTTTTCGTTCGCCTATTAAAAGTAATTGCTTTGATTGTGCTAACGACCTAGCTTCGGTTATTGTTTCTACAGTGTAAACGTATCGGCAGCCTTTGTTCATAAGCGTTACGATGGTAGAACTAGCCCTTAAAACATCTATTACTATCCAGACTCTATCCAACTCGGTTTGATCTAAACAAACCGGTGCAAGAATTACATCTATCGAAAATGTCTTATTCGTCATTTTAGTTCATTCCTCCTTTAAGGTTTTCGAATTTGATCATGCATTGCGTGATCGGTATCAAGTTTAATGCTCAATGTTATAGGAGCATCAAATATAGTGCTAGAATGTATGAAAATTTTATTCGCCGACGCCTCATTGATTCCTGCTCGGTGAACTTTTTGTGTTGAATGATTAAGTTGTAAAACACAAATACTAAAAAGGTTGAGGTTGGATATAAAAAACAGTAAAAGAGGCGAATATGCAAAATGCAAAAAATCAAGGCCATTCAATATGGAGTGGGCGCTATGTCTCGCATGACGGTTCCATATATGCTAGAAAAAGGCGTCGATCTTGTAGGTGCTATTGATAAGTACACAAATGTGGGTAAAGACTTAGGTGAGGCGGTTGGGCTTAATCGTATTTTGGGCGTAAAAGTTAGCGATAATGCCGAACAAGTACTTGCTGAACAAGAAGCAGATGTCGTAGTGATAACTATAGCTAGTTTTGTGGAGCAAATTTATGATCAAATTAAACTTTGTGTGGAAAACGGAAAAAATGTTGTAACCATCGCTGAAGAAGCGCTTTCATCCTGGTTGAGTTCCCCTCATCTTACTTCCAAAATAGATAGTCTAGCTAAAGATTATGGTGTTACGGTAACAGGAACAGGCTATCAGGATATATTTTGGTCAAATCTCATAAGCCTTTTGACTGGTGGATGTCATCATATCAATTCGATTAGCGGTATAGCAATGTATCGCGTAGATGATTACGGCCCTGAGGTGGCAAGAAGTCACGGTGTAGGTTTGACGATAGAAGAATTCGAACGGGAAGAACAAAAGCAAGAAATTCCGAGTTTTATGATCATGTGTGTTGAGTCAATTTGTTCTGCTGTCGGTTGGACTATAAAAGAATTAGCCCAAAAGAACATGCCTACGTTTAGCAATATGGACTTAGATGTAAAATCAATTAATGTTAAAGTTCAGGCAGGTAACGCCACTGGAAGAAAAGAAATTGTGGAAGCCGTAACAAACACGGGGGTTAGATTGAAAGTGGAATTGGTGGGGAAAGTCTATGAACCAGGCGAAACGGATATTAACAAATGGATTATTGAAGGGGTACCGAACATTCACCTCGAAAATATTGACCCGCCCACCGCAGTGAGCACATGTGCTATTTGCGTAAACAGAATACCGGACGTAATAAATGCTGAACCAGGTTATGTGACAGTTGGTAATTTGCCACTTTTAAAGTATAGGCCCTATCCTTTACATTTTTATTTGAGATCGGACTTTTAATTTTCCTGATGAACTATTTTCCTAAGTTTTATTTATAAACAACTTGTGTGTCAGTTATTATTTGCATGAAAACAGGAAGTTGTATGCTTAGTATTCAAATATACAGATATCAGATCAAACTCGTCACTAAACGAGATTAGGACAACACAGAGCCGGAGGTGCGAGACTTGGTAAGTATAGTACAAGAAGCCAAGCGGTTGCAAAGTCAAATGGTGAAATGGCGTCGCCATATACATATGCATCCTGAAATAGGTTTAGAGACGCCTAAGACTTCTGGTTTAATCGCAGAAGTTTTGCAACAAGCAGGACTTAAGGTGAAACAGAAAGTTGCAGGATATGGTGTGATAGGTCTCGTTGAAGGTAGCTCTTCGGGGCCAACTATAGCTATTCGAGCAGATATAGATGCCCTTAAGGTACCAGAGCAAACAGGGCTTCCCTTTGCTTCGACAATCCCCGGTCTAATGCATGCATGTGGTCATGATGGACACGTGGCCATAGCCCTTGGAGCCGCAATAATTTTGAATCGGACAAAAGACAAGATAAAAGGTAATGTTAAGTTTATTTTTCAACCGGGTGAGGAAGGACCTGGAGGGGCTTTACCTATGATTGAAGATGGAGCATTGGAGAATCCTAAAGTTGATGCTGTGATCGGTTTACACATTGGCAACCTTTGGGAGGTTCCTTCAGGGTCAATTGGTGTAAAAACTGGCGCCATGATGGCGGCTACAGACAGATTGAAGGTGACTGTGAAAGGGGAAGGCGGGCATGGAGCTAAGCCTCACGAGGCGATAGATGCGGTTTACGTAGGCGCGCAAATAGTAAATGCACTTCAATCTATTGTTTCTAGAAGAATTAGCCCGCTTGATTCTGTAGTAGTAACGGTTGGTAAATTTCAAGGTGGAACGGCTTCCAATGTTATTGCAGAAACAGCTGTGTTAGAAGCTACGATACGTTGCCTAAACACTGAACTTCACCAAAAATTGCCTCGGTATCTGGAAACTGTCGTCAATGGAACATGCAAATCCATGGGCGCCGAATATGAATTTGATTACTCCCTAGGTTATCCAGTTCTTTTCAACGATCCAAGTTTCACCAAGTTTTTTACAGGAATTGCCCAGGAAGTTTTAGGCAAGGAACATGTAATGACGCTTTCAGAACCTAGCATGGGTGGTGAAGATATGGCTTTCTTTCTACAGCAGGTACCTGGAACTTTTTTCTTCTTGGGAAGCAGGCCACAAGGAAGAAAAGTGTATCCTCATCACAGTCCGCGTTTCGATATTGATGAAAGTGTTTTATGGATAGGGGCGGCATTATTTGCTGAAACGGCAGTTCGGTGGTTATCTGCCGAAGGTTAAGAAGATAGATTTGTAATTGATTTAATGAACTGTGCCTGTTGTATCAAGTGCTGTAATGCTATATTAAATGTAACTTATTAGATATTTGGTTGGTTCTAAAAGAAAGGAGTATTGTTATGTACCAATTCGATGTAGCTAAATGTGCCCATAAGCTTAAGCCTTACATTTTCAAAACTCCGATTATTGAATCGGAAACTTTAAGCGAAGCAGTAGGCACAAGAGTCTTTCTGAAACTTGAATCCTTTCAAAAAACCGGAGCATTCAAATTTAGAGGCGCTATGAACTATCTGCTTTCGCTTAGCAAAAAGGAGAAGGAAAAAGGCGTTATCACTGCGTCAAGCGGTAATCACGGCTTAGGTATGTCTTTGGGCTCACAAATTTTGGGGGTCGACTGTACTGTTGTAATGCCTACAAGAGCGCCATTGATCAAACAAGAAAGGGCTAAAAGATACGGGGCAAAGGTACTTCTTTATGGTGACACATATGATGATGCAGCAAAATATGCTGAGTCCCTTGGTAAGCAGAAGGATTTATCGTATGTACCTAGTTTTAACAACTATGCAATTATGGAAGGACAAGGCACTATCTTAGCTGAAATACTCGAGGAATTGCAAGATGTTCAACTGGTCATTGCGCCCATAGGTGGTGGGGGTCTCATCTCTGGCCTTTTGATTGCTTGTGACCAATTCAAAACCGATTTGAAGGTTTATGGGGCTGAACCGGTGGGTGCTGCGTCTATGAAAGCATCTGTAGACGCGGGTAAACTAGTTGCCCTAAAGGAAATGAAAACGATTGCTGATGGTGTAGCAGTAGAATCTGTAGGCGATTTAACTTTTGACGTGGTCAATACCAAAAGGCCTAGGATAATTGAGGTATCTGATGCAGATATCTTAAAGACTCAGAAAATGTTATTGACGGAAGCTAAAGTTTTAGCAGAATCAGCTGCTGCCGTTTCAGTCGCAGCCTTGTTAAGGTTATCTGAAAACGCTGAAAAATTACCCGAAAAGCTAGTATGTGTTATATCAGGTGGCAATACGGATACTGAGTCCCTTCAGGCGTTATTGTCATAACAATTATGAGTGCTGCGGAAAGTGTGTTTTAAGCAGCACTCATTTATTTTATCTTTAAAGTGTATGCCAAGAGTTGAGAAACTACTGTTTTTCGAATAACACATTAAACACGCGATCGCCTGTGTTCTTAAATCCGGCTACTTTTCCGTCGCGTTCATTTCTAATGAAATTTAACCTCGTAAGAGCCCCGGATTTCGCGCGAAATTCGTCTTTGCCTGTAGATATAAGCACGCTATCTTTATGACGGTTATGTTGAAGAACTAGATTATCACCGACCATAATTATATGATAGGCTGTATTGAGTTCAGCGCTTCGATATGTACCGATATATTCCGATAGAGTTTCTATAGGCCAATCTACAACATCAAGTTTTGCACCTGCCAAATCCTCGCCGTATGTATTTAGTATTATCTGAAAAGATATTGGCATTAATTGATTAGATTTGCCTTCTGGGCTTATGAAACTGATGTATGCATTTTCGGGGCCGATAAATTTATCGGTTTCCGCAAATTTGTATTTTTCAACATCATTCTCACGGGTGTTTTGTGTTTCATTTACAAAAGTGAGTTGTTTATCCCACCCTTCCAGATGTACCGCGAATCCGTTGTTCACGTGTTCTACACTCAATAATTTGCCCAGAGATTTTATGAGGTAGGTTCCATCGCAGGATTTGTAATCGATCTGTATGGGTTCGGATTTTTGGTATTTTTCAATTTGGGGTTTCAAACAAATATCAGCTATTCTCATAGCTAATTGTTCACGCTGAAAACTTGTAACGTTTGAAAGTAGAATTATCCCTAATCGGTGTTCCGGAAAGCGTCCGAAATAAGCCCTAAAGCCGGCATCTGATCCTGTATGGTATATAAGAGGTAAGCCTTTATAGTGTTTAGACATTAGCCCAAAAGCGTAATCGATAGTTTTACCGTTTGTTAAAGTGTACCTTTCGTGCATCTGTGATATTACTTGAGGACCGCCTACTTTTGCTGTGGTGTAGTTGTTCATCCATTTAGATAAGTCTTCCGCTGTCGTGAAAAGGCTAGTAGCGCCAAAGTTAGCGTAGCTGAGTACTTTTTTCTTAAAACCTCCACCGGGTTTTGGTGCGTAAGAATAAGCCCTATTTTTTACTATTAACTCATGATCGTCGTGTACATGCGAATTGTTCATTCTCAAAGGTTCAAGAACTGTTCTTTTGATATATTTGGGAAAAGGAATGCCAGTAATGCGTTCAACGATGATAGCCATAAGGGTATATCCGCTATTAGAGTAAAGAAATTTAGAACCCGGTGCAAAATTTAGTTCTTGTTGATTAGTGATTATCTTCATCAAGTGCTCAGTAGTAATTACATCATCCATTCTCCATCCAGCGATCGTAGCTAAGGCCCATTGGTCTCGTAGACCACTTACATGATGAACTAAATGACGGATAGTAATAGGATGTTCGAACTTAGCCATTTCGGGCACATATTTTTGAATCTCATCATCTAAACAAAGTTTGCCTTCGTGGGCAAGTAGGGCGATAGCAAAAGCAGTAAATTGTTTTGAAACAGAAGCAACGTGAAATATTGTGTTCGGATCAATTGGGACATCATGTTCTAGATTCGCGAAACCATATCCCTTTTTATGTATGATTTTTCCATCCTTAAGGATCAAAACAGCAACGCCCGGAGAGTTCGGTTTATCCCATAGTTTAAAAAGCGAATCAACCTTTAGGCTAATATCATTGCTTTCCATCTAAACACTCCTATTCCAGTATATTTTCAATTATGCCTTTAGAGAATTATAACATAATAAAAACACGTCTTATAATGCTTCTGTTTTGTAAACCTAACCTTAGGGATTTAGATATAGGTGCTTGTTTTGTCGCTGGTTCTGCTTTAGAATGACTTGTGTATGATAAAGGTCCGACTTTATTTAAACTCGCAAATTTTGCGAATTATGTCTATAATACAAAAATAATATTGTCCCTTCTAGCAGGTAGTTTGTTAATTAACAATTTATAAATTCGCAGGGATGGGGGTGGCAGATGTCTAACTAATAGGTTTGGCAAGTGATGTACGGGAATAAAAGAAAGAGGTGAATTAATTTGATATTTGAAGGCAGAATGTTTCCATTTCTTTGCTTGGTTGCTGTGTGCGGAGTCATATTGTTTCAAATTGAACGTGCCAGAAAAGGAATGACTGTAGGCCTTCGCAAACTTCCAGCTTTGGATTCTCTGGAAGATGGTATAGGTAGGGCTACTGAGATGGGCAGACCGGTGCACTTTTCGTCAGGTTGGATACCCATGTCTAACGCCACTCACGCACCTATGCTGGTTGCAAGTATGGAATATTTAGCCTACGTATCACGCCAGTGTGCCAAGTTTGACACAAAGTTAATCATTACCGTCGCTCAAGGGGATACCTTTGCAGTGACCCAAGAAATCGTTAGAAATGCTTATTTGCAGGAAGGTGTTCCGGAGAATCTTAGGCCCGATACCATCAGATTTCTTAGTTCAAATCAACTTGTGTATGCTAGTGCGACAGGTAGCGTTATGGAAAAAGAACAAGTTGCTACCAACATTATGATCGGGGGTTGGGCTGACGAAGCGTTGTTTGTTGCTGAGGCAGGTTATCTAGCAGGGGCCATGGGAATCGGAGGAACAACTAACCAATATCAGATTCCATTCTTTGTGGCAGCGTGTGATAGCGTGCTTTTATCCGACGAATTGTTTGCTGGTAGCGCTTATTTGTCGAAGGACCCTGTAGAACTTGGGGCTGTTGCTGGGCAAGACTGGGGCAAAACATTCGGAGTAATTTTATTGATTGTGGGAGCCATTCTAAAAACGTTGAATGTGGACTTTCTTGTTAATCTTATGTCTAAGTGAGGTGAGACTAAGTGATTAATACAATCACAAAACTCGTTACCGTGATTGCAGGATTTGCAGTAACTTTAGACTTTTTCTTGGATGTACAACCGATAAATATTTTGGCGAGTACGATCTTGAGCTGGATGCCTATAATTGCAAGTTTCGGTATAGTTGCAGGGGCCGTTAATCTTATTTCAGTTAACAAGCGCACTTTGCAAAGAAAAAGTGGCGGGTTAGCGAAGATCAACAGTATAATTACTCTCGTTTTTCTAGCCTTAACTATAGGTGTTGGATTGGTGCAGGGAACTGATTCTTCGATATATAATTTTCTTTATTATGATATTTTAATAGTCTGCGGTAACACCTTAGGAGGATTGCTCGCGTTTTTCATAGCTTCGTCTTGCTTCCGTGCATTTAGGGCAAGAAACTTCGAGTCGTTTCTGCTGCTTTTGGCCGGAGCCCTTGTTATATTAGGACAATCGACGTTTGGCGCAATTATTTGGTCCAAATTTCCGGTAATTAGCGATTGGATTATGGATTACCCGAACCTTGGGGCGCAACGCGGCTTGCTTGTTGCGAGTGCTATAGGATTTATATCTGTATGTCTGAGAGCTGTTTTGGGTTTAAACAAATCGATGAGTTAATAAAGTTCTTAACAGGGAGGTGTTAGGTTTGTTGGAACGTTTGCAGAATCTTGATTCGAGAATAATATATGGTCTTTTAGTCATCGCGATTCTGTTGCCGTTTTTCGTGCACGTGGAAGTTCCAGTAGAAGTTGGTGCTATGGTACAAGATGCGTACAATGTTATAGATTCATTAGATGATGGTGCTAAAGTGTTAATTTCACACGATTATAGTTTTGGCACTCAAGCGGAACTTGATCCGATTGTAATAGCAGTCTACACTCATTTAGCATCAAAGAATGCTAAGGTTATGGCTGTGTCTTCGGTGCCTGATGGTCCAATGCTTGCCAGGAACACTCTAAGAACTTTTGAAAATTTGGGCCTAACTTATGGGGAAAATTATGTCAATCTCGGATATTTCGCTGGAGAAGAAGCGGGATTAGCCGCTTTCGCAAAAGATATTAGGGGAATTCTCAGAACAGATTTCAACGATACTCCCCTAGATCAGCTTCCGATTATGGATGGTGTCTACACTATTGAAGATCTAGATTTGGTGATGACTGCTAACTCAGGTACAGGTGCGAATATCGATGCGTGGGTTCGCCAAATTGCCGTACCCTATAAGACGCCGTTACTAACAGGCATTACCGCGATCATTATTCCGCGTAACATGCCTTTTGTACAAGCTGGACAAATTACAGCTTCAATAGGCGGGCTACGCGGTGGGGCTGAATACGAAAAATTAAACGATGTTACAGGCCCTGCTAACCTTGCAATGAACGCACAGTCAAGCACCCAATTATTTCTGTTATTATTAATAATCATAGGTAACCTTGGGTACTGGTCTTCACGTAAACTCCAGTCTTCGTCAGGAGGTGCTGTAAATGGCAACTGACTTTACAACATGGCTTGCTGCGTTTCTTACTCTAGGTATTATTAGTATGGTGATTTTCAAGGATAATCCTTTGTACAACCTTATAGTTAGCGCATATATGGGTATTGGAGTGGGGCACGGTGTAATAATGGGACTTAGAGTAATATTTAATAGTGGCGTTCAACCTATGTTTCAAGAAAGTCAATTTGCTCTTATTATCCCACTGTTATTTGGAATTCTTTTGTTCGCTAGGTACTTTGATCGATACGCACGACTCGCAAGGCCCTCGGCTGCATTGATCGTTGCAGTCGCGGCGGGCTTAGGATTGCGTGGCTCTATCGTTGCTCAGTTCTTGGATCAGATAAAAGCTACGTTTATACCGCTTAACAGTGTAGGCAATATTGTACTCATAGTAAGTGTAATAACTACGATCATATATTTCTTGTTTACTGAGCGCTATACTGATAAATTAGTTGGTCCTTTAAGTCACTTACCAACGTTAGGTAGATGGGCAATGATGATATGTTTTGGGGCATCTTTTGCTAGCGCTAGCGCGGGGTTTCTTTCGAAACTAATTGTAAGATTTATGTTTTTGGTGAGAGACTGGTTGGGCTTGATCTCGTAAACGCTGCTTGGTAATAAATTTCAAAGTCCCTGTGCTCCTCAAACTAGAGAACACAGGGACTTATGCATGATAATGGAGGTTGGCAACATGAACAAATTTAATGAAACTGTTTTTGAAAACTACCTTGCAAATGTTATGGCAGAAAATAAAATACCAGGTGTATCTGTCACAGTGGTCAAGGACAATGAGGTTGTTTATGCAAAGGGTTTTGGTTACCGAAATATTGAAAAGAGTCTTCCGGTTACCCCTGACACTATTTTTGGTATTGCTTCTGTTACTAAATCTTTTACCGCTATGGCAATAATGCAGCTCGTGGACAAGAAGATAATTGACTTGAATGAGCCTGTAAACAAGTACCTACCAAATTTCGATTTGCCTAATGGTAAAGGCGGTAAAGTTACTATCTATCATTTTTTAACACATAGCAGTGGTCTTCCGCCGCTACCAGCATTAAGTTACTGCATGGTGCCCAATACTCCGAAAGATCCCATTGAACTTCGAAAGATGCCTGATCCGTCGTCGTATGATCGGATTGATTCTTATGAAGATTTAACACACTATTTGCGGCATGGGGATTTTAAACTTTTGGCAGATCCAGGTGAGTATTGCAGTTATTCCAATGATGCTTATGCGCTTTTAGGAGCCATTATAAAAAAGGCAACCGGGAAACCTTATGATGTCTATGTATGGGACAGTATATTTAAACCTCTCAAAATGGACAGAAGTTCTTTAAGTGTTGAGCATATGCATACTCGTACTAACGTTACTTCGTTATATAGTTTAGACAATAAAGGTAAAGTGATTCACGGACCGAACTGGCAGATTGCCCCTGCGTATTTATCTTGTGGATGGATCAAATCTACTGCTTTGGACTTAAGTAATTTTGTGAAAACCTATGTAGGTCGTGGTAAATTTGAGAACAACCAAATTATTTCTTCAAAAAGTATTTCCGAATTGATAGTTCCGAGATATAAGTTTTATGGTACGGAAGGCAACGTTTGGTATGGGTACGGTCTGATGATAGAACCTAACTATGGTAACGTCACGTTAGTTTCCCACGGGGGCAATTTGAAAGGTATTGCATCAAAAGTTGGTTACGTCCCTGAAAAAGATATTGGTGCAGTAGTGTTGACTAACTTGACTAGAGCACCGGCCGCTGAAATATGGAAAGCGGCAATAAACTGCGCCATAGGTTTGCCTGTGGATTTTATTGCTGATCCTGTAAGATTTCAAGAATGGTCGCTCGATCAGCTTGAAAAAGTAAAAGGCGTTTTCAAGTCAGGTGAAGGAACGGTAGTAGAGATTGAAATGATTGGTGACAAATTAGCAGCAAAGTTCGACGGCGAATCTTCGATTCTTCGAACTACATCCCGCAAAACTGCAGTAGCTAACATTAGAGGGCGAGATTCCGAAATCGACTTTCTTTTCGATGAAAAAGGTCAATTGTGGGCAATAGGTCTGGGTGGCCGTATTATACCCAAATTATAAAGCAATAGGCGATTGCCGGGTATCGTAAGGCATTAGGGGAGGATAATCCTCCCCTGTTATGGCATTTAAGTATTATGCTTTTCGGTTAAGCCTCAAAACCTTGCCTGCCTTTATGCCAAGATGTTCTCCATAACTAATGGTTATCTTGCCGTTTACTAGCACGTGGTTTATACCGTCGGGATATGCAAAGGGTTCGGTATATGTGCTATTTTCATTCACTGTATCTGGATCGAATATAACTATATCTGCTTTCATGCCGGGTAAAAGGAGCCCTCGATCGTATAGTCGCATTCTTTGGGCAGGTAAAGAAGTCATTTTTCTAATAGCATCGAGCAAGGTAATGGTTTCTTTTTCGCGCACATAGCGGGACAACACTCTTACGAAAGTGCCGAAAGCCCTAGGATGTGGCCTACCTTTTGCTAAAGGGCCTGTTACATTTGTTGCAGATGAGTCTGAACCGATCATTGTCAAAGGGTGTTTCAAGATACGCTCGAGATCTTCGTCCCCTATTGTGAAATATACAACTTGAACTTGGCCTTCGCACTCCAATAAAATGTCAAAGGCTGCATCAAAACCATCTATGCCTCGCATTTTAGCTATCATTGCGATAGATTTACCTTCAAGTTCGTGTTTACGACAAGATGTAATAATTGTGTTTTCCCAACCAACGCCTTTGTGAAGGCTTATCCAATCAGGTAACCCGTTAAGGATATCATGCTTGATTCTTGCCCTGGTATCTAAGTTCTTTAATCGAGATATGAAAGATTCTGTTCCGCCCTCATGGGACCATGGTGGTAAGCTGGCGCTCAGTCCAGTAGCAGAAGCATTATACGGGTATTGATCGCATGCAACGTCAAGCCCTAGTTTGCGCGCCTCTTCTAACATTTTAAGCGTTTCAACGCTTTTGCCCCACATATGTCTACCCATAGCCTTAAAGTGTGAAATTTGCACTGGAATGTTTGCTTTGCGACCTATCTTTAATGCTTCTTTAATTGCATCTAATAACGTATCGTTTTCGCCTCTAATGTGAGTATTGTAACTACCGTTGTATTTAGCGGCTACTTTAGCAAGATCGATCAACTCTTCAGTAGAGGCGTAACAACCAGGAACATAAATCAACCCGGAACTTAAGCCAAACGCCCCCTGTTCCATTGATTGTTTGACTAATTCTTGCATTTCATCAATTTCTTTTGCAGTTGGTGGCCTGTCTGAATATTCCATCACGACATTTCTTATTGTTCCTTGGCCAACAAGAGCTGCTACATTCAAACTAATGCCCTGTTTCTCCAGTTTTGCAAGATATTGTCCCAAGGAAGACCAATCTACATTGAACCCCGGATGCTGCTTGGCGAAACGGGTCTTTAGTTGTTCTTGGGATTTAGAAGAAAGAGGTGCCGCCGAAGTTCCGCAATTGCCTATTACGTTAGTTGTAACGCCTTGCCTTATATGAGAATGTCCTTCACCTTCTACCAAAAGTGGAAAATCTGAATGGGTATGGATGTCAATAAATCCCGGCGAGACTACTTGTTCTTTAGCATCAATAACGGTCTTTGTATTTTTAGTTTTTAGTTTACCAATCGATGAAATAGTAGTATCTTTTATCCCTAAGTCTGCCTTAAACCACGGGTTACCTGTACCGTCAATTATTATCCCGTTTTTAATGATAATGTCATACAAATGTTCCATCTCCTTATTTTGGATTGACATGAAGCACGTTTTGAGTGGAAGCAATTAACAAAAGCTTCGCCGGCCTCCGTGACAATCCTGCTTTTGTCTCCGCAATTGTTTATCTAAGTGATGCGAACAAATTGACATTAAAGGGGACTGGCAATAACATTAGAGTAAATGTGCTCTCGCATATATTGATATAAAATTACCTAGTAACTTCATAATGCGGGGAAATTTTATTGTAGCAGAACATTAACAAAACCAATTCAAAAAGTTAACGATTTATGATGCACGTTATGTTGTGATCTATAGGCACATTTATTAATTAGAAAAGGAAAATCATATGAACATACTTTCGGAGAAATTGAGTGAAGTTACTCAATCTGTACTTCCTATAACACTTTTGGTTGTAGTTTTAAATTTTACAATAGTACCCATGGAGACTGAAATTCTTGTTAGATTTATCATTGGCGCTGTTGTACTTATTATCGGTTTGGGAATATTCTTATTTGGAGCAGAGATTGGGATCGTTCCTATCGGTCATCTAATGGGTGAAACCATAGCTAGAACAAACAAGATGTATTTGGTTGGTAGTTTGGGATTTGTTTTAGGGTTTTTAATAACA
This sequence comes from uncultured Eubacteriales bacterium, assembly GCA_964406505.1. GTDB lineage: Bacteria > Bacillota > Sulfobacillia > Fermentithermobacillales > Fermentithermobacillaceae > DTU015. Next base: position 73,020 of record CAYORX010000002.1, read on the forward strand.
ATTGCTGAACCAGATTTACAAATATTGGCCGATCAAGTTGACATAGCTTCCGGGGGTGTAGTTTCCGGCAGTGTCTTTCTGGTAGTAGTATCAATAGGTGTTGGGATTATGGTTGCGATAGGCTTGATTAGAATTTTATATGGTAAGCCATTGAATAAAGTTTTTACAGCAACATATTTTGTAATACTTTTACTTGGCTTAATGGCATCAGAAGAATTTCTAGCTTTTTCTGTTGATGCGTCAGGTGCTACCACAGGTGCTATGACCACTCCTTTCATATTAGCCCTTGGATATGGTGTTTCCCAATTAAAAGGTGGGGAAACAGTAGAAGAGGATAGCTTCGGAATGGTTGGATTGGCATCTGCCGGGCCAATTTTTGCCGTTATGACCATGAGTCTTATTAAAGGACTTAAAAACATTCAGGCTAGTCCTGACACTTTGATTAGCAGTCCACAGGCGACGGTGTCTTACCTTCAAGCAGTTTTACGATATTCCAAAGAGTCATTTTTTACTTTACTGCCGCTTTTGGTGTTATTCTTAATATTTGATCGAACAAGATTTAGGTTAAAGAAGAAAGCGAGAAACAATATACTAAAAGGATTGTTTTACGCTTATATCGGGCTTACTTTATTTTTAGTAGGAGTTAATGTGGGGTTTATGGAAGTAGGCAAAATCGTTGGCGAGGATTTAGCCGGTAATTATTTCTGGTTGTTACCGGTTGTGGGACTATTGCTTGGGATGGTTGTGGTGTTAGCAGAACCGGCGGTTTATGTGTTGACACAGCAAGTAGAAGAAGTTACTGCCGGCCATATTAAAAGAAAAGTATTGCTGGTTGCGCTGTCTGCGGGCATTGCATTGGCTGTATCAACGTCGATGTTAAGAATTATGATTCCTGCATTAAAACTTTGGCACTTTTTACTACCCGGTTTTGCAATAGCTGTCTTTTTATCTTACAAAGTTCCCCCCGTGTTTGTCGGAATTGCGTTTGATGCAGGTGGTGTTGCATCAGGCCCAATGACAGCTACATTTGTCTTGGCTTTGGCTCAAGGTGCCGCTAGGGCTATTCCTACAGCAAATGTTCTTACTGATGGTTTTGGCGTGATCGCTATGGTTGCTATGGCGCCTTTAGTAGCTATACAGACCCTTGGACTAGTTTTTAAAGCGAAGACAGAAAAAGAGGTGAGTAGACGTGGAAATGATTAAGTCGGATCTAGTGCTCTTTTGCTGTATTCTGAATTATGGAGAGGGAAGCAAGGCGTTAAAATTGTCGAAACAGTTGGGAGCGATGGGTGGAACTGTATTTCTAGGGAAGGGGACGGTAAGAACAGAATGGCTGAATATTTTGGGGATTTTAGATGTGAGAAAGGAAGTCTTCGTAACCCTAATCGATAAAAAATTAGAGCCCATTTTTTACGACGAAGCTTATGTTCGATTTAACTTAGACAAACCGCATAAAGGAATCGCTTTTTCCATACCGCTCAAATACTGCTTGGCGCCCAATGACTATGATTGCCAATCTACTCCGAAAAAGGAAGATGTGATTGATGTGAAATATGAATCTATATTTGTGATTGTAAATAAAGGCCTAGCACCCGACGTATTAGAAGCCGCAGAGTGTGCAGGTTCTACGGGTGGCACTGTAATTCATGGGCGAGGTTCGGGGACGCAAGAAAAGGCAAAACTGTTTAATATAGAAATTGAGCCGGAGAAAGATATAATTCTTATACTTTCCCAAAAACAAAAAACTCAGGATATAGTAGACTCTATAGCTAGAAGGCTTGAAATAGATAAGCCTAACGCAGGTGTTGTGTTTGTTATAGAGGTGACTAAAACCTTGGGATTGTATCGGGATTGATCCCGTATCGCTATTGTTCCGGTTTGTACAATCGCGAGTTATATGTTCATGACTACTCATGCTGTTTCCTTTTTGTCATATAAGATATTATGTTCTTTGTTGATCAAACCTGCATAGACTATTCCTTCCAATTAAGTTTCCTATACTGTTTGTAATTTTTGTGTACTTAAACTTTACTAAGGAAGGCAAAACATGTATATATCACGAATATATTTAAGGCGTTCGCGATCCCAAGCATTTGCATAACGCAGAAAGGAGATGGAAGGGCTATTATGGCCTGATTTTAGGGTGCAAAACCCAGATTCAGCCAGGCCCAAAGTTTAATGAAAAATTATCTGAAATGCTTAGAATGCCCTAAATGCGGTAATACCTACAATGTAGATGAACTCCATAATCTATGTGAATGTGGAGCCCCGCTTTTGGTGAAGTATCGTCTCGACGATATGAAAAGGGAATTTGATCCGGATATCTGGAAATCTAGATCACAAGATTTGTGGCGTTATTGGGAACTCTTGCCTTTAAATTCGCAAAGCAACATGATCAATTTAGGCGAGGGAGGTACTCCGGTCTTGAAATTACCTCGCTTGGGCGAAATTTACGGCATGAAGAACCTTTGCCTCAAAGACGAAGGACTCAACCCCACGACTACTTTCAAATCAAGGGGAGCAGCTGTTGGTGTGTCAAAAGCAATGGAACTTGGTGCAAAAGTATTGGCGATGCCAACCGCGGGAAATGCTGGTGGTGCTTGGGCGGCATATTCAGCGCGAGCTGGGCTTAAGCTCATCGTCGCAATGCCACAAGATGCGCCAGCCGCCAACCAAGCTGAGTGTGTTGCGTATGGAGCCGAAACTTATCTCGTAAAAGGGCTTATATCTGATGCTGGCAAAGCTATTCATCAAGGGGCCCTTAAGCATGGTTGGTTCGAAGTAGCTACGTTGAAGGAACCGTACAGAATTGAAGGAAAGAAAACCATGGGGCTGGAAATTTGGGAACAGTTCCAAGAAAACCTTCCCGCAGCCATTATATATCCGACTGGTGGTGGAGTAGGGTTAATCGGTATGTGGAAAGCATTTAATGAACTGAAGGAGTTAGGATTAATATCACAGCCGTTGCCTAAAATGGTCGCGGTTCAATCTAGCGGGTGCGCTCCTATAGTGAAAGCGTTCCGAGAAGGCAAAACCCACGCCGATTTTTTTGAAGAGGCTCACACCCTTGCAGCCGGCATTCGTGTACCGTCAGCCTTGGGTGATTTTCTGGTACTCGAAGCCGTTAGGGAGTCTGGGGGAACAGCTCTTGCCGTAAGTGATGACGATATTTTATCGACTTGGAAACAAGTATCAAGTATAGAAGGTATGTTAATTTGTCCCGAAGGTGCCGCCGCAGTCAAAGCTGCTAAAATTATTCGTGACATGGACCTTGTAAAGTCTGACGATACAGTACTTATACTAAACACAGGAGCCGGTACTAAATATACTGAACTGCTTGACGAAAAGGCAAAACCTTTGGAGGATTTTTAATCAACGGAAATTAAAATGATGAGTAGGATTGAAGGGGATTGACAGGCTATGGATACAACAAATTTTATCTCTACGCTTTTTTGGATTTTCTTTCTAGGAAGTTCCATTTTTATGCCCTTTTTCAGACAAAAATGGTTAGAAAACATGAGAATGAACTTAATGCGGACAATTCAAAAAAAGCGAGGTTCTCGGGTAATAACTTTAATTCACCGACAAGAATCTTTGAGTTTTTTGGGTATTCCGATTAGCAGGTATATCAATATCGAAGATTCGGAGCAAATACTTCGTGCGATACGTATGACTGCTAGTGATGTGCCCATCGATCTTATCGTACATACCCCCGGTGGATTGGTTCTTGCTGCGGAACAGATAGCACTTGCTCTTGTAAGGCATGAAGCTAAAGTAACAGTGTTTGTGCCGCATTATGCCATGTCCGGTGGTACTTTACTAGCGCTTGCGGCTGATAAAATAATCATGGATGAGAACGCTGTTCTTGGACCTGTCGATCCTCAAATTGGCTCTTACCCGGCTGCTTCAATACTAAGTGTGATTGAACGGAAGCCTATTCAACATGTGGATGACAACACCTTGATTTTAGCGGATATATCGAAGAAAGCTTTGTCCCAAGTTAGGAGAACAGTATTATATATTCTAAAAGAAAAATTAAAACCGGAACAAGCGAAAGAACTTGCCGACGTTTTCACTAAAGGCTATTTTACCCATGATTATCCGTTGAATGCCGCTAAGCTTGAAGCCATGGGGCTACCGGTTTGTTTCGAAATGCCTAATGAGATTTACAAACTTATGGAATTATGTCCGCAAGCTAGTACGCATAGGCCGTCAGTTGGATATGTTCCTATGCCCCATAGAAGTGAACCGAAACGTGATAGATCCCAATAAATCATATATATGCCAAATGTAACATATTGTTTTTGGGAACTATTTATCCTAAAATCGAATCAAAATATATGAATGTTAAATTGCAATAAACTTATCAAAATTCTATGAAAAGGAACACCACTAATGCGGCTTTTTAATCTTTATAACAATACTGTAAAATTCAAATATATTACCCAGAAAACAATTAAGAATACGATATTGATTTTTGCGCTGACCCTTATTCTTTTTTTAAATGGTTGTATATCTACAAACTTAATGTCTGTTTTTCCCTCTGAAAGTACCTATCCCGGTTTGAAAAATACTAACGAAAAAGAATTTGATGAACGGTACAAATATCTTGTCCAATCTAACACCCAAAACCATCAAGTAGGTGGTGTTAAATCTGTGATCGAATATGGAGAGCATTTCGTAATAGGTGCTCATTATCCGATCTTCGAAATCGAAGAAATCGATATGGTAACTAAGAGTTTTGTAGAGGAGATTATTTCAGATTTTTATAAGAAGGTTGAAAATTTTGAAACCGTTGACTCTGATTTGAAAGCCGAACTCAATATTGATTACGAGACATGGTTGGCAGGGCAAGATTTGGCAAGTATAAGATTTAATATCTTAATGAACATTCCGGGTTGTGCCTATCCAGAAGTCAAGGTAGAAACTGCGGTGTGGAACTTAAAAACCAGCCATCCGGTTTTGCTCGAAAACATTTTGGTTGATGGCGGTTTGTCTAGGTTAGCAGAATTGGTTCGCGAAGAACTTTCTGCTAATCAAGCCTACAGTGAGTATTACTATTTTGATACGGTGTCGAGCGGGACAGACGCACAGTATGAAAATTGTTCGAGCTACCTTTTTACCCAAGAAAGTTTAGTCCTGGTATTTGAAAGATATCCGATTTTCCCGGGTGCCGCTGACGAACTTGTGGTTGAGATTCCTTATGAAAATTTGCATGATGTTTTCGATTTGAGTAGTTTTGCAGTTAATAATGATACGAAGTTAACATCAAGTCCAGATGACCAACTAGGTTTGGAATATCCTGAACACCTTAAAGATGCCGAAGATCCCAGCTCTGATAATCTTAATACAATTCGTCAAATAGACTTATCTAAACCTATGGTAGCGTTAACTTTTGATGATGGGCCATTTGAGCAAATTACTAAGTCTATATTAGATACTTTGGGGGAATATGATGCAGTTGCAACTTTTTTCATACTCGGGAATCGAGTAGCAGATAATCCGGATATATTGGAGCGGATGGTGCATGAAGGTAGCGAAATCGGAAACCACAGTTTAAGCCACAAACAGCTTACCACTTTGAGTTTAGACGAACTGCAATATCAAATAGAGGAAACACAGCGCGTCGTTGAGTCTGCAACTGGAATAAGGCCTGTGATGATGAGGCCGACATATGGCTCATATAGTAGCGAACTGCAAGAGCGCCTAGATTTGCCAATGATTCTTTGGTCTATTGATCCGCGAGATTGGGAAATTCGGGATGCTACGCATATCAGTAAACATGTATTGGAAAATGTACAGGACGGTGACATAGTCTTAATGCATGATATTTACGATACTACTGCTGAGGCGGTGAAAATTATTGTGCCACAGCTTATTCAAAGGGGTTACCAGCTTGTTACTGTAAGTGAACTTTATGCCGCTAAGGGTGTTGTATTGGAAGCCGGAAAAATTTACCGTGGAGAAACTGGTAACAACCTATCTTATGAATCTTGACTATCATTCCGTTTTAAGATTAAAGAAAGGAAAATAAAAGCCATCTTTTCTAACTTGTTTTTCATGAAGTGCGTCGCCGCTTTTCACACATTTCTGTGGATTGTCATCAATCGTTTCAGATTCTTTCTGATACGATCTGAATCTTGCTGTTTTCGGAGATTCTCTAGGCTGATTTAAGTGATTAATTGTTGGACGTTTTTCTAAATCCTTAAAGGTCGTGTTATTTTGCTCTTTTTGAAATCGTTGGATGTATGATTGCTTCGCCGCTGACATATCAGCGTTTCGTATTTTTTCCATCCTGTTACAAATTTTGATTAACGTTTGATTCACGTCATTAAAATCTTCTAAGCGGTTTAGCTTTGGAAGTTCATCACGGATTAGCTGGATATCGTTTTGCAATTGACTGATGTTAGTTTTTATCTGGTCTATGTCTGTTTTTACTTGTTCTACACTTGTTTGGAATTTTTGAAATTGATATTTGGTTAAATGGTGTTTTTCGGCCAAAACTTTCCTGAGACTGCGCATTAAATGAATATATTCTTCGTTCTCCTCGTTAATTAGTTTAATTTTTCGGTCGCGTTTTCGCAATTGTAGATTCACTAATTTCTTTTGAGTCTTTCTGAAGTGTTTCATTTAGATGTTTCGCTCCTTTGCAAAATGTTTGGATGTACCATTATATGAAATTCTGAAAGACTCAGTGAGTGAATTTTTCAAACACTAAAAAAACGCGTCGTCACAAATAGGCACCTAAAATAGTCGGGCGACATAGATATGGTGTAAGTAAACTTACGAAAGGGTGAGACAACGGTGGAAATGAGATCGAAAAGTCTACGCCAAAACACTTTATGCATTAATGTTGAAAAGGTGTATGATTGGATTATAGAAGAGTCGAGTGGTTCTACTTCGATTCCTGTTGGGAATTTGCCAGTAAGCCTGCCCGCGAATGCTACAGATGTAGAAGTTACATGTTATTTGTCTAACGAAACAGGTGCGCCATTACCTTTAAATAGTGAAGTTGTAGTAACGGAAACTGCACCCCGTGAAGATCGGCAATTCGAAGTCGATGGTGTTCAAGTTACTTTACAAAGGGTTACATTTACTAAAACACTTTTTGCAGTTATAAAAGTGAGCGGTGTAGATCCGGATACAGGTGGGCAATTTTTAATTACGTCGAATCCTGCACCATTTACGTTTATCGAAACCGCTTATTTGTGTGCGCCTCCCGGCACGTTATTGAATGTTAGGATATCTGATTTTGGGTGTTTAACTGTTATAAGAAGAGGGACAAATGACGCAATTATCGCGTTCGGATTAAGTATTTTCGTTTGTCAAAGCATCCAAACTTTCGCCCCCGTGACTATTGAAGTCGCATCAGAATTTTGTATGCCACGTGATACGCTGGCTGAACCTTGCCTAGCCCCTATGATTCCATCTCAATGCCCGGTTGTATTTCCAAAAACTTAGGTTCGACATATAAAGAAAACTATTACTGAAAGAAGGAGTGCCACTCCTTCTTTTGATATTTGTCATATATGCAATAAAATTGTTAAAACGCTGTAAAAAAGTGTGGATGGGAAAGGTTAAAACAAGTAATGTTCTAGAATATATCTTGGGGTGATTTGGATGAAAACTAAGAATGAGCAACTAAAGATCCTTACGACAAGTACGTGGGAGAAATGGCAGAAAGAAGCCATTTTAAAAGTAATGCCCAATGTGACTTTTCTTGAGCCTAGAACAGATGGCAAACTAGAAGAACTGATCCAAACGGCTAATATACTTTATGGTTCTACGAACATTTCTCCTAGAGAACTCGCTTGTTCCAAAAGTTTAAAAATGTTGCATGTAACTTCAACAGGTGTTGATAGATATTTGGTACCCGAATTCGAACAATCTGACATAATATTGGTCAATAGTCGCGGAGTTCATGGAGTTACGGTTGGTGATCATGCAATGGCGATGCTCCTAGCATTGAGTAGAGGTTTTCCTGGGGCTTGGGATAATAAGCGCAACAAAAAATGGAATGCAAACAAAAACGAGATAATTAATCTCCCGGGAAAGACGGTTGGGCTTTTGGGCTTAGGTGCTATTGGTGTGGAAGTTGCTGCTCGATCAAAAGCGTTTGGCATGAAGGTTTCAGGAATCAGACGTTCGGGGAAGCATAGTGCCTACGTTGATGAAGTGCTACCGCCATCTGGTATGAATCAGATCTTAAATAAGTCTGACTTTATTGTTTGCTCCTTACCTTTAACCCAAGCTACATATCATTTGATAACAATCCGCGAGTTTACAATGATGAAGCAGTCTGCGTTCTTCATTAACGTTGGGCGCGGTCCTGTCGTAAAAGAATCAGACTTAATTGAGGCGCTTTCCAAGGGTCTGATCAAGGGAGCAGGTCTCGACGTTTTCGAGGAAGAACCATTACCTATCAACAGTCCATTGTGGGAGATGCCAAACGTTATCATTACCCCGCATTCTGCAGGATTCGATGAACGACGTGATGAAAAATCCATGAATATTTTTGTTGAAAATTTGATTCGCTACCAACAGGGAAGACCTTTGGTGAATGTTGTAGATAAACGGGCTGGTTATTAAACAGGCTTATTATATGAATTTTGATAAATACAGGCCGTTCTTGTAAGCAACGGCCTGTATAGCGCTTTGATTTATCGATCCATGAATTCTTTTAAATAGGGTAATATTCGCTCAAGCCCAGTTTTGACTGCCTTTTCCCCCCACTCGGCACTTGCTTTGGTTGCGTCTCCAAGAGCGCCATTTTCAGTGATTTCATCAAAATAACTACCTTCAGTGATACCTAATTTTCTACCCACACTCTCAAGCGCTTCTTTTCGTATAGCACCGGGTGCAAGCGCATCTTTTTTAACGGCATCAGGCCATATGTAAAGCATGATGCTCATTTCACTTTCGCAAGCGTGGCCTGTTATGGGTGATTTGACGATATCCTTTGAAAGATCGTCGATAAGAACCCAGGGAAGGGTAGCCCAAGCCGCCATGTGCCCCATTTCATGTTTTATTCGATTAACTGTAACAGTAAGTGCTGCAGAGTTACCACCATGGCCATTGACGAAAAAGAACTTCTTAATGCCGTGTTTTGCAAGAGATGTTGTTACGTCCATGAGTACTTCGATCAATGTACTAGCCCTAAGCGATAGAGTGCCCGGAAAATTGATATGATGTTCTGAAAATCCTATAGTTATCGGTGTGGTGATCAATACGTTAGGATAAAGTTTCCTACCGAGTTTCAAAGAGAATTCCCTGGCTGCTGCGTAATCGGTTTGAAATCTACCATGGGGTCCATGCTGTTCTGTCGAGCCTATGGGAATGATAGCCATCTTTATTTCGGGTAACGCGGCTTTTACTTCTGGCCATGTGAGATTTGGCAGATACAAAACGTTAGTAGTACTTTCGGAGGACATTTTACCACTCCTCGTATGCTTTGGTTTAATCCAAATGGTTTTTAGTTATAATCTATTGACTCTCAGGAATACTTCGATTCAATCCGAGTTATTTCCTCCTATATCTGCCAGCAGTGTGCATAATGAAGCAGGGTTATTCTTTGTGAATTACAATAAAAACTTATCAAAAAGTTTGAAGTTGATAGGGTTTGCATACATGTTGCGTGGAATAAATACATAACCTATTTCCGTGCATAATCTTCCAAAATGAGGGGGAGCGGTATGGATACGAAAACGATACGAATTTCTGATAATGTATTGTTGCGGCGTGCAATCGCGGCAGACATGACCGGTATTCAATGCCTTGCCAAACAGACTTGGGAACATACTTATGACGGCGTAATATGCCTAGAAGATCAGGCTAAAGTTTTGAAACATTTTTATTCTGATAAAAAATTGCTGAATGCAGTCAACATGCATATTTTTATAATTGCTGAAGTAGATGGTAGTATAGCAGGTTACGTCGATATGGAGCATCGGGGCGATGTTTTGTATCTGCATCGATTGTATGTTTCGCAGTTTTTTCAGCGCCGAGGTATAGGGAAACGATTGTTAGATACGGCGATATTTGAATCTACCAAACTCGTGGGTACCGTGGTGAGTTTTGCTCCAAAGCTAGTTATAGCTACGGTTGTAACCGTCAATAAAAAAGCCAGGAGTTTTTATAAAAAGAACGGCTTTAGGGAAGAAAGTGAAACCGCCATCGTTTTAGGCAATACTGAACTCCCAGCTATCTATATAGTAAAGTGTTTATCTTAATTATAATTTCAATACCTACTCATAAATATACGTGTATAAAATTTTCCTCATCAACATCTGTTTATGTTCGTTTCGCAACAAACCTGTCATAAATCCGAATTAGGCTCCACACTGCTATAACACTTCCAAAGGCCGTGGTACCTAACCTTCCCCCGATGCCTCCAATACAAGGCGCGCCCCATACCATTACTAAACCAGCTATGGTACCGGCTAAAGCTATTAAGAGCTCATTAGGAATTCGATCGGTAGAACACATACCTGCGTAGGAACCGCATGCACAAGCTGTAGCAAGAGTAGCACCTATCTCGGGAAACAGAATTGGGAGAATTAGTCCACCCACAACACTCACAATTCCGCTGCCCATAATAGGCCCGTGTTTTAGACGTATGTTGACAACATAAGAAGCTAACGTAGATATGAGAGTTATGAATACCACGTAATTGGCAGTAGATGAATCTGGTATCGATGGTACGAGCATTTTGTTATGAGTCATCAATGTAGCAATAGTACAGCCCGATGCAGCCATGGCACCAAGTTTACCGCCAAAACCGTTCATGGTTTCCTTTGCGAACACAAATATTATACCTGCTATTGCAGAACCTAAAACTAAATACGATATGCCGGGTAAAACCTGGGTAGACGCCATTCCGCAAAAACTTCCACAGGTAATAGGTGCACCCAAGCTAGGAAAAACTAGTGCGCCAAGAACTGTAACTAGGCCGGCACCAACTACAGCACCTAATCCTAGAGTTACGTTAAACCAGTGACTTAGTAAAGCACCTCCAATTACCGAGATGAACAGTTTAAAATCTTCAACGCTGAGAGAAGCATTTTTTGCCTTTTTGGCGGTGGGCCATTCAAAAATATAGCCAATTGCGAGCGCAATAAGAGTTATAGCTAATGGAATTACCGCTACTGAGCCGGAACTCATGCTATGCACAAGGCTTATCGTATATAAGTATCCACTTAGCCCAACTAATACGGCAAATCCTAATACTGATCTTTTCATTGTAGTGGTCCCCCTAAACATGGTTCTATTGCTTAAGCCGGTCTGTTTTTGAATAGACAGTCATACGGTTATTTCTTACAAAGCCTATAATAGTTACCCCGGCATTGCAGCCGGTTTTTACCGCCATATCTGTAGGTGGGGCTTTGGAAGCTATTATAGGTATGTTAGCTGATATTGATTTATCAACGATTTCCGAGTTGATCCTCCCCGTAAGGGCGAGCATTTTGTCAGCAAAAGAAATCCCTTTGACAAATGCATGTCCTATTACTTTGTCTACAGCATTGTGGCGCCCTATATCTTCATGCCATAGTAAGATCCCATTTTTATCGCATAAAGCCGCTGCATGACTAGCACCAGTGGTTTTAAACAGGGAAGAACGGCTAAGTAAATCATCAAATATAAACGATACAGTTTGAGGTTTAAATATCACGTCAGAACTTGGCTTTTCAGAAATTGAAACAAAGGAATGTTTATTTTCGCCATTGGTTTTTTGATGTGTTTCCACATAAACTGCATGTTTGCTAGGAAAATGGGTTAATTTAGATATGCTGTCAGTTGGGTTGATCAATCCACAAGTTATTAAGTGCCCAACCGCAAGGTATTCCGTATTGAAAGGTGAGCACGATGGAATGCTTACTGAAATATCGTGGTATAGGATATTTAACCTTGTTTCAGTAATGACCTTATCCGACGTGGTTTCGGTAATTTTATTGTCAGTCCCTAAGTCGAAAAACCGTTTTACATTAACCGCTATACAGCGGGGATGATCTGAAATACAATCCATTTGAAACCCTCTTTTCCCAATGCTTCATTTGCTTGTGACCAAGATTATAACGCGGTATTTTCGTCACCCAACAATCTTAAATCCTCCCTAGTATTAATGTTGACGAAAGATCTAAGTTGAGGATCGATAATTCTTAAGTCAGATTCATCAGCATAACCTACATTAACTTTAGAGAATACGCTTCTCACGCGATAGTCCCCTCTTGCCAAGTTCTGTTTGATCGGATCAAGGCATTTGTTGGAATATAAAGCAAACAGCGGCTCAAAAAACCCCCCTAATTTGGGAACAAATGCATCATAATCGCCGCCACAATTAACCATCCACCTTACTAAATCCGGGTCAACACATGGCATATCGCAGGCGATTACAAAACAATAGGGAGTATCGCATGACGACAACGCGCTATATATTCCTACCAAAGGTCCGCAACCGGAAATACTATCGGCGATGGTTTTAACTCCTGAAATCGGAATATCATTAGCATCTTTGGTCACAACTATGATATCGGAAAAGACCTCCTTGAGAGCATCAATTACATAACTGATCATCTTCTTGCCATCGATGATCAAGGAGGCCTTGTCTATTCCCATTCTTGAACTGTTTCCTCCGGCTAGCACTACGCCGGTGACATCTTTGATTTTCATCCTAGTGTACAAACCTACATTTGTTATGCATCAGAAACAGAAGCCCGAATGTTTTGCGAATGAACTGTTTCAGCATCAACTTGATGGTTTTCATCTAACACTTTTTCTATTCGAACCGCACATACTTTAAATTCAGGTATTTTTGCTTTCGGATCAAGAGCAGGATTGGTAAGCACATTTGCTGCCGATTCGGCAAAGTGGAACGGCATAAATACCACACCTGGCGCAGGCCTTGGGGTTACCATGGCCCTAACCTTAACTTTGCCCCTACGTGAAGATACAAGAACTATTTCTTCATCTGACACTCCTAGATGCTTGGCCGTTTGGGGTGGTATTTCAATATATCCTTCTGGAATGTGAGCATCCAATGCCTGGGCTCTTCTGGACATAGAGCCTGTGTGGTAGTGATAGAGCATACGTCCAGTTGTAAGCGTCAAAGGATATTTTTCATCAGGAAGCTCAGCCGCTGGTATATATTCAACAGGTGTGAATAGCCCTAGCCCGCGAGAAAACTTACCTTTGTGTAGATAAGGCGTACCGGGGTGATCTTTTGTGGGACATGGCCATTGCAATCCTTCACCTGGTAAACGACTGTGTATTATTCCTCCGTATATCGGAGTAAGGGAAGCTATTTCATCCATAATCTCTGCGGCAGAGTTATAAGCCATAGGATAACCCATACGATTAGATATATCACAAATAATTTCCCAATCAGCCCTTGCTTTGCCAGGCGGGTTGACAGCCTTTCTAACTAATTGCACTCGACGTTCCGTACTAGTAAAAGTTCCTTCTTGCTCCGCAAAGCAAGTCGCAGGAAGCACAACATCTGCCAATTGAGCTGTTTCGGTTAGAAAAATATCTTGTACAACTAGAAAATCGAGTTTTTTGAGCGCAACCTCAACATGATTGACATCAGGATCAGACACCATTGGATTTTCACCAAGAATGTACATTCCTTTAAGACTGCCATCGTAGGCTGCGTTAATAGCTTCGGTAACTGTGAGTCCCGGTTCAGATGGAATTTTGCATGCCCATGCTTTTTCAAATGTAGCTCTGATCTCGGGATCGGTAATTGATTGGTACCCCGGAAAATATGTGGGAAGGGCTCCCATATCGCAAGCGCCCTGAACATTATTCTGACCGCGTAAAGGGTTAACTCCTACGCTTTGTTTGCCTATGTTCCCTGTTAACATTGCAATATTCGCCGTTGAAAGCACGTTGTCGGTTCCGGTAGTGTGTTGAGTTATTCCCATAGAATAAATTAAACAACCCGTATCAGCTGTTGCATACGCCACGGCAGCATTAATTATATCATCAGCCGAAACACCGGTTATTTCAGATACATACTCAGGAGTATATTTGCTTACGATCTCTTTAAAACTATTGAAGTTTTCCGTCCTGGTTTCAACGAAATGTTCATCGTACAGCCTTTTTTCTATGATTACGTTCATCATTCCGTTAAGTAATGCCACATCGGTTCCTGGTTGGTGCTGCATATAAATATCGGCCATTTGGGCCAGTTCTATTTCTCTTGGATCAGCTACTATGAGTTTGGCGCCTCTTCTTACCGCCTCTTTCACTTGTATACCGATCACCGGATGGTTTTCAGTAGTATTAGAACCAATGATAAATATAGCTTTAGCATCAGCTATTTCATGAACGGAATTTGTCATTGCGCCGCTGCCGAAACTCGTGGCGAGTCCAGCAACCGTGGAAGCGTGGCACAGCCTGGCGCAGTGATCTATGTTATTGGTTCCGAAAGCGGCTCTAGCCAGTTTCTGCATTAGATAGTTCACTTCGTTTGTACATTTCGCCGAGCTGAAAAACGCTATTGAATCAGCAGTATTATGTTCTACTAGTTGTCCGAGTTTTGTGGTTAGTAGATCAAGCGCTTCGTCCCAAGAAGCTTCCTTAAACTCGTTACCCTCTTTGATTAACGGTACTTTAAGCCTGTCCGGGTGATTAATAAAATCTATACCGAACCTGCCCTTAACGCAAGTCCACCCTTTATTTACGGGACCGTCCGCTCCTGACGCACCTACAACTTTTCCGTCTTTGACGTGAAGGTTAATAATGCATCCGGTTCCACAATATGGGCATGTGGTTTCGACTTTATCCACTTCCCAAAACCTGCCCTTGGTTATACTTTGTTTCGGGGTGAGGGCCCCCACTGGACATACTTGCACGCAGTTACCGCAGAATACGCAAGGGGAGTTTTCCAAAGGTTCGTTCCATGCAGCGGCAATTTTCGTGCCGTAACCTCGTCCGATAGGGCCGATGGCGTCTTGTCCCTGAACGTCTCGGCAAACAGCAACGCATCTTCCACACAAAATACATTTGCTTAAATCTCTAATAAAGAAGTGGTTGGTGTCGTCAAGTTCCGGTTCGGTTCGGTCTGAAATGAAACGTCGATCTTCGAGGCCGTATTCATAAGCATATTCTTGAAGTTTGCAGTCCCCGTTTTTCTCACATGTAAGGCAGTCAGTACGGTGGTTTGAAAGAATGAGCTCTAATACGTTGCGTCTTGTCTTTCGAACATAATCGGTATTGGTTTTTACTACCATGTTATTGCCTACAGGAGTTACACACGAGGCCAAAAGAGTTTTAGCTCCTTCTACTTCTACCAGGCACACTCGGCATCTGCCGCTTTCATTTATATCCTTAAGGTAGCATAGTGTTGGTATTTCTATTCCGACTGTTTTAGCTGCTTCTAAAATAGATGTTCCTTTTTCGACTTGAACTTGTTTACCATCAATAGTTAATGTTACTGAAGCCATTGAGGCACCTCTCTTCATCAGTAAATATCATGAAGTGTACACCTAGTGAAATGAGTTACTAATCGATAACATGTTAACATTAAAGCTGGTAACAGGCAATGCATTACAGGTGTTAAAGGCAACAAGACGATTTGCAAACAGGTTTTCCAAAAGATGTATATATCGCGAGAATGAAATAATCTTTTGTGCTTTAGGCATATCGGAAATAGGATGGTGTTTGTTTTAAATGGCTTAGCAACAGGTTTTTAGCATTCTTTACGACGAAAAAGGAAAACCTATAGTTGGTTTGTGGTCTTTCTATGGATATTATCGGTCTAACAAACAAACCAAACATATAGGGGGTAGCCATGCAACATTTCGAATTGATCCAAAACTATCTGTCTAACCTCGGTGTGCTGTTGGTAAAGTGGCACAATATTCATTGGAATGTAGTAGGCAAGCATTTTATGAAAGTGCACAAATACACGGAAGAACTGTACGACCAAATATTTGAAGATTTTGACGAGATTGCAGAATTGTTGAAGATGAAAGGTGTAATGCCTTTATCTACTATGAAAGAATATTTGGAGAATGCAACTATTAAGGAAGTTTATGCAAGAAACTTTTCTAGGGAAGAAGCCCTCGAACTTGTAAAAGATGATTTAGAAAGCATGAGAAAATTGGGCACTGAGATTAGAAATATCGCTGATGAAGACGGGGATTTTGAAACTGTATCCTTGTTTGAGGATTACGTCAGCGATTGTAGTAAAAACATTTGGTTCATTGATGCTATGCTAAAATAGATAAAAAGTACATTTGCCGGCACCATTGTTTAAAGTGTCGGCATTTTCAACTTAAGTCCAGATTTTGCTAAGAACAAAAAGTTTTAGCATGGAAATCCGCGGTTCTAAACTTGCTACCCAGAATTGTACTTTCAAAAATCGGTACTAATGAAGGATCGAACTGTGTCCCGGAGCAGCATCGCAGTTCACGTAAAGCTTCACTAATAGATACAATTTTTCTATAGGGTCTCTTTTCCGTCATGGCGTCAAACGCATCAGCGATCGAGATGATTCTAGCCATTAGCGGAATGTTTTCCCCAGCAACACCGCAAGGGTATCCCTCACCGTCCCAACGCTCGTGGTGAAATAAAATAGAATGGGCTACAGGAGCTAATTCGGTAACTGATTTTGCAAGTTCAAAACCAATGACTGGATGTGCTCTTATTAAACTTAGTTCTTCCGGAGTCAACAAATCCTTTTTCATTAAAATGTGATTTGGGACTACTATTTTACCAATATCATGAAAACTACCGAGAAGCGCTAAAATTTCCAGCTCCTCGTGATTCATTCCTAGGGATTGCCCGACCAAAACTGAGATTCTCTTTACTCTATCGCCGTGTTTTTTAGTTTCCGGGCTAGCATGTTCCATCAAACATTTTATTGCCGGGAGTAAAGAGTGTAGGGTACATGTTTTACGTATCATCGCGTTTTACATAAAAATAGAGATCCGGTTTTAATCCTTGTTACATTAAGAATGTGGTTCATTGTTAAGGTCCTCCAATGCTGGAATAGTGGGAATATTCAAGATAATTAATTGTGCTAATTATTAAATAGGAATTATGACGATGCAAGTTTGATGAAATAAACTAATTTAAAAAACAAAACTTTTGTTTTACGGTTTTGTTAAGAACGTATTTTAGCGTTGGACGTCCTACCTTGCCGAAAGAAGTTTGTTTACGTATTAACTTTTGATCTGAAAGATAAGTGAGGTAATGGCCCGCGGTAATATCGGAAAATCCCAATGCATTTGCCAACATCCTTCTTGATACTGGGCCTGGGTTGTGCTCCAAGAATTCGCAGACGCGGTTTAAGGTGATCAAACTTATTCCTTTTGGAAGAGAACGGGCTAAACGTGAAGGGCTGAATGATTGGTCAAGACCTTCCTTTGCTAAGACTAGATCTATTAACGGTGTCGTGCGTATATGTTTAGTTTCATGGCTATTGGTGCGCTCGTAACTTTGAGAAAAGGTTGGATTTTGAATCGGCTCAAACGTTAACCATTCACAGCACAGTTCTGGAAAATGTAGCATGTGATGTAGAATTAGTAAAAGACGTTTGCCATTTGTTGCAATTATTTCTCTTTGTTTTTCCGTAAACTCCCTTAGGTTTTTTGACAATACGGTGATCATACTTACGGGGTTAGAGTTAAAGCATAGGGGGACACAAACATGACTAGTAAATCCAGTGCTTTGGAAAAAGGTGCTACTTGGACAAACTGTATCATGGTTAACATTATCTTCACTTGCACATGTACCATCGGCAACGCATTTGGGGGAGATTGTGCTATACACAAAAGGTAAACTTAACTTCATGTTTTTAGGTATAGTTACTTTGGTTTTAAGCATTATCGAGGAGCCGTCAGTTAAATGCAAAAGCGCCGCTGGTACGCCTATTTGTTGGCATATTTGGCGTAAGGTGTATTTAATAATTTTGTTAATGCATGGTTGATCGGATATCATCAGCAGTCTGGCAAATTGCTGTGACATGATCATAAAGTAACCCTCCAGATTCAAAATGCATACAGGTGTGTGTTGAATACAATTAATATTGGCATTTTTAGATAAGTTAGCAAATTAACGCTTATGTTGCAAGTGTTGGTAGTATTTCATCGAGGCAATCCGTTTTAATTTTTGGTCATATTGACGAAAAAACTGTAAAGTAGACGTAGTATATGATCGGGAATTACGGGTGGCACGTAATGAGTTTGAGGTTTTTAAAGGAGGACTTCTGTGGCTAAGTTGACTTCTGCGTTAATCAGGCGGCTTATTTCGCTTCCAAAGCCATCTAGAATTATGGTGATTGGTGAAATTGATACCGGTAAAAGCAGTTTGGTTAAGCTGCTCGCCCAATGGTTTTACAACAAAAATATCAATGTAGCGATTGTAAACGCTGATGTGGGGCAATCTCACATCGGTCCTCCGGGGTTTGTATCGTATGGGATTGTAAACAGGGGATCTACATCACCTTTTTTAACAAAAAGAAAAGGATCTTATCTTGTGGGAAAAACGTCCCCATATAACAAAGAATTAGTTGTATCGTTAGGGGCGCAACAATGTATTAGGGCTGCTTGTGTCGATGGGGCAGAAGTTATACTAATCGATACAAGCGGGTTGGTGGCAGGTGCCGCAGGGTTACGGCTCAAATGTGCCAAAGCCGTGGCCGTAAAGCCTGATTTAATAATAGTGCTTAGTACGCCCGCAGTTGAATTCCTTAGTAATTATTTGGGGTCACTTGGATTTGTACTTGCTAAATTTCTTCCACTTAGAGAAGTTCAGAATAAATCTACTAAAGAACGGATGCGTAACCGAATTTCTTGGTGGAATTCGTATATAGGTGAAAACCCCCATATATCCAAGGTGGACTTGTCAAAAGTAAGGATTTACAGGTGGTGGGGAGAGAACCGGTATGCGAATGACGATGAAATATTGCACGGAACAGTTGCAGCTATGGCTGATCAAGCTAAGCCCTACTTACAACTGCCTTGCATATGGTTATCTTCAGGAAGTGGATCAAACCCAAGTATTTTACTGCCTTTTGCTCAGGACTATTTACCAAAAACGATTTGGATATCTTCATATAAATTAGGCCTTTCCGGGACCGAGATAGTTTCGGCATGACTATTTGTGTATGTATCTGTAATATTGACTAAACAATTTCTGAATATATGTCGGGAAGGGGATATCATTGCCTAAGAAAAAACTGGGTTTAATTATAAATCCCATAGCTGGTATGGGTGGGAAGGTAGGTCTTAAGGGCACAGATGGTGCAAATATTCTTAGAAGAGCACTCGAACTAGGTGCCCGGCCCGAAGCTCCTCTGAGGGCTGTAGACGCTCTTAAAGAATTAAGTAAATTTAAAAATGAAATTATCATTTTAACTTACCCTGGAGACATGGGGGAAAGACAAGCACGCATTGCTGGGTTTGAACCTGTGGTATTAGAAGGAGCATCGATTTCTCCCGGTGTGCGAAACGCTACTTGTACAATGCAGACATCGGGTTTGGTTTGGCGAGAACAGTTCACAACTGCTCGTGATACTCAAAAAGCAGCCATAGATATGCTTGAGGCAGGAGTCGATCTAATATTATTTGTAGGCGGAGATGGTACGGCTAGAGATGTGTTTGATGCCATAGGTACCAAAGTGCCGGTGCTTGGTATTCCAGCGGGTGTAAAGATCCACTCACCTGTATATGCTATAAGCCCGCGAAATGCTGGCGAATTGGCGGCCAAATTCGTTAAAGGTGATGTTACCGTTGTCAAAGAAACTGAGGTGATGGACCTTGACGAAGATGCTTTTCGTCAGGGCAGAGTTACTGCTAAACTTTACGGTTTTTTGTCAGTACCGTATGAGGAAGAACTGATGCAAAATCTTAAATCCGGCACAACTGAAAGTGAAGCTGCTGCGTTAGACGGAATTGGTGACAGAATCGTAGAGGAAATGGAGCCCGGCGTGACATATATTATCGGGCCTGGTACAACAACAAGAACGATAATGGAGAAGTTGGGGATAGAAAATACACTTTTGGGTGTTGATGTGGTTCGAGATGGTAAGCTAGTTGCTGCTGATGCCAACGAAAACAAATTACTTGAAATACTTGCCGACGATCGAACTGGGCGCGCCAAAATTATCGTTACGGTAATAGGTGGCCAAGGATACGTATTTGGGCGTGGAAACCAGCAATTAAGCCCTGACGTGATTCGCAAGGTAGGTAAAATTAACATAATAATTGTTGCCACGAGAAATAAATTAAATGCTCTTAAAAAACGTCCCCTTTTAGTTGATACCGGTGATGATGAGTTAAACAAAACGCTAAGCGGTTATGTTCATGTGCTTATAAGCTATGATCGGGAAGTGATGTATCGTATTGGATGATTTATCAATTAGATTCAGAAGATAGTACTCGTGTTGACTAAATATATTGCAGTTGTGATCTAAGTGGTGTATTGTGAAGCTGTAACATGTTACCTGTTAACTTAAGTTATAGTAACGGGCAGTATGATTCTATAATCGCTAACATTAAAGAAAGGATGACAGATATGCCATCAGAAGGGGAACTCGGTAGGGTTCGGGAAGAAAAAGATCTATTAGGTACAAAGACATTGCCGGCCGACGCGTACTATGGGATTCATAGTGTTAGAGCCGCTGAAAATTATACTGTAAGTGGTTACCGAATTCACGAAGAACTTATCATAGGTTTGGCAATGGTGAAAAAAGCAGCTGCGCTAGCTAATCTTAAAGCTGGCATATTAGAAGAACAAACAGTTGAAGCCATCGTTCAGGCATGTGATGAAATCATAGATGGCAAATGGCACGATCAATTTATAGGTGAGGCGATTCAGGGCGGAGCAGGAACTGGTATCAATATGAATGCAAACGAAGTAATAGCAAATCGTGCGTTAGACATTTTGGGTCACAACCCAGGTGATTATAGCAAAATTCATCCCTTGGATGATGTGAACCAAGGGCAATCCACAAATGATGTAGTACCAAGCGCTATTCGTGTGGCATCTATTCGGTTAATGAATCAATATTTAGAAGCGGCTGAATTACTTGCAAACACTCTTGAAGAAAAAGCGGCAGAATATATGAAGATGCCAAAACTTGGTCGTACCCATTTGCAAGATGCTGTTCCTATTACAGTGGGGCAAGAACTCAAGGCTTGGGCTTTAGCCGTTCGCCGCGATGTTGAGCGGGCCCATAAAGGCATTAAACTTTTATCTTCGGTCAATATGGGAGGAACCGCTGTTGGTACTTGTATCAACGCTGATCCAAGTTATGTTGAGTTCGTAGTAGACGAATTGGCCAAATGTAGTGGTATTAAAGAGTTATATCCGGCTTCAAATCTTGTAGACGGTACTCAAAATCTAGATGTATGGGTAGAGGTTTCCGGATTCACAAAAGCTGCTGCCACAACATTAACGAAGATCGCCAACGATCTCCGCTTAATGGCTTCAGGACCGATGGTGGGGTTGGCTGAGGTTAGACTTCCCGGTATAGCGGCTGGTTCAAGCATCATGCCCGGAAAAGTGAACCCCGTAATACCTGAATTAATCAATCAAGTGTGTTTCCGTGTATATGGCAATGATCTTACAATCGGTTTAGCTGCTTCAGCCGGTCAATTTGAGTTAAATGTAATGCAGCCTGTACTTGCATATTCACTATTTGAAAGCATCGAAATGCTGACACGGGGAATGCAGTCTTTAGCTGAAAAAGTGATTAAGGGTATGGAATTTAACGAGGAAGTTTTAGAAAAATATGCTAGCAGCGCATTGAGCTTGGTCACTGCTTTGGTACCTTTACTTGGACAAGATGTTGCATCAGACATTGCCACAAAAGCTTTTGAAGAAGGCAAGGATATCCTCAGCGTTGTCGTAGAAGACGGCTTGATCGATGAAGCGTTGGCTAAAAAGCTACTTGATCCCCGCAACATGATTAAATTAAATAACGGTTAGGTTTGAGTTTGCGTAGACCAACAAAGATTTAACAGCAGGTGGTGAAGCAAATGAAACAGATTCGTGTGAAAGAGATTACTGAGGTCGTAGAAAAATTATGTGTAGAGTCGTGCATCGTTTTAGATAAAAACTGGTGGAAGGCCATGGATAGGGCTGTTTCCGAGGAGGAATCTCCTTTAGGAAAAGATATGTTGGACATAATATGTGAAAACGCTAAGTTGGCCGAATCTACAAATGAACCCATTTGTCAGGATACTGGATGTGCTGTAGTGTTTTTAGAGATTGGACAAGATGTACATATCGTCGACGGAAATCTTTATGATGCCGTTAATCAGGGAGTTCGGCAAGGTTACGTTAATGGGTATCTGAGAAAATCTGTGGTCAAAGATCCTTTATTACGTGAGAATACAGGCGATAACACTCCCGCCATAATACATACAAAGATTGTTCCCGGTTCTACTTTAAAAATAACGGTTGCGCCCAAGGGAGCAGGTTCTGAAAATTCTTCTGACTTAAAAATGCTCAAGCCGGCAGATGGTAAAAAAGGTGTTGTTCGCTATGTTACGGAAGTAGTTGAAAAGGCCGGGCCAAACGCTTGTCCTCCCGTTGTTGTAGGTGTAGGTTTAGGTGGAAACCTAGAAAAGTCAGCTATTTTGGCAAAAAAAGCCCTTTTGCGGCCATTAGGCAAAAGGCATATGGAACCACACATTGCAGAACTGGAACAAGAGATTTTAACCTCTATAAATAATACCGGAGTGGGACCACAAGGATTAGGTGGTCTTGTTACCGCCTTAGCCGTTCACGTAGAAACCTACCCAACTCACATTGCTAGTTTGCCAGTGGCTGTGAATATTCAATGTCATGCATCGCGTCATGCAGAAGCTGTATTGTAAAAAAGAGGTGAGGTAGATGAAACGGATCGAAACGCCACTAGATTTCGAAACTATAAAGACATTAAATGCTGGTGACCGCGTGAGTTTAACCGGTGTAATATATACAGGTAGGGACGCCGCTCATGAAAACTTGGTAAATGCATATTTAGCAAATCAAGAATTGCCCGTGGATCTTAAAGGCCAAATTATTTATTATGTAGGCCCTTGCCCTGCGAAACCCGGAAAAGTGATTGGTTCCGCGGGTCCTACAACTAGTATCCGCATGGATTCTTACACCCCGTTATTAGTGAAAGAATTAGGATTGCGGGGAATGATAGGTAAAGGCCGCAGGGGTCAGGAAGTGATTGATGTTATCAAACAACAAAGCGCTATATATTTTGTGACAATAGGCGGAGCAGGTGCCTTGTTGGCGCAAAGAATTAAAAAAGCTGACGTTGTTGCTTATCCCGAACTTGGACCAGAAGCTATCTATCGGTTAGAGGTGGAAGATTTTCCAGCGATAGTCGAGATTGATAGTACTGGGCGAAGTGCATATGCAGAGGGTCAGGCGAAATATCGAAGGACCGCTATAACTTAAGGTGATAAACAGAACTATCATGGGGGGTAGCTAATTTATGGATGTTCGTACCAAGGCACTTAATTTGCACAGAGAGAACAAAGGTAAAATCGAAATCAAAAGTAAAATAGAGGTCAAAGACAAAGATGATCTAGGTTTGGCGTATACTCCTGGAGTAGCCGAGCCTTGCAAAGAAATTCACAAAGACAAAGAAAAAGTGTGGGAATATACTTTTAAGAGCAATATAATTGCCGTTGTAAGCGATGGAAGCGCAGTGTTAGGTTTAGGCAATATAGGTCCTGAGGCAGCCCTTCCGGTTATGGAAGGTAAGTGTGTTTTGTTTAAAACATTTGCTGGAGTGAATGCATTTCCTTTATGTTTAGATACTCAGGATACTGACGAGATAGTTGAAACAGTAAAACGTGTGGCACCAACTATAGGGGGCGTTAATTTAGAAGATATAGCAGCACCCAGGTGTTTTGCCATTGAGGAAATGCTAAAAAAACAAATAGATATACCGGTTTTCCACGATGATCAGCACGGTACTGCGATAGTAGTTGCTGCCGGAATGATTAATGCACTGAAGGTAGTCAACAAAGAAATTTCGAATATAAAAACAGTGATAAATGGTGCAGGAGCAGCGGGAATTGCCATAAGCAAGTTGCTTTTAAACATGGGTGCGGGGAACATTGTTCTTTGTGATAGCAGAGGAGCAATTTATGATGGCCGCACAGAAGGGATGAACCCTTATAAAGAAGAAATCGCCAAGAAGACTAATCGCGAGAAAGCAAAAACTTTGGCCGAGGCTGTGAAAGATGCCGATGCTTTTATTGGTGTATCAGTAGCCGGGGCATTGACTCAAGATATGATAAAAACTATGGCTAAAGATTCTATTGTTTTAGCTATGGCTAATCCCATCCCTGAGATATATCCTGATGAAGCCAAGGCTGCTGGTGCTAAAGTAGTGGGCACGGGTCGCTCAGATTTTCCAAATCAGATAAATAATGTGTCAGCTTTCCCGGGAATTTTTAGGGGGACTCTAGATGTAAGGGCTAGCGACATCAACGAAGAAATGAAGATAGCTGCGGCTTATGCTCTGGCAGATCTTGTAAATGCAGATGAATTGTCGCCAGATTTCATTGTTACCGATGTATTTGATCCTAGAGTTGCGCCGGCCGTGGCTGAAGCCGTTGCCCAAGCTGCCAAAAAGACTGGCGTAGCACGTGTAGAATAATGTTTGATTAAAAGTGTTAAAGTAAAGTCTATTTTAATGTAAAGGAGCACAAAGCATATGCTTTGTGCTTCCTCAATCTTTCCAAAAGGCAGGCGTCACGATAATCAGGGCGCTGAATATTTCTAGTCTACCTAGTAACATCATTAGAGCAAGTAGGATTTTACCTGCGGCAGGGATATTTGCGTAGCTCGCCATCGGTCCTACTGAGCCCAGTCCGGGACCAACGTTACCCAATGTAGCGGCAACAGAAGATGCCGCGCTTAACAGATTTAAACCCATTGTTAACATGCAAAAGGTTCCAAAGACGAACAATCCAAGGTAAATCCCAATGAAGGCAATCACTTGATTTACAAGACCCTCGTCAATTATTTCTTCGTTGCGAATAGGCAAGACGGCTTTAGGGTGTAAAAACCGATACATTTCTCTATAAGCATGCTTGAAAAAGATCTGCCATCTTACTACTTTAACAGAACCGCAAGTAGATCCTGTACATGCGCCAACAAACATTAGTACCAGCAAAACAGCTTTTGATATATCGGGCCAAGTGTTAAAATCTGAAGTTGCATAGCCTGTAGTTGTTGCAATGGTTATAACATGAAAAGTGCTTTCGCTAAGCGCTTTTCCAGGTGAATATATGTTAACTAATGTTAAAGACAGAAACAAGATTGCGAGTAGCGTAATGTTGGTGTAAGCACGTAGTTCACGGTTTCGGAAAAATGCCCGGAGATCCTTTCCAGAAAACATGTCGTAATACAGTGAGAAATTAATGCCTGCAGCAAAAGTAAAAATCGTTGTAGTAAGTGCTATTGGGACAGAGTTATAAGCGCCAATGCTTTTTGCTTTGTTAGAAAACCCGCCGGTTGCAATAGTTCCGAACGAATGTATAAGTGCATCAAAAACACTCATGCCTAGTAAACGCAGAAGTATGGTTTGAAACAAAGTCATAGCCGCGTATATAATTAAAAGCATTTTAGCAGTTTCTTGAATTTTTGGTTTTAGCCGCTCTGCTTGTATTCCGGGTACTTCTGCTCTAAACAATCTTGAGCCGCTAATACCAAATCGTGGAATGAGTGCCAATGAAATGACGATGATTCCCATTCCCCCAAGCCAATGAAGTAAGCTTCTCCAAAATAAAATGCCAGGTGGTTGCATTTCTACATCAGTGATGACAGTAGCCCCCGTAGTTGTAAAACCTGACATGGCTTCAAATAATGCATCAGGCAATTTAGTGAATGTTCCGGCAACTAGAAACGGTATGGAACCTGCAAAAGAACAAAGTAGCCATCCTCCTGACACAATAATAGCGGATTCACGGAATTTAATGTCACCATTGACGGGAGTTCGGCTTAAGAATAAACCTGGTAAGGCTGTCATCAAGATCGATATCAGAAAAGCTGAACTGTCGTTTGATCTAAACCAAAGGGAACACAGTAGGGGGAGGGACATCGATGCCGCAATAAAACATAACAGCAAACCCATTGCTCGCATTATTGCTTTAGTATTCATGCTTATTCGTGTTCACCTACCAGCCGGATTTATAGGCCCAGTGCTTTACGTACACCTGGTATTGATTTTTGCAATGCAAATGCAACTACTTTATCACCTGGCATTATTTGATCATGTCCGCTCGGAATGATGGTTTCATTGTTACGAACAAGTACTCCAATCAGCGCATGTTTGGGAAAATTAACCGACTTAAGTGGTTTGCGTGTGATAGGTGCATATTTAGATATTTTAGCTTCTAGCACTGTAGCCCTACCTTGTTTGAGAAATGCTATGTCTAACAATTTGTCCTTTTGTAGAAGTTTTAGTATAGTGCCAGCCACTATTAATCGTGGGACGACCGTTGCACCGACTCCAATAGCGTCTGCGATTGGACCGTATTCTTCACGCTCAAGTGTAATTATGGTTTCTTTTACTCCAAGGCGATTGGCTAGCAGGGCAGCCATAATATTGGTTTCATCGCAACTAGTAGCGGCGACAAAAGCGTCAACATTTTTGATGTTTTCGTCGCCTAACAGATCAGGATTTGTACCGTCTCCTTGAATAACTAAGGTGTGGGAAAGGTTTTCTGCAAGCCATCGGGCTCTATTCATATCTTTTTCAATTAATTTGAGTGAAAGCCCATTGATTCGCATGGCTTCAAGAGTTTGACATGTATGAAAGCCCTTTTCGCCCCCGCCAACGATTACAATTCTTTTTGTTTTTGCCTGAATGTGTTTTGTCAAAATGTTTGATACCATAGAGTCTTTCTTTAGGGATTGGGAGTTTTCTAATACGTAAATATGGTCTCCTGGTTCAAGACGTGTTTTGCCATCGGGAATAAGCAAGTCACCATCGCGATCAACTGCTACAATTAGACAATGTTTAAGGTTGAGAGTTTCAAGCGTTTTACCACACAATGCAGGAGTGGACGAATTGAGTTTGAATCCTAAAACATCTACAGTACCGTCTACAAATCGATGAACTTCAGTAGCCGCAGGCATGCTAAGTAAGTCGACAATTTCTCTAGCAGCAAGTCGTTCAGGGTGTATCATGATATCAACGCCCGGCCGGTTTTTTACCAGCGCTTGATAACCTATGCTATATTCGGGGTTACGTACTCTTGCAACTGTTGTTGGAACTCCGTAATGTTTAGCGGTTAGGCAAGCTAAAATATTCACTTCATCACGGCCTGTTACCGCTATAACCATGTTAGCTATTTTTATACCTGCTTGCTCAAGCACTTTAGGTGCGGCTCCGTTACCACGAATCGCCATTACGTCAAGAACTTCTTGGGCAGGTTTTAATTTTTGGGGATCGATGTCAACAATTACCACGTCGTGGGATTCTTGAACTAACTGTTTTGCTACCCTAAAGCCTACTTTACCGGTTCCAAGAACAATAATGTACATGGAAGTGTTCCACCTTTCAGTGGGTCTTATGTTTGTAGTATAGCATTGAAAATCAAGGGACGGTTTGAATATGCAAAAACCGCCCCTAAATGTAGTGATGTTGTGAGTTATTGGGAAACTATGGCTAAGCGGTTATCTTTGTCCCACGTTATGTCGGCGCCTAAATATTCTCCCACATATCGCAAAGGAATCATGGTACGACTATTTTTTATAACAGGCACGGTATCCATAATGTGCTTAATTCCATTTACTACTATGGTAGAGTTACCGATTTGCAGTTCGATTTTTGAATCACCATATTCAATCGTAACCAGTTCATATTCTGGCTCCCATTCAACCGTTGCCCCCATGGCTTCGGTAATTGCGCGCACCGGGGCCATAGTTCTGTCGTTGCTGTCAATATATGGGGCGGAATCGAGAAACAAAGGCGTATTGTTAACCACAACACCCACATGTCCTAGGTTTCCTGCATATAAATGCGTATATCCATATATTAGATATTGTTCCCGCAATTTTTTAAACTCTTCTAATTCTGGTTGATATCGGCGTTCCATTTCTTCGGGAGAAAGTTTATGCTCGAGCCATTGTCCTACTCGGTTAGTACCCATTATTTTGTCGAACATAACTATATCCTTTTTGGTACTTTTAGGCACGGAGAAATTATTCAATTGTTTCGCGTAAGCGAGCGCGTAAAGCCCGGTTTTGGCGGGATTGAATTGATGATAATCAGTGATTTGAAGTTTTACCCCTCCTAGGCTGCCTCTATCATCAGGTATGAAGTTAACCCCCGGAAGGTTAGCTTGATTAAGCTTTTGGGCAAAACGGTCAGAATCGATGCCTGCTCCGCCTATCCACTTAAATTTGTCGAGTTGGCGAATTCCAGTTCCTTCTCCTAGACCTGTGGCCATATAGCCGAATACTGAATCTATGTCCGGAATATTGGGTGATGTAGCGATCCATTCAAGTCCGGTGTCTTGATAGATCATATCGCGAGTGTAGCCTTCCATAGGTATCACTCGTAAATCAACGTTGATGTTTCGGTTGAAAAATTTTGCAACTTCACCAACGGTCATTCCATGGGCCATAGGAAGGTTGTCAACTCCCACAAAGGTTTTATAATAATCTTCAAGCACTGGTGCGTCTACGATTTCACACCCCACGGGGTTGGGGCGGTCAAGTACGATTACGGTCTTACCGTATTCTTTTGCCGCTTCCATAGCGTATTGTAGCGTAGATATGTATGTATAAGTTCGAGAGCCGATGTCTTGCACATCGTAGATCAAGACTTCAACATCTTTTAGCATGTTTTCTGTAGGCTTACGGGTGGCACCGTATAGACTATATATAGGTATATTTAACTCTGGATGGGTCTTAGTTTCTACCTGATGCCCCGCTTTAGCTTGGCCGTCAATACCGTGTTCAGGACCAAATAGGGCTACGAGGTTCACGAATGGATCGTTAGCGAGTATATCTATAGTACTTTGACCTTTACGGTTAACTCCGCTTTGGTTGGTAATTAATCCAACCCGTTTTCCGTTGATAAGATGATGATAGCGACTGTACAACACTTCATTACCGAGTTTGAATTCAAATAAGACCTGTTTGCGGTTGTCATGTGCTTGAGCGAAAATGCTTAAAGAAGAAAGCAATATTGCTGCAAGCGTTAGGCATAATATCGTTTTGCGCATTTTTTGTCTCCTTCTTGTTGTGTCATGGTATTGTAATATTGACGTCAAACATGGTAACTAAGTTCCATTTTGTCTTTTCCATCATTTGAGTGCTAGATTTTCTTTGGTGCTCTAAGGCTTCCAAATCGTTAATATTAATGTAGCACCAATTGATAAAACCATTATTGACAAAGGCAATCCTAATTTCCAATAATCGGTGAATTTGTATCCGCCTGGTCCCATTACTAACATATTGGACTGATGACCAATTGGACTCAAAAAGGCTGAGGACGCAGCTATACAAACCCCAACCAAGTATGGGTCCGGAGAAACTCCGATAGATCTTGCTAAACTAAGCGCTATAGGCCCCATAAGCACGGCAGTTCCTGTACCGCTGATTAAGTTCGTTATGATCATTGTGATCGTCATTAAGATAACCAACATCCAAGTTGGTGGAATGAAACTTGACAATCTCATGAGCATGCTTGCAAGTGTGTCTGAAGCCCCGCTTGATTGCAGTGCGCTCCCTAACGGTAATAACGTGCCCAGCAATAGAATCGTAGACCACTCTATAGACTCATAAAATTCCCTAGGGGTTATGGTTTTAAAAAGCACAAGCATGATTGCAACAGTTGAGAAGGCTATTTGCACAGGGAGTAGGCCTAAGGTAGTTGCAAAAATTCCCGCTGTGAAAAGGGCCAAGGGTAGATATTGCTTGGTTTTTTTAACCTCAACCTTGATGTCTACACTTCTTTCGGCTAAAGGCAGACAACTCAATTTGTGATATATATCTTGGAGAATGCTGCGAGGTGCCTGTAGCAACAAGATGTCACCCGATTTAAAACGGAATGATTTTAGCCGAGCGATAGAAAGCTGCCCTTTACGAGAAACAGCAATTAGGTTTACATTATATCTATTTCTAAGTTTAATTTCTAAGGCAGTTCTTCCTATCAGCAAAGAATCATCTCTTAGCACCACTTCTATGAGGGAAAATTCATTGGATTTCAAAAACGGAACTGATTTTAAAAAGTCTAATTTGGCTCCTTTAAGAGAGAGCCCAGTTCTGTTTATAAGTTCCGGTAAATCATCCGTTTTTACGATTAAAACATCACCAATCAAAAGCCTTTCGTTTGCTTTTGGAATAATTATTTTATATTTGTCCCTAACGATACTTAAAACCTGAACTTCAGTCTTAAATAATTCGTGAAAATCTCGTATTCTTTTGCCTACAACTTTTGATTTATTAGTTATAACCACTTCAGACAGATATTCTCCAATATTAAATAAACCTTCTTCGTTCCGGGTTTTTCTTTGCGGAATTATTTTGGTACCTAAAAGGGTGGTGAATCCTATACCTATGATTACCATAGTAATTCCTACGGGTGTAAATTCGAAAAAATTAAAAGGCAAGCCACCGTTTTGGGTGCGATAATTAGATACGATAAGGTTTGGTGGAGTACCTATTATGGTTGTCATGCCGCCCAACAAAGAAGCGAAGGCTACAGGCATTAAAAATTTTGATGGTGACTCTTTCTCGTCCTTTGCAACTCTTAATGCAACAGGCAAGATTAAAGCTAGAGCACCTACGTTATTCATGAAAGCGGATAAAAAGGCGGTTGCTATCATTAATCCAGTTAATTTCAAATGGACATTTTTCGATTTGTTATTTACAAAGACAACCAAGTCTTCAATTATTCCAGATTTTATTATGGCGGCACTTATGACTAGCACCGAAGCTACGGTGATTACCGCAGGATGACCGAACCCAGAAAATGTCTCTTCGGGACTGATTATGCCGGTTATAGCTAGTAACAGCAAACCCGATATGGAGATAAATTCGTATCTGATTCTGCCGTCGATAAACAAAAGTAATGTTAACACTATTACCGAAAACACTATAAATTGATGCATGTAATTCCCCCTGTTTTGTCTGAATTCGCGAATTATCAGATAAGATTATCGGTGGTATTAGCGAAAACATGGCTAGCGCTGTTCATTATAAACTGAGTTTTAGGTTGAGACAACAATTGAACATAAACTTTTAGAAGATTGTGTTTTTTATAAAAGTTACAAGATTTGCCCGTAACCGAAGATAATGTTAGCGAGATTACACGGAATTATCTTTTTGACAGTCTGGGCACAATCCGTACAGATACACTGCAAAAGCCTTAATAATAAACCCATTGCTTTCTTCTGAAAATTTTTTAGGTTCAAAGGGATTTGAAACGTCATATATTTTACCACAGTTTTGGCATAGAAAATGGCTATGAGGTTCAGGATTTGGGTCAATATGTTTTCTGGTTGGATCGATAGCAAGTTCTTGGACCACTTTTTTACGTACCAACTCATCTAAAGTATTGTACACGGTACCTAAAGAAAGTGAAGGCATATTTGGCTTTAGGGCTTGATAGATTTGCTCGGCAGAAGGATGGGAGATATTACCGTCTAAAAAATCCATAATAGCTACCCTTTGAGGAGTAGCGCGCAGGCCTATTCGCTTGAGTTTTTTTAACGAATTTGACATACGGTTTTCCTGTTTCTTTTTTTGTTTCATTTTTAGTTCACCTCCGAGAAGAAGATTGATTACTATTAAGAGTTCTATGCTTTGTTTGAGCAAAAGTCAATTCACGATTTTCAATTACATATGCTTAAACTTACCAGCAAGAAGAAACCCTCGCTAAGCAAGGGTTTCCCATATACAAGTATAGTATTTGGGGCTTAAAGTTTCTTGTGGCAGAACCACCAGTCAAAACAGTTTTCAGTACCAACTCTAGATTTCAATCCTTTTTCGTCCGTTGGAGGTGGTAGGATTACCGAGTCGCCTATAATTTCGTTATCGGGCCAGTTAGCGGGTATGGCTACATTATGAATATCCGCTAACTGGAAAGCCTTTAGTATGCGTAAGATCTCTTCAACACTCCGACCGATTTCTTGGGGATAATATAGTATCAACCTCGTTATCCCTTTTGGATCTACCAAGAACACAGCCCGTACGGTACTAGATCCCTTAGCAGGATGCACCATTCCTAATTGATTCGCTATTCGACCAGTATCCGCGATTATGGGGAAAGGAATTTCTACATCTAATTCGTCTTCGATCCATTCAACCCACTTGAGATGCGAAAAAACTTGATCCATAGACATACCTATAAGGTCGCAATTGAGTTTCTGAAAATCTTCGTTTCTTTTTGCGAAGGACACAAATTCTGTAGTACATACAGGTGTAAAATCCGCAGGATGGCTAAAAAGCATGAACCATTTTTCTTTATAATCATGAGGTATGTGTTTGGGCCCATGAGTAGTTTCTACTGAAAGATCTGGAAATTTTTCTCCTAGTAACGGCATACGCTGGATAGATTTGTTAGATATATCTGACACAGTATCCCCCTCCTAATAATTGTTCCTATCTTATAATCATTCTAAATATAAATCAAATCTAGGCTTGTGTCAAGCAGAATTTGGCTAATTTTACAGGCGGACTTCAGTTGGATATAAAATCAGCATTACCCACAGGATAATTAAATTGAGGTTCATATGGTAAGAGGCTTTTTATTTGATAATCCTAAACGGTAACATAATGAACCATTGCAATAATTTGAATATTCTGCCTGCCGCGAAACCTAGAAGCCTAAAAGGGAGTACGATAATCCAAACTAAAGGATAGAGCAATGCAAATATTAAGGCTATAGGCCAACTAAGCACAAATAAAATGATCCATAATAGGCAACACATTATGTTTTACCCCTTCCAATGAAAATAGAACCTGAAAGTATATTACTACGTTACACATTGTTGTAGCAGGCTATGATAAAATATCATAAGCCCATTTCGCTATCTTCCCAATAACCTTATTCCCAAGATCAGTATCCTCTAACTTCTGAGACAAGCATACGATCACGAAATTTGCTTTAGGGCCCTGTATAATTCCTACATCATGCGTTACCGATCTTACTTCCCCAGTTTTATGTGCACAAATAGCTTCTTTGGGAAGATAACGCGGAAGTTTTTGGTTATATTGTTGTCTTTTCATTATATCTATCATGCAATCGCAATCGCCTGGATTTTCGATGGTTCTTTCCGCAAGTCCTTGTATAAGTAAAGCTATATCCCTAGCGGTTATTTTGTTCCACGGGCCCCTCGGTTTCGGTTTCATGAGATGGGCTTCCAGCCTGCTTCCACTGCATCCTTTGCTTAGCATATATTGATTAATGTTTTCCCTTCCTACGGCATCCATAGTAAGGTTTGTTCCGGTATTATCGCTAACAACTATCATCAAATTAATCGCATCAAGAAGCGTTATTTGCAAGCCGGAATGGAATTCTTTTAGTACGCCGGAACCTCCTACTTTATCTTGCTGCCGCAAAATGATGCTATCATCCAAACGCAAGTTTCCTAACCTAGCATGATGAAAAGCAGACATCATAATGGGAATTTTGATCACCGAAGCCGCGGTAAATGGTTCTTCATCGTTTAAACATATGCCGTTATCATCCGTTAGGTCTTTAATTACGATGCCCCATTCTCCGCCTACTTTTTCGATCATTTCAAGAAGCTCATTCTTATATGATTTAAAAATACCAGTAGAATCAATTTTATTTAACATTATAAATAGTCTCCTTTTTGAAGTGTTAAATCTTAAATAAGCATTTTGTGTCCGAACTTTAAATGATGGTTTCGCTTTTTACAGGATTCGGCTTTATAGATAGCAACTCCTGCTTAGAAGTGTTAGTGTTAAAATCGAAAAAGATTGGAAGCGATTGCTATTTATTCATATATCCTAAAAAACGAGGAGGCCAAATCATGACTCTTAAAAATTATGTCGAAGTCCGTGCGGTGACAACTGAACTGGAGCGCGATCTTATTCGTTCAGCACTTGAATCATATGGAATCGAGGTAATGTTTCGTTCGTTTTTGCCTTCAAGTGTCTATCCTGGCTTAACTTCTATTAAAGCGCTTGTCCCGGAAAAGGATCTGGAACTAGCACGTAAGATTCTTGCAAAACCTTTCGATGAACATGAATAACCTTTAATTACATCGCTTAAGAATAAAATCTTGTTGATTAATGCTATTAAGGTGTTATAATACAACTTATATGTATAAATATACAATAACCAATTAAAGGTATGCGTTGCGACTTATAAGGAGTGGGTCACATGAAGAAAACAGCTGTGATATTTTCAATGATGATTGTTGTTATGGCACTACTTGTAACCGGATGTGTTAAAGAGCCAGGGATTGTATCTGATAATGGCGATGACAATTCCGAAACCGAGCCTATGAAACTAATTGCAATAGGTGAGTGCACTTTTGCTCCATTTGAATTTATGGATGAGGAAACGGGCAAGCCGGTAGGATTTGACGTTGACCTAATAAAAGCTATTGCAGAAGCCATGAATTTCGAAGTTGAATATAAAAACATGGATTGGAATAGTTTAATTGCTGCTCTTCAAACCAAAGAAGCTGATTTGGTTGTGTCTGGAGTTACTATTAATGATGAAAGGGCATTGGAAGTAAAATTTTCGGATCCTTATTTTGAGTCGGGACAGGTATGGTGTGTGGAATCGGATTCATCCATCAAGACTTTAAATGACTTGTCGGGGCATACGGTAGCTGTTCAAATCAACACCACGGCTGATTATGCTGCTCAAAAAATTGATGCTAAGTTTAAAGATGACGGTAATCCCGGCTTGAACATAAAGCGGTTGGATCAAGCTGCTGATGTATTTAATGAACTAAAAGTCGGCGGAGTAGACGCAGTTATAGCAGATTTACCGTTAGTTCAAGAATATCTTAAGAATAACCCCGATTCAAATGTGATTATACCCGAACCAGCTTTTACCGTTGAATATTACGGAATTGCCATGCGAAAGCAAGACAAAGAAATACATGAAATTATTAATAAAGGGCTCGCTACAATAAAGGCATCAGGCGTGTATGATGAGTTGTATCAAAAATATTTTGATTCTAAATGACAAAAAATAGGTGCACTAGCGTATTAATGGATCCAATTTAGGCAGAAGGTACCGGCAGCGAACAATTTGTTGGTTGCCGGTTGTTTTGTGACAAAAGATCAAAAGGTTAGTTTAAGGAGGGAACAATTTTGTTTAAGTTGAGCGTGGTGGCAAGATTTTTCCCGTTTTTGATAAGAGGAGTTGGAATTACACTTCAGATTACTTTCTTGTCTTTTCTAATTGCTGTGGTATTAGGACTAATTGTTGTACTTGGCCGCATTAGCGACAATCCAATTCTTCGCATTCCATGCCAGATCTATGTTGATTTCATACGGGGTACGCCCCTTATTGCTCAAATTTATCTGATACATTTTGGTCTACCTCAAATACTGGGATACAGACCAATAGGATATATCGATGCGCTCGTGGCTTTAACTCTGAATTCATCCGCTTATATGGCTGAAATCTATAGGGGTGGCATAGAATCTGTGGAGGCGGGGCAAATGGAAGCAGCAAGGTCTTTAGGTATGACGTATGGTCAAGCCATGCAATATATTATCCTCCCTCAAGCCCTCAGGAGTGTGATCCCACCTATGGGCAATGAGTTCATTACGTTGCTAAAAGAATCAGCCCTGGTTTCAATAATTGGCATGGAAGATTTGATGATGAGGGCTAAAATGATGGCGGGACAAAGTTTTAGACCTTTTGAAGCATATTTTACTACAGCGTTGATATATTTAGCGCTTACATTCATTCTTAGTAGGTTATTAGGACGAATAGAAGGGAGGCTAAAACGTAGTGGTTGAAGTGAAAAACCTAAATAAGAGTTTTGGAGACCTCAAGGTACTCCACAATCTAAATCTCAAAGTGGATAAAGGAGAAGTGGTAGTTATAATCGGCCCAAGCGGTTCAGGGAAGAGTACTCTTTTGCGCTGCATCAATCTCTTGGAACAACCAACTTCAGGCGATATTTATATAAACAATGTAAATGTTAACGGTAGCGACGTGGACATAAATTTGATTAGGCAAACGACAGGAATGGTGTTTCAGCAATTTAATCTCTTTCCACACCTTACGGTGCTCGATAATGTATCTATTGCGCCTATCCGGGTTTTAGGTATGGCTCAGCAACAAGCCAAAATTTTGGGTAGGGATCTATTGTATAAGGTGGGGTTATCTGATAAAGAATTCGCGTATCCTCGCCAACTCTCAGGAGGCCAGCAGCAAAGAGCTGCTATTGCTAGGGCACTTGCAATGAAGCCTATATTAATGTTATTTGATGAGCCTACATCGGCGCTTGATCCTGAAATGATAGGTGAAGTCTTAACGGTTATGAAACAGCTAGCGCTTGAAGGAATGACAATGATCGTTGTCAGCCACGAAATGGGTTTTGCCAGAGAGGTTGCGGATAGAGTTTTATTTATGGATGAAGGATCACTTGTGGAAGAAGGTGAACCTGGGGAAATTTTCCTGAATCCAAAACATGAAAGAACCAGAACATTTCTTAGTAAGATTTTGTAAATGCCCGAGTCGTATCATGTGTCCGATCGTGAAAAACTTTGGTTGTTAGTTATCAACTCTAAAATTAGATGGTACACTTTATTTGAACAAACCGATGGCAATATGAAGCAGCCGGATTCCCCAGGAGATGGTCAAATGAATTTTATCTTATCTAATCTAAAAAACCCGGCGTTAGGGCCGATGTTTGCCGCATTTGCAGGTTTGTTAGCTTCTACAAGTCCATGCGCCATGGCTGCAGTCCCTCTTATGATAGGACATATCGCAAGCGTTCGCACAGGCGATCGGAAAAATCAACTCGTCTTATTTATTGTTGGCATGTCGACGGCGCTTTCGTTAACTGGTATAGTAGCCGGTTTGCTTGGAAGATCACTTATTTTCTCGATTCCTTGGATAAGATGGGTTGCTGGAATAGTGATTGTAATAGTAGGTCTGAGCTATATAGACGTTTTTTCCTTTTCCAAAACATGTAAACTCAATATTCCGCAAGGTGTACTATTTGATGATGGCATAGTTAACGATGTGTCTCAGAGTTATATACAAGTGGTCGATAAAGATAAAGTATCTCGCAACTTGAAATCCATTGGCTTGGGTGTACTTTATGGATTGTCTGCATCGCCGTGTTCCACTCCTGCCCTTATAGCTATACTTGCTGTCGTAGCTACCACCGGTTCTTTGGTAAGAGGTGTAACATTGCTATTGGGTTATTCTTTGGGCCAATCTGTATTGGTTATATTTGCGGGGCTTTTTACTTCCAAATTCACTAAGTTTCTGGAAAACCAGCGAAACATCAAAACCATTGGAATTGTTAGAAAAGTTGGCGGGCTGATAGTTGTTAGTTTTGGCGTGTATTTGTTGTTAAGACCGTTTTTTTAGGGTGATTGCGTCCAATTAATTTATAGAGGAGAGTATCTTGTGGGCAAAACATGTCCTTTCGCAATCTTATTAAATAATCGTTATAGCGGAATTATCATTGTGATTATTGTTGCGCTAATCGCGGGCGGAGCATGGTATCGAAACACTTTACGTAACACAGACTTAGATTTCGCCGATGTTGTGATCGAAGATGTAACACCGGAAGATTTAGAATTGCATATAATAAAGGGCAAGCCGGGGGTTTTAGAGTTTTACACTAAGTCATGTCCTTTTTGTGTGAAGATCGAACAAGAACTAAAGCAACTTAAAGCTAATTATGGTGGGCAGATTTTTGTCGTAAAAATTAACGCTGAAGTTCATTCTCAAAAAGCAGTAAAACATGATATTCGTGGAGTCCCTACGCTTGTATTCTTTGATTCAGAAGGCAAATCAGTGGGTTCTTTAGCAGGTTACCGAAATTTTGAAGAGATTGTGGAAACGTTAGTGGGGCTTGACCTTGTAAAACAGCGATAATTATCTATTAGCTGTCGGGTGTTCAAAAATAAATATATTAGATACAATCTTATGTGCAGTGTTCTCTAAAGGGTACTGTAATATTAGAAACAAACTTTTATATGAGGTAATTAAAATACGATGTCACAATTAGCTGCTAACCTGCTACTCCTTTTAGTGACCGTTATTTGGGGTACGACGTTTATACTCGTAAAAACAGCCATTCAGATGATAAAGCCATTTACTTTTTTGGCGGCAAGATTTTTTATCGGTAGCCTGTTTATATTGTTGTGGTTAGCTATAAGACAGTCGAAATCTTCATGGGACAGGTCTGTTACCTTCGTAACACCTGCGTATACTTTGAAAGGTGGCGTGCTTACAGGGGCTGCCTTGTTTTTTAGTTACGTCACTCAAACTTTCGGATTATTGACTGTTTCGGCCGGGAAAGCTGCTTTTATTACCGGCTTGTCAGTAGTTCTGGTTCCTCTTGCTTCGGCGCTTATTTTCAAAGAGATCCCCGACAAAAACGCTTTTATTGGGGTAACTCTTGCTGCTATCGGTTTAGCGCTTATGTCGTTAGTATTTCCATTTAACATTGAAATTGGTGACATATTGGTGTTTTTGTGCGCAGTTGGGTTTGCTTCGCATATAATTCTTGTAGGAATGTATTCAAGGCACAGCGATCCTGTGATTTTCACATTAATACAGTTGATGATCGTAGCGGCCGGTTCATTTATCGCGGCGATTTGTTTGGAATGGCCACTTAGTATTCCAATCCATACTTCTGGTGCTCTCATTTATTCAGCTGTTGTTGCTACGTCTATTACTGTACTCATCCAGTCAGCAGTTCAAAAATATACGTCTGCAACAAATACGGCGCTTATTTTTTCTACGGAACCGGTATTTGCGGCTCTTTTTGCATGGATTAGTGTAGGCGAAATTTTAAAGCCGCGAGAAATGTTGGGCGCAGGCTTAATTTTATTGGGCATGCTTATTTCTGAAATCGGTCCATGGAAACGCCGTTCCTTCCTTAAAAACGAACTTTGATTCCTCGTTGTTATCTTTAATCAATCAATTCAATGTTAGACCTCGTAGAAGGAGGTATTCTTTTTTAAATTGTAAAAATTTGATATTATTTTCCAAAGAACTTTAAGTTAAATTTTACACAAAGGTGGTGTGAATTGTGAATGCAAACGTCCTTGTGTATGCATCTAGTTTTTTAAATGCTGATTTTTGGCTTAACATCGCGTTTGTTGGGATTAAACTAGGTGCAATTATCGTAATGGCACTTTTGATTGTTAAAATCGGAAATTCTTTAATCGATAAACTACTGTCTAAAACTGATGGCATGGCGAAGGGACTAACTATAGATGAATCCAGAGCAAAAACTTTGTCGGGCCTTTTGCAAAGTACTTTAAGATATGTTGTGAGTATAGTAGTAATCTTGATGATTTTGGATTTAATAGGTATTGATACAAAAGCCCTTCTTGGCGGTGTGGCAGTATTAGGTTTAGCGGTAGGGTTTGGTGCGCAAAATTTGGTCCGTGATGTTATAACAGGTTTTTTTCTCATATATGAAAGACAATACGATGTCGGCAATTACGTCACCATAGCTGGCGTATCTGGGGTAGTGGAACACATTGGAATCAGGACTACAATCTTACGTGATTGGTCTGGAGATGTACATACCGTTCCAAACGGTTTAGTCGAAAAAACCACTAACAGGAGTAGGCGGGCTTCTAGAGCATTGGTAGAAGTTCCGGTACCGCATACGGCAAATTTACAACAAGTAACTGATATTATGGAGAAAGTCTGTCAGCAGGTTGCGCAGGAGATGCCGGTGATTCGCGAAGGACCTAAAGTACTGGGTATATCTCAACTACGTGAGTCTGGGGTGACCTTATTAGTGTGGGCAAGAACCAATCCTTTAAGTCAGTGGGGAGTAGAAAGGGAATTGCGGCTTAAAATTAAAAAGGCGTTTGATGATGCTGGGATTGAGGTCCCATACCCAAGATTAGTAGTTCATAGTCAAGGATATAAAGGTTTAGAAAGTGAGCAATGCTAATTTATGTAACTATAACAATAAAAACTTTAGAAAATCAGGGTCAAGCGGAATCAAAATAAGGTTTAGCATTTAAATTTTGTTCAATATCCTAAAATTTCGTTTATTAATACCACTACAAATTTGTTTTTAGCCAGAGGTGGTTTTTGTATAATAGTAGTTATTCTGCAGCCTAAATCTGGATCAAGTAAGCGACTGTCACTTATTATATTTTGTACTGATATGGGTGAACCTAATCTTCTACTGTTAATAGGGGCAGCGTATCTCCCTATGCGGCGAAAAGCCTCGTCTAAACTGTATACTAATTTATTAATGCCGCAAACGACAATTGTTATTTGGGGCCCAAAAATCATGGAACTAACCCTATTACCAAACCCGTCGGAATTAATTAATGTTCCGTCAATACAAAGAGCATTGACACTAGATAAAAATACGTCAGCCGTTATTTGCTTATGTCTGACTTCATTTTTTTTCTCTTTTGTTAACGTGTTGTCCCAATGGTCATATAAAGTGAAGCCCTTCTGGTTCAAGATCTCCGGGAGATTGAGATCTCGTATGGTGACAGAGCCGCCTATACCTATCGTCGACGTTTCATTTGGAATTGCTTTTAAGACAAAGTCCACAGCATGTTGCTTGTTTTGGGCATAGACAGCTGTAAAACCCTTGTTATTAAGCGATTCGACGCATTGAAGTGCGAGCCTGTGTTCAAACCAATTTTTATATTGGTATAAGGAACAATTTTTCCAAGTCAATTAAACCACCTGCTTTAGCTTTTATGATATGAATACATTATTAGGGGACGCTTTTTAGGGTCCCCTAACATACTTAAAGGTTTTTAACACTACTCATTCACATTATTTTAGCGAAAGATAATCTGCAATGTTGGCATTGTCGGATTTGACGGGTTCAATTTTGCCTTTGAGTGAGGTAAGCAATGATGTTACCCCAGGACCGTGGCCCGATACAAAAGAGTCGCCGTGAACGACTATACCAATAATAACTGCCCCACGTCTGTAGCTTCTTCCATAATAAGATGACGAGTCCATAATCGCTACAATGTCGCCCAGTTTAATTTTATCGATTTCCAATTCTCTGAGCCGTTCCTTTTCCATTGAAGTTATGTCATAATCTCCAGTTTCAGCGGACGATGCACCCAACCCGCTTCCCATAAATTCGGGTGGAATCATTGCGGTTACAGGAACTTTAAGAACTCCATCTTTTTCCACGATATTTAGCTTGTTTACTACATTGGGATCCAAATTCATACATTTTACATCAGGATAATCGGTAAGTTCGAGTCCCTGACCAATGCTTCTTACTTGCACTTTGTCCCCTATTTGCAGTTTTTCAAGCACTTCCTGTTCAAAATGGATGATTACATGCTCGATACCTCCGTGTTTGCCGGTTACTGTGCCCTTGGCACCTTTGGCATCGCCTGAGGCTACGTAAGCTGTATTCCCAATGCACGACAAGGTATTGTATCCCTGATTCGCTTTTGTATCTTTGTTCTTTGTGCTTACTCCTGGCTCAAGATGATCTCCTGCCCATCCAAAGGCGGGATCACCCACTTTTAGATTGTAAGCTATTCCGCCTGTGCCCGGAATTACTC
This sequence comes from uncultured Eubacteriales bacterium, assembly GCA_964406505.1. Taxonomy (GTDB): domain Bacteria; phylum Bacillota; class Sulfobacillia; order Fermentithermobacillales; family Fermentithermobacillaceae; genus DTU015. The sequence goes on from CAYORX010000002.1 coordinate 114,708, forward strand.
TTATACGTCCGTCATAACACATTCTAGGTCGTACCCCCGGCGCCGAAATTTCTCCCAAAACCGAAAGCTTTACAAGTTTATCTTTGTTGGTTTTAATCATGTAGTTTTCCTCCCGATTTAGTTTTTTGAATTGTATACATTGTATACAGTATAAAGTTATCTCGTCGGTAATCACCTGTTCTTGGTATACTTCCCATGAAAAAATCTAAGGAAAAAATTCTCTGAACTAAGCCTTGTTTCAGCGAGCAAAATCGTTTACCTCCCCAACTTTCATTAAGACATTTGAAAAGCGTAACCGTATTTTCTTTTCAGCATGTTAAGGTTCTTCTCCTGCATCAATAGGCATGGTTAAGTACCGCGTATAAACATAAAATTTTAATAATTTATCAAATTAGTTAGGTTTGTGTTGTACGGGTAGATATTTGCCTTGTGCTTTTCTAACGGCGCTACGTCCCGATGTTAGGTCATTGATTATTGATGTTAATGTGGTTTTTGATTGAGGCAAAGCAAAAAAATCGACGGTTACTTTTTCTGCGAATGATGTGTTTTTGATAGTTGCCTTTTGCAATTCAATTTCTTGTTTTAACTTATTAAACTGGTCATAATTAACCTCTACGGTGAGCAAATCGTGATATTTATAAGTAACTAATCTTGTGTTGTCTAAAGCAAGCGATGCAGCGTTGCTGTAAGCACGGACTAAGCCTCCTGCCCCTAGCTTAATTCCCCCAAAATAACGGGTTACGACGCATAAAATGTTTTGCAGGTTTCTTTTCTTTATAACGTCAAGAATGGGGTAACCGGCTGTACCTCTCGGCTCTGAATCATCCGAAACCTTTTCAGCAAAAGATTCAGCGTTTATCGAATAAGCAAACACGTTATGTGTTGCGTTGCTGTGTTCTTGTTTAATTTCGTTAATGTATTCTATGGCTTCGGCTTCTGAAAACGCAGGGAAAACGTGGCCAATAAACTTTGATCGTTTAACTATAAATTCGGATCTTGATTGTTTTAGCGGAGCGATGAATTCCATACGAGCACCTACTTAACCATTCTTTGTGGCAATTTATGATAAATGTTTCGCTAACTAAAGTGTATCAGATTTTTGATATCTTAAAGAAAACTAGTTAGAAATTTAGCGAGAATTTCGGTCTGAGCGGGTGAACTACCTTGAGGTAGGAACAAAATATGCTCAACTACGTCAAATATTACCAGCGCAAAACTCAGTATAGTTAAGCACGTTCAAATCGTGTGAGGAGGGGAAAATGTGATTAATGAAAAACTAAAATGTATCGTCAAATACTTGCTTCCTACAGTGTTGGTAATTGGGCTTGTAGCTGTTTTTAGCCCAAATGTTTTGAAGGCTCATGCTGAAGAATCCTGCAACAAGATAATTTCAGTAACAGGGCAAGCAGAAGTGTTTGTGAAGCCTGATGTCGCTACAATTAGGTTTGGAGTAGAGACTAATGCAGATACTGCACAAGAAGCCCAAAAACTTAATGGTACAATTATGAGCAAAGTTTTTGAGGCTTTGCAGTCTAAAAACATACAAAAATCGGATATTCAAACATCCAACTTCAATTTATATCCCGTTTACGAGTTTAAATCTTCAGCAGACAGAACACAAACACTAATCGGATACCGTTGCAACAATACAGTAAATGTAAATCTCAAGGAGATCGAAAACATAGGAAACGTAATTGATGCTGTTGTAGGTGCGGGTGCGACTAACGTGAATAGTATTTCTTTTGGTGTTTTGGATTCTAAAAAGTATGAAGATGAAATGCTTGCGGATGCTGTGAGAAATGCAAGAACTAAAGCTGAAATAATAAGTAAGGCTGCCGGTGTCAATATCACAGGCATTTCCAAAATATCTGATGAACATATATCTGTTTCCGCATATCGCGAGTTGTCTTTGACCGATTTTTCAAAATCAACTCAAATTGAGCCTGGTGAGGTTAGCATTATGAGTACAGTAAGGATAGATTTTACTTTTTAAAGCGGACGTACAGGAATTATAAAATACCCTTCTACGCGTTAAGAAACTATGGGGAAGGGTATTTTTAGCTTGGTATTTTATGAAGGTCCGTGACACAACCTCAGTTGCAGGGCTTTATCGTTTGATGATAAAATAGTTAGTATATAGAAACATTGTGGTTTATTCATTTAGGACTTAATATGAACCGGATGGTGAATCAATGGACAGACAGCCTCAGGATGACGCCATGTTAAGTGGTGCACCAGATAATTGCACGGATGGACTAGAAAAAAAGCCAAAAGGGGAACTGATAAAGTTTCCTAGATCTATCCCCATGGAACCGAGCGAGATCGAAGTTTCATCAGATGATATTAAATGTCCTAGCGATGATAAGACGGAAATTGAGCATAAAGATGTAATGGAAGACAAGGCTGCCTTACGCGGAAGGATATTAAATTTAGCAGTGCCTGCGCTTATCGAACAAGCCCTTATGACGCTAGTTTCAATGGCGGATATGATTATGGTTGGGCGATTGGGACCTTGGGCTATCACATCAGTTGGACTTGCAAATCAACCTATGATGATGGCAATGTCAGTATTTATTGCCCTAAATGTAGGAGCCACTGCACTTGTTGCCCGGTTTGTGGGGGCTAGGGAACCCAAGGAAGCATCTAAAGTTGCTCGTCAATCTTTGATGCTTGCTACTATAATGGGATTCGTATTAATGGCAGTGGGGATTATTTCCGCGGGTGAAATTTTACACTTTATGGGTGCTGAGCATGATACGATCGGCCCGGGTACAGAATACTTGCGAGCAGTAAGTATGGGTCTTCCTATGTGGGCCATAAGTATTAGCCTTACCGCTGCACTCAGGGGGGCTGGAGATACTAGGACCCCAATGACAGTAAATATTATAGGTAATCTAGTGAATGTTGTAGGTAACTATTTGCTGATTTATGGACACTTTGGTTTCCCAAGGCTCGGAGTAATGGGTGCGGGTGTAGCAACTGCTTTTTCCCGAGTGGTATCTTGCGGAGTTATGCTATATAAAGTTGGATCGGGCGGAAAAATTATTAAAATTACGAAAAATGATTCTTTCAAACTGGATTTTGGAATTATTAAAAGAGTTCTTAATGTGGGAATACCGGCCGCTCTTGAGCAGCTCATAATGCGTGGAGGTCAGATGACCTTTGCGAGGATAGTTTCGAGTTTCGGTACTATTACATATGCTGCCCATCAAATAGCCCTTAATATTGAAGGTTTCACTTTTGCACCGGGGTTTTCATTTTCAATAGCTTCGACTACTTTGGTTGGACAGTATTTGGGTGCGAAAGAACCTGACAATTCCGAAAAGGTCGGATGGGAAATTGCTAAGATAGGTGCGCTCATTGGAATCGGCACCGGTATCTTATATTTCTTTTTCGGAAAATATTTTGCTTATCTTTATACAGATGACCAAACTGTTCTATCGCTTTCAGCCGGGGTGCTTAGGGTGATAGCCTTGGTACAGCCTTTTATGATGACTAATTTTATTTTAATAGGAGGGTTAAGAGGCGCAGGTGACACAAGATGGACCCTGTATATCACAGTTGCCGGATTTTGGGGGTTACGTGTCTTAACAGCATACTTGTTGGCGGTTAAAATGGGTTTTGGACTATATGGCGCATGGGTTGGAATGGCATTGGATATGGTTGGTAGATCTGTACTTGCAGCATTACGATTTAAAGCCGGAGGTTGGAAACATATTCGGGTTTAAAATAGGGGGAGTGAGACAATTTGAGCCTAAAAACTACCTTGTGCGATTTGCTTGGCATTGAATACCCGATCATACAAGGTGGAATGGCCTGGATCGCTACAAGTGAACTTGCTGCGGCTGTTAGCCAAGCAGGTGGGTTAGGTGTAATAGGTGCCGGGAACGCCCCATCGGAAGACGTGCGTCGGGAAATAAGAAAATTGAAAGACTCTACCTCGAATCCATTCGGCTTAAATGTATATCTTATGTCACCCTATGCGGAGCAGATAATTCAGATAGCTATTGAGGAAAAGGTGCCTGTGGTTACGACCGGCGGTGGTAATCCTGGAAAGTATATTTCAGGTTTAAAAAATGCAGGCATCAAAGTGTTTTCTGTCGTTGCTTCAGTGAATTTAGCGAAGAGGCTTGAAAGATTAGGTATTGACGCAGTAATTGCCGAGGGAATGGAGGCCGGTGGGCATGTGGGGGAAATTGCTACAATGCCTCTTGTGCCGCAAATAGTCGATGCAGTAAGTGTACCTGTTATAGCTGCTGGTGGTATTTTCGACGGAAGGGGTCTGATAGCTGCTTTAGCCCTTGGTGCTTGCGGGGTTCAAATCGGGACACGGTTTGTATGTGCAACCGAATGTACTGTGCACGCCAACTATAAAAAAGCGCTTATCAAAGCTAGAGATAGAAGTGCAATTGTTACAGGCTTAAGCACAGGGCATCCGGTAAGAGTGCTAAATAATAGATTTGCGCGAGAATTTCTCCAAGCCGAATTAAAAGGGTTTTCAAAACTTGAATTGGAAAGGCTCGGTCAGGGGGCGCTTAAGCGTGCCGCGATAGATGGAGACGTTGAGCATGGTTCGATAATGGCAGGGCAGGTAGCATCTATGGTTTATCGAGAAGAAACCTGTGAACAGATAATTCAAAGTATTGTAATCGGTGCCGGTAAAGCTGTTAAACAGATCTCAAGTTTTATTTCCGTTTCCTCAAAAAACCTACCTCAGCAAAAGATGTGTAAGTTATAATCTTGCAGGTTTCATCTAAGTAGTTAAACTAGTGAAACCTGCAATCGAGTTTAGCATATATTTACATATTGCCAGTTATGCTGCTTAAGTGTGCAGCAATAGTCTTAAGAACCGGGGTTAAAAATATTCCTATCATGATACCGGAGCCGGTTTGAACTACGTTGCCCAAAATTTCTACAGGCAGCGCTTCAGGAGAGTAAATGATTGCGGTACCAAGAGCGTATCCTGTAATGATCCACGCAGATGCAAAAACCATAGCGATCGTCTGGCGGCCTTTAGATTTACCAAATCCGAGTTTGCCGGCAATAAGGCCAGCCACGCCCTTGATTACAAACGTCCATGGTGCCCAAAAAACGTAACCACCCAGTATATCGGCCAATCCTGATCCCAGGGCCGCCGTTATGGCACCAGGTATTCCGCCAAACGCGAGGGATACAGAGTAGATTACCCCGTCTCCTAAATGGATGTATCCTGTCGGAGTTGGTAACTTAAGGAACATGGTAGATACCAACACAAGTGAGGTTACCAGACCTAGTACTACCAATGTAAGTAATGGTGAGTGTTTGTTTTTCATTTGGGCTGACCCCCTATATATCCCATGATATTGATTGAATCTGCTACTTCTGGGGTCAAAATGTGGGCAACTGTGGGTACAAGAAAAACCCCTAGTCTCCTCCCATTCGGACTTTTGCCGTCGGCACCGGAATCTCACCGGACTCAACCGCTGGGGCTGTCGGGCTCGTCCGCTTCATTTAGCGGCATTACCACCGGTCGGGAATTTCACCCTGCCCAGAAGACTGCAGCGAAACTATACCATATCTATGTGTTATTTGGTACTGAACAGAAGTAGTATTCGGAGTAAGAAAGAGTCGAAGATGGAGGTTTACTTTACTATCACGAAGAACAAGGGTTATATTAAAGCTTTATGTAGATAAACAGATTGTGGGAGTGTTATATCATGATTAAATCGTTGATGGATACACCTGTAGTTCAACAAGGCTTAGAATATATAGAAGATTGCTTGGAGGAGTATGTTGAATTAATCGTTGACATAACTCAGGTGCCTGCTCCTAGCAATCAAGAGGAGCTTAGAGTTAAATTTTTAAAGAACTTAATGGAGTCTATGAATTTTCCTGTAGTCCAAGTAGATGATGTTGGTAATGTGCTTGGATTTTTTCCGGGAAAAGATGCTTCACGCGTAATAGTAAGCATGGCGCATATGGACACTGTGTTTCCGATGGATACGGATCTTACCGTTAAAAGGACAAACAATATTTTAGCTGCACCCGGCGTGGGTGATAATTCAGCTTCGGTTGCATGTATGCTGCTTTTGGGTAAAATTTTTACTAATCACTTACCTTTAGCCCACCCAGTTATATTGATAGCAAATGTCGGTGAGGAAGGTTTAGGTGATCTTAGAGGTGCGCGTTACTTTTGTGATCATGTTGAAGATTACGATTTTGATGGGTTTAGGCTAAAGACAGACCAACTTATATTTCTTAATATAGACGGCGGTATGAATCGTATTGTAAACCAAGGGATAGGTAGCCGAAGACTTCGAATACAATTCAAGGGTGAGGGCGGACATAGTTGGGGAGCATTTGGAAACTCAAGTGCTATTCATGGTTTAGGTACAGCAATTGGTGGTATAGCTAAAATTGTCGTATCTGACGACCCGAAAACTACATACAACGTTGGAGTTATAGAGGGGGGGCACTCTGTTAATTCGATAGCAGAAACGGCAACAATGCTTTTGGATATGAGGTCCGTATCTCAAGAGACGTTGTCTCAATTAGAACATAAAGTGCTTTCAATTCTAGACGCTTCGGCTTCGAAGACTAAAACAGAATATGTAACCGAAGTGGTGGGCGATCGTCCTTCGGGTAGTCTTTCTCCAAACTCCCCATATATAAAGGGGCTTTTAACTTTGGGAACGCAGCTAGGGCATGATCTTCAACTGGCTGCTGCCAGTACAGATTCGAACATTCCTTTATCCAAAGGCTGGCCCGCAGTAACCATGGGATTTAAAAGATCTATGGATGCACATAAAACTAGCGAGTTTCTTTATATAGACTCTTTGATACCTGGTATCAAATTTGCGCTTATGTGTTATGCATCTTTGTTATATGACAAATTTTAATTATTGATTTGACTAACAGGGCCCGAATTGCCAGTTTTTAGGTAGTAAACCTAGTCGCCAAACAGCTGCTCCCTTTAACCCATATCTTTTTACTAAAAGGGAACGAATTGTAAAAGAACGTTGGTCTTCGAGATATGCTTTATAATAAGCATTCTCGCCTTGCCACTCAAGATAATTGCATAGGTAGTCAGGTACGAATACAGGGATGGCATCGTGCTTCGAATTAATTGGGTATTCGGGAAGACCGGAAAGCCCATCCTTAGCGGGCGGTAGCGCTGAAAGCAATGACTGCCCGTCTTCAATTTTATATAGCGCTCCATAAGCGGGTATGCCAAGAACGAGTTTTTGTGGTTCTATTATTTCGATCGTTTGTTTAATAGTATTATCGACCTTATCAAAAGGTGCTACTGGTGACGGTGAATTAGGATCGTGATAATTGTATGCCATTAAAACTACGAAGTCCGCGACCTCGCCTATATATTTGTAATCATATCCTGCAAATTGGCTATCAATGGGGGGGAGGGCAACAGAAAGTTGTTTTTTGTTAAGCTGTCTTTTTAACTCGGCGAGAAACTGATTGAAGTTTTGCTTGTCCTTTTCGGATTTGGACTGATCTAAGCCTAAACCCTCGAAATCAATAAGTACCCCGTCATATTCCACTGAAATAGATACAATGTCTTTGATAATCTTGACCCGGTTTGCTCGATTATCTAGAAGCGAAGATATACCCGATTGCTCGTCTGAAAAGAACATGGAAAAGATTTGTGCACCACTCCATTTAGCTTCGAGGATCACTGAAGGCCAACCTTGGGGTTTTTGAAATCCGGTTGGGTTATGTTCGGAAGTAACTGTACCATCTTGGTCTATTGTAAACCACCCCAAAAAAAGGCCAGCCATTGACCTAGCAGGACAATCATCAGTTGAATAAGGATATTTTGCGCCAAATGCATCTTGCCAACTGGAGTATGATGTTGAACCTAAGGCATAAAATCCCCAAAGATTCAAAGACTGCTCCGGGGAAAGTATGTGTACAGTGCGAGTACGTTCGTCCCAAGACACTTTATACCCAAGTATTTCCGTAAAAAATCTTATAGGAACCATTGTGTTGCCGCTGAGTAACGTAGGCGGTTTCGGCATAGCAATAATTTGTCCATTAGAGTTTGTAATTGATTTATTCCCTATAGTAATCTTGAATGACAAATCATTTTTGGAATAGGTAGCTGATTTAGATGTGTTATCCCATCCGATTTCAGCCCCAATAGCTTCGCCTAAAACCCTCAAAGGCACCATTGTGGTTCCGTCCTCAATATATGGTTTTACTGGAAATTTTAATGGAGACATATCGAGTAGTACGTTGGCATAAGGGAATTCTTCTTTGGATATTCCATCATTGCTTATCAATTTTACCTGTGAGTGAGCTTGTACGATTCGACTAGGCCTGATTCCAAGTGCGAAACTAGTTATTAAAGGGAAAAGTAAACTTAAAACGAGAAGTAGACAAATGTTTTTCCGTTGTTCGAGCATCCTATTCCATCCTTCACTATATTTTGATTTCTCCGATGCATTAATTCAAATAACCAGTAAATCCTTTTATATTATTTACAAAAAAGTGTTTTTCCCTTTTTTGAACTTTTTCATCAAGCAGCGCAAAGGGGCGCAAATGCTCATCTTTTTGCAACAGTTCGTTTATTATGTTCGGGATTGAATTGTGTTTGTGATTTTGGATGATATTTTTCCATTTTTCCAATTGTTTTTTGTGAAGTTTAATAATTTTATTTGGTTCATGGCTAAATCCGAGATGTCCGCAACAAATGGTGGTAGCGTTGCTTTTACCAAGTAAGTTTATTGATTCCATGAACACATCGTAAAAAAACCTCGGCGGGGTGGCTGGCCTCATATATAAATGCTTACTTCTACCCACATATGAAAACACTCCAGCTGCTTCTCCGCTAAAAAGTATTCTTTGTTCATCCACGCAAATTAAATATGCCAGGTGATGCGATGCGTGACCGGGCGTATCAAGAATTGAAACATTCTCGGGTTCCCCATTTTTATCACCAGATATAACTATAGATTCCAGGGGGACGGGAGAAATTTCCCCATAAGCATAGGCTAGATTTCCTAACGTTTTCAAGCTAGCTTCCCAAAGTTTTTTAGGAGAAACAAGGTGATCATGTCCTCTGGGATGCACAAGCACTTTAGCGGAAGGAAAAAAGTCACATAGATTTCCAGTTCCGCCCGCGTGATCTATATGAATGTGAGTTAAAAAGATCCATTTCAAACTTGATATTCCCATGTTTTGTAACTGTGTAATTAAATAAGGAATAGAAGCAGTCGGACCGGGATCAACTAGAATATTCGTAGGTTTAGAATTGTGATTTATTTTAATCAGCCAGGGCGTCAAAAATTTATTGTAGTCAGGTAAAGGTTGAGGCAGTTCAAGTCGAAAAACTGTAATATGTTTATCCTCTAAAATGTTTTTTGGAATAATAGTATGCGGCACAAAAAGCGCCCCCAATTCATATAAATTATACCTAATCTATGAAGAATTAAAAAATGAATAAAGATGTGACGACTACTTGTCCGGTATCGTAAAGCCTAATTTTGTTCCGGGCTGCCAGTTGGGATTAAGATAGTCTTGGGGATCCGAAGATATTAGCCGCACAATCTGAGCTTGGCCGTTTATTATTTCCATCACGAAAATCTTATCGTCGACATTCATTGTAATCAATTTTCGTTCCGCTGTGTTTTGAAAGATCATTTCCTCCGGATAAATAGTATACAATATCATAATAGCGCTGTCTCCCTTCACATATATCTAGACAAGGATTGCTTGGGTTTTTGTCCGATGATTAATTTAAACTTAATGCTTAAGTTTTGTTTAGCACACTAGTTTTAGTCATTTTCTTAAGCTTTGCTACTGCGTGCCAAAGCCCACCTATTTCGTTTATTAACCCATTACTAACGGCTTCCTTTCCTACAAGAATAGTGCCTATATCCCGGGTAAGTTCACCTGTTCGAAACATCAGTTCCCTAAATAATGATTCAGAGATTCGCGAGTTACTTACAACAAATTCAATTACACGTCTTTGCATTTTGTCCAAATATTCATAGGTCTGCGGAACACCAAGAACGGTACCTGCCAGTCTGATGGGGTGAATAGTCATTGTGGCCGAATCGGTGATGAACGAATGTTTAGCAGCTACGGCTATAGGGACACCGATGCTGTGCCCTCCACCTAGCACAAGCGAAACTGTAGGTTTAGACATACCTTTTATAAGTTCAGCTATTGCAAGTCCAGCCTCAACGTCACCGCCTACAGTATTTAAAAGAATTAGAAGTCCCGACATCTTCGGATTTTCCTCAATAGCTACTAACTGCGGTAATACGTGTTCATATTTTGTAGTTTTGTTTTGGGTTGGGAGTACGATGTGACCCTCTATTTGTCCTATTATGGGTAAGCAAAATATTTTGTCTTCCCCATATTCTAAAGTTGTTGTTCCAAATTCTTTAATAGTATTTTCTTTGTCAGTTTCGGATCGTTGTGGTGCTTCCACATAATCAGTCCTTTCAATTGATTTATCGCGCAGAAGCATAAAACTGTTTTGTTTCTTATATCCAACCCTAATCGGAATAATCCACGGAATTAAATGATTGGCTCTAAGTAAATATGAGGAATAATTCCGTATTTTATTCTGTGAGCCTAAGCTGTATATGTCTGAAGCACTCGTTTTTAGAATCAATGGCATCGTTGCTCTAAAATCTAACTAAAAAGAAGGGTTCTTAATAGTTAAGGCGAATAACGCCAAAGCAAACACTTTTCTAACATTTTGTGTGCGGTACACCGGACAAAACAAAGGAGAGAAGACAACATGCTTCCAAGTTTAACTCCTGAACAGAAAAGGAAGGCATTGGAGAAAGCTCAGGCAATGAGAAAAGCTAGGGCAGAATTAAGGGTAAAACTTAAAAAAGGCGAGATCAAATTAGAGGAAATATTGGATCGCGATGATTCTGTTGTAGCACGTATGAGGGTTTCTTATCTGTTGAGATCTTTACCAAGAGTGGGTAAAGTAAAAGCTGAGAGAATAATGCAAGATATCGGAATCAATCAGTCTAGGCGGGTTCAGGGGCTTGGCAATAGACAAAGGCAAGCACTTCTTGCGCACTTTATGAAAGACTAGATTAAATGGCAATACGCAGGGAGAGGTAGAAAATATTACAAATGCACAAAGGAAAAGGACTTTTGTTTGTTATAACTGCTCCCTCGGGTTGCGGTAAAGGCACCCTGAGGCGAACTCTTTTGGTCGAATTTCCTGACATTCAATTTTGCCCGTCGGTCACGACAAGAAAACCGAGGCCGGGCGAGGTGGATGGTGTGGACTATACATTCCTCACCGAAAAACAGTTTGAAAATCGTAAACGGAATTGTCAACTTGCTGAGTGGGCTAAGGTTTACGGTAATTACTACGGAACTCCAAAAGAAGATATCGAGCGTGCACTTGGGCAGGGTAATATAGTGTTAATTGAAAAAGATGTACAAGGGGCTCGGGCTCTGCGTCAAATCTATCCTGAAGGTATATTTATTTTTGTTCTTCCGCCTTCGTTGCGAGAATTGGAAAGGCGTATTCGAACACGTGGAACCGAAGATCGTGAAGAACAGCGCTTGCGTCTAAACAGCGCCCGTAAGGAGATTGCCGATTTGTCTGGCTTCGACTATGTTATTATAAATGAAGATGTGCAAAGGGCTGCTGACAGGCTAATTGCCATAACTTTGGGAGAAAAGGCAAGACATAAAAGTTTACGTTATAAAAATTAAATAATCGAGGAGGCTAAAAGATGACAAACCCATCGCTGCGGGATGTGGTTAAAAGAACAGGCTCTAAGTATACCCTAGTACTTGCAGTGGCTAAACGCGCTAGGCAGTTAGTAGTAGAGCAGGAAGGCGATTTGTTAGCTAAAGAAAAACCTATCACAATAGCAATGGATGAGATTCGTAAAGGCAAAATCAAATTCAGGATGAAGTCTAAATCTTAAAATTTTGCATTATGTTTGATTGGGGTGGCAAACTATCAATTTGTCAAATTACAATATAGTCGTCGGAGTTACTGGTGGCATTGCGGCGTATAAGGCAGTTGAGGTTGTATCAAGACTCAGAAAACTTGGGGCCCGGGTATTTGTAACAATGTCTCGCAATGCTACGAAGTTGGTGGCCCCCATGACTTTTAGAACTTTATCGGGTAATCCCGTGGTTACTGATATGTTTGAAGAACCTAAGCAATGGAATGTAGAGCATATTGCATTGGCAGAACTAGCAGACTTGTTCATTGTCTGTCCAGCTACAGCTAATGTAATTGGAAAAATGTATAGTGGAATTGCAGATGATTTTTTAACCACGACTGTAATAGCTTGCACTGCCCCAAAATTGATCTGCCCTGCAATGAATCACAACATGTTTAAGAACCCCATAGTTCAGCGAAATCTGGTTGGTTTGCGGCAGCTGGGCTATCATGTTCTAGAGCCTGAAATCGGGCGTTTAGCCTCTGGAATATCTGGAAAAGGCAGGCTTCCAGAACCGGAACGAATAGTTCATACAGCAATATCCATATTATCACAAAACCGTGTTCTAGAGGGTTTGAACATTCTGGTGACTGCCGGACCTACAAGAGAGTGGATCGATCCGGTAAGATATATAACTAACCCGTCTTCAGGTAAAATGGGATACGCTCTTGCAGCGGCCGCTGCAGATAGAGGGGCTAAAGTTTTTCTTGTATCAGGTCCCGTAGAACTCGAGCCGCCTTCGGGTGTTATTCTCAAGAAGGTTGAGACGGTCGAAGAAATGCTTGCTGCTTGCGTTGAACTTCATCCTAACGTAGATGCGGTAATCGGTGCTGCAGCCCCCGGAGATTTTCGTCCAGAATCTACGCGTAGCCAAAAGATTAAGAAACAGGGCGGTAGAATGGAAATCATTTTTCATGAGACGCCCGACATTCTAAAAATTTTAGGCGAAAACAAACATGGCGCAGTACACGTTGGATTTGCTGCAGAAACACATGATTTGCTCGTTAATGCGATTGAAAAATTGCGCAACAAAAACCTGGACTTTATTTGTGCTAATAAGATCGGATGTTCTGATAGCGGTTTCGGAACTGATTTAAACACTATAAGTATTGTCATGCCGAACGGTAGTTTTCAGGATATAGGCCCTGCACCTAAATACGATGTGGCTGTTGCTATACTCGATAAGGTGAAAAGAATCATTGATGAGCGTCAAAAATAAGCCTGGCTACTTTCCATACGTGGATATTTTAGTAGATGTGCCAGTTATTGGAGATCGAAAATTTACTTACAAAACCTCTGAAAATAATTATTTACCTTATGGTGCTAGGGTTCAGGTACCTTTCGGTTCTAGACGGGTTGACGGATACGTAGTAGGATATAGCGATATTAAACCGGATTTTGATGTAAAGCATATTCTTTCGTGCTACGATTTGAAATTTTTGCCACCAGAACATCTGCTTAGATTGGGGATAATTCTTAAAGAGTATTATTTGGGTTCTACGGTTTCGTTTTGGAAAACTCTGTGGCCCCCCCTAACACCCCGTCTTAAATTGAAATCCAAGGAAAATTCCAAATTGGAAATTGATTATGAGTGTTTTCATAATTCGCGGCAGACGTTTAAGTTTTCGGGTGATTTTTCCGAAACCGTTTTTGTTGAAGGACCCTTTGAGTCCAGATGGGATTATTATTGTGCTAAAATCGAACAGGCTCTCAAATTAAACCAAGGAGTCATTGTGTTGGTACCCGAGATTCGAAAATTAGATGCAGCGGCGCGTATTTTAAAGGCTAGATTTGAAAATTCATTTAGGATAATGCATTCTTCTCAAACGGGGACTACGAGACGCGAAAATTGGCTTAGGCTTTTGAAGGGTGAAACTAAATTTGTTTTAGGAACCCGAAGTGCAGTTTTTAGTCCAGTTGCAAAATTAGGACTGATCATCGTGGAAGAAGAAGAGTCTTATTCTTATAAAGCCCAGGAATTTCCTAGATTTAATGCAGTGACAGTTGCAAAAGCGCGAGGTGCTTTGGAAAACAGTCAAGTGATTCTAGGCTCATTTGTTGCTTCGGTAAAAACTAGGCACGACGTAAGTGTAGGTAAAGTTCATCAGGTAAATCTTCCAGCCCCAGTTTATAACGATGTAAAAGTTAAGCGTGAAATTATAAGCATGCTCGGTAGAAAAAAAACGATGATGTTTAGCAAAGAACTCCATCTTGCTTTAAGGGACGTTTTTAACCGCGGAGGGAAAGCCATTTTGTTTATCAACAGGCGCGGTACATCATCCAGCTTAATTTGCTGTGATTGCGGTAACGCCATTATGTGTCCAAGATGCTCTGTTCCCCTTGCCTATCACGGGCGTAAGTCTAAAATGGTATGCCACACTTGTGGCTTTAGACGAACTCCTCCCTTGGAATGCCCTGAATGCAAGGGTTATACTTGGAAACCATTGGGATATGGTATTGACAGGGCAATATCCGAGTTTCAAAAACGATTTCCTAAAGTGCCGATTCTTGGTCTCGATCAAGATTCAGAATCACCGGAGAATATAATAGAATTATTTAAATCAACAAGCCCCGTATGTCTTTTAAGCACACAAATGCTTTTTGGGTTCGATAGTCTTCCCATGCAATTTCTTGGCGTACTTTCATGTGATAACATGCTTAATCTTTCTGATTATAGCGCGCCGGAGCAAGTGTTTAATTTGCTCATGAACTTGTTGCATGTTTTGAAGAACTCTACAGGTGATGGGGAAAAAACTTTTATGGTTCAAACCTTGAATCCAAAACATCACGCCATTAAAGCTATTTTAGATTCAGAAATCTTTTATGTTTTCGAATCAAAAAACAGATCTGATTTTAATTATCCACCTTTTGGAGCGCTGTTTAAGATAGAGTTTTCGGATTTCAATTCTGATAAAGCAAAACGAGTTGCTGAGAACTTTGTTAAGGAAATGACTAACCATTGCGACAAAATTCAAATTTTAGGGCCGGGGCCTGCTCCGAAATTCAAAGTGCGTGGGCGGTATAGGTGGATCATTATGCTAAAAGCGAATAAAAGAGAGCACCTATTAAAATCGGTAAAACACGTATACGCGATAATACCTCACAATCAAGTCAGAATAACCATTGATACTGAGGCACCTTTTGGAATTGGATAAGTGCTATAATTAGAATGTGTCTAAATAAGTGTTTGTGGTAGGGAATGATTAATAGTGGCAGTTTTGGATATATGCAAATTTGATTCACCGGTGTTAAGAGAAAAAGCGCAACCGGTGCGCAAAGTGAATAACAAAGTTCGTAAGCAATTGAACGACATGCTTGATACCATGAGATCAGCGTCAGGAGTTGGGTTAGCTGCCCCACAAATCGGCATCTCAAGGCGTATGGTGGTTATAGATGTTGGGGACGGGCCATACTTTCTCATTAATCCCGAATTTGTGTTTCAATCTGTTGAAACCGAAACTAAGTGGGAAGGATGCTTAAGTTGGCCTGGATACGTAGGAGAAGTTGAACGACCCCTAAGGGTATCTGTTAAAGCGCTTGATGCTGATGGTCGCGACGTGTGGGTCGAAGGTGAAGGCCTTTTAGCAAGGGCCTTGTGCCATGAGTTAGACCATTTAGATGGTATATTATTTGTGGACAGAGCAATTTCCATTATGGAAGCTGAACCGGACTACGTAGATGGTGATAAAGATTTATCGTCCCTGAATTGCGTATTTATGGGGAGTCCATTATTTGCGGTTCCAGCCTTAAATCAACTTGTTGACTCAGGAATTGATGTTTCATTGGTGGTTACACAACCTAATCGTCCGTATGGGAGAAAACAAATTTTAACTCCGACGCCAGTAAAAAAACGTGCCATTGAATTAGGTTTAAAAGTGTTTACTCCTGATGCAATAGGAACGTCGCAATCAATCGAAAAACTTACTCTAGCACGTCCGGATTTTATAGCTGTTGTTGCGTATGGACAAAAACTTCCTAATTCAATAATTGAGCTCCCCAAGTATGCGTGTTTAAATGTACACCCTTCGTTATTGCCTAAATATCGCGGGGGGAACCCGATACAAAGGCAAATTATGGCAGGGGAGCAAACAACTGGCGTTTCCGTGATACTCATGGGAGAACAAATGGACGCTGGAGATATTTGCTTTCAAAAATCATTGAAATTAGAAGCAAATGAAACGTTTGGAGAGTTAGAAAATCGATTATCGATCGAAGGTGCACAGGCATTGGTTGAAACTATTTGGTCGATTTACACCGGCTCGGCTGAATGTAAATCTCAAAAAGAAAGTGAGGCTACGTTTGCGCCCCATTTAAAGCGGGGGGAAAACGTAATTGATTGGAAGCTTTCTGCACATCAGATTCATAATCTTGTGCGTGCGCTTTCTCCTAAGCCAGGTGCTGTTACTATGTTCGGCAATGAACTTACAAAAATATGGCGCACTCAAATTATGTCACTGCAAAGGGTTTCAAATTTAGATAGAACAGTTCCAGGCACAGTAGTAAAAATTAATGGTACAATGGCTATAGTTAAGTGTGGTAAAGGCCTTCTAGGAGTGTTAGAAGTACAACCCGCAGGGAAAAAAACTATGGCTGCGGCAGCGTTTTTGGCAGGTAGACAAAAACTAACTGCTAGATTTGGTTGATACGTGGTAATTTCTACCAGGCAAGGAGGGATATTGTATGGATGTTGGTTATTTAATTTTTGTATTACCAGCTTTTATATTAGCGATTTGGGCTCAAAGCAGAGTTCGTTCCGCTTATGAAAAATATTCCCAAGTTTATTCAAAGACTGGGCAACCAGGATATATAGTAGCGGCATCACTGCTTCGCGATGCCGGTTTAGAAGACGTCAGGATCGAAAAAGCATCGGGTCACCTTACGGATCATTACGATCCTAGGACCAAAGTGTTACGGTTGTCTGCCGGCGTATATGAAAGCTCGTCTGTGGCAGCATTGGGAATTGCTGCTCATGAAGTAGGCCATGCT
Organism: uncultured Eubacteriales bacterium; assembly: GCA_964406505.1. Lineage (GTDB taxonomy): Bacteria > Bacillota > Sulfobacillia > Fermentithermobacillales > Fermentithermobacillaceae > DTU015. The sequence goes on from CAYORX010000002.1 coordinate 131,630, forward strand.
GTTCAACATGGTGTTGGTTATTCTCCTTTGGCGATAAGAAATAGTTTGGTACCAGTGGCTCAGTTAACATCTAGCGCAGCCATGCCTTTGTTTTTCATAGGGTTCTTCACTAACTCTGGGTTTTTAATGGATATCGGTCTTTTGTTCTTTTTAGGTGCTTTGGCTTTTCAACTGATAACATTGCCAGTCGAATTTGATGCTTCTAAACGTGCTTTGAACATGTTGGAATCTTCGGGTTTTGTTTCCGGCAACGAGTCTATAGCCGTGGGCAATGTGCTGAACGCGGCGGCTCTTACCTACGTTGCTGCCACTGCTATGGCTTTAGGTCAGTTTTTAAGGCTGTTTCTATTGCGGGGGAGACGTGATTGAAACAATTAGGAAGTAGTCGGAGGGTAGCGCTTGATTTGTTGAAAGACACCGCTACCCCCGATGTTTACAACAAATTTTCCAAACTTGAAGAAAGGGATAAAGCACTTGTAAAAAGGCTCGTTAGTGGTGTTCAAAGATGGAAAAGACTTCTAGACTATTATATAGCGGATTTTAGTCACAGACCTTTAAGCAAAATTACCCGGGATGTTTTAGATGTTCTCAGGCTGGGGACTTATCAGATGTTATTTACGCGCATTCCGACGTATGCATCTGTAAACTCTGCCGTTCAGTGTATACGTGTTAAATCCCGTCGCGGGTTTGTCAATGGGGTTCTCAGAGCTATGGCTAGGAATTTGGGTCATATAGAAATGCCGTGTTTAGACGAAGTTCCTAAAAAATATGCGGCCGTTCGATATTCGTTTCCTGATTGGATAGTCGATAGATATATTGAAGAGTTTGGCTTGAAAGATACTTTGATATTGCTAAAAACACAAAACATGCCCCCACCGATCACCTTGAGGGTGAACCAATCTAAAATCAGTCGCGACTGCTTTCTTAGTGCAATGCTTCAAAATGGATTTTCTGCTTATCCGGGGTTAACCGATATATCTATAAGAGTTACAGGGGGTAGATCGGTGACCGTATTTCCAGGTTTTCATGAAGGGTTATTCTCCGTTCAAAACGAAGGTGCCACAATGGTTACAAACATTTTGGCACCTAAACCCGGAGATGTAGTTTGGGATATGTGTGCGGCCCCGGGAGGGAAATCAACGCATATTGCCGAGCTAGTACATGAAACGGGGTTAGTAGTTGCTTCTGACGTAGATGATAGTCGATTAGATTTAATTTTAGATTCCGTTAAGCGCCTGGAGATTAGCAATATAAAAGTTGCGGTGTTAGACGGTACCGATATTAACCATTCGTTACAAGTGTTAAAATGTGCAGCGTTACCTTTAGAGTATGATAGAGTACTTGTGGATGCTCCTTGTTCGGGGCTCGGTGTTATCGGAAAGCATCCCGAAATTAAGTGGAGGCGCAAACAATCTGATATCTGTGCGATGGCAAAGCGGCAGGCTTTACTTTTGGATACTGCTGCTCATTTTTTAAAATCGGGGGGATACTTAGTTTATAGTACATGTACTTTGATGCGTGAAGAAAATCAAGAAGTGTGGAACGGTTTTTTAACCCGACATGGTGAATTTGCGCCAGTCAATAAAGTAATACAACTTAATCGCGATATAACGGTTGAAATGAAAAACGGATGTGTTTTTCTGTTGCCGCATGTTCATGGAACTGATGGTTTTTTTATTGCAAAGGCACAGAAAAATTGAACTAGAAACGACCTTAACGGTGAGTGTAGGAGTCAAAATATATGCCGACTAAATCTGATATTTTAGAATTAGGCTTACTAGATCTGCAACACTTAATTCAAGCGCAAGGCTTTGAGAAGTATAGGACAAGGCAAATCTTGTCATGGATTTATACGAAGTTTGTGTCTAGTTTTGAAAATATGACTGATCTTCCTGAAACATTGAGAGAACATTTGTCTCAAAATTTTAAAATTGGTTCGATTGAGCTCGCTACCTTACAAAAGCAAAAAAATGATCAATCTAGACGCTATCTTTGGTCGATCGATGGCGTTCCCTCGGCTGAGTCAGTATTGCTCAAATATAAATATGGTTTAACTGCTTGTTTATCGACTCAAATAGGTTGTCCTGCAGGGTGTGAATTTTGTGCTTCGGGTCAGTTGGATTTTCGACGAAACTTAACCAAGGGCGAAATTATAGCGCAATTCTTAGGTATGTGCAATGAAAGCAAAAAACGTATAGGTAGGGTAGTTTTTATGGGAACCGGAGAACCATTTTTTAATTATGAATCTGTGCTCGGAGTCGTAGATACTTTAACTGATCCTGAAACCTATGATTTGTCTAGAAGAAAGATCACCATATCAACCGTAGGTATTCCAGAAGTCATAAAAAGGTTCGCAAAAGATTCCCGAGGAGCTAGGTTAGCGGTGTCTTTACATAGCGCCTCTGATAGAGTAAGAAGTAGTTTAATACCGGTTAACCGTGCTTACCCGATAAAAGAAGTTATAAGTGCGGTGAAATATTTTGCACAGGTCACCGGTCAAAGAATAACATTTGAATATATATTATTAAAAAACATAAATGATTCCAAGGAAGAGGCCAAAAGATTAGCGGAACTTATTAAAGGCATAGACTGTCTAGTAAATTTGATACCGTGGAATCCTGTTTCAGGCACCGATTTTGAGGGAAGTAGTTTTGCGACTCAACGTGAATTCCAAAATGTTTTGCAACAAAACCGTATTAGAGTAACGGTTCGACGTAGTTTGGGGGGCAATATCGAGGCGGCATGTGGACAACTTCGCAGAAGTACTTGAAGATTAAGATTACGATTGTTTGGCGGGAGGGAAATGGCTTTGGAATGGAGAGCTGAGACATCCCGAGGTTTGGTTAGGCCAAATAATGAAGATTCCTGGTCAGTAATGAGCTTACCTGTAGGCAGAAACAATCTATGGCTTGCTATGGTTGCAGACGGAATTGGAGGATACGATGGAGGAGAGATTGCATCATCTTTAGCCGTTGATTCTATTCAGCAATATTTGGAAAAGAGATTTTTGCGTAAAAATCCTGCGCAGATGTTAAAAGAAGCTATTGTCTATAGTAACAACAGAATTAGGGAAAATGCTGTAGGTTCTGAACGATTATCACTTATGGGAACGACGCTTACATGTGTTATGGTTAACTGCGATCAGTCAAAAGCTTTCGTTGGGCATGTAGGTGATAGCAGGGCTTACATTGTTTCAAATGGTAAAATTCGGCGTATTACCAATGATCACTCTGTATCGGGTACCTTAATAAAAAACGGTACCATATCAGAAGATGATGCTATGAAACATCCGGGGAGCAACATTCTTACCATGGCTTTAGGTACACATGAATTTATTAACGTAGACGTGTATGAGGAAAACTTGAAACCTAATGATATAATAGTGCTCTGTACAGATGGTCTTACAAGTCTCGTTACCTCTTATGAAATACATCAAATGCTACTTATTCATGGTAAAGATGAAGTTGCTGATAAACTTGTAGATCTTGCCATTGCTCGCGGAGGCTACGATAACATTACGGTAATTATTATTTGGTTTTAGACAGTATTAAACTTGAAAGTCTTAGGGGGTGAAAAAAGGTTGACCCCAAAGCAGATGATTGGCAGAAAAATTTTGAATAGATACCAGATCATCGAGAAGATCGGAAGCGGTGGCATGGGCGTCGTGTGGAAGGCCGATGATCTAGTGTTGGACAGGTCTGTGGCTCTCAAAGTCTTGAGATCCGAACTCAGTGAGGATGATGATTTCGTATGGCGATTTAGGCGAGAGGCAAGGGCCGCAGCATCTTTATCTCATTCCAATATTGTGAGTGTATATGATGTCGGAGAAGATCAAGGTTTACATTTTTTTGTGATGGAATTGGTAGAAGGTCAGACTCTTAGGGACAAACTGAATAAGGAAAAAAAACTTGAATACAAAACAGCATTGGAAATAGCGGAACAAATAAGTCTTGGTTTAGCGCACGCGCATAATAACGGAATAATTCATAGAGATATAAAACCAGAAAACATATTGCTTACTGAGTCTAGCCAAGTGAAAGTCGCGGATTTTGGAATCGCTAGGGCTCTGGGAGCAGTTTCACACACTTCTACTGATATTGTAGTAGGGTCTGCTTCTTATTTGTCTCCAGAACAGGCTAAAAACGGATTGGTGTCGGCGCAATCTGATCTATATTCTCTAGGGGTAGTTTTGTACGAAATGTTGGTAGGTAAGCCACCCTTTGCGGGTGATAGCCCAGTAGCTGTTGCCCTACAGCATTTGGAAGCTAGCCCACCTCCTATATCTGATATGCTTCCGACAATCCCCCACGAAATTGATGTTTTAATCTTAAAAGCGTTGGCGAAAAAGCCCAATGATCGTTTTCAGTCGGCAAATGAGATGTTAAAATCTTTACAAACGTGTAAATCGTTATTATATAAAACGGAACAAAACATTCCTGTAAAAGGTGAAAAAGTAGTGGGTAGACGCGGTAAAAGCAGACGATCTCCAAGTACGGCCGTTAAGATGTTAGCGGTATTTATAATTGTTGGTGTATCCATATCTGCTTATGCAGTTTATGCCTTTTACAAATGGATGGCAGTACCAATTGTTGAAGTGCCAGATATTGTTGGACTTTCGCACATTCAAGCACAAACTGAAATAAGGAATAAAGGATTAATTCCTCGCCTTTCAGCCGAAAAATATGACCGTGAACATCCTGCAGGTACAGTAATATCTCAAAGCCCTCTTGGTGGAGAGAAGGTAAAGTTAGATAGGGAGATCTACTATACTTTATCTAAGGGAGAAGCCTATGTGGAGGTTCCCGATCTACGTAGACGTGGTTTGCGAGAAGCCCAGCTTGAACTTGAGAATCAACAGCTTCAAATGGGCAACGTAGACAAGGTTTCCGATTCCACTGTGCCGAAAGATCAAGTTATTTCCCAAAATCCTAGGGAGGGCGCGTTGGTTTCAATTGGCACAAGGGTAGATCTTGTAATTTCTAAAGGCAGTGAACCTGAGACAGTAATAGTTCCGCTGTTGGTCGGTCTTTTAGATCAACAAGTTTTGGATATTCTTCAAGACAATTTATTAGATTTGGGCGATGTTACTCCGATTTGGGGAGACCAACCCATAGGTACAGTGATAGATCAAGAACCTGAGAATGGTGAAGAAGTGCCAGTAAGAACAAAAATTAACGTAACGATATCGTCAGGCTCAGATGCGGATGTGAGTTTTTCTACTTTGATGATTCAAGTACCAGAACAAGAAAACCCAGTGCATGTGCGATTAGCGGTATGGGATGTTGATGGTGAAACCGTATACTACAATAGAAATGAGGAGCCGGGCAATCGCGTGACCGTGCCCTTTCGATATAGAGGTGATGTTGCCGTAGTTAAAGTTTATTTCGACGGTGACTTGGCGCAAGAAGAAATATTTAAATCTTGAATAAGGAGGTGGTGTTAGCTAGTTGCTTGGCAGAGTTTTAAGCGTTCACTCTTCAGAATGTAGAGTTGCTATCGACGAAAATATAGTAACATGTACTTTTCGTGGGCGGATGCGTCTTAAGGAATTGCGAGTTTATACCGGTGATCTTGTTAGTGTATCGAAAATCGCAGACACGTACGTAGTTGATAAAATTTGGCCTAGAAACAACGTACTTTTACGTCCCCCTATTGCTAACGTTGATCAGGCTATAGTAGTCACGGCTATTACCCAACCCCCATTGGATCTTTTATACATCGATCGGATACTGTTGCAATTAGAACTTGAAAAAATTTGCGGTATTTTATGTATCAATAAACAAGATGTTGAAGATATGAGCGAAATTGAAAGGATATACGAAATCTATTCTTATTCAAAGTACAAATGTATAATAACATCTGCAGTAACCGGTTACGGATTAAGCGACTTATCTCATTTACTTAGTAAAAAGATAACTGTTTTTGCGGGACAAAGCGGAGTCGGCAAATCTAAACTTATTTCTGCCCTTATTGGTGTAGATCTAATTATTGGTGAACTATCCCAGTCGTTGCGAGGACGCCATACAACTAAATGGATAGAATTGCTTCCAGTATCCAATGAAGGTTATATCGCCGATACACCCGGGTTTTCGAAACTAGATCTCATTGATATTGAACCTCATGAATTAGGTTATTTGTACCCTGAATTTCGCCAATATGTTGATTTATGTCATTATCCACGCTGCCTTCATAAAACAGAAAGCAGGTGCGCAGTTCTTGATGCTTTAAGGCAAGGGAAAATTACAAAAGAACGTTATGATAATTATCTTGTGCTTCTTGATGAAGCGATAGAAAGGGCGAGACGAAAATATGAATGACAATTTTGTTCTACCCATCAGTAAACCCGTAAAAATAGCTCCGTCAATACTAGCCGCGGATCCATTAAATATAGAAGCGCAGGTTCGCAACGTTATGGAGGCGGGGGCGGATTTACTCCACGTTGATATAATGGACGGACATTTTGTACCTAATCTTACTTATGGTCCTGCAATGGTGAAAAAATTGCACGAAATGGGTTTTCCCTTAGATGTACATTTGATGGTTTCTAACTTACGTTGGGCTATTGATGCATTCGCTTGCTATGCTGAATATTTGACCATCCATGTAGAAGCCACGCCACATTTACATAAAATGCTTAGTTACATAAGAGAAAAAGGTTGCAAAAGTGGGGTGGCCTTAAACCCGTCAACGCCTCCTGATTTTCTCAAGTATGTGATAAAAGAAGTTGATTTAATATTGATTATGACAGTAAACCCTGGCTGGGGTGGACAGTCATTTATCCCTTCTATGCTTAGAAAAATTGCAGATATAGATGATATAGTTAAAAATTCTGGGCTGTCTGTGAAGATTTCTGTAGATGGAGGTATATCTTCGAACAATTCCTTAGAAGTGATTCAAAGTGGGGCTAATATTCTCGTTTCCGGCAGTTATATTTTCTCAAACGAAAATATGGAATCGGCCATCAAAACTCTTCGTGGAGTCACGTTATCTAATTGATGAATATATTATAGTAATCGGAAGATAACAGAGAAAACTGTGAGGGGTCCGCGTTGAGGCTACGCACTGGTTGTAATCGATACTTGCTACTGCCCTTGTGTTTGGGGATATGTGGATTGGCGATCCTCGTCATTGTACTACCTTCCTGGATATTGTGGTCGTTGTTTGGTATGGGCTTACTATTGACCAGTTTGATTATGTTTGTCAAGAGAATTAGATTCTAGAGGAGTCAAAGATCAATGAATGTACGTGTTATTAAAGTGCCAAGAGTATTTTCCAATTTTGTCAGAATAGTTTTGCGTATATTTGGATGTCGTCCATAACAATTGCCTTCAAGTATAATAAACACCTCACTACAACTATTTAGTTAGCACGTGAGGTGTAAGGTTTTGGCCTTTTTGAATATGATACGCAATGCACTTTTACATTGGGCGCTGTACTTTTCCACTGCGTAAGCACTTGGTGCATACAGGTATACGTTTAACGGTGTTTCCAACCACAGCTCGGACTTTTTGTATATTAGGCGACCAACTTCTTTTTGTTTTGATATTTGAGTGACTGACGCGGTTGCCAGTCATTTTACCTTTGCCGCAAATTGAACATCTAGACACTGCATGTTCCCCCTTCCAAGTGTGACTCATAAATCTTATCACAAATAAATTTCTAAGAAAACTATTGAAGATATTATATCATTAGGACGTCATGTAAAATATGGAGAATTATTAAAATGTATTTGC
>CAYORX010000003.1:0-134837 GCA_964406505.1 uncultured Eubacteriales bacterium
ATATTTAGATCTAGTAGGCTATATCAAAACCCAAATGCCGTATGCTTCTATCACAACTGATATCATAGTTGGGTTTCCAGGTGAGACTGAAGCAGATTTCGAAGATACAATAGATTTGGTGCAGCAAGCCAAGCTTGATGGTGCATTTACATTTATGTTTTCTCCTAGGTCTGGTACCGCAGCAGCTAGAATGAAAGAACAAATTCCAAAAGAGATTAAGTCTCGGCGGCTTCAAAAACTTGTGGAAATCCAAAACGGAATTACCAAAAGCATAAACGAATCCCTAATAGATACCGTTCAAGAAGTATTGGTTGAGGGCGTAGATTTAAAAAATCCTAAATACGTTCGTGGACGAACGCGGACAAATAAGCTTGTGGTTTGCACATCTAACCAACCTACGCCTGGTGATGTAATAAAGGTTAAAATCAATGAAGCGGGCACTTGGTATCTAAAAGGGCCGTTGTTGGAAAAGAATTAACCGGAGTTTAACAACCGGAGGTTGGATGCGGTGGCAAATCAAACTCCAATGATGCTTCAATATAAGTCACTTAAATCGAAATATCAAGACTGTATGCTTTTTTTTAGGCTTGGAGATTTTTATGAAATGTTTTTTGAAGATGCAATAATCGGTTCTAAAGAACTTGGCATTACGTTAACTAGTCGGGGTTCAGGGAAGGGTAAAAAAGTACCCATGTGCGGAGTGCCATACCATTCTGTAGATGAATACATAAAAACTTTAATATCGAAAGGTTATAAGGTTGCAATATGCGAACAAGTCGAAGACCCCGCAAAAGCTAAAGGTCTTGTGGAAAGAGACGTTGTAAGGGTTATAACTCCCGGTACCTATTGGGAAGGGGCGGAAGATGGTGTTTCGAACTATATTTCTGTAGTTTATCGCGAAGATTTCCAAGGAACGTTATCGAATTCTATAGGGCTATGTTCATGCGATTTGTCTACCGGAGAAATTCTTACTGCCTGGTTCGAGCCTGAACTTCAGAATATTGAAAAAGGAAATCATACGCATATTAATACAGACGTGGTTGATGAAATGGCGCGTTTACTCCCAAAAGAATGCGTATTTCCGGTAAGTTTTCAAAAAACAGAGTTTTTGAATGCGATCTTAAAAAACTTACCCGGTGTACATGTCAGTTTTCGTGACAAAGATCAATTTTCTTGGGAAAAATATAGTGAACTGTTCAACAACCAATGGAAACTAACTGATTTGCCCAACTCAGCATTAGGTGCCCTTTCCGGCTTGATTTCATATTTGGAAGATACTCAAATGATCAAATTGATTCATTTGAAACGGCCTTCTTCTTACATGGAGGAATCGTTCCTAGAACTTGATTATGCTACCCGAAGGAATCTTGAGCTTACTGAACGTTTACAAGGGGGAAAATATGGTTCCCTTGCATGGGTTTTAGATAAGTGCTGTACCACTATGGGATCTAGACTGCTTAAGAAGTGGATAGAACGTCCTTTAAGGCAGCCCAGCCAAATAGAAGAAAGGCTCGAGGCGGTAGAAGAAATTTATAAAGACGCATCTTTACAAAAAGAATTACAAAACTTGTTTTCTGGCATTCGCGATCTCGAGAGACTTGTGACGAAGATAACATACAAATCATGTAATGCCCGGGATCTTAAGGCGATTGTATCGTCTTTGGAGCGTGTACCCTTATTAAAAGAGCAAATAGTAGGATCTCCATCTGTTTTACTTTGTGAGTTGCATAAAAGTCTTGACGAGGTTCCTGAAGTCATTAGCGTTATAAAAGATGCTATTGTTGATGAGCCGCCAGTATCGATAACGGAAGGTGGAATAATTCGTAGAGGATATAGCAAAACGGTGGACGAATTACGCGAACTGGCAGATGGGGGTAAACATTGGTTAGTTCAGTTAGAGGCTAAGGAAAGAGAGAAAACCGGTATTAGGTCGCTTAAAGTTGGTTATAATAGAATCTTTGGATATTATCTTGAAGTCACTAAAGCAAATTTGGACCTAGTGCCCGACAATTATATTAGAAAACAAACTTTAGTTTCTGCTGAAAGATTTATTACTGAAGAACTCAAAGATAAGGAGACTTTAATAATTGGTGCGGAAGAAAAATTATTTAGGGAAGAGCACCGTTTGTTTTGTGAGCTGCGCGATTTTGTCCAATCCCATATCGAAAGAATACAACAAACCGCTGTAGCTATAGCGCAACTCGACGTATACCGTAGTTTGGCGGAAAGCGCTAATTTGTATGGATATATTCGGCCGAAAATTACGGAAAACAATGCCATAATCGTCAAGCAAGGACGTCATCCTGTACTTGAAAGGGTTCTTCCGGCAGGCACTTTTGTACCTAATAACCTGATTCTAGATGATAAAGAGAGTATCTTAATAGTAACTGGGCCTAATATGGGTGGCAAGTCTACTTATTGTCGCCAGGCGGCTTTAATTGTACTTATGGCGCAAATGGGTTCGTTTGTTCCTAGTAGCTCATGTACCATTTCATGTGTTGATCAAATTTTTGCGAGGGTTGGGGCATATGACGACTTGGTGTTAGGACAGTCTACATTTATGGTTGAGATGAATGAGGTTTCAAGGATTTTGAGAAATGCCACTTCAAACAGTTTAGTTATTTTAGATGAGATCGGTAGAGGTACCAGTACTTTTGATGGATTATCTGTGGCATGGGCTGTTGTAGAGTATTTAGCTGACAAAAAGACGTTAGGAGCCAAAGGGCTTGTAGCAACCCATTATCGTGAGCTAACGCTTATATCGGAACTAAAATCCGGAATATCTAATTATCGAGTGAATGTAAAAAAATCAGGTGATGACATTGTTTTCTTATGGAAAGTCGCCAAGGGAGTTGCTGAAAGCAGTTTTGGTATTGACGTAGCGGCGATGGCTGGATTACCTGATACTGTCATTCAAAGGGCTAGGGAGATCCTTTATGGGCTTGAAACAGAAGCGCGCGGAGGTAGTTCTAAAAAGGGTATTTTGGGAAAAATAGCTTCTAGGTTTGCCGGCACAACACCTATACCTGAGGGCCAACCGCTTTTACTCGGTTTTGCAAATACCGAAGTTGAAAAACAACTATCGGAAACCCAACAAACGGTAATCTCAAAACTCAAAGCGCTTGATGTTGACAATATGACGCCTTTTGAGGCCTTGGAATTAATATACATTCTTAAAGAAGAACTAAGCAATGGGCGAGGTGAAGATTGATGTGCCAAGCCATTAAAATTCTGGATCCCTTATTATCTAGTCAGATTGCGGCCGGTGAAGTGGTAGAACGACCCGCATCAGTCGTGAAAGAACTTATGGAAAATTCAATAGACGCCGGTGCCGATAGGATATCAATAGAAATCGTAAATGGTGGAACGAAACTTATTAGGGTCAGTGATAACGGTGTTGGCATGTCGCGGGAAGATGCGGAACTATCTTTGAAACGTTTTGCCACATCAAAAATAAGCTCGTTTCAAGATCTAGAAAAAGTAAAAACCTTAGGATTCAGAGGGGAAGCCCTGCCATCGATCGCGTCGTGCTCAAAATTAACACTTGAAACAAAGGTTAGTGAGTCTGACATCGGTATTTGTTTAAGGGTAGTAGGTGGGGAATTAACCGAATCTGTTGAAAAAGGCCTGCCTTCTGGAACTATTGTTACCGTGAAAGAATTATTTTTCAATACACCGGCTAGACTTAAGTTCATGAAATCTGTAGCCACCGAAAGAAATGCAGTTATTGACATAGTAGAAAAATTTGCTATTGCGTGGCCAAACATAAGTTTTACCCTAACTTCTCAAAATAGGTTAGTGTTTCATACATCCGGAAGTGATTTGCGAAATGCGTTGATTAATATATTCGGTCCGGAGATAGTTCAAACGTCAGTAGAAGTAACGGGGAAACAGGATGATATACAAATTAGCGGTTTTGTAGGCTTACCACGGATTTATCGAAGAAGTAGGGACAGGCAACTTTTCTTCGTTAATCAAAGGCCTGTCAAAAACGTTTGTCTAGGGTGGGCGCTCGATCGGGCCTTTTCAGGATTTTTGCCACCTAAATCGTATCCGGTAGCGTTCTTAGAGATCACCGTTAACCCAAGCGATGTAGACGTTAATGTGCACCCGACGAAGGCGGAAATTAAATTTAAAAACGAAAATACAGTGAGACGTATTGTCACCCATAGTGTGAAAAATGCTTTAAGACACGCAGGATACATGAGTACTTCAGAGTCTACCCGCGATACTTGGGTTGACTCAATTAAGAAATCTCGGTCATTGAATTCATTTGTTTTAGATAAGCCGGATTTTTTAGATTCAATCGTAAATGATGCCCAAAGACAAGATGTGGAAACGCTCGTAGATGATGTCGGTTCTTTTGAGTGGCAATATATGGGGTCATTAGAAGATACATATCTTGTTGTCAAGACGCCGGAGTCACTTCTCATAATAGATCAACATGCTCTTGCTGAAGCTCTAGCGTATCAAAGCTTGTGCCAAGGCCAAAGCGCCAGTCAAGAATTGTTGCTTCCTGAGATTGTAAAATTAGAACCAAAGGAAGCAGTATTTTATGAAGACCATAAAAATGGAATTAACCGTGTTGGGTTTTCCGTAAGATCCATAGGTACACGTACAGTACTGGTTTCCCGAGTTCCACTTATTTTAGGAAACGCGTTGCCTGCTGATTCTCTTAAGCAAGTTTTGGCACTTGCCTATGGAACATCCCGGACGAGCATTTCCCCAGAAAGGTCAGTGGCCCAGGCTCGATTAGCGACCGCGGCCTGTCATGCGTCTATCAAAGGCAAACAAGCATTGGGAAGACAAGAAGCTGTAGCGCTGATAAAATCTTTAAAAGAAAACCCTACCGCACGTGTATGCCCCCATGGAAGGCCTACTATTTTTGTGCTTCCTTATTCCGAAATAGAAAGATATTTCGGAAGGTAGGATTAAGTAGATTTGGAAAGGACGTTAAACTCAATTTGACTAAAGTCTTGGTGATTACGGGTCCCACTGCTTCCGGAAAATCTAGTTTGGCAATGAAACTAGCAACACTATATCCGATCGAGATCATTTCTGCTGATTCAATGCAGGTTTATAGATATATGGATATTGGAACTGACAAAGTCACTGTGGAACAGATGAGTAAGGTAAAACATCATCTGATAGATATAAGATATCCCGATGAGCCTTGGAGTGTGCGCGACTTCCAATGCCTTGCCAGTCAAGCCATTACGTGCATTACAAGTAAAGAGCGAATACCTTGTATCGTCGGGGGAACTGGTTTTTACATCCGGGCTTTACTGCATAATTTTCCTTTAGAAGATGCGCCCCCTGATCCAGGGCTAAGGGCAAGGTTGAAAAGTTTAGCAAGGCGATATAGCAATTCTTTGGTCCACAACATGTTAAAACGAATTGATAGGGAATCATATAAGAATTTGCACCCAAATGATCTCAAAAGGGTGATACGTGCCGTTGAGTACTATAGGGCTACAGGTCGCCCTATATCTCAAAGAACTCACCTGGAATCTGATCCCATATACGATTACAAAATGATAGGCCTGCATAGAAACCGTAAAGAATTATATGAAAGAATCGATAATAGGGTGGATGAGCAGTTTAAGCGCGGACTTATCGCCGAAGTTGAAAATCTCATGAATTTGGGTTATGAAGAAAACTTACCGAGCATGCAAGGACTGGGTTACAAAGAGGTATGGTGGATGCTCAAAGGGCTTGCTACTTTAGATGAAACGAAGTCGTTGCTTAAGAGGAATACCAGACGGTTTGCCAAAAGACAATTAACGTGGTTCTCTAGGGAAGAAGGCATAATTTGGCTCTCCATTGGCAAGCATAAATCTCAGAAACAACTTATAGAGCAAATCTGTAATTTAATTGACGGCTGGATTGAGCCGAGCGTACATACCAGAGGGTAACTGGAGGGAACTAAGATGAGTGTAAAAAACACTATCAATCTACAAGATAGCTATTTGAATCAAATTAGAAAAGACAATATTTTTATAACAGTGTATCTTATCAATGGATTTCAAATAAAGGGAGTAGTTAAAGCTTTTGACAGTTACACCGTACTACTCGGCGTTGATGGAAAACAAATGCTTATTTATAAGCACGCAATTTCTACTATTGCTCCTGCAAGACCGATCGATGTGTCAGTGCAAAAGTGCACGGATACGGGTATTGCTACTAATTAAAATCTTTGGGCATACTATTCTTCACAAGCAAGTGCGTGAGGAGGTGGCAATATGCTAAAAGATCCGGTATGTGGGTTCGATATTGAGGATCGTGATGGAAGTGTACAGTTAGATTATGAGGGTAAAATTTACCATTTTTGTTCAAACGAGTGTAAACATAAGTTCGAGCGAAACCCACAAGCATATATAGGGACAAGTAAAAAAGATGTTTCTAATCAGCATCGTAAACACAATAATAACTAGTTAAGCAACGATCAGATTGAACAAATGTTAGCCCTACTTGCTTACATAGCAGGTTGGGGCTTTTGATATCATTAGGGGCATCAATTGCGTATAATGTACTGCGAATTGTTTCATAAACGGGGGATGAAAATCGCTGTTCATAGCAATAAGCCTATTTTAAAAGTTATCTCTTCTAAAAGCGAAAGCGAAGAAAAACACTTAAAAACTAGAGATAAGCTATTTAGGCAGTTAGAAGAAACCAAGAATCTGCCGATAAAAAGCGCCTTGGGTGAACTTAATTCTTTAATTGGTTTGGCACACGTAAAAGAACTGATCTTCGAAATATACGCTTTTTCAGAAGTCCAAAAGCGAAGAAGTAAGGCGGGGTTGATACAAGGAAATACGATATTGCACATGATTTTTGCCGGAAATCCTGGGACAGGGAAAACCACTATAGCGCGAATATTAGGGCAATTATTTTTTCAAGGCAGGTTATTAAGTAAAGGCCACGTGATCGAGGTTGAAAGGGCAGATCTCGTAGGCGAATATATAGGGCATACGGCGCAAAAAACTCGTGAGTGTATAAGAAGGGCTAAAGGCGGCATTCTGTTTATAGATGAAGCCTATTCTTTAGCAAGAGGTGGGCAAAAGGACTTCGGCAAGGAATGCATTGATTGTATTGTAAAAGCAATGGAAGACCACGCAAAAGATATGGTGTTTATTTTGGCTGGTTACCCTAAAGAGATGAAGAATTTTCTTAACATAAATCCCGGTTTGCGTTCACGCTTTCCCATTCATTTAAATTTCCCTGATTATACAATTGACGAATTGGTAAAAATCGGCTGCTTAATGCTAAGAAAAAGAGAGTATTATCTTGCAGGTGGCTTATATCAGCTACTCAAAAATATTATTAAAGAAAAAATCCAACAAGAACCTATCCCTTCAAATGCTAGAATGGTGCGAAACTTGATAGAAAAGGCTGTCAGGAGGCAAGCAGTACGGTTGATGCAATCCAATTCTTTCAACAAGCAGGATCTCATGGCCATAACCTCGAGAGATCTGTTAGAGGCATCGATGTGATGTGATCGTTCAATTATTTATTTGCCCATCATGATACTTATTTGTGGGTTAAGAAAAATAAGGGGCGATGTCTACAGTTTCGTTGTAAAATTATGATAAGCTAGTGTTACTAGGAGGGGAATATTTGAGCGAACTGTCACATGTAGCGAATATGAGGGCGATTATCTGTGCCTTAGATATCAAAGCGCCTAGGCCTAGGGGTAAAGATGATTTCTTCCTTACCGGAGAGGAGTCTGCCCAAGAGCTCGCTCGTTTGGCGGAAACTCTTGGGTTGGAAGTGGTGGATACGATTATCCAGGACCGGTATTCACCTGATTCCGCCACTTATTTGGGCAAGGGTAAAGTTCAAGAGGTTGGCGAGCTTGTGTCGGATCATGAAGTTTCATATGTGCTTATTGATGACCAATTGTCTCCATCTCAGACCCATAACTTAGAAGAAGCACTTGGGGTAGAAGTGCTAGATCGAACAAAGGTTATCCTTAGGATATTTGCCCAGCGAGCCAAGACCAAAGAAGGCAAACTACAAGTGGAACTTGCCACGAGACGGCATGAACTTACCCGGCTTACCGGACACGGTACGGTCATGTCTAGTTTAGGAGGGGGCATCGGCACCCGGGGTCCAGGAGAGCAAAAACTAGAGGTGGATAGGAGGGTTCTTCGGAGAAAAATATCTCAATTAACCAAGAGTCTAGATAAAGCACGGAAGGTTAGGAAAGAGCAAAGTAAACGCAGGAGAGAATCGTCGATTCCTAAGATATCTCTTATAGGCTATACTAACGCAGGCAAATCTACGTTATTTAAGGCGCTAACAGGCGAAGATGTGCTGTGTGATGATAGACTCTTTGCAACTCTCGATCCATGGACGCGCCGGTGGTTTTTACCGTCGGGTATGGAGACTTTAATTTCTGACACAGTCGGCTTTATTCAGGGTTTACCCCACGAGCTAGTGTATGCTTTTAGATCGACTTTAGAAGAATCTCTTGATGCTGATTTGCTTGTCCACGTAGTAGATGTCTCTTCACCTGTTTGGGAGCAGCAAATTCGAACAGTAGAAAAAGTATTAGAAGAACTAGGGGCTTCGGATCGTTCGATAATCACAGTGCTTAACAAATCGGATAAAGTATCTGAACATGAGTTAAAGGTAGCTATGACGAAACAACATATAGCCCTACACGTTTCTGCACTTAGTGGTTATGGCATTAGTAAGTTTGCTACGACGGTGGAAAGACATCTTTTGAAGGAGAATAAGATCGTTTCTTTAATAGTACCGTATGCGATGTGGAATATTTTGTTTGAGATCAGGAAAGCAGGAGCGATCTTACAAAAAATCCATGGAAAGTCCGGAGCAGAAATTATATGCAAACTTGATCCTGTGGATGCCGTTAGATTCTCAAAGAGACTTTCGGGGTAGTGAACGCTTGGGTTAGTGATAAGTACGAACTACTCCGATCACCTTGCCGAGTATTCGAACGTTTTTAGAAATAATAGGTTTCAACTCCGGATTCTCCGGTTGTAAACGAATGGAGTGTTTCTCTTTATAAAAAGTCTTTACGGTTGCTTCATCTTCTAACAATGCCACCACAATATCACCGTTGTCAGCGGTATCTTGCTGTCTTACTAACACTAAATCTCCTTCAAATATCCCAACATCTACCATGCTATTTCCTTCTACTTGCAACATAAAAGCATTCTTAGTTTTGACGAATGTGTAAGGTAAGGGTATATACTCTTCTATATTCTCTACTGCAAGCACGGGTGTTCCTGCTCGCACTGTTCCAACCATTGGTACCATTACGGTGGAAGCAGGCTGGCTAGGCTTTTTACGATCCACCACAGTGAAGGCTCGCGATTTTTGAGCTGTTCTTAGCAAATAACCTTTACGTTCAAGGGTTTTTAAGTGACTATGCACGGTAGCGGTGGATTTAAGACCCAGTTTTTTCCCCAGTTCTCTTACAGACGGGGGATAACCGGTCTCGCGAATATATTGCTGTATAGTATTAAGCACGTTAGCTTGTTGAATTGTTAATTGTTCCATATCATCTTTCCTCTTAAATTAAATGTGAGAAATATCTTGTCTAATAAAGAGTTTATCATCAACTTTCTATCTAAGCAAACGTTAGTTTGGTATTTCGTCGATATATTTTTATTTTTCACGTAACCAAAATCGATGCAAACACATAGGCTGAAAAGGAGAGCGTCATCATATTTTATCCCTATGGATCGAGGGGGGGAAGAAGAGAGATGAGTGAGAGCACCCTTCGTGATGCTTGTAATTTTATCTGGACAACCGAAAAACAAATGGCTCCGATTGTGGAAAAATGTCTTGACTATTCAAGCGGACACGATTGTTTTGAAGAAGCAGATCAAATGATGATATTACACAAAGACGTGATTAAGGACTGCAGTGAATTGTTTACAACTATGAATATTGAGGTCGCAACTTCAGTTGCTTCTGTAGCCATGCCTGGTGATTTTGCATCTTGCATTACTATGATTCACGCACATTTTACAAAAGTAATTGATAAAGGATACATCGTTATCGATTCGCATGTAACGGATTCTGTACAAAGATCTGTGTTCGAAAGGGTAACTAAACGCAAAAAACAGCAAATAGGGCACCTTCGTAAGATGGCCGAAAAATGTAAAATTGACTTTGAAGGGTATGAAACAACCTGGCCACCGGTAACTTCGCCCGAACGGCCGCCACATCGACCACCGGCAAAAAGGACAGAATATATAGTTCAGCCAGGTGACACTATGTATAGTATAGCTCAAAGATTTGGCGTATCATTAGAAGCCCTAATACGGGCTAATCCACAAGTGAGAAACCCTAATATGATTGTGGTAGGAGAAATCATTATTGTGCCTGACGGAATTCACCCAACCCCACCGCACAGGCCACCGCATAGACCACCGCACAGGCCACCGCATGATCCGCCACATATACCGCCATACGGCTCACCGCATACACCTGGGCGTAAATATGTGGTAAGACCTGGTGATACAATGTTTATTATTGCACAACGATTTGCTATAGGCTTAACTGAATTGATTGCGTTTAACCCTCAAATCCCGGACCCAAATGTTTTGGTTCCCGGTCAAGTGGTTTTGATACCCACGCGAGGTGGAGCACTCGGATAAGGTTCAAAGCATAAGGCGGTATTTATCGTAAGATAAGGATACCGCCTTTGGCGTTTACTTGATTATACGGCGTCCTAGAAGGTATTTTTCTGCAAGGGAAGAGGAGTAATCCGGATGTGCAGGATCAAAACTGTTGATCGCGACTCCCTGGCTACCTGAATGAATATACCGGTTTTGTCCCATGTAGATACCTACGTGGGAAGGTCCGGGCGCGTAAGTTTCGAAAAACACCAAATCACCCGGTTCTAAATCATCTCTAGAGCTTACAGGTTCCCCCTGAACAAATTGCATGTGGGCGTCACGCCTTATAGAATAGCCGTTCATTTTCATGCAAAACTGGGTAAAACCTGAGCAATCAAACCCGTACGAGGTACATCCTCCCCATAAGTAGGGGAGGCCGATGTATTGTTTTGCAGTTTCGATTACATCGGTCGCAGGATATTTGACTGCGAAGACGTGTTCTAAGTTCGGAAAGATGTCAATGCTTTCAGCATTAACGAATACGCTTTCTCCGATTGGAGTATTAAGTTCGGCCCAATTTTCATCAACTGAAATTACCGGAAGTGTAGAGCCTTGTACTAACCATTTTTCGAAAACCATTTCGCCATTCGGTGCATCTAGGGCCTTGGCCATTTTAACAGTAACTAAGGCAACTTTGTTGTGCCAAAAATTGTCTAAAGATTGGGAATCGAAAACGGTGATCTGTTCTGGGGAAACCCAACCAAGATACTTATCTTTCATTCGAACTAGATACCAATCATCTTTGAAAGTTAAAACAGACAAAACATCACCCATTCTTGCTTGGGTAACGGTATTATCACCTTCGGAAAGGCCGGGAGATGATCCCAAATTGATGACCGGTTCATTGACGACTGCCCATATTTTGTCGCCGAATTCTGCTAGGGGGTACATGGTAACTTCATCAAGTACTTCTAAATCGTCTGCGATGCAAGCCAACGCGTTAAGTATACTGGTTTTTAATCGTTCTTCTGTTGTTTGTCCCATCAAGGAAACCTTTCCGTTCTTTACTGCCACGTCAAAATTAAGAACAGATTCTCTGTCAGATAACTGTGATGATTTTATATATTCTTCTACAGTAAAAAGCGCTTTATCTAATAGTTTTTCATCGGATAAAGCAACTGGTTTCGCAACGGCTTCGTTGGGTGCTTTCTCTAAGGAATAATTTACATTGTCGGTATCGGTAGTCGGTTCTTTGGCATGAAGACAACCAGAAAGACAAGCCGCTAAAAGAACGAGCGATATAATAAGTTTCATTTTTTTAAAGTGACAGTCCAAGTACAAAATCTCTCCTGCCTATGTAAACTTTGTGATTGTAATTCTACCTCAGTGAGCAAAATCCTCTTTCTAAGCAAAATTTCATAAGCCTCGTCGATATAACAAAAAGAAGATAACATTAGTATAATTTGTATTTCGCACGCCATTTAAACGTCTTCTAAACGATTTTCATCACTGGATAGGTGGAATTGGTCATAAACGACTCAAAACTGCTTAGATTACCGTATAAGGCTATTTTGCGCTTTGTTTTGTAAATTTATTGTGAACTACGAGAAATCTATAAGAAAGAGGGAGCATAATGATTTCAATTAAACAGTCGTAATTTATACAATGTCCGATAATATATATTATGTAAACTAGAGTTTATTTGAGGTTAATATTTCTTCAGCCTATTTTTTCGTTCAAATTATCTCTAGTAATGTTTATTACTTACCATTCCTAGCCCTAGACCATTTACGAGGATCAGACAAGAAACTTCTTATTTCATTGGATTCAGATTTACTAAAGTAACCCAAATCTTCTCCAACATTGACGATGGTCGGCCAGTCTGTGAGCCAAGATACTTTGACATCAATTGGTGCTAGGATTCTTTCATATTCTTCGTACAACGCATAAGAAGCTAAAGTGAACACGTGATTTATTTTTAAGCTAGCTTTTCTGAGCCCTTCAACGAAGTTTACCTTGCTACCGCCATCGAAAATCAGATCTTCGATTAAGACTACACGAGTTCCTGCGATACAATTTCCTTCTACCATCGCATCTTTACCAAAGCCTTTTGGTTTTTTCCGTACATAGAGCATAGGCAGTTTCATTTGCCAACTAAGAAATGCCGCGTATGGAATACCGGCGGTTTCACCACCGGCTATAGCGTCAACAGGTTCGTCTAGAGTATGTTCAATTAGCTGTTGCATGAAGGTCATGGTTTTTTCTCTTTGTGGTACAAACGAAATTAGTCTTCGGCAGTCTATATATACAGGACTTTTCGTTCCAGAAGTTAGCGTGAAAGGTTGTCCAGGCCTGGCCCCAACGGCTTCGATATCGATGAGTATTTTTGCGGTTTCCTTAGCTATAAACTTTTTATTTAAATTAGTAACCATGGTGGTAACTCCTTTCGATACTTATTTTTCAAACTCATCAAAGTTTGGGCAAAATCTATAGGCAGTGGTGCTTTAAACTCACAGTAGTTTTCAACATTACCGGTTTTGCTTTTTAGATATAAACCAAGTTTAAACGCATGTAATGCTTGCCCTGTTAACTTTAATTTATTCCTGTTTTTCCCATATACTGAATCTCCTACTATTGGATGGCCTATGTACGACAAGTGTACCCGCAATTGATGCGTACGCCCCGTATGTAGCTGAGCGAGTATCAAAGTATAAGCGGATCCAAATAGCGAAACCACTTGCCAATGAGTTATAGCCTTTCTTACTTTGTATTGAGGCGGAACGTCAATTCCGGGACGCAGGGCGGCCATGCGTTTACGATTTACCGGATGTCTTCCGATAGGTATCTCTATTGTTCCTTCTTTTTTTCCGAAGCGGCCCTTGCACAATGCTAGATACTCTCTTTTTGCCTTCCTAGCTTTTATTTGGTTTTTTAGATGCTCTAGTATTTTTTCGTTCTTAGCAACTACAAGTAACCCCGTTGTATCTTTATCTAGCCTGTGAACAATCCCCGGGCGAGTTTTTTCACCAACCTTCTCTATTTGAGGCCACCGACCAAGAAGTGCGTTTACCAAAGTACCGCTGTTATGTCCGGCTGCAGGATGTATCACCATGCCTCTAGGTTTATTTATTAAAATTATATCCTCGTTTTCATATATGACGTCCAAAGTGATGTTTTCAGGCTGTAAATGCATTTTTTGTTTAGGAGGTATGTTGATTACGATAAGATCATCAGTGCTAACCTTTGTAGAAGGCTTGTTTACGATATGGCCGTTTACTGTGACTTTTTCTTGTTTAATGAGTTGCTGAACCCGAGATCTAGAAATATTTGGTTGTGCTTGATTTGCAATGTAAGTATCGAGCCTATTCTTTTGTTCATTACTTTTTACAGTTAGATATATAACGTTTTGATTTATATCCAAAGCGAATCTGTTCTCCCCTACTGCCTCAATCAATTATTTGAAAGTTTTCAAACAGCATAAGCGCGATCATTAAACTGCCTATTACAATTGCGCTATCGGCGATGTTAAATACCGCAGGAAAATATTTTACGTAGATAAAGTCTGTTACCGTTGTTTGACATATCCTATCTACAACGTTTCCCAGAGCCCCCCCTGCAACCAGTCCAAAAGCTATCACCGCAGCATCACTAGTTAGATACAGTTTGTGGTGTAGAAAAATGGCTAATACTATACTTACGATACTCGTGCAGATAAGCAACCATCGTGCATGAGGCATAATTCCAAAAGCTGCTCCAGGATTTTCTTTATATACGATTTGAATCCATTGACCTATTACCGGTAAGCTTTGACCAACTGAAAATCTATTTCTTATATAGTATTTGCTAAACTGATCCAACGTAAATACTGTCATAAATGAAAACCAAAACATTAGTGTATGCAACCTACTTTCAGCAGCCATGATAATGTAAATTATTTCGATGTAAATTTAGTCTGTTTACAGCATACAAAGACCAAACATTCAAAGCAAGGGGCTGCTGATTTTAGTGTAAAAAAACTAGCATTACCTATCAGTTAATGGCGGTTCTTCGCCGGGTTCTTTTTGAAATGCACTGTCGGGAACGTCTTGAGAAAACACCATTTCTTCTACTGGCCTTCTAGTTTGCGGTAATACTTCCTGCTGTTTCTGGCATGAAGCACATAATTCAACTTCAGGTATGGCCCTGAGTCTTTCAATTGGGATTGGTTGTTTACATTTTAAACAAAAACCATACTTGTTCATTTTAATTCTATTTAGTGCATCACGCATTTTTGCTATTTTTATCTCAATCCCATCTTTCAAACCTAGATCTTTACCTCTTTCGAAAGTCTCCGAACCTAAATCTCCTGGATGTTGATCGTAAGAAGAATCAATACCTAATAGATCTTTTTGATCCATAGAAAACGATTTTTCTTTGATTGATCGTAATCCATTTTTCAATTCTTTTAGTTCTGTAATAAGCTTTTTTTCAAATTCTGAGACATCTAATTTGTGTTTTCCATCAGTTTTATTCATTTACACCATCCTGTAAAAGAAAAATTTATTGATTAAGGTCTAGTTTTTAAATATTGCTGAATTATCCACACCAGTTCGCCTATGAAATTTCCTATGATTGGAAGATTTAATACGAAACTTCGAGTTAATACATAGATTAATAAGGAACCTAGCAGCGTAAACCCAACAGCTAGCCCTACGCCCCTGAAAAGCCCGCTAATCAGATTTAGATATGCTAAACGCCACGGATGATTCAGCAATTCTACATATTCCGCAATTTTAGATCTTTCCAAGGAATCGGATATTTGTTCTAGTGTTTTCCGTAAGACTCTTTCATTATGCTTTGCTTTCACATGACGTCCCCTTCTCCATACCCAAATCCCAGTCCCCCGTTAGTTTTAGCTATAACGTCTATTTCGCCCGCATAAACAAGTATCCGCTTAACTATATTTTTGCGCAGTCTTTCGATTCCCTCAAAATCCATGTTGGGAGCATAAAATTTTTCCAAGGCGTCATGATACTGTTTTGCCTGGCCTATATAGTAAATGCCTGATTTAAAAAGGCTTTCGAACTGTTCCCGCGCTCTAACTATATACGGATAGTGAGATTCGATTACGCTGTCGTTTAAGCAACTATTCATATCTATTATTGTGTCATTTGTACTTGGAGTATAAGTATGGGGTTCAATTGATTTGGTTAACGCAAGGTCCAATTTGGGTACCACTACATGTTCCACTTTGTCGGGATGCAATGGACAAAAATAAGTTTCTACATAAAATCCCCGTGTAAGGGCTGCTTGTGCCACTTTGTTAAGCAAAACGGATTTTCCTGTACCTGGATGACCGGAGATTACATAGCGGTTTTTATAAGGAGATACTATGGTGTTAAGATAATTTACCATGCCGTCAGGAGTTATAGCACTGGCAAAAAGTTTCCGCTGTATGCCGGGATTGGATCCTACTTCTAGGTGGCTTAGGTTTTCATCGATAATCTTTTGGACAAAAACATTTGCCTTGCCGAAATTCATAGCTTCTATATAGACTGATTCCCAGTCTTCATATACGATTTGGGCGGCTTTTAAAAATCGGTAAGCGCGTCGGAAAACCGATTCAGCACCCTTTTGTGCTAGCAAGATCGATTGTTTATTGGCCCTTACCGATTCTTCATCCCAAAATTCACCAAGCCAAATGATTTCGTCTACTGCACCAGGTACTTTAGGATCAACTACATGGGGCCATGTGCCATCTAACATTCCTACGCCTATTTCTGGAAACACCACACCGTCAATAGAGCTGTTGTCTGACGAGCAGTGATGGATTTCTACGTCATATCCCCTACAAACCATGTCTTTGGCTATGGCGGTCATAAAAGTTGACTTTCCAACGCCCGGCCCCCCTTTGATCACGAAAACCCTGTTTGCATCTTTGGGCACCATATAGTCATAATAAGAAAAAAATCCATCTGGAGTATTGTTTCCCGGAAATACACGTTTGATGTAGCCCTTGGTTTTCAAGGACCACCCCTCCCTCCTAAATGCTATACTTTAAAAGACGGAAACCTTATTTGCGTCTCTTAGGCATACTATGTAAAATTAACCGGTTAAGTGTCGCGTGCAAGGGTGAACAATATGAAATTTGCAATGGGCATGTTAATTATCGGACTTGTATGTTTTAACATATTATTTTCAATCCAAGCAGTTGCCTTAAATTTAGACTTTTACAGTAAACAGTGGATTAAACTTGATGTTCCGAAGTCTGCCGGGATAGCGTTGGAGGATCTAAAACATATAGGTACAATACTCAAAAAATATTTTTTGGGGCATTCATCATCTGCTCAGGTTTTTATATCTGTAGAAGATACGGAGCGAGACCTGTATAGAGAAAACGAAATCGCACACCTTGAAGACGTGCGAGATTTATTCAAACTTGGATTTAGCGTTAAGACAATTTCCATGGCGTTTATGCTTCTAGGTTTTACATATATACTTGTATGTAAAACCGATCAAATGCACCTGAAAATTATCGCAATATCTAAAGCATTAAAAATGGCTGGGATTATCCTCATTTTGATAACTTTAATCATGGTGTTGCCGGCCGCGCTAAACTTTACAAATTGGTGGACCAAGTTTCATCTAGTAACTTTTAGAAACGATTTGTGGCGTCTTGATCCATATGAAGATTATCTCATCAGGATATTTCCCGAAAGTTTCTTTTTCTCTGCTGCCCAGCAAATAGCTATATATTCCGCCGCTATTACTTTAAGTTACATCCTATTTGGTTTATTACTAAGGTTTTTTATAAGCTATTTCACCTCCAATGACGGTAAGCACTACCTCTAGATCTTTAATATCCTCGGGTTTTACAACTTTAATATCATCCGATAAAGCTACGAAATCACAAAGTTTTCCGGGAACGAGGCTACCTTTTTTGTGTTCCTGTTTTTCTGCGTAAGCACCACCCATTGTGAACAGATTCACGGCTTCGTTAAGGGTTAGCTTTTCATTAGGGAAGAACCCGGCAGGCGGGTTTCCAAAAAGATCCTTTCTGGTGACAGCGCAATATATGCCGAAAAGGGGATCGGGGGGCTCAACGGGGCAATCAGAACCGCCAGCAAGGGGGATTCCGGCTTTTAGCATGGTATGCCATGAATACGATGATCTCATCCTAGTAGATCCCACTCTAGCAAGTGCCCATCTCATGTCTGTAGAAATAAAAATGGGCTGAATATCTGCTACGATTTTAGCTCGTTTCATTTCTGATATGAGCAGCGGCGATAGTATTTGAGCATGGACAATACGGTGTCTTATATCGTGCAAAGGCAATTTCGCTTGTGCGGAAGTTATTGCATCAAGACTTACCCTAGTACCTCTATCCCCTATAGCATGTATTGCAACTTGCATACCATGGGCATGGGCCACGTAAACTGCTTCTTTTAGTTGGTCTTCTGATATTACTAATATTCCACGATTGTTTAAGTCGTCAGAATATGAGGTTTCAAGCGCAGCAGTTCGGCCGCCAAGTGACCCATCTGCGAAAAATTTTATCGCACCGATCCTAAGAAAATCGTTTCCATCTCCAGTCCGTATGGGTGTTTTAAACATGTCGGGCATAAATGAAGAAGGTATGTCCCAATACACCCTTAAGCTTGCTTTTTGTTTGCAGATTTTCTCATAGAGTTCCATGGTTCCGGGAAATCCTGCTTGCCCATCGTTGGTATGTACTGTGGTAATCCCTTTAGAGACTACATACTGGGAAGCTTTTAATAACGCTTCTTCCATGGCAGCTGGCCCAACTTTGGGAACATGCGACTGTACTAGCCCTTGAGCAGTCTCCCGCAAAATTCCCGTAGGTTCCCCATAAGAATCGCGGTCGATTGTACCTCCAGAAGGATTTTGTGTATCTTTAGTAATTCCTGCGATTTTTAAAACTTTTGAAGAGGCGACAGAAATGTGTCCGCAAGCTCTTGTTAGATAGACAGGCTTGCCTTGAGACGCTTCATCAAGATCCTTACGGGTGGGATACCGTTTTTCGTCAAATATCTCTTGATCCCACCCTCGACCGATAATCCATTGTGTATCTGAAACTTCGTTCGCCCTATGTTTTATTTTTGTTTTCAAGCTAACTATTGAGGTTACATTAGTCAAAGATATGTCGCGTAAAGTTAATCCAAAATTCAAAAGATGCATGTGACTATCAATAAATCCTGGTAATATCGTTTTTCCTTCCAAGTCAACCACTTTAGGTTTAATTCCCTTCGGGAAAGAGTCAATACATTCATCATAGGTTCCAACACATAAAATTTTGCCATTCAAAGCGGATAAAGCATTCTTTTTACGCGATTCGCGACTGGGTGACCAAAAGTTACCATAGGCGAATATTTTAGCTTTCATCTGCTTTCCCCCTATGTGAGAGTCTCGCCCGCAAAACGTACACACGCTTTAGCTAATATGTCAGTCGCATCTATTACATCTACTTCGAGATCACCTTGCTTAAGTATTAAGGGAATCTCAGTGCATCCAGCTATAATAGATTGTGCACCACGCTTTATCAGTGATTCGCTTTGCTGCAATGCTATTTTTCTAGCCTTATCAAACATTCCGGATTTTATTAGGTAAATGGCTTGATTAGTTTTGTCTTGACCATTTTCGTCAGGAACAATCAGCTCGATTCCCACCCGTGAAAGGGCTTTTTCGTACAGTTTTGTTTTTATAGTACCCGTAGAAGCTAAAATTCCTACACGATCCACTTGATCTTTAAGATGGAGAGATACCTCGTTCATCATGTGAAGTACCGGGATTTTAACTGCATTTATTACATCGGTATAAAAATAATGTGCGGTATTACACGGAAGAACTAAAAACGATGCTCCAGCATCTTCAACATTCTTTGCCGTTTCGATAAGGGCAGGTCGTGGGTCTTGGCCGTTACCCATGATATAAGCTGTTCTATCTGGAATTTTCGGATTGGAGTCAATTATTGTACGGAAGTGTTCCTGATCTTTGTCTGCAGGCGTATTTCTTATAATTTTTAGATATAGATCGCATGTTGCTTCGGGACCCATGCCCCCGGCAATTCCTATTACTCTCATTATACGGCCTCCAATTAGTAAAAGTTGTGGTTATGTGGTTTTGCTCAAAACAGACGTTATGCTATCAACATTATCGTCAAGCATTTCCAAAGTCGATTGAAGTAATGTACGCATTTCGGTCTTGAATCTCATTGCCTTTTGGCGCTGTGTTTCCAAATCCTCATATGTTTTTTGAAGAAGAGCTTCAGCTTGTTGTTTTGTGATGTCAGCCTCACGCCTGGCATCATCAATTATTGAATCAGCTTTTTTGGCGGCTGATTGTTTGATTTGATCTGCTGCCTTTTGGGCAAGTACGATAGCATTCTTCAAAGTTTCTTCCAATCCTTTGTAATGCCCAATCCTAGCTTCTAGTCCTGCTATGTTGGCATGCAGATCTTCATTTTCTCTGATAATCCCTTCTAATTCGGCAACTATAAGGTCAAGGAATTCATCTACTTCGTTTTCGTTATAACCCCGGAAGGATTTCGTGAATTCTTTGTTGTGGATATCCAAAGGCGTCAACCTGGGAGTTCTAATCGGCGCCAATTTCGATTCTTTTGTTCCCATAGATACCCCTCCCATGAACATGTTTTCTGATCATTTCATTATCGTTCCACAAGACATGGTATAGATCCTGCTACGTGTAAGATCTTGATCCGAATAATGCAGTCCCAAGCCTTACCACCGTAGCACCTTCTTGGATGGCTATCCTATAATCTGAAGTCATACCCATAGATAACTCGCGCAGATTTACTGCGGGAATCCCGCTTTTTATCATTTCTTCACGAAGTAGTCTTAGATTTCGAAAATGTTTTCTTGCTTCTTCGGGATCCCTACTTATAGGTGGAACGGTCATCAGCCCGGTTAATTTAAGACCTTCAAGTCTTAGAATGTTCTTACATATATCATATGTTTGGTTGGGTTTACAGCCGAATTTTCTGCTATCACCACCTATATTTACTTGTAAATATATAGGCATTGGAGCATCTCTATAGATTAAAGAAAACTTTGATATGGCTTTCGCTATTTTTAGCGAGTCTACCGAGTGAATTTCATCAAAAATTCTAGAAGCGATTGACGCTTTATTAGATTGTAGGTGACCAATTAAACATAACGTTGTATTTTTAAAAACCCCAGCCTCAGTTTTTTCCCTTGCCTCCTGGACACGATTTTCGCCGAAAAAAGAGATACCAAATGACTTAGCTTTTTGGATAACTTGTTCGGAAAAAGTTTTTGTCACAGCTAATATCTTAACCGAGGTTGGATTGCGGCCAACTTGATTGCATGCTTTGATAATGCTTTCTTCTACTGCTTTAATGTTGGTTTTGATCAACGAACCCTCCTGCCTTCAAAAAGAATAATTCCGTTGAGTACAATTTCGCTGGTTTCATCGATGCCTGCGATTATAGCTTGTTCGCCTTGTATCATTATTACATCAACGGGTTGAAATGTGGCGTAAGTTTTCTGTACCGCTAAAACACCTGTTTGCCCATTTTTGTCAACCAGGCTCTTCACAGGTATTATCACCCCTTTTTCTCTACGAGTGATTAATGAGGCGTGATTTACTCTTACATATTTGCTTGGCGGAATATAGTCAATTTGCCCAGAGATGATAGAATACCCGGGGGGTTTACCGTCCGTTATATTAGATATATTGGTATAAATTGGGGAAAGGTTATTTGTTTCTAATAACACTTTGTTTCCCGGTTGTATGTCGGGACGGTGTTCTGTTTTTACTGTAAGGTAATATTCGACCTTTTCTCCCGACACAATACGTCCGATTACATCTCCATGTTCAACATCTTCCCCCTCTTCAACATGAAATTTTATAGCGTCTTTAAGATTTTGGCTGAGCACGGATAATTGAGATGCATCCATTTTATTTAAACTATCTGAACACAGCATTTGGTCAAAGGTCGTAATATCTGAATAAAACACGCCGGAAATGGGTGCTACGACTTTAACGGAAGATGACGAAACGATGTATTTCATTATTTCCATTTCTTTCATCAAATTTGAATATCGATCTTCTAGGTTCATTATTTGGGTACGGGTTTGGAAAAGACTCTGTAATTTGTCTTTAAAAGTTGCTTCATTTTTTATGTGAAATAATTCATCGCCTTGAGCAAAAGCTGTTTGCATCTGGTAAAAATCCGAAATTGCTTTTTGATAGATTGTTTGGATGTTACTGGTCAATGTATCTAGTTGGTCGGAGGTTTTGTCGCAATAGCTTTTCAGTTCTAGTTGAGCAGTAGCTAAATTTTCGGATACATTGGCTATTGTTTTTGGATCTCCGATTTCTGCGATAACATCGCCTACACGCACTGAATCGCCGTTTTCAACTGCAAAAGTGATCGTGCCTGAGACAGGCGCGCTAAGAAGAGTTTGTCCATTGGAGAATATAATATCGCCGGTTGCACGCTCTTCTAGGATGCCGTTGGTGCCGCGTCCTATGGGGACAAAAGATCTGAGAAAAGCAGATCTAATATAAGGCCATAACAATACTAGCCCAAGCAGTAGGAATATTAATATAACCGATAGGCCGCTTGCATGTTTGATATACTTTTTTTTCTGTGGTCTTTTTCTTTTTGCCATACTGTATAAGAGACTACGGCACATAAAATTTTAAGTCAAGTATGAGCTCTTCATAGATTAGACATATTTTATCTTCCTGAGCGTTTTAAATATCGTTCTGTAAGTTCTACTAAGATTACATCTTCTCCAATTTTTTTTATGCTGTTCCAAGGTATAATGTAATCATCCCCGTACCCAAATAGGCCAAAAATTTTTGAATGGCCGGGTATGATGACCGCGGTTATTTTCCCGGTAGTTAATTCCAATTCGACATCCACGATGTTTCCCAAGCGACGTCCATCGCTTGTGTTAATAACTTCACGAACCGATAAATCGGAAGCCCGAATCACGGAAACACCCCTTATTATTATATGAATTAACTAGTTATAGATAGTATAAAATTGTGGATTACATTTACGTGGTTAAGGAGAAAGGTTAGGGAGGTTGAATTTTTTGGAAAGGATTGAAGAAACGAATGTCTTTCCTTTTTTCAATATTTCCAAAAACAAAAACTTATATTCTATATCTGCCTCGTTAAGGACAGTTTCATCAAGCAATACACACTGATGATCGTCTGGAGAAATGTTTAAGACTGCTTTGGATTTGGAAGAAACTTCGGTTTTTTTAACGATGTCAATGAAACACATGGGTGGATACATGACACACCACCAATTTTCTCCGTTACCTTTTCCCAATACAATTTGGAGTGATTTGTATGGACCTTCCGGTAGGAAAAAGGTTTTTCCTTTTTCGTCTTCGTAGATTTTATCAGGGAAAATAATAGTGTCTATTTTAGCTTTGGGATCATATTGAACTCCTGCTTCTAAGAGACGACTTTTAGCCATTTGTTCTATTTGTGGCAAAAGTTCGGCAATAATTTCTTCTGCCTGTATTCGATTCTGCGCATGCATTAAATATTTGCTGAAAGTATTCATGACTGAATCACGTACTTTAAGTTTAACTTCTTGATCTTTATCTGAATCCGAATTTCCGATTATATGAAGTCTTATTAAATTCGTTGGGGTATAGGCTTTTTGTGTTTCGTAACCCCGCGCCATAACCCAACCGGTACCAAGTACGATTCCGGCCACTATAGCTAGCAAGATTGCCCTGATCAAACCACGCTTTTTTTTACCAATCATTCTAGCTCCCTCCTATTTTATACCGACATATGTTGTTTCATTTCAATTAAGGCTGCCTTTTCTAACCTTGATACTTGTGCTTGGGATATTCCAATTTCTTGCGCTACTTCCATTTGGGTTTTTCCTTCAAAGAATCTCATTTTTATTATGGCCTGTTCTCTATCCGCTAATTTTTGGATTGATTCATTGATTGAAAGTTGTTGAAGCCAAACAGAATCTTTTCCTTTTTCGTCTTTTACTTGATCCATTACATAAATTGGATCGCCCCCATCGTGATATACTGGTTCAAACAAACTGATCGGTTCTTGTATTGCATCAAGTGCATATACGATTTCATCTTCGGGAGTATCCAACTTTTGAGATATTTCTCGCAAAGAAGGTTCTCTACCTAGTCGTGCAATTAAGGTATCGCGTGTTTGAAGTGCTCTATAAGCGGTGTCGCGAAGCGATCTAGATACGCGTATAGGGTTGTTGTCCCTAAGATATCTTTTGATTTCCCCGATTATCATAGGAACTGCATATGTGGAGAATTTAACATTATGGCCCAAATCAAAATTATCAATAGCTTTTATTAAGCCGATACACCCAACCTGAAACAGATCGTCTACGTATTCACCCCGGTTAGAAAACCGTTGAATGACGCTTAGAACTAATCTTAAATTACCATTCACCAACCGTTCCCGCGCTGTTGGGTCCCCATTTTGTTTAGACACGAATAGTTCCCGCATTTTTGTCGAAGATAAAACGGGAAGCTGGTTGGTATTGACCCCGCATATCTCTACTTTATACAAAGTCACAAAGCCCCCTGGTCGAATTACCATTTTTTATAAAAGTCACTCATAAAAAGTATTGCCGCGTTCATCCAGGCTTATACATTAGGGCTTTTGTATTTTTTTAGTTTATTGCAAGTTATTGATATCTTTATGCAATCTTTGCATAATTCTTTTTTCTAATCGCGAAATATAAGACTGAGAGATTCCAAGCATATCTGCTACCTGTTTTTGGGTACGCTCAACACCGTCCTTCAAGCCGTATCGCAGATTTACAATGGTTTTTTCTCGCCGGGGTAGCCTGTTCAATACAAGTCGGAGAACTTGCTTGTCATCTTCTTTTTCTAGATCACAATAGATAAGATCTGGACGGGTACCCTTAACATCAGAAAGGCGTAATTCATTTCCTTCGCCATCGATATTTAAAGGTTCGTCAAAGGATATTTCAAATTTCGTTTTAATAGTTTTGCGTAAATACATTAAAATTTCATTTTCGATACATTTTGAGGCATATGTTGCCAATCTTATATTTTTACTAACGTCAAATGTGGACACCGCTTTTATAAGACCAATGGATCCTATAGACACCAGATCATCAATAGGAATGCCTGTACTTTCAAATTTTTTTGCAATATATACAACAAGACGTAAATTTCTTTCGATTAAGGTAGTTTTTATATCAACTGTATTGTCTGATAGCTGCAGCAACAAATTTCTTTCTTCTTCTTGAGACAAAGGTGGAGGTAAAGCTTCTGAACCCCCGATGTAGTCTATCCGGCCATGTAGACCTAGAGTTATGATCAACTTCGTCCATTTAACAGAAAGCATGTTCTTAATATTGATCCAAGATATCAATCAATACACCTCTTTATATGGTAAATGAATTTGAAATTATAATTTTACAAGCTCCGGATGCAACAAAGCTTGATAAATGCCGTGGGGCTTAAAGGGTTTACTTGATACACCAACTACGGCATCCTTTTTATATTTGTCGTTTTCATCTATAAAAAATAATCCATCTGGTATAAAAGCTGGCATGATCTCGGAATTTCCCGACACACTCATATATGGGATGATTTTCAACTTCGTTGCGATAGGCGATTCGGAGAGATTGTCAGTTGTAAAATCCCAAGTTGACAAAAAAAATTGAGATGCTTCTAGGGGTATGATGCTTTTTAGAGAATTCCAGTCGACTACAACAACCGGCAGTCCAGACACAGGGTCTCTTAAACTGTTTCCAGTATCCACCATGCCGGACACTGCTACTGATTGCGTGCCAAGGATTATCTCGAGTTTTACAAGATCATTTCGATAGATGGCAGAAATATTCAATATCTTCCACAAAAATTCTGCGACGCAGATCAAGATAATTGCTAAAACTAAGGACCACCATTTTGCGATAGACTTACCTTGAATATATAAGGCCATAGCAGTGCCTGCAACCATTGTTGAGCACATATAAAAAGATCCCACTAGCACCAAAGAGGAAAGTCCGTGTGCTTTGGGATAGGTGAAGGTAACCATAAATATGCCAAAAGCAATCCTAGCTATGAAACTAAAACAAAATTTGAAAGGTAAGACTAAGGCGCTTAATGAATACAAGCCGCCTATGCAAGATGCAATGACTGCTCGTTTAGTTTGGAAAGAATCTCCAGTGATTTTTCCTGCTGCCAAAAGCATTATATAGTTTACTATGAGGTTAACAAAAAATAGCACGTCCAAATAAACATAGCTTATCATCCCTTAACACCCCGTATGAACATGAATATTCGAGTTCGTCTACATTTATTCCCAAATCAAATCATACAGGACTATAAGTGCAAACTATGTAGTAATGTGCTATGTATTAATAATGCTTTTTATCGAGATTTTTCTTCGGTTTTTGCTCTTCTTAAGAAAGTAGGGACTTCGAGTAACTCTCTAGTCTCTACTTTTAGAATCGGGTGTTGCTGTCTCCTTTGGAACTTTCTAGCAGCTGTATTATCAAACCCGGTAGCAATTACAGTTATTTGTATCGTATCTTCAAACTCATCATTTATCACAGCACCAAAAATAATATTCGCATCAGGATCGGCGGATTGCATTACTATTTCTGCGGCTTCGTTGACTTCGAAAATGCCGAGATCAGGACCGCCTGTAACATTCATCAAAACACCTTTTGCCCCGTCGATGGTCGCTTCGAGCAAAGGACTAGCTATAGCTTGCAGGGCAGCGTCTTTAGCCTTGTTTTCGCCTTGTGCCATGCCAATGCCCATAAGCGCCGAACCTGTATCCATCATAATGGTCCTAACATCTGCAAAATCGAGATTAATGAGACCTGGAACGCATACAAGATCGGAAATTCCCTGGACGCCGTGGCGAAGTACGTCATCAGCAACCCTAAACGCATCTAGGATAGATGCACTTTGTTCTACCACTTGTAATAGCCGATCATTTGGTATCACTATCAATGTATCTACGCTATTGCGAAGTTTGTTAATACCTTCCAATGCAACGGTCATTCGCCGGCGGCCTTCGAAAGAAAAAGGTTTTGTTACTACGCCAACAGTTAATGCTCCAACTTCTTTAGCAGCTTGTGCGATAATTGGGGTACCGCCGGTTCCGGTTCCTCCGCCCATGCCGGCAGTGACGAAAACCATATCTGCACCTTTGAGATGCTCAATAATTTCATCCTTAGATTCTTCAGCCGCTTTTTCGCCAACCTCAGGATTAGCCCCAGCCCCTAATCCTCTAGTAAGTGCTTCCCCGATTTGGAGTTTTGCGGGGGCCATTGACAAACTAAGTGATTGGGCATCGCTATTGATGCAAATAAACTCAACTCCCTTTATTCCAGCATCAATCATACGATTAACCGCGTTACTGCCGCCGCCGCCAACACCAACTACTTTTAAACTAGCATATCTGGGTTCTTCTTCGAACACGGCCACACAACTCCCCTCTTCCAAGCAAAATATATTTCGAAATTTTATTTTTCACTAATCTTTGCTGCTAGCTTGGGTCATGGCTTTTTTTTCTACCCATTCTTTTAGATAATGTCGTCGTATTAGCCCTAGATTGTTAAATATTCGTACACCTAAAGCAACAACCGCTGCAAGATACAATTCTATGCCCAAAACATCCCCGAAGTAAACGAATGCAGCAGCTAAGATGGTGTTACCAACGAAGCCCGTAGCAAAAATTATGATGTCAAAATCACCCTCTAAGCTAGCTCGTAAGCCCCCAAGGGAGGTATCAACACCAGCAAGCAAGCTTACTGCCAAGTAACGCGCAAGTATTACCGGGATTTTCCAAGGTATGTTGAGCCCAATTGCAACCCCTACAAGCAAAGCAGCTAAAAGATACCACATTACAATCCCTCTTTTTGAACCGGTTTTGCAAATCTAAAATTAAGCGATCCTGTATAAGCAGGTACGATAAGTTCTTGTTCGATTTTAATTTTTACGTCAATCCCCCAAAATGAAAGATTATCCACAACTCCGCCGCGCATCTTCAAAGCGTTTTGTAGCACATCCGGATCACCAATGGCATTGATCTTCAAAGGTGGGGCAAGCCTTACCCCATTGATCATAAACACTGCTCCCGCACAACGAATCTCGGTGGTTGCTACAACGCGTTGATCGTTGATTGACAATGCTTCTGCTCCAGCGGCTAAGAGTTCATTAACTACGGCTAAAACATCATCATCATGGATAATGAAAAGGTTTGGATCCTGACCTGAAGATGTTTCCTTTTTTGCGTCATTCATTTCGACAGTAATTCCGGACCCGGTAACCTCTGAAAGACCGGCCAAGACTCTAGCCCTAAGCAGCTCATCTTGCAAAACTTTGATCTGACTTTCGCCTTCAACCATTGCTTCTGCCACCCGATCACGTAGTGTTTTCACTTCGTCTCGCAGCCTATCTCTTTCTTCTTCAGTAGCGGTAAGAAGTAGCGATAATTCTTCCGCTCGCTGGTGATGGACGTTAGCGGGCACAGGGGGCCGCACTCTTAACTGGGTAGCTAATAAAAAGCCGAATAAAAGAAATATAATTGTCAGCGCGATCTGGGAACCACGTCGGCTCACAGGTGCTCCCCCCCTTTCTTCCTTAGTATCTATAGTTTGAGTTTAACTGCATGCTTGTCGAAGCGCAAATCAATATATTCAGCGTGACTACCGTCTTCATCTAGTTCAGTAATAATTGACTCAAGTAGTATTATTTGTTCGCCTAGACCTGTTTTTTCTTTTCCTATAAACACTTTACATCCGTCTTCAAAGATGAGAATACACTCTTCATTTTCCATATTGATTTCAATTAATTTGTGTTTTGATTTTGGGCCTAATTGCATAAATACCTCGAGCCCCCAACTGTATTGTGTTTCTATAATTTGTCCTGCGGCTAAAACACCTTCTATACCTGTAAAAGCGATAAGATCATTAGATATCCCATCGTCTTCTTGAAGCACACGGCCTTGTCCATCTATTAACCACATTTTATTACCCACAGGAGCAAAAACAATTGGGATTCGCTCTACTATTTCGATGGCGATAGTATCAGGTAACACCCTGGTGCAGTGAGCCTCGGCGATCCAAGGAGATGATTTTACTGTCCTTTGAGCCTTGTCCAAATCAAAATCAAAAATATTGGCTGATTTCTGACTGCACCTCGCAATTATTTCAGCGTGGGATACCCTGTTTGCTCCACTAATGACATAATGTTTCACAGAAAAATAAGGCGATCTTAAGAATAAAAACACTCCCACTAAAGCAAAAAAAGCTATGCTTAAAGCCCAAAAAGAATTTCGGCTTATCGTTCGACGCTGAACTTTATCTTTCGGATCACCTGCTTTTTTCTGATCCATATTTAAATATAAACCCTCATTTCACCCTTGATATAGTTGCGCCTAGAGCAGTTAATTTTTGTTCCAAGCGTTCGTATCCCCGATCTACGTTTTCGATATTTGAGACGGTTGTTTTGCCTTCGGCTGATAGCCCAGCCAAAACTAACGACGCTCCAGATCTCAGATCACTAGATACAACTTTAGCTCCTGACAAATTAGGTACTCCTTTTATTATAGCAGTTCTACCTTCTGTACGAATTTTAGCACCCATTCTTCCAAGTTCCTCAGCTTGCTTAAATCTTGATTCAAAAATAGTTTCACTAATTACCGATGTTCCCTTCGCAATAGAAGTTAGCGCCATCATTTGTGGTTGTATATCCGTTGGGAATCCAGGATAAGGTAAAGTCATAAGATCAATAGGTTTTATCTCAGGCGAGCCTTTCACCCGAATGCCATTGTTTTGGAAAGATATAATTGTTCCCGCTTCTCGAAGTTTGGATATGACTGCTTGAACATGTTCAGGCAAAGCATTTCTTAGATAAATATCGCCTTCAGTTATAGCACTTGCGATCATTAAAGTGCCAACTTCTATTCTATCTGGCATAATGGTATATTCGCATCCTTTTAGATGTTTTACCCCTTCTATTCGTATTATGTCTGTGCCCGCTCCATGTATTTTAGCACCCATAGTGTTTAAAAAATTTTGCAAATCAACGATTTCAGGTTCTTTGGCGGCGTTCCGAATTATAGTGACCCCATTAGCGAGAACAGCACACATCATTGTGTTTTCAGTTGCGCCTACTGATGGTATATCTAGATGAATATCTGTGCCCCGTAATCTGTTTGCCACGGCAATTATTTGGCCATGTGCCTTAGTGAAATTTACACCCAATGCTCTTAAGCCTTTTAAATGCTGATCTATTGGTCTTAAACCAATATTGCATCCTCCGGGATATGACATTTTAGCCTTACCAAGTTTTGCAGTTAGTGGTCCCATTAGGAATATAGATGATCTCACTTGCCTTACAAGCGTTTCATTGACCACATGACTGTTAAGGGACGTAGGATCAATATTAAGAGTTTGTTTCGCCGAATTTGATTTTTCGACAATCACACCTATTTCGCGCAACATTTCTGTCATAACCTTTACGTCTATCAAATTCGGAGCATTGTGTAATACACACGGAGAATCAGCCATAATAGATGCGGCCATAATGGGCAGCACAGCATTTTTCCCTCCGCTGACAGTAACGTCACCCACTAGTACGTTGCCACCTTCAATAATAAACTTTGCCATTTTTCTTCTCACACTCCTGGCTAGAGCAACTTAGTTCTGCATCTTTTCAATACGGTATATATTACGAAATTCATCGGGAACTGGTTACTCAAGTTGCCAGTAGATCTGAAAGCATATCGTGGGTTTTCCATATATCCCCTGCACCAAGAGTTACTAATACTCCGCGTCCCATACATAACTCTACCGATAAACGTGTCGCTTCCTTAAAATTTTCAGCTTTAAAAACCTGTTTATGCCCTGATTTCTCAATTGCATTGCTAACAATTCCCGGTTCGATTTCTAAATCATCTTTTTCCCCCGGGCCACCATAAATTCCAGTGACAACAACAGCATCTGCTTTAGAAAACGCACTACCAAATTCGTCTTTCAATAGCCTGGTGCGTGAATATCTATGAGGTTGAAACAGAACTACTATTTTTTCATTTGGCAGATGTTCTTTGATAGCGGAAAGAGCGGTTGAAATTTCGTTGGGATGATGTGCAAAATCATCCAAAAGTAATACTCTACCAAATCTACCGATACGCTCTAGTCTGCGCTTCACTCCGGGAAATATGGATAACTGTTCGCATGCCGTGACAGGATCCACTCCAGCTACCGTTGACGCTGCTACAGCTCCTAAAGCATTTTGCAAGTTGTGCAATCCAGGCATTTCAATGTTTAGGGGGGCTATGTAACGCTTGTGTTTACAAACTTTGCAGGTTGTTTTCCACCCACATCTTTCAATTTCTACTGCTTGCCAAATTGCATCAGTTTTAACGCCATAGGTTGTCGCGTCAGGATTATCGGCAGCCCATTGGTTTAGGTAAGGGTTATCTGTACATACGATATTCATTCCGCCGTTTTTAGTTTGCTTGAGATATGAGCTAAAAGCCCTCTTTAAGGTTTCGAAATCATTCCAATACTCAAGATGATCATTATCAATATTGGTAACAACACTTATGTCGGGATTGCATTTAAGAAATGAGCCGTCGCTTTCATCTGTTTCAATTACAGCTAAATCTCCATCACCAACGCGGGCATTTCCATTAACCCCAAAGCTACCGCCAATTAGATAAGTAGGATCTTTTCCGACCTGCTCCAAAATCCAAGATACCATCGCCGCAGTTGTTGTTTTACCGTGGGCACCTGCAACACTCAGAATTTTTTTGCCTTCAATTGCCTTAAGTAACATGTCCATACGATGGATTATCGGCAGATTCTTATTCTTTGCCTCAATTACTTCGGGATTGTCGTTTGAAATAGCTGAAGATACCACTACTATGTCCGGATTTTTGATATTTTCTTTTCGATGTCCGATGAACACGTCAGCACCTAATTTGCGTAAATGTTTAGTGGCAGAACTTGATTTCACATCTGACCCTGACACTTGGACACCTTTTGATAGTAAAACTTTAGCAATTCCGGACATGCCCGAACCGCCTATTGCTATAAAATGAACTTTTTTCATTGTACACCTACTCTTGCTTTCTTAAGATTCTTCGTTAAATATTATGACTTTTACACGAAATTGCTAATAATAGTTACCTTTACTGCATAGGGTGTCAACCCCGTTTTGCAAGGGAAATGAGCTCTAGGGCGATTTGTTTTGCTGCATTCGGACGCCCGATGTTTCTAGAGGCTTGCGCCATTTTTTTATAGCGTTCAGGATTGAGTAGAATATTTATTAAACCCTGTTCAACGCTCTCAAAAGTGTTTTCACCCTCAGGAACAATTAATGCAGCCCCCACGGCCTCTAATTCCCGGGCATTATATTCTTGATGATTTCCTACGACATTTGGTGAAGGCACTATTATAGAAGGTAAGCCAAGTGCTGTAATTTCTGCAAGGGTCATACCTCCTGCTCTGGCTAGTACCATTTCACACGCTCGATATGCTGTTTCCATTTCGTAAATATAAGGTCGTAAAATAATATTTCCACATTTTGCTCCATCTATGCCAACTTCTACCTTTGCGTTTAATCGCGCAACAGCGCGTCCAAAATATTCTTGACCGGTTATCAAGATCATTTGCGTGTTTACGTTTCCGGCTTTCGCTATATCGATCGCAATATCAACTAAAAATCTAGCACCCCTTGATCCACCTAGAACAAGTAAAGTAAATTGGTTACTAAGTCCGTATTGCGATTTTGCATCGCCAATTGAACTGTTTAATATGTTAGCCCTGATAGGATTGCCGGTAACTTTCACGTTTGCATTTTTGGGGAACAAGCCGATAGTTTGTTCCCAGGCTGTAAAAGTGATCTTTGTGATTCTTGATAAAATGAGATTTGTTTTGCCAGGGATTGCGTTTTGTTCTTGGATAGCGCATGGTATCCCCATAAGGTAAGATGCCAATACCATAGGACCAGAAACGTAACCACCTGTGCCTAAAACAACATCTGGTCTAAACCGTTTAATAATCTTACGGGCATCGTTTAATCCTAGTGAGGCTGCCCAAATACCTTTTAAAGCAGCAATAGGCGATTTCCCCATAATCCCTAACGACCTTATTGATTCAAAATCGAATCCTTCCTTAGGTACTAAATTACTCTCCATACCTGTCGATGTTCCAACGTAAAGCACTTTGGCGTTAGGAAGTAACCGGATAACAGCTTCCGCTACTGCCATAGCTGGATAAATATGACCACCAGTTCCACCACCTGTTACCAAGCATCTCATTTTGTATCCTCCTATCTGCTCGAGTATCGGGAAATATTAAGCAAAACACCTGCAGACATAAGGCTAATTAGAAGCGATGAACCACCATAACTTACAAAGGGTAGTGTTATTCCCGTAGTAGGTAACGAAACAGTTGCCACGCCAATATTTATGATTGCCTGAAGAGTAATTACTGTGGTAAGCCCTGCTGCTAACAAACAAGAATAGCGATCAGGTGCCGCCATGGCAGTTCTATAACCTCTCCATGCGAAAGTAAAGAACAATGATAGTACTAGTGCAGTGCCGAAAAAACCTAGTTCTTCTCCAATTACAGAAAAAATGAAGTCTGTATCGGGCTGCGGCAAATAAAACCATTTTTGGCGTGAAAAACCGATACCAGTTCCAAACGGGCCACCGGTACCAAGAGCGTAAAGGGACTGTATTATTTGCCAACCCGTACCTGTTGGATCTTTCCAGGGATCCAAAAAAGCTAAAAGGCGATTTTTACGGTATTCTTCGTTCATCACTAGGTAATAGACAAGTGGCGATGAGGCTAAGCCGGAAAATAGTAAGTGAAAACCGTTTGCTCCCGCAATATACAACACTATAACGGCAGCACCTGCCCCGGTTAAGGCAGTGCCTAGATCGGGTTCTAATAACACAAGCCCAAATGTTACCCCAACGATCACGAGATACCGCACTGATCCTTTTATAAATCTTTTGATTTCATCTTTGCTTCGCGCTAATCGATTGGCCAAAAAAAGAATCGTAGTAAATTTAGCTACTTCGGCAGGTTGAAATCCGAAACCGTTGATTCCCAGCCAACGTCTTGCACCTTCCCTCACGTCTCCAATTCCGGGTATGAGTACCAAAACCAAAAGTGATAAAGAAACTGCATAAGCATAGGGAATCAAATGCCTGTATCTCCAACAATCAAAATTCATCAGAAAAAACATGGTAATTAGACCCAAAACCGCCCAAAGGGATTGTCTGATCAAGTAGTGGTAGGCATTCCCATAAAACTTCAAAGACTTCACCATGCTTGCAGAGAACACCATAGTTATTCCAAGGGCAAGCAAGGTAAGAATGGTAAAAAACAGAATATAATCCGGATTTCCCCTTTGCACCATGCGTTTTGCCCTTCTTTTGTTCACCTGTACCACCCCTGATTTATATATATGCCATCGAAGCAATTCCCAAAAACGCCATAGCTAAGGAAATAAACCAAAACAGGTGGACTACTTGTTTTTCGCGCCAACCCAAGAGTTCGAAATGGTGATGTAACGGTGCCATTTTGAAAATGCGTTTACCAAAGACCTGGAAAGAAAACACTTGCAAAATTACTGAAATCACCTCGATTAATTGCACCGCTACGATGAAAATAAAGACTAATTCAGTTTGTGTTACGATGGCATATCCCGCCAAAAGGCCTCCTAGGGCTAAAGAACCCGTATCCCCCATAAATACTTTTGCAGGATTATAATTATACACTAAAAATCCACCCAAAGCGCCAATTGTGGATAGTGCTAAAGTTGCTACACTGAATAATTCTTGGTTATTTGTAACGCAAATATAACGGATTGTAATAAATGAATAAGCCCCAAGTCCGAAAATCGCTATTCCTGCCGCTAATCCATCTAGGCCGTCCGTAAAATTCATTCCGTTTCCCGAGCCTGTGATAAGTACTATTCCTAAAATAGGATAAAGCACTCCTAGTTCTAGAGTTTTACCGGTAAAAGGAATTATAACTGTAGAACCTCTTTCGACAAAAAACCACATGAATAAAGCGGCGAACAGGATTTGAAGTGCTATTTTTTCTCTAGCCTTTAACCCTAATGAATGACCAGCCAATACTTGTCTATAATCATCTATAAAACCTATTAGACCGTATGAAAGCATGAGACATAGAATCAGTATTTCTTCTCGACACGGTAGAGACTTAGTAAAAGCAAAAACCATTATACGGGATAGCACTATGCTGATAATAAATAATAATCCTCCCATCGTAGGAGTTCCCGTTTTTTTAATGTGCGTTTTTGGTCCGTCAGTTCGAATTTGCTGTCTAATTTTAAGGTCTCTGAGCTTGGGAATTAAAATGTTGCCAACAATTAGTGTAAAAAACAAACTGGGAAGCAAGTAGAGCATCAAGTGTTTCAACATGGTTCATCTCCCACGGAACAGACGCTTAGAGTCAATAAAAATTCAATTAACCACTCAAATTCTAGCCCCCGAGAAGCCTTAACAAGACATGTGTCGCCTGTTTTGATCAGCTGTCTTAGCAAATCAACAGAAGCTTCTTTATCCGGAAACCAAAAAGATGAAGTGTGTTTTGAACTTTTTGTTTCATCCCAGCCCTGCTTGGTATACTTGCTTAGATTACCAATGGTTACTAAAATATCAGCCTTTTTACCAGCGTAACGTCCGACATTAAGGTGGGCTTTTGGTCCATGCTTACCCATTTCGCGAATTTCACCAAGAATAGCAATCTTTCTGTTTTGACCTAAAAAAGAAAGCAAATCCAATGCAGATTGCATAGATTTAACACTGGCGTTATAAGCATCGTTTATTATGGTAAAGTGTTTTGTATGTATCACTTCTTGTCTCATAGGACTGGCGGATGATTCCAAAAGGCCTTTGCTTATTTCTTCGGAAGAAAGACCAAGTTTAAAACCCAATGCTATAGCAGCGGAAGCGTTTTGTACTTGGTGAATACCAGGCATGTTTAGTTTGAAATCAAATTGGTTTCCATTATAATCGATTTTGAATTGGCTGAACCCATTTCTCGATATTATGACATCAAAAGCCCTACAGTCGGCGTGCTCGTCAAACCCATATGTGATTTTGTCGCATTTGGCATGTTCGGATGCTTTTTTGATCAAAGCATTGTCCCAACAAAGCACTGCTAGCCCTTCCGGGGGAAGGCTTTCAAGAAGTTCCCTTTTAGCTATAGCAATTTGTTTTAAAGAACCCAGAACCCCTATATGCGATGCCGATATATCGGTTAAAACTCCTATCGTTGGTTTTGCAATATTGCAAAGTTCTTTAATTTCGCCCCTTGCCCTCATAGCCATTTCGAAAACCGCATAATCATAGTTAGGTCCCATGCCTAACATAGCTAGAGGAAGACCTATGTGGGAATTTAGATTGCCAGGATTTTTATATGTTTCAAATTTTTGATTTAGCACATTGCCTATTAAATCTTTGGTGCTTGTTTTTCCTAAACTTCCAGTAATACCGATCACTGTAGCAGTTGTAGATCTTCGATGGAAAGAAGCTAAGGCACCCAATGCATTGATTGTCGAATCGACCAGTATAAGTCCAAAGGAAGGATCATTTACTTTAACCTGGCGCTGAATTAGCGCTCCCACTCCACCTTTTGCCACGACATGACCGATAAAATCATGGGCATCTGATTTTTCCCCTTTTATGGCACAAAACAAGGATTTGGCGACGTTTTTCCTTGAATCAATTGTGACCTTATGCACTCGGGAAGCAGAACTACCTTGCAGTAATTGCCCGTGCGTAATTTCGGCTATTTCGCCTAAAGTGTATTCCATGGTTATCTCTCCTATAGAGCATTTCCTTTCTAATTTGCCCTACTCGATATCATCTATATTTTAATGCAATCGCTTTACGTGCTTCTTCTGCATCGTCGAAATGTTTTGTTTCTTTTGCAAAAACTTGTTCAGTTTCATGACCTTTTCCGGCAATTACTACGACATCGCCTTTTTTCGCTAAAAAAATAGCTTTATTTATAGCACTTCTACGATCAGGTATACGCAAGACGGTGAGTCCTAAATTTTGGCTTTGAGTTTTTGAAATCCCCTGCTCTATTTGATCCAAAATATGATTTGGGTTTTCTGTTCGAGGGTTATCATTCGTTATTATAACTATATCTGCAATAGATCCGGCAATTTGGCCCATAATGGGTCGTTTATGTTTGTCTCTGTCCCCACCGCACCCAAATACCCCAATTACACGGTTATTCGATACCATTTTAGCTGTTTTTAGGATGTCTTTTAGACTTTCAGGGGTGTGAGCATAATCTATCCAAACAGTAAAATCTTGGGGCCCGTGTACCAGTTCAGCCCGCCCCCGAACCCCTTTTAAATTGGCGATTACTTGTACAATCGAATCCATAGTCATTCCTAAGCCGAATCCAACAGCGCTAGCAGCAAGA
Source organism: uncultured Eubacteriales bacterium (assembly GCA_964406505.1). Classification (GTDB taxonomy): domain Bacteria; phylum Bacillota; class Sulfobacillia; order Fermentithermobacillales; family Fermentithermobacillaceae; genus DTU015. The sequence continues at coordinate 37,072 of CAYORX010000003.1, forward strand.
GCATTTTCAATATTGAATGTGCCCGGAAGATTGATTCGAACCTTTTGTTTTTTTCCATTAAAACATAACATAAATGTGCTCTGGTCCGGATGCGTTATTATGTCACAGGCCCGAACGTTTGCATCAGCAGAAAATCCATATGTAATTAGTTTTGTTTTTGTGAATGACCTAAAATAATCGTAATGTGGATCATCTTTGTTTAAAACAGCAAACGTAGGATATGATTCATTTTGCGGTTTAGGAAACCTATTTAGCATTTGAAATAAATTTGCTTTTAAAGCAATGTAATTTTCGAAAGTTTTATGGAAATCTAAATGATCTGTACCTATGTTAGTAAACACCCCAATGTCAAATTTAACATGTGAAACTCGCGAAAGGGCTAAAGCATGTGAAGAAACTTCCATTGTTACAGCGGTGCAGTTTGTATCAACCATTTGCCTTTGTAATTTAAATAAGTCAGATGATTCGGGAGTGGTACGTTCTCCCGGTACGATCGTATTTCCTAATATATTGTGAACGGTGCCTAGGAGTCCTGTTTTATGCCCTGATGCGTCAAGGATTTGTTTTATCATGTGACAAACAGTGGTTTTTCCTTTCGTTCCCGTTACTCCTACGGTTAAAAGATCACTACTAGGATCCCTATAAAAATTGCATGCCAGATGAGACAAAGCAAAACGTGAATTTTTTACGATTGCTAAACCTTTATCGATTGGCACAGACACGTGTTTTTGTGATACAACGCCAGACGCCTTATTCAAAAACGCATCTGCGATGAAAGCATGTCCGTCTAGTTCGAAACCTTTAATGGCAACAAATAAATGATTTTCTTTAGCATCACGGGAATCGTAGGCAATTCCGTTTACTTGACAATCATTTATTAAACGGGCATCTTTTAGCCCGTGTAACAGACAAGATAATCGCATATGGTGCCTCACATACTTTCCTGATGTTACTCTCCAACGTCCATTCTAAATATAGCCTTCATCATAGTTCCCTTCGGAATCAGGGTTCCACCTATTGGATCTTGCCATACACAAAATCCTTTTCCTTGTGCGCTCAAAGATAATCCGCTTTCGAGTAACTTGGTTCTCGCTTGTGCTAAACCAAGTCCGATTATAAAAGGTACTCTAACCATTCCTTCTGTAGGCTCATCGGTGTCTTCTGTATATAATATGATATTTGTACCCTTAACTACTTTTGCACCCGCAACCGGGAACTGCGAGGATACTACGCTTCCTATACCCTGTTTATCACTATTTAATCCAATCTCACGAAGATTGGTTTGCGCCGCAACTATATCTTTACCAACCATATCAGGCACGGTAATAGTTTCGTGCTCGGCTTCAATGGCAACATCTTCCTGGGGCGGTATTTCCAAATATCGTAGCACGTCTCTCATTATTGCAGAAAACACAGGAGCAGCTACAATACCACCATAATATTCCCCTTGCGGCTCGTCAATTGCAACAAGAAGCACTAACTTAGGGTCGTTAGCAGGAGCGAACCCGGCAAAAGATGCTATATATTTGCCTTCAGCTATTCTTCCGTCAATTACTTTATTTGAAGTTCCCGTTTTACCGGCAAGGCGATATCCAGGGACATAAGCAGCCTTGCCAGTCCCTTCGGAAATCACTCGTTCTAATGCTAATCTTAATTCTTCTGCGGTTTTGGTAGAAAGCACTTGTCTTATGGGTTCGTAGGTCTTAGCTTCTATTAAGTCGCCATGGTTATCGGTAATCTCTTTAACTAGGTGAGGAACTATTGTGCAACCACCGTTTGCTATAGCGGCTAAAGATGCAGCTATTTGCAAAGGTGTTGTTTGTAATGTTTGGCCATAAGACATGACGGCGAGGTCTATAGGTTTAGCGCTAGATTCCGGTATTATTATTCCGCTTGCCTCTCCCGGCAGATCCACACCCGTTGTTGATGTTATTCCTAGCAGTTCAACATATTTGTAAAAACACTCAATCCCAGTTCTTTGAGCGATTTGAACAAACCCAACGTTACAAGAGTTTTGTATCACTTCATAAAAAGTTTGACTGCCGTGGCCATCATCTTTGTGACAATGTAAATTATCCGGTCCTACTCGTATGGAACCGCCACAATAGAAAGTATCCGAAGGGTTTACTGCCCCACACTCAAGCGCGGCTGCCGCCGTAATTGGCTTAAAAGTAGAGCCGGGAGGAAAAGAATCTGAAATCGCAGTAATTCTTCTGTTTGTAGCAGGGTATTCATCATATTTGTTGGGGTCGTATGTCGGCCGTAGTGCAAGCGCTAATATTTCACCGTTTGAAGGATCCATAGCAATTGCTATGCCTCCTTTCGCGTTACATTCTTGAACTTTTGCATCTAATTCCCGTTCGGCAATGAATTGTATTACTTCATCGATGGTGAGTATCAAATTTTTGCCCTGAACTGGAGGAATGTATCCTTTTTGTGATTGAGGAAGCGCTTCACCTATAGCATCTACTTCAACGGTAAATTTACCGTTAATTCCGCGCAAAATTTTATCATATTCGTATTCTAAACCTTCTAATCCATCGTTATCTATTCCTACGATGCCCAGTGTTTGAGCTAACAGTTCGCCTTTAGGCCAAACTCTTAATGACTCTTGCGTGAACCCTATTCCGGGAAGTCTTTCTTGCTTAATCTTCCGAACTATATCATCAGGAATTTTCCGTTTAATCCATTCGAAGGCAGTATTTCTGGCAAGAATAGCGGCTAACGTATCGTATTTCATTTCTAAAATTTCAGACAATACTCTTGCCGTTTCTAAAGGCTCTTCGATTTGAGCCGGTATTGCGTACAATGATTCTACATCTATGCTAAAGGCAAGCTCGTGCCCATTTCTATCATAAATAACGCCGCGTCTGGGTTGTATAGGAATATCTTGCATTCTCATATCAAGCGCTTGTTGTCCAAGTTCTTCCGCCCAGATGAATTGAACGTATACTAATCGCGTCAACAAAATTGAAAAGCATAATGCAGATATGCCTAAGACTATTCCAACCCTTTTGCGGGCTAAAATTCCACTCATAGCCCTGCTCCTAGGTTAAATTTCACCGCCGTTTTTTGGCAACAACTATGCGGTGCTTCATAAACTCAGCTATGCGATCTAGCCACGTATATATGCCTTTCGAAGACTTTTCGACGGCAAGATGATTTTGGTCTATTGAACCATCGGATCGTTCATGTTCAATATTAATCGCTACGGATCTAACTTGATCAGGTTCTTTCATTCCAAGATCGTTCCTTGCTTGGGTTTCTATGTATGTCAATGATTCCATAGATGCCACAGTTCGCTTCAGATTTTCGTTGCGCAATTTCAAGTCTTGTAATTGCGTAGTAAGTTGCGCTGCTTTTTGATTTAGGCGTGCTATTTTAGCAGGTTGTCCAACTAGAATCACACCAGCAATAACAATTATAGTAAAATATATTATTCCTATTACTTCAATAGAAAATGATTTTCCCGTGATGATTCGCACAGTTTTTGTCATAGATTTCATTTCTCCCTATTACACTCATGTTATACTACTTTTGTACTACCCGTAGTTTGGCGCTACGTGAGCGCGAATTTTTCAAAATTTCTGCTTTAGTTGGCCGAACTACTCTTCTTGTTCTCACCACTCCAATTTTTTTGTCTTCGATTTGTTTAAACACTCTTTTTACGATTCTGTCTTCTAAAGAATGATAAGTAATGACAATGAGAACTCCTTTCGGCTCAAGTAAATCAAAACATTTGTAAAGCGAACATCTTAATTGTGACAATTCATCGTTTGTCGCAATTCTAAGCGCTTGAAAAGTTCTTCGTGCCGGATGGATCGATCCGTACCTTGCCCTAGCAGGTATGGCGGACTTGATTATTTCAACGAGTTCTGTGGTTGTTGAAATTTTCTGTTTGGTTTTATACTTGGTTATTGCCCGGGCAATTTGCTTCGCGAAGCGTTCTTCACCGTATCGTTTAAGGATTCTTTCAATAGTTTTTTCATCTGACTCAGATAGCACATCCCCAGCAGTCTTTTGTTGCATAGGATTCATTCTCATATCGAGAGGAGCTTCAACCATAAATGAAAAGCCACGATGCGCCTGATCTAATTGTCGCGACGATACGCCTAGATCAAGAAGTATTGCTCCAACCTTTGAGATACCAAGGTTTGCCAGATGGTATTGTAATCGTCTGTAGTCATACTTGGCTAGTTGAAACCGACCATTGAACTTAGAAAAGAGACGTTGTTGAGAAACTTCAATAGCTTCGTCGTCAACATCAATGCCTAGAACAAAGGTACTTGGATTGGCTGACAAAATTTCCCAGGTATGCCCTCCGTCACCTAACGTACAGTCTACGGCTATGTTTGTTTTTCTCTTCGGAATAAAAGATAATACTTCATTAGCCATAACCGGTTCATGGTATATTTGCATTTTTGGCTTGGTCATCATAGGCCAGCCACGCTTTCTGCTAAAATAGAGAAGTCAGCCTCAAGCCCTAGTTTTGTCTTTTCCCAAGCGTGTTTATCCCAAATTTCAATTCTACTTCCTACGCCTAAAATAAATACATCCTTTTCCAAACTTGCATACTCACGCAAATTTTGAGGGATTACAACTCTTCCTTGTTTATCCGGTTCCGCTTCAGTAGTGCCAGAAAGAAAATATCTGGTGAAATGACGAGCATCTTTTTTATTTATTGGCATAGTTTTGAGTTTTTCCATAACCTGACTCCATTCTTCTTTTGGGTAAACAAAGAGACATTTGTCCAGACCTCGGGCTATGAAAAAATTGGGCCCTAAGGTTTCTCTGAACTTTATGGGAAGCGCAATTCTGCCCTTATTATCTAGAGTATGGAGATATTCTCCGACAAAGCCATTTGCAATATTCACTTGGCCACTTCTCCCCACTTTTCCCCACTTGAATATCCCTTTCGCCATATATATCGAAAGTTCCTTCAGATTGATGAGGGTATTTGCAGGTTTTTTCTTTATTTTGATAATAGAATTTGTAGAAAGCCGAAAAACAAACCCCGCCACTTTGGTGGCGGGTATACGAAAAGATTTCGGTTGAATATATCACCTTAACCGTGTCAATGTATGAAAGATAGTGAAATAATTGAGGCGGCTTCTCTCTTGATAACCAGAGCATTTGCCCCGCATTTCGGACATTTCAAGATATTGCCGCCTTTTAAAATTTGCTTATTTGATTGAGAATTTTGTTTTTGCACAAGCCCTTGCGTACCACAAGTTAGACAGATATATTCTATTGTAATTGGTGGGCTTTTCACTCTTTCGAGCCCCCTTAATTTTAATTTGGTTACTACCACACTATATTCGGTTTTGCGCCTTAAACTCCTTTAGTGATTGGAAAATTGTACTTAGCGATCGCTTACCTCATATATATTCTATCCTACTAAATAAAGAATAATCGTAAGAACTCGCCCTATATATCGAACTCTTACGATTATTTGTTTATAATACATCCACATATTACGAATCAGTTGATGAGTTTATTATTTGATTACTTGGGTCTTTCCACCAATTCTATCAGCACTCCAAAAGTGCTTTTCGGATGTATAAATGCCACTTTTGTACCATGAGCGCCGGGCCTAGGCTGCTTATCAATAAGCCGCAATCCCTGTTTCGCTGCATGCTTTAAGGCATCTTCTATGCAGTCAGTTTCAAAAGCAACATGATGAAACCCTTCGCCTCTTCTATCTAGGAATTTAGCTACGGCACTATTTTGGGATGTAGGTTCTAAAAGTTCTAAGTTTGTTTCCCCAATGGGAAGAAATGCCACTTTAACTTCCTGCGAAGCAACCTCTTCGGTACCACTTACCTTTATATTGAATGCCGATCCAAGAATATCTATGCATTTTTCTAAATCATTAACCGCAATTCCAAGATGATCAATCTTTTTTAGCATGCTACTACCTCCCTATTGCGACGTTTATTAGCATTTAGATGCTTTGACTGGGACGGAACGTCCCAAAAACGCTTCTTAAAACATCGCATATTTCACCTATCGTTGCATAAACTTTAACCGCTTCAAAAATCGGCGGAATTAAGTTATCATCACCTTTGGCTGCAGATTCGATTTGCTTAAGAGCCGAGGATACGGCTTTACCATCTCGTCGTAGTTTCAACTTGGTAAACCGTGCATTTTGAGATTCACCAATCGCGGGATCCACTTTGAGTAAGTGCTTTAACTGTTCATCTTCAGACTTAAAACAATTGACACCAACTACCATCTGCTCCCTAGATTCTACTGCTTTTTGATATCTGTAAGCACTTTCTTGGATTTCCCGCTGCATAAAACCATTTTCGATAGCTTTGACAGCGCCCCCCATGTCGTCAATCTTTTTGATATATTTAAGAGCCGCTGCTTCAATTTCATCAGTGAGGTTTTCGATAAAATAGCTTCCGCCGAGAGGATCGATACTGTCGGCAATACCTGTTTCATGTGCTATAATTTGTTGTGTTCTAAGTGCAGTTCTTACAGACTCTTCGGTAGGTAATGCTAATGCTTCATCTTTTGAATTAGTATGTAAAGATTGAGTTCCACCTAAAACAGCAGCTAATGCCTGCATAGTTGTACGAACTATATTATTATCGGGTTGTTGGGCGGTAAGCGAAGAGCCTGCAGTTTGTGTATGGAATCGCATACGATATGATTTAGGATTTTTAGCTTGAAATCGTTCCTTCATGATTCTCGCCCAAATCCTTCTGGCAGCCCTAAACTTTGCAATTTCTTCAAAAAAATTTATATGACTGTTAAAGAAGAATGACAACCTATCTGCAAATACATCTACATCAAGTCCTTTGTCGATGGCAGCTTGCACATACGCAATACCGTTAGCGATTGTAAATGCAATCTCTTGCACCGCAGTGCTACCAGCCTCTCTTATGTGGTAACCGCTTATAGAAATAGTATTCCAGGAAGGAATAGTCTTGGAACAGTATTCAAAAATATCTGTTACTAACCGCATAGATGGTTCTGGTGGAAAAATATATGTACCCCGCGCAACATATTCTTTTAAAATATCATTTTGCACCGTACCACTAAGTTTGCTTGGGTCAACCCCTTGTTTTTCTCCTACGGCCTGATACATAGCTAGCAAAACGGATGCCGGAGCATTTATGGTCATTGAGGTCGACACTTTATTTAGTGGAATTCCGTCAAATACCACTTCCATATCTTCTAGCGAGTCGATCGCCACACCCACCCGGCCAACCTCTCCCTCAGCGAGCGTATGTGCGGAGTCGTAGCCGATTTGGGTTGGTAGGTCAAAAGCAACGCTTAAGCCCGTTTGGCCTTGATCCAAAAGAAATCTAAATCGTTTATTTGTCTCTTGAGCAGTTCCGAAACCTGCATATTGACGCATGGTCCATAGACGTCCTCTGTACATTGTTGGCTGAACACCCCGGGTAAAAGGATATTCTCCTGGATACCCTAATTTCTTCAGATAATCCCAATCTTGAAGCCCTTCTGGTGTATATATACGCTCTATAGGGATACCGGATTCAGTTGCAAATTGTTTGCGTCGTTCAGGGAATCTTTTGAGAACTTTTGCCAGAGTGCCTTGTTCCCATTTTTCTCTGGCATTTTTAATCATGTTTTCACAAACCCCCTAATTTTCATTTATTATGCCTGAACTGATGACATCAGATTTTATAATTCGTTAGCAGCATGTGTACCGGCAACAAATGCCTTTTTATTAAGTTCCTCTGTTCCTTTTGGTACTCTATCCAACACTGCCGAAAGAACAGCATCTTTTGGTATAATATCGATGATCTCCGATACAAGCCCAAGAGCTATAATGTTTGCCACAATTTCTCGTCCCAATTCTCTAGCCTTAATGCTAATCGGATATTCGATGACTGTTAAATTCCTTGCTTCTAAATCCGACTTAGGAATAGGTTTAACATAGGTAGTATCTACTATTATAGTGCCTCCAGATCTGACTTCGGCCATGTATTTGTCGGCTGCCTCCTGAGCCATTACGACTAATATATCGGGGGTTTCAACTTCTGGATAGTCAATTTCGCTAGATGATATTATTACGTCGGCGCGCGAAGCGCCACCTCTTGACTCAGGTCCATAAGACTGGGTTTGTGCCGTATTTAATTTTGTATATTTAGCGCAAGCTTCGGCTAAAATTATACCTGCGGTTATAAGCCCTTGTCCGCCTTCACCTGCTAAACGGAGCTCTAATCGCATCAGCTTTCACCTCTTTGTTGTAACTTTTTAACAAGTTGTCCATAGACTTCTGTTAATTCTGGTGCCTGAGTCTCGCTCAATATTCCAATGGGGAATTTATCTTTTCTTTCTTCGGAACTCATTTTTTCCCATGCCCTTATCGTAACCGAATGTTCTTTATACCAATTCATCATATCCATAGGTGTTCTTAGATTATTACGTCTGCCAAAATAAGTAGGACATTGCGATAGTGCATCTACAAATGCAAATCCTTTATGGGAAACCGCATTTTTGATGAGATTCGTGAGCTGTCTAGCATGATAAGTAGTACCACGGGCGGTGAACGTGCCACCTGCACCTATAACCAAGTTGCAAAGATCAAAAGGGTTTTCAAGCATTCCATATGGTGAAGTAGTTGCGTAACTACCTTGAGGGGTCAGCGGTGAATATTGTCCGGAAGTCATACCGTAAATATAATTATTGAAGCAAATTACAGTTAGATCTAGATTTCTTCTGGCTGCATGAATAAGATGATTGCCGCCAATAGCTGCAGCATCCCCGTCACCCGTGATGACAATTACGTTTAACTCGGGTTTGGACATTTTTATTCCCGTCGCAAATGCAATTGCCCGGCCGTGGGTAGTGTGTAGTGTATCAAAATGTAAATAGCCCGGAGCCCTAGCGGAGCATCCGATGCCGGAAACGATTACCGTTTTGTCGGTATCGAGTTTCATTTCATCTATAGCTCTTACGATGGCTTGTAGCACAATACCGTGTCCACATCCCGGACACCAAATATGGGGCAATTTGCTCATCCTTAAGTATTTTTCTAACGAAAGCGCCATCTTAAATCGCCTCCTTTATTGCGGATAGAATTTCGTCAGGATCGACCAGTTGGCCTGCAATCTTGTTAACTTGAATTACCGGTGCAGTATCTCCAATAATTCTTTTTACAGGTCGAACCATTTGTCCCAAATTCATTTCTGGCACAATAATAGCTTTAGGCGAGGTTTTCTTAATCTCCAAAAGTATATCGTCTACAAAAGGCCATATAGTAATAGCTCTTAGTAATCCAGCCTTGATACCTTGGGCTCTAGCATCTTTAACAGCTTTTCGGGCAGATCTTGCGGTTCCTCCGTAAGCAAATATTACTACCTCAGCATCGTCCATATAAAATCTTTCTACTTTTGTAAGCTCTTTTCTATTTGAACTTATTTTTTCATTTAGTCTTCTAAGTTGTCCATCGGCAATGGCTGGATTGGTTGTCGGGAAACCGTCATCGCCGTGAGTTAGTCCTGTGACATGAAACTTGTACCCTTCCCCGTATGCGGCAAGCGGCGGAACGCCTTTTATGTCTCCCTGTTCCATATCGAATGGCTTATAATCCTTAGGACAAGTGGTTGGTTTTTGTCTGTTTTCGATAATTAAATTTTCTTTTTCAGGCAGTACGACTTTTTCCCTTAAATGGCCTATCATTTCATCTAAAAGTAGAATTACAGGTGTGCGATATTTTTCTGCGATATTGAATGCTTCTATAGTTAACGTATAAGCTTCTTGCACTGATGAAGGAGAAAGAGCAACTATTTCGTGATCGCCGTGAAAACCCCAGCGAGCTTGCATCACATCACCTTGGCCGGGTGATGTGGGCAACCCAGTCGAGGGTCCGCCGCGCTGCACGTTTACGACAACGCATGGAATTTCACCCATAGCCGCAAAACCAAGGTTTTCTTGTTTGAGCGAAAACCCAGGACCACTTGTAGCTGTCATCGCTTTAGCGCCTGTTAAAGAAGCACCGCAAACCGCTGCCATACTTGCAATTTCGTCTTCCATTTGTACAAATTTTGCTCCTATGGCGGGTAATTTGGCAGCACATAGTTCGGCGATCTCAGTTGATGGGGTAATCGGATACCCGGCGTAAAACGTTAATCCTGCTGAAATAGCTCCTTCCACAATAGCTTCATTTCCTTGTAGTAGTCGAGCTTTGTTATTAATCATTCTCCTCCCTCCTTCTTACAATTATTGCGAAATCTGGACAATGCATTTCGCACATTAAACATCCGATACAATTGGCAAGGTTTTTTACGTGAGGGAATTCTTTCATTTCAAGAACTTCGTGAGGGCAAAATTCTACACATAACCCACACTTTTTGCACCACTCGGGGTTAATTGTTATCTCCCATGGCAGAGTTTTGGCCATAGTCAATCGCCTCCTGCTTAGAATTGCTTTTTCTATGTTCCAACACAGAGGATCTCAGAAGATTGAGTGAACCGGCATCAGGTTTATAGATGAATTCTATTAGCGGAATACGCCTATTTACGATCGACGATACTGTCTTAAATCTTCCCGGGGATACGATTGCAGCATGTTTGTTTTTTAGTTGCTCCTTTAGTATCAGCGGATCTTTCCCGGTATATACTGACACTTCTAATTCCTGTATACCTGCAATTTCAATAGATTTTAGTACTCGTTCAGCAAAAGCATTTGAAATGCAAACCAACAGCACCCTAGATTTACGAGGCAATCTAGCTATTTTAACTATCGATTCGATCACCGGGTCAAGGGCAATTCCAAGAATCTCTTCTCGCCTATCAGGAAATCTGTTTTGCACCTCCTTGAGATGGAAAAATGTGGTCACTATCAAATCTGCAGTATCCACGAGGAAAGATGCCTTTTGGCTGGATTCAAGATCGGAGATAAGTATGGGTACCACGTGCACCCCTGTACCGAGCTCAATTTCTCGAGCAAAATAATCGAGTTGTTCTTTATTACACTCAAGAAAAGCGATTCGAATTTTTTGAAGTGCTTGATATCTTTCGGCAACACATTTTTTTGCCATAATAAGAAATTCATCAGGGTTTAGTCCCAAGGACAATGCACTTTTAAAAGCCGTATCTATAATTTTGATGAGTCTTTCGTGGTTCGATGAACCAAGGGAAATACAGGAATTAGATACAAAAGTTCCTCGTCCTTGTTTTGATGTGATAAGTCCCTGATTTTCCAGTTGGCGATATGCAAGGCTTACCGTATTACGACTTACGCCAAGCATAGCTGCCATATTTCTTTCAGTTGGAAGTTTTTGACCTTCCTTCCAGTAACTGCAGGCAATCAGATATGCTACACCTCGTTTTATTTGGAGGTGGATAGGGAGACCGTTTTTTCTGTCTATTTCAAATGGTAAGCCCACCATAAGTTTTTCCCCTACCATGCACGTTAGTTTTTAGTGTCAACTTATCTCATTGGAGCTCTTTCTTACTCCTTTAAAAATTTTACATTAAAGTATATTCGCCAACTAAATCCTAAAGTCCTTCACGTTTATTGTCAACTCAACAAAAAGCAATCCGGGCTTTTACTCCCGGATTGGATCTCTTGTAGGTTCCAAGTAAACGATAGTTATTTGAAAAATCAAGTCTTCAGTCTTTGATTAACCTCGCCACCCCTGTTTTAATTACCTCTACTTCAGATTTTTCAGCTATTCTAACTTTGATCGAAAGATCTTCAACCTTGGTTATAACACCGATTAAACCGCCATTGGTGACAATTTTGTCTCCAGGCTTTAGTGCGCGAATCATTTCAGCTCGTTCCCTTTGTTCTTTTTGCTGAGGGCGAATCATTAAAAAATACATAAGCCCGAAAAGTACAGCTAACCATATGACATTAGTAAGGAGCGGATTTGGCCCGGCAGGTGCTGCTAACATGAAACCCAAATTACTTCCCCCTTCCCTTTTCTTATATGTACAAGTTATGTGTTCTTGTTCGACGAAAACTACAGATCACCTTGTTTATTACATTAATTATCCTAGTTTGCGTAAAAAGGTTGCATTTGTCTTCGGAACTCTTTAAGCGAATTATTAACCAAGGATTTTCGGATTCTATCCATGAATCGTTGAAAAAAATGTATGTTGTGAATAGATACTAAACTACATGCTAAAGTTTCCCTTGCGACAAATAAATGACGTATATATGCCCTTGAAAAATTTTTACATGTCTTACAGTCACAACCCTCTTCTATGGGCAAAAACTCGTCTGCGTGTTGGGCATTTTTAAGGTTTACGGTGCCTGTAAAGGTAAAAGCAGTTCCATGGCGTGCGTTTCGGGTGGGCAAAACACAGTCGAACATATCGATTCCAGCCATGACCCCCTCGATCAGATCTAACGGGTGACCAACGCCCATCAAGTATCGTGGTTTCGCACTTGGTAAATATTCACAAGTGCTATAAAGAGTATCATAAAACTGTTGTTTGGTTTCGCCTACAGATAAACCTCCCAAAGCGTATCCGGGAAAATCCATAGACGCTAGTTCAAGCGCACAGTGCTTTCTAAGATCCGAATAAACTGAGCCTTGCACTATTCCAAACAAAGATTGATGCGGTGATATTTTTACTTTCTGCGCTCTTTTAGCCCAAAGCACAGTTCTGTTCACGGCCTGTTTTGCCATATCGTAAGATGAAGGCGAACTGATACATTGATCTAGGCACATGATAATATCAGCCCCAAGCGCTGTTTGAACTTGTATAGATGTTTCAGGGCTAAACCTAATAAGATCCCCGTCTATATGAGATCTAAATACCGCCTCTTCATCTGATATTGAAACCATATGTCCTAAACTCATAATTTGAAAGCCACCGCTGTCGGTCAAAATAGAACCTGGCCAGTTCATAAAATTGTGTAAGCCTCCCGCTTTTTTCACAATATTGGCGCCGGGTCTTAAATTTAAGTGATAGGCATTACAGAGGATTATCTGTGATCCGGTGTTCCATACATCTTCAGGTAATAAAGTCTTTACGGTAGCTTGCGTTCCAACTGGCATGAACACAGGAGTATCTATTTCGCCGTGAACAGTTCTAAGTTTACCTATTCTACTGTTCTCCAGTTGATGGAGTTTACGATATATTAATAGTGTCATATAGTTAGCTCTCCTCAGATGCTTACAATATCAGCATTGCATCTCCAAAAGAAAAAAATCGATATCGAGCATTTATTGCCTCTTGGTAGGCATTCATAATGAACTGCCTTTGTGCAAACGCACTTACCAACATTAGTAAGGTTGATTTGGGTAAATGAAAATTTGTTATCATACAATCTACAACATTGAACCTATATCCGGGATAGATAAAAAGGTCTGTGGTGTTGCTGCCAGCCCGAACCGAGCCGTTTTTATATGAACTTTCCAAAGTTCGTACTACCGTAGTACCTATTGCAAATATTCTACGACCTGATTTTTTAGCATCGTTTATTTCCATGGCTGCACTTTCCGTTATTTCATAACTTTCGCTGTGCATTTTATGATCTAGGACGTTTTGTTCGGTAACGGGTCTAAATGTATCGAGCCCGACATTAAGTGTAATGGGTATCATGGTGACTTGATTTGCTTTAAGGGCGTTGATAAGTTCTTGCGTGAAATGTAAGCCCGCGGTAGGTGCTGCTGCTGAACCCGGCACTTTAGCAAAAATGGTCTGATATCTTTTGGGATCGCTCAATGGTCGTTTAATATATGGAGGCAAGGGTATTCGCCCGACCCGCTCTATCAATCTTTGCCAATCATCGTGGTATATCCATCTGATGAGTCGACCGCCATAAGCCGTCCGTTCTTTTATTTCACCTACCAACTCGATTGCCTCATTATCTCCGATGAGAATTTTATTACCGTAATTCAGTTTGCGCCCGGGACGCACTAAGCATTCCCATATATCGTTGCCTACCGGTTTTAATAAAAGTACTTCCGCCCGACCGCCGGTTTCTCGCCGGCCAAACAACCTTGCTGGAATTACTTTAGTATCGTTTACCACGAACACGTCTCCAGGTCGGACGTAATCAAGTATGTCAGTAAAATATTTATGGGTAACTTTCCCGTTCCGTCGGTTAAGCACAAGCATTCTTGAAGAATCTCGGTTTATTATAGGTGTTTGAGCTATTAATTCATCTGGAAGTGAATAGTCAAATTCAATTGTTTTCATGTCGTTACCACCAAATTTCAATTGACGTTCCAGGATAATAATGTTTAAGAATATCTGTGAAATCGTAACCTTTAGCCGCCATAAATTTTGCGCCCCACTGCGATAGTCCAACTCCATGGCCTGCACCGTTGCCTTTAAAAACGAATTCAACAGGCCCATCTTGTTCAACTGAGACAACAGTGGCGCCGGTAATCGGGGCAAATAAACCTTGCGAATTATGTATTTTGCAGTGCTCCAGCGACGTAGAATGCATTTCCGAACCGTTACTGACAAACGTTTCATAAGCAGGATTAAGGTGCCCCAAAGTCTCACGACCATCACCTTTTCTAAAGATAGAAAACCATGTGCTCTTAAGTCCTAGGCTTAGTCGTAGATCGTTTGCTTTAACAACAGTGCTATTGGCATATGATTTGATATTTACTGTAAACCATCTTCCGGAAGTTCCAGCTTCGTTGCCAAAAATCATATCTATGTTAGGCTCTTGCAATAGCGTCGCGAGCTTGGTGTCCAAAGTTTTCGCGCTAAATGTATTTTCCCAATTATAGTGAGGAGATTCATGTTCTAGTTCTTTAACGCTCGAAAGATATGGAATTGCACCTCCCCATACAAATTGGGGGGTTTCGGTCATCCCTCCTCCGTCGGCATGATAATATGCAGCAATAGGAGTACCGTTGTATGTTAAGACTTCCCCTGTCGTTTCAGTACAAGCCTTAATTACATTTTCATTTTCAGAATCAATTCCCCGATATACCTGGTTTGATTCATCCGCCCAAATTTTGATGTCGTTTGGGGTGATGGAAGCAATATCGACAGGGTCATTCAGTAGTGCGTTTTTATGCAGTGTGTATGTACGCGAAGCAATAGTTTGTGCATTCAAAGCTTCTTTTTCCCAATTTCCGGGCATCTCGCAGGATGCTACCGACCATAAATATTTTTCAATATCTAATATGTTAGCTATATCTGGGGAGTGTTCATTTGGGATAATTAATATACTTCCTCGAAATCGTGACCCCGATAGGTTAGAAGTTGTCGTGTTTTTTGTCGAAATCGAAAAACTTGCGCTATCGTTTTGATCGAAAGGAGTTATCAAGATTGGATCTGATGTTTCATTATGTAAAACCTTTGCGCCGTCAGAAATGGTAAATCGAACTTTATTTCCGCTGGCTTCGAGTGAGATATAGCTCTGATCGGGTAATAAATATTTATCTTGCTTCGAGATCATTTCATAATCTTCATAAACTCTTAACCGGACCGAATCTGATTTCATCAACCCTACGAGTATGTTTGGGGCTCCGCTGTAGGTGTTCTTTTGGGATTGAGCGTTTGCTACAGGTAGCCCTAACATAACTATTACTATCAAAAACAACATCATTTTTTTCGTAAAAGCCATAACAAAATCGTAAGGCCCAAGCTTAAAATAATAGAACTCATGATGGGAAAATAAAAAGTGAAATTTTTACGCTTAATGACTATATCACCTGGCAGGCGACCTAGACTTAAAAACTGCCCGCCAAAAGAAACCAAGGCTCCAACAACTAGCAATACTACTCCGGTTATCATCAACACACGACCAAATCCACTAAAACTTGGCACCCTACTTTTCACCTCCTATGCTGAACTGACAACCACAATAATTTTGCATATACATATGACAACCCCTAGCAATCTGTCTTGATCGTAAATATCCACGTCTAAAATCATTATACACATAAGGAACACGGTATTTACGTGAAACCTCTTCCATAATATCTACAATTCCCTGATGGTTTTGATAAGGGCTTACTAACAGCGTAGTAGAAAACCCATCGTATTTTTCATTCTGGGCGATCTGAGCTATTTTTTCAAATCTAACACGATAGCAGTTCTTACATCGTTCAGGTTTTGTATAATCATCTGAAATAGTTTGCAGCCAATCGTCATATGCGATGGAAATTCTTCGAACTTTATAGTTACTAGAATGTGCCCACGTTTTAAGCGTAAGCCAACGTTTTTGCTCTTCTTTAGCAGGATAAATATTAGGATTGAAAAATACTCCCTCTACGATGACCCCTTGAGAACGATAGAAATGAAGAGGGAAAGTTGTGCACGGACCACAACATGAATGAAGAAGTAGCCTCAACTGTTATCAAAAAGCCCCTTTCTCTTATTATTGCCACCTAATATATACTCGATAGCTTTTTGGGTAGCAACACGGCCTCTAGGTGTTCTTTCTAAAAACCCCATTTGCAGCAAATAAGGTTCGCACACATCCTGGATGGTACCTGCATCTTCACTAACGCTTGCAGCGAGCGTTGATAATCCCACAGGACCGCCGTTATAGTTGTTAATTATTGCTGATAAGATCATTCGGTCCAACCCATCTAATCCTTCTGGATCGATGTCCATTGAAGCCAAAGATTCACATGCTAAATCACGTTTAATAGTGCCATCACCTTTTACTTGTGCGTAATCCCTGACCCGTCTTAACAGTCTATTCGCAATTCTTGGGGTTCCACGCGCTCTTTTAGCGATTTCTTCAGCCCCGGGATCATCGATTGAAACTCCTAAAATCTTCGCCGATCTGTGCACAACCTTGAAAAGTTCGCTTACTGAATAGAATTCTAAACGAAATGCAATTCCAAATCGGTCCCGTAGTGGTGAAGTTAACATTCCGCTTCTGGTAGTCGCAGCTACTAAAGTGAATCGAGGTAATTTAAGCCTGTATGCTCTTGCCGCAGGCCCTTTTCCGGCGACCCAATCAAAAGAGAAGTCTTCCATAGCTGGGTAAAGAGCTTCTTCGGCTTGATGGTTTAATCTATGAATTTCATCTATGAACAATACATCTTTGTCCTCAAGATTGGTCAAAATAGCTACTAAATCACCTGAACGTTCGATGGCCGGACCGGACGTAATTCGAATTCCTGCACCTAATTCATTAGCGATTATATGAGCTAAAGTAGTTTTACCTAATCCCGGTGGGCCTGAAAGTAAAATATGATCGACAGAATCTTGTCGCTGTTTGGCAGCCTCGATATATATTCTCAAATTCTTTTTGATCATTTTTTGACCAATGTAATCGGAAAGCGTTAAAGGTCTTAAAGATATTTCAGTTACTTCATCTTCAGGTAATACTTTTCTGGAAACAAGATCTCTAGAATCTGGCAAGGTGTTTTAAAGCCTCCCGAAGCAATATTTCTAGATCCGAAGTAGAGATATTTTTATTTGCATACGATAAAGCAGTTTGAGCCTCATGCCTTGAATAACCCAAAGCTAACAATGCTTCAACGGCTTCTTCTGTCATGTCAGGTTGTCCGGGAGCAACACCAAGTGTTTCTTTTGGCAATCCTATTTTGTCTCTTAGTTCAACGATAATTCGTGCAGCAGTTTTTTTCCCTATGCCGGGCAAACGAATAAGAGTTTTTTCATCTTTAGTTAATACGGCCCTGTAAAATTCTCTTACAGGCAAAGATGACAATATCCCGATAGCAATCCTAGGTCCTATTCCATGGACAGTCATAAGCATGTCAAAAAGCACTCTGTCCTCCGGATTAATAAAACCATACATACTCCAACCATCATCTCTTATGATAAGCCTGGTATGCAAACAAATTTCTTGGCCGGTTTCTACGGATTCTAACAATTCCGAAGACACGTGAACTTCAAAGCCAATACCAGCTACTAAAACAGTAATGGTATGTTTATTTTTAGAAACGAGTAATCCATTAAGTTGTGATATCATTAAATTTACCTTTTTCCATCTTTTTACTGCTGGCAATTACAGCGCGGAAAGACCTCTTGATAGATGACGCTACGGCAATAGCTAAAGCATCACTCACATCGTCGGGTCTTGGTATTCTTGACAATCCTAAAATGTTTTTTATTATTATACCAACTTGTTTTTTGGTTGCGTTACCATACCCTACTATAGACGATTTTACCTGTAAAGGGGTTACTTCTTCCATAGGGATTTTATGCATTCCTGCCACTAGAACGCTAATCCCGCGGCTTTGGCCTACTGTAATTGCAGTCTTTACATTTTTTGCAAAAAATAATTGTTCGATACCTATTAGATCCGGCGAATGCTTGTCTACCAGAGAATTTAGATTTTCAAAAATAAAGAGCAATCTGGCTGGTAAATCTTCTTTTTTATTTGTGGTAATACATCCGTAATCTATTGCAGTAAAATCCTGACCTTTAGCTTCAATTACACCCCATCCTGTACGTGCTAAGCCAGGATCGATTCCAAGTACTCGCATTGATATGACCCCCGCGCTAGGTGTTCGACGGGTTAGTCTGTGATTCCTTCCAAATATGACTTGACCAGTATTTCTAGATGTTCGGGGTTCTCATCAAAAAGCAAAATTCCATTCCTAAGTTGTTCCAACGTTTCTTTATGTAAAATAAGAAATTCTTTTAAATTATTGTAATCTTGGACGATAAAGTTTTTGTCAGCACTTTGCCCCCTAAATACCACCACTCGGCCGCGGTATATTTTTATGAAGCGATAACAACTATGATTAGGGCACCATTCATCAATGGTTTTTACAAGATTGATCATCGTATCGTGTTGCTGTTCAATATGCCAATCATCAGATAAAGAGGCAAAGAAAGAATCCAGTTGGGCGTTATTTATATCTGTTGTGGTAGTAACTGTATCCCCGCATTTACTATATCTCGTTGTATAGACCACTTTAATGGTCGATGGTATCGGATCGGTACTAGGTACAGAAAATATGAAGTACGAAATTAAAGACTTACCGCAAATGATTCCGGCGAATAACACTACGACAAACAATGCTATCGTCTTATACAATTGGAAATGCTTGTTTTGCACTTTTCCCTCCCTCCCGGTAGATTTAGGTTCCCCAGGAAAGAGGGGCATATGCACAATCAATTAGCGGTTTTCAAGCAGTAACTCATCGGGTACGTCAAAATTAGCATAAACCCTAGATACATCATCGTGAGATTCAAGCAGATCCATTAGCACCAGCACCTTTGATGCTTCATCACCATCTAAGTTAACGTGTGTTTTTGGCACCATCGTTAGTTCTGCAGTCTGTATTTTTGCTCCGGCAGCCTCTAATGCTTCTTTTACATCCTCCAAATCTGATATCTCAGTATAGATTTCATAACAATCATCTTCTATTTGCATATCAAGAGCACCAGTTTCGATACAAATTTCAAGCGCTTTTTCTTCTGTGAAATTTTCTTTATCTAAGGCAACGAAACCTCTTTGATCGAAGATCCAAGCAACAGATCCAATTTCAGCTAATTTGCCGCCATGTTTGGAAAATATATGCCTGAACTCCGAAGCGGTTCGGTTTCGGTTATCAGTGGCAACTTCGACTAAAATAGCGGTGCCACCCGGACCATATCCTTCGTAAGTTAACTCTTCGATAATTCCCCCGGCAAGTTCACCGGTTCCGCGTTTAATGGCACGCTCAATGTTGTCAGCGCTTACATTCGATTGCTTGGCTTTGTCAACTGCCAGTCTAAGTCTAAAATTTAGATCGAGATTGCCGCCACCTTCACGTGCTGCGAGCATAACATCCCTTACTGCCTTAGATATAATTCGCGAACGTTGCGCGTCCATTCTTTCCTTCTTACGTTTAATGTTTGACCATTTTGAGTGTCCGGCCAAATGTCATTCCTCCTTAAAATTATAGTTTCTTTCACATAAAATCGGATTTGGCGGAAGGTTTCTTTTGTGTGCACTTTTTTTATGCATTTGTAGAATTTTGGCTTCAGCATCTTTCGGTATTTCCTTGTCCCTAAGATAGGCATCTAAATGTTCATAAGATACGCCCATTTCCTGCTCATCAGTTTGGCCTTCCCATAGTCCGCCTGAAGGTTGTTTAGCTAAAATTTTTTCGGAAATCCCGTAATGTTTGGAAAGCTGCCTTACCTCGTATTTTGTAAGTCCGATTAGGGGTAATAAATCGACACCACCATCGCCATATTTGGTGAAATAACCGACAAAATATTCACTTTGGTTAGTAGTTCCTACCACGATATAATTCATTAAGTTTGCGTAATAATAAAGCGTTGTCATACGTAAACGAGGTTTAAGGTTAGCGTTGGCCATTATTTTATCATCTTTTGACCCGCCCACCATATTGATGAAACTATCAAATAGTGGTGCAAGATCTAATACTTTATACTTACAATCAAAATGCTGCAAAATCTCAATAGCATCTTCAATATCCGTTTTTGCCGAATAACAAGGAAGAACTAGTCCCAGACAATTATCTTGCCACGCTTCTTTTGCAAGTGCAACTACTAACGCTGAATCTAATCCGCCCGAAACTCCGAAAACTCCTCCTTGAACTCCGGCTGAACTGCTAGTGTGTTTCATCCAATAGGATATTGCTTTTGCTGTTTTTGAGACATTTTTCAAAACAATCACTCCGGATCAATTCTTTAAGAACATTATGGTCCACAACTCCTAAGTTGTGAAGGCCTTAAAATCATTTACTGATTATCGTAGGGGAGTGTTAGATAAGTATCTGGGACTTCGCCAGGAATAATCACAGTAGTAAGGGGTACATCAACCGAGACGTAAGTTTTGGTTGAAATAAGTGGAATGACTATTTGTAAAGTAAAAGATGCATTCAAAAAAAGATCGTATTTTAACTGATTAATGCCGGTCACGTCAAATCTATCTAAGATTTTCACATCGACATAACCGTAAGGACACATGGCTACTTTAATTGTCGGACCTTTTGTAGCAAATATACGAGAGCCTAGTATTTGTCCTAATGGGATATGGAGCCCAAATCTTTGGAGGTCATTGACAGTGTTTTGCAGTAACGCTAAAACTTCTGATTGAATTTCAGTTATGCATGCTGCATTTGTTTGCGTATATAAAAGTTTGCCGTTGGGATCAGTGTGGAAACTTAATAATTCTTTGTTCTCAAGAAGAGTGTCGACGTGGGAATGTATCGCTTGTAAAACAGCTCTATTAGCGATAGCGATCACTTTTGTTTCTGAGATAGCTAACAAAGTGGGAACAATTTTCATTTCTATGTAAATAAAAACGCATACAAGTACAGATACAAATAGAACTACATATAATATGGGTTTTGGTTGTATTTTTTTGGTATTCAAAAACTTTTTGCTCAAAATAATGAGAAGCCCCTTTCAGAACAGGTAGCATCTCATTGTTATGCAACAATATGTTTTAAAGTTCATATAAAAATGAAATATGAAATTATTTTGCCGAAACTCTACAAAAGCGTCGCTTGCCCACTTGAAGTAGCATCTCGTCTTTAATTCTTATCAAGGATGACGGATCATTGATTCTAACTTGATCAACTCTTACGGCACCGCTAGTGATCAGTCGGCGAGCTTCTGATGAAGAAGGTGCTAGGTTACATATGGCAAGCAGTTTGGCTAGTCCGAGTTTTTTACCAGATTTAAGCTCATCATGTTCGATCGTTTCTATGTTTTCAGGGAGCGCTCCTTGCCTGAAAACACGCAAAAAGTTGTCTTGCTCACTTTTCGCTTGATTCATTCCATAAAACTCAGCGACAACTCTATTAGCCAATTCCATTTTCAAGTCCATGGGATGACGCTTACCCGTTTCCACATCTCGCATCATACTTTCTATAGTTGATTTCGGTTCCGCCAAAACCAACTCAAAGTAATCAGGCATTACTTCATCAGGGATAGACATAACCTTACCATACATATCTTCTGGTGCGTCAGTTACCCCAATGTAATTCCCTAAGCTTTTTGACATTTTCTCGGTGCCGTCAGTTCCTACAAGAAGAGGCATTGTAAGTGCTATTTGTGATTGTTGCCCAAATCTTGGCTGCAAATCCCTACCGATCAGTAAATTAAAGGTTTGATCCGTTCCGCCCAGTTCGACATCTGCATTTATTGCTATAGAGTCGTATGCTTGAGCGATGGGATACAAAAATTCGTGAATACCAATCGGATGACCGGCTTTAAACCGCTTGCTAAAATCATCGCGTTCAATCATGCGAGCCACGGTAAGCATAGACGCTAGGTTAACGATTTCTCTGAAAGTAAGGGGAGAAAGCCATGATGAATTGAACTCCACATGGGTCTTATCAGGGTCTAAGATTAAGGTAGCTTGTTCGTGGTATGTCTGAGCGTTAGCTTCAATCTCTTCTTTAGACAATTGCCGTCGGGTTTTTGACCTTCCACTTGGATCTCCGATCAATCCTGTAAAATCACCTATTACGAAATATATTTCATGCCCTAATTCTTGAAACTCCCTGAGTTTTCTCATAACCACCATGTGGCCAAGATGAATGTCTGGAGCACTTGGATCGACCCCAAGTTTCACTTTTAAAGGGCGTTTTTGTTCGATTGATTGTTCGATCTTGGATCTAAGCTCATCTTCAGTAACAACCATAGCAGCTCTTTGAGCGATTAAGTTAACTTGATGAGAAACTATTTCATCTAATTTTGCCAAAGCGTAGACCCTCCTTGGGCTTTACGATTGATTATACCATTATAGATAAGGCTTAAAAAGTCAAGTAGCAAAGGTGGTATAATAATGGCACTTAGTTGTATTGTTTCTCGTCTGATAACATAAAACCAGATATAATAATTTAATGATGTCGAATTTGATGGTCAAATATGATACTTGTAGCGCAAAATGCTGGAGGTAGGAAAACGTGGCTAGGAAAAAACGAACCAAGAAAGTTTTTCGGTTTTTTGACGTAATAATATATTTTAGTTTGACGGTCGTCCTAGTGGGTGCGGGTTTCGTAGTAGCTATAGGATTGTCAGCGATTAAAGATCTTCCTGCCCTTTCAAACCTAGAACCAGAAGCAAGTGAGATATCTATACTTTATGATCGCAATGGAGACATATGGACTGAATTGAAATCAACAGAATATCGGATTCCCACAACTATTAAAACTATGCCTGACCATTTAGTTGATGCCGTTCTTGCGGCAGAGGATCACCGTTTTTATTCTCATCCTGGATTCGACCTCAGGGCAATTTTTCGCGCCCTATATCAAAACATAAAAGATGATTCTAGTTTGCAAGGTGGTAGCACTATCACCCAGCAGCTCGCAAAAATTGCATTTTTGGAATATGACAGGACTCTCAAACGAAAAATACAAGATGCCGTAGTGGCTACGCTTATGGAACGAAAGTATACTAAGCGAGAAATATTAGAAATGTATTTAAATCAAGTCAATTTCGGTCGCGGAGCGTATGGTGTAGAAGCTGCAGCAAGAGCTTATTTTGGCAAGTCTGTCTCAGATTTGAATGTAAGCGAATCTGCGTTTATCGCGGGTACAATACGAGCCCCATCTTATTATGGTGATAAATCTAATTTTGAACAGGCGCTTAATCGGCGAAATACTGTGCTTAATCAAATGGCCGAATATGGCTTTATAACTCAAGATGAAGCCGAAGCCTATAAAGCGAAACCTCTTAATATGATTGATTACGAGCCTATGGTCGTCACAGAAGGTGGCTATTTTCTAGACTATATCCTTCAACAACTCCTTTCACGTTATCCTTCGGAACAAGTATACGGAGGCGGTCTGCGAGTTTATACTACCTATAATCCCAATGCACAAAAGGCAGCAGAATCAGCAATTAAAGAAGTGTTAGATCCGGTTTTTCCATATAATGCTGATCAAGATAATATTGAAGCTGCTGCAGTCGTAATGGATGTTAGAACTGGCCATTTGTTAGCTCTCGTAGGCGGAAGGAGACATGAGGGTATGTTAGGCTGGAACCGTGCCATCGATGCAAAACGACAACCTGGTTCAGCTTTTAAGCCTATCTCCGTTTATGTACCAGCGTTAGAGCAAGGTATGGGTCCTTATACTATTATTGACGATGCGGCTGTTACTTGGGTAGAACCAACCACAGGCGAAAGGTTTTCGCCGAGAAATTACAGCGGTACATTTCAAGGTCCTGTTTCGATGAGATTAGGTGTTAGAGAATCGCTTAACGTAGTTGCTTGCAAGGTACAAGATATGGTAGGTCTCAAAAACAGTTTAGAATTTTCGGAAAAACTAGGGATTACTACTCTTGTAAAAACTCCAATTTCAGGTGGTCGATCAGATTTAACGAGATCATTAGCATTAGGTGGGCTTACTTATGGCGTAAGACCTTTAGACATGGTAGTTGCCTTCGGGACTATAGCTAACCGTGGAATCCAAGTTGAACCACTTTCTATACTTAAAGTTGAAGATAAAAATGGAAACATACTTGAAAAGCACGACACAAGCAGAAAAATTGTGATTTCTGAAGAATCTGCATACCTAATGACTAACATGCTTCAGGGTGTACTCACTGAATATGGAGGCACTGGACAGGCCGCTT
Source organism: uncultured Eubacteriales bacterium (assembly GCA_964406505.1). Classification (GTDB taxonomy): domain Bacteria; phylum Bacillota; class Sulfobacillia; order Fermentithermobacillales; family Fermentithermobacillaceae; genus DTU015. The sequence continues at coordinate 61,513 of CAYORX010000003.1, forward strand.
ATTTTGGTAGACCTGCAGCAGGAAAAACCGGTACAACCAGTGATTGGAAGGATGCCTGGTTTTCGGGCTATACTCCCAGCACAGTGGGCGTGGTATGGATGGGGTACGATCAAGAAAAAACGATGTCGCAATGGAAAGTCACCGGTGGGACATATCCTGCCATGATCTGGAACAGAATGATGAAAACGATCACGTCTGAAATGCCCGAAGAAAACTTTATAAAACCACCGACCGTAGTTGAAGTCGAAGTTTGTAAACATTCAGGAATGTTACCTGGTCCCTATTGTCCTTCGGATAGTATAATTAAAGAGTTGGGGATCAAGGGTAAAACCCCCACTTCGGTTTGTGACTATCATCTTGATGACGAAGAACTTGATAATGATTCTAAAGAATATCTTGACGCTGAAATAAGTGAAATGGCGGATTGATAAAAGTATTGTAACTATCGTTTTAATTTTGCTATGGTAACCCCGCTTCCGCCTTCCGCGGGATGTCCTAGTCGGTATTCGGCAACATATTTAGGTAAAGTTTCAAGATATTCTGTGACCGCTTTGCGTAAAGCGCCTGAACCTTTACCGTGAATTATCGTAACTTGGGACAAAGAAGCGATTATGGCATCATCAATATATTTCTCTAACATAATTAATGCTTCGTCACGTGTTGTTCCTCGCAAATCTATTTCCTGGGATACATCACATGCCTTTTCGTGTGCAAATTGGCTACTTGACTGTGATGTCTCAATCAAGGGTTGAGGTGTCTGTTTGGATTCACTTAGTTGATCTATTTTGGTTCTAAGTTTTAAAGCACCTACCTGTACCACAACACCTTCGTCACCGTCGGTTTCCAAAATTCGACCCGGTTCGGAGAATCCTAATACTGCGACAGCCATACCCGGTTTAATTTCTTCTGTGTTTAAAACGCGTCCGCGCTCTTGGGCTAGTTCAGAAGGTTGATTTGTTAGCTCGATTTGTTTTTTCAATAAATGTTTACGAATTCGAGCCGCATCCGAGTATAGCTCGCCTGAAGTTTTATCTCGACTTTTTTTAATATCACGTAAGGTCTTTTCAAATTCAACCCTTGCTCTTGCTATAATCGACTGGGCTTCTTGTTTTGCTCTCTTAATGGTTTGTTTTTGTCGCGATTCTAAATCAAGAAGTTTGTTAGTGTATTCAACTCGAAGCTGTTTGTATAATTCATATTCTTTAGCCGCCTTTTCAGCACTTTCCCGGGCTTTACGTGATTCGATTTCCATATCTGTGATCAAGTCTTCAAGTTTAGCCACATCTTTGGGTATTTTTTCTTGAGCACGTGTCAAAATCCTGTCATTTAACCCTAATCTGCGCGCAACTAAAAATGCATGAGACCTTCCGGGTCTTCCTACCGTAAGTTGGAATGTTGGAACCATATTTATAGAATCCCATTCCATGCTTGCATTAGCCATTCCTCGGGTTTGTTGTGCCATTATTTTTAATTCATTGTAGTGGCTAGTAACTACACATAATGCACCCGAATGATGAATTTCTTCGAGAATAGACAAAGCCAGGGCAGCACCTTCCCCTGGATCAGTTCCTGCGCCAAGCTCGTCGATAATTACTAGTTTGCCTTTTTTCGATGAATCCAAAATCTTTTTTATATTAGAAATATGCGCTGAAAACGTGCTTAAGTTTTGCTCGATAGATTGTTCGTCGCCAATATCGCACAAAATACCTTTGATGTTTCCAATTTTGGTGTTCAAGTCGCAGGGGCAAGGCATGCCTGCCAGTGCCATTGCAACTAAAAGTCCGCAAGTTTTTAAGGCAACAGTTTTGCCTCCCATATTTGGACCTGTAATAACTACAGTTCGGGTATTGAATTCGCTTAACTCTATATCAAGAGGAACAGGAGTGCTTTTCAAAAGAGGATGCCACGCCTTAATTAACGATAAGGAAAAACTATCTACCAACGTTGGAAAACACCCATTCCATTTTTGTGCGAGATTTGCTTTAGCCAATCCGAGGTCGAATTCCTCTAATGCTTTCACACCTTCTAAAAGTTCCCTACCTACAACACCGATCCACTTAGAAATTTCTACAAGAATTCTTTCAATTTCATCTCTTTCCCTGAGCTCAAGACGTTTTATTTGATTAGCTATTTCCAAAAGCTCAGATGGTTCCAAGAAGAGGGTCTGACCCGATGCTGATTGGTCGTGGACAATTCCCTGGAATCGTGAAACATATTCTTGTTTGATCGGAAGTACATATCTGCCATTCCGAATAGTGACTATGGGTTCTTGGAGATATTGCGATATGTTGTGCTGAGTCGCCAGTTCCTCGGCACGTTTTCTGAGCCTTGCTTGTTGTATTTTAAATGTTTTTCGAATAGATAACAACTCATCGCTTGCAGTATCCTTTACTTCACCTCGTTCATCTACAATTTGAGCAAGCCGGGTTTTAAGTTGTGTTTGTTTAGGAAATTTTTCCCTTAATTTGTGTAGTTCATTGAATTCAGCATCTACACTTCCGATCCAATTTGAAATTTTGCCACAAACGACTAAAAACTCAAAAACGTTAAGTAGATCAATTGGTGCAAGCATGGTTCCACGCATTGCCTTTAATATTCTACTGGTGATATCCTTCACTTCAGAGATAGGTGGCTGTGGAGATTTTAGCAAAGCTTTGATTATTTGGCGCCCGGTTTCCTGCAGTGTTCTCGCGTCAGATACATTTACTGGTACCATTTGTTTTGCTGCTACTTTACCCATAGGGGTTACAGCCTGAGCCGCTAGCATTTCTTGCATTTTTTCAAATTCTAAAATATCAAGTGTTTTGCGATCCATATCTGTTTTCAAGAATCCTCCGTATTTCTTTAATGGTTTCGTCTCTGAACTGCGTTTTATATAATTTTCGCATTCTTGTGCGGATGTTGTAAATTTCACCCTTTCTTTCTTGGTCCAGGAAATCAGTGGCCGCCTTAGGTCTTTCAATGAAACGCCCGATTTCAGTACCTTCATTATCAAACAGCACGAATATCGGAATAATTCTTTTGCCGTTCGTAAGGTACAGATCCATGATATCTAAATTATCATCTCTTGAAAACACAAGCAGCCGGAAGCAAGGATATAATGAGCACAATTTAGCTACAATGGGTAAGTTTTCAACGCAATCACCACACCATGGTTCAGAAATTGCTAAAATTTTAACTGTTTGTGGAGTTAGGATTTTGGATAGATGGACAAAGTAATGATGATCTTTGGATTTTATTTCGGTTTCATGGTAATTTTGCTTCATCGTAGGTACATTTAGTTGCGTATTTTCGAGGTACTTGTCAAAGGACATGGCTTTTAAAATCCATTCTTGCTTGAACTTGAATCGCATAAGATTTAACCCCCAAGTAAGTATTAGACTGTTAAGATTATCATCTATTTGGGGGCCGTTCGCGAAGTGTTTGTAATTTTTAGCGGTTCAGTTATTTCTCGGTATCTTTGTCTTAAACGTTTGGATGATAACGCCATCATATCATTAATTCTTGAAAGCTCACTGATGTTTACGTCTTCAATGGTTACAGGCTGTGCCTCTTTTTTAAATATAACTGATACTTGACCAGTAGGTTCAAGTACAGCTAGCGACACATCTTCCACGCGTTCTACACCTTGTTGGCGAAGCACGATATGTAAGTCTGATAGCGAAACCCGTTCCTTTTTACGATTGTCGTGAAGTATTCGCCCATTGACTACAAGCGGAGTTGACATTCCTTGAGTAACTTTTTCTGCTCCTCGCCAATGCAAATTTATAACGGTTAGCAAATATTGAAAAAAAGAAAGGATTAAAATTGGTACGACTCCATTCCATAAACTAATGCTTTCTTCTTCCAGAGGCAAAGCGGCCGCCGAACCGATGATGATCATAACCGTCAAATCAAACGGTGCAAGTTGAGCTATTGATCTTTTCCCCATTACCCTAACTGCAACCAAAGTAATAAAAAACATTGCAACGGATCGAAAAGCAAATAGTTTAAGTAGTTCGAGATCCGGCAATTTATCTACCTCCGAACGCCGTAATAAATTTTGATGGTCATGAATCGGTTCTATTTGTTAGTATAGCCTTTCAAGGCGCTTCGGATGCCCTGTTCAAACTCGATTTTGCCGATTGTTCCTGATAAATAATCTTCTACAGTTTGGGTTATCGCAAGGCGAATTTTGTTTCTTTTTTCGTATTCTGTGTAGTTAATAACTTGAGTATCTGTAGTATAAAATGAATTTATTAAGACTACACGTTCGTTTTGTTCAAGTCCACTTTCCAAATTGAATATCGATACATCTTTAGCACAAGCGGGTATACACCCTAAGACTTTGGCTGCCCATTTCCCTTTGGCACGGGCAAGTAGTTTTGCGAGCTCTATAGCAGGCTTTATTATTTCATTGTTTTGAGTTACAACTAGATAGGCGGGAACTGAAAAATAAAAATCCGGATTGCCTTGCGGATTATCTATGGGGAACATGTTCACTCGATTATTTAATTCTGATAATTTTAACCATTTGAAAAGTTGGGGAGTAACGGGGTACATCATGTTAATGTAGTTTTGAGTCCATAAGTCTAACGCAGACTCTTTATTAATACTAGAAATATCTTTTGCCCACTTTACATATTCAAATACATTTTCGACACATTCGTGGCTATTCCAATCGCCTATGGCAGAATACAAAAATCTTGGTGACCCCGTAAGACATCCGATGGCCTCTAAATCATTTTCTTTTAGGCCTTTTTTAGCTAAACAATGCCAATGGATATATGATGGAATACCCATCAATTTGTCTTCGTGAGTCCAATAGGCAATCGTGGGCTTTAGATAATCATCGCTTTTAACTGTTTCTGTTAGATTTTGAGTACCTACTCCTACAAAGGGCCACTCAGTTGAAAACACGACGAGTACCGGCGGTATATGGCCTTCGTAGTTGTCTAAGAGCAAATTTTCTATTTCTTGCCTCGTTTTAAACTCAACCTCAACAGGAATCTCGTATGTTTCTATAAAAGATTCTACGATTCGAAAGAGGCTCTGTGAATATGGCTGAGCACCGACAAGCCGGGGTTCTTTTGCATCCCACACAGCTATTTCGATTACTTCTAGGGCTAAATCAGTGGGTGGCTCACTTGTTTGTCTACAGCAGCACAGCATCAGAATCGCTAGTAATATAATTGCCCTTACGAAGCACGTTCGCAATCTAGTACCTCCCTACCGTTCTTTGATGTGTAGAAGTACGAAAACATCTACTGTGGCACAGCCTTGTCTACCCAATCCAAAGACATCTCTTATTTCTTGAACTGAAAGTTGTGTTTTTTGTCCATATCTCCCATCACTTGGTCCAGCATCAAAACCTAGCTCCCGTACGGCTTCTTGAAGCCGTACTACTTCTGGTCCTATAGTTCCGGGGGTTAGAGGTTTTGTAAAATCAAGTAGGGGTCTATAACCGATGATTTTAACCCTCGTTCCAATAGATACAATTTCAAACAATTCTTCGATTTCTTCATTGAACATTCTTATGCAACCTTGGCTAGCATAAGACCCGATAGACCAAGGGCGATTGGTCCCATGAATTCCGTACCCTCCCCAAGGAATATCCAATGACATCCATCTCGTTCCAAAAGCACCACCCGATTCAAACCCTTTATCGATGATTTTCCATTCACCAACTGGTGTTAAAGTGCTCCACTTCCCCACTGCAACAGGATAAGTTTTCCACGCTGTATCATTAACCCATACTGTTAGCTCTGCATTTTCTGTATTTATTTCCAGACGAACTTCTCCTTCTGGCAATTGTTTTGGAACGCTATGATAAGGCTTTTCTATGCCCGCAGCAAGCGCTTTCCACGTAACTCTGTTAACTACCCCGGTAGGTTCTAAAAAATAGTTCTTTTGGAATGACTTTACGCTCTTTACGGTTTCGGCGTCGTAAATTTCATCTAAAGGCCCTGCATAAAATCCAAGTTCTCTAAGTCGAAGTTTAAGGTCATATACATCGTGTCTTTTTAAAGGAGGAGACGTGGGTAACAATGGTTCGTCAGTTTCATGAGGCTTCAGAGCTGCCGGCACTTCGGTTTTCATACCGGTTCCGAATATTAACAACATTATCAAAAGTAGCACCGTATAAATAAGTTTCGACATGTTTAAATGAGTTTTGCCGGACAAATCAAAACACTCCCTAATTTACTAGTAATTTCTCATCGTAAAATATGAGGAGTACCCTAATTTTATGAAAATTGTTGTAGTTGTGAGTTAATTTGGTTTAATTGGAAACCAAGTTTCAAAACGTTGTGCATTAATAATGCGATCCGGACTTAATCCTGCTCGTCTTGCACATGCAGCGATTCCAAATTGCATATCGTCCATACCGTTTATGCTGTGGGCATCCGAAGATATTGCAAAACGCACTCCAAACGAATTAGCTCGTAGGGCAAGTTCACTTGAAAGATCCAACCGATGGGGGGACGCATTTATCTCTAATGCCGTGTTATTAATGGAGGCGGTTTGAAACAGTTCATCAAAATACTCTGAATTTCCTGCCCTACGACCGATAAGCCTTCCCGTGGGATGTCCGATAATATCAACAGTGGGATTGCTCGCGGCCTTGATCAGTCTATCTGTGATGCTACGGGCAGTGCCCGACAGACCTTGATGAATCGAAGCTACAACAATGTCTAGTTTCGCAAGAATATTATCGGGAAGTGTAAGGCTTCCATCAGACAGGATATCAACTTCTACCCCCGATAAAATACGTATTTGAGGATATTTCTTTGATATATCGGCTATTTCTTTAATTTGTGCTTCAATTTTTCGAGGAGTTATCCCCTTAATTATTTTAATCTCTGTGGCATGGTCTGTGATCGCTATAAAAGAATAACCAAGTTCTATAGACCTTTTGACCATCTGTTCAATAGTTCCATGACCATCGGACCAAATAGTATGTATATGCAGATCACCTTTTATGTCAGATAGGTTCACAGGCTCAATATGCTGGTTCGCCAAAGATTTTTGCCAATAATGTTTGTTGTAACGTAATTCTGGTGGTATAAAACTAATACCGAGCATATCAAATATTTGTTTTTCTGTTGAACCAGAAATTGGAATATCATACCCGATAGAACGCGCTAAATTTTCGATCCATTTCGTAAAAGATATCGGACCTGTTAGCATAATTTGCTTCCAACCAAACTCATCATCTGGAGCGAGATGAATCTTTAGAGGAATACCGATATTCGACATATAAATAAATGCTTGTTGTTTTTCATTCCAGATTTCGCTTAACAAATCTTTAGACGAAAAATAACCAATTTTTTGCTTACTCATCTCCTTAACTAGCCAAGAACTATTTTCAGCCTTCAACAAAATATCCATCGAGCCCGTTGTCTCCAATGCCTGTCTGACCTCACCTACGACAGTTCCATAAATACTTGCTTTCTTAAACTGGTTTAGATAATGTTTTACAGTAGGTAACGAAACCCCTAATGGGGTTCTCCCTAAATATTGACTTATTTCTTCAATGCCACGAGCAATGCGTGCCTCTTTCTTCGCTCCAATGCCTGAAATTGTCCGTAGATGCTTCGCTTGTACAGCATTTTTAAGGGTGTTCAAGTCTATCACACCCAAAGTTTCATAGAGGGTTTTTGCAGTTTTTGGGCCAATTCCCGGAATCTTAAGCACCTGTAATAGTCCCAATGGAACTGCTTGGGCAAGATTATCGAAAACTTGAGATCTTCCCGTGGTAATTATTTGATAGATTTGAGCCGCAATAGCTTTCCCCACTCCCGGGATTCGCGTTAGCTGCTTTTTAGCCGCAAGTGATTCTAGGTTAAAGTTACTTCGTTCAACTAGTCGAGCCGCCCTTTCATATGCACGTATTCTATATGCACTTTCGCCTTTTAAAGTCATAAGCGAAGCAATAGCATTAAGCAAGTAAGCGATCTCAGGTTTTTGCATGACTACGCTCTCAACACCGCACCATATTCGCGTTTTAATCTGTTCATAATCATATGTCTATCCTTAGATAACTCCTCTTCGGTTAATGTTTTATCATAAGGTTGATAGATTAGTTTCAAAGCCAAACTTTTGTGATTCGGAGGAACAGGCGCTTTTCTCCACACATCAAATAGGATAACCGAGGTAAGAAATTTACTCGTCTTTTGTATGCTTTCAATTACGTGCCCAGCGGCAACTTGCTCGGGTACAATAATGGCTAAATCTCTTTCAACAGGCATTAGGTTAGAAACAGGTTGATATTCTTTAGATTTTATTGCCGATAGCAACCCCTCTGTTGAAAGCCAAGCAACTGCCATAGGTAACGAAATATCAAAGCGTTGAAGACATCTAGGATGCAATTCACCTATTTCACCAATGGTTGACATGTTAGCCAGTAGTTTTGCAGATTTGCCGGGATGAAAAGGCATTCCTGCTTTGGGTAGGTATTCTACCTTACTAATACCCAATAGATCTAAAAAGGTAGACAGTATCCCTTTCATTTGGTAAAACCCGGATTCGGTGGAATCAGTAAGCCAGGTTTTGGGTTTAAGTATTCCATAAGATGCAAGTCCGATTTGAATTGTTTCTATCGGCAATTTGTCAGACGGGAAAAATATTCGACCGATTTCCCAGATGAAACCTCCGGAGTTTCCAACTCTTATGTTCGTGGATACTACATTTATTAACCCAGGTAATATGCTAGGCCTTAAAACCGATTCTTGGGATGACAAGGGGTTTTCTAGATAAACGGGATTATTTCTTGGATCTTCGGAAACCCAACCCAAACGTTCTAAATCTTTGGGATCAATCAAGGAATTGGTTAGACACTCCATACCTCCCAAAGACGCAAGCATGTCACGAATTCTTTCGATTTTTAGTTGATTCCTGTCGGTCATGTCACCTGAAATTACCTTAGATAAACAATCCGTTCCAAGGTTATCGTATCCGTAATGTCTAGCGATCTCTTCAACGAGATCAACCTCTGCGTTTATATCTACGCGTCTAGGTGGTACTACAACAGAAATAGAGTTGCATTTAGATTCATGCTGGCTCATTTCTTCCACTTCAAAATTTATGTTTTCAAGAAGTTTTTTACATGTTTGAGAAGATAGCTCGGTGCCCAATACACGTTTTACGGTTTCCATCCTTAGAACAATTTGTTTGGGTTTAATTTGGAAATGATTTGCTTCTGCATAACCCGGAACTGGTAAACCACCCGAAAGAGTTGTAATAAAGTCTACCGCTCTTTCAGCCACTGCAGCCTGAGCAGTAGGATCTATGCCCTTTTCAAACCTAATCGCGGCTTCTGTTCTAAGTTTTAGTTTTTGCGAAGCACGACGAACTGAGATGGGATCAAAATATGCAGATTCTATAAGAATTTCGCTAGTTGTATCTGTGATTTCTGTAGATTTCCCACCCATTATGGCTCCAATAGCAATCGGACCAGATGAATCTGTAATTACTATGGTCCCTGGAGGTAAAGTTCTTTCTTCGCTGTCAAGCGTGACCAATTTTTCGCCGGGCCTAGAACCTCTTACAACGATCTTTTGTTGATTTAACTTGCCGACATCAAATGCATGAAGAGGTTGGCCGGTTTCTATCATAATGTAATTGGTTGCATCAACTATCAAGTTGATGGGTCTTTGACCAGCCAGGTAAAGTCTTCTTTCTATATTTACAGGGGAATAACCGTACTTTACATCGGTAATTACTTTTGCTACATATCTTTTACATAATTCTGGTTCAGGCAAATCAATATGAATATTGTGTTCTTGTTTACGATGCAGACTAGGATTTTTACTTCCTCTAGCACTCGCCCAATTCCATTTTTCCAATACGTTAGGTAATTTGAGCTCCGTTTTTGCAAGAGCTGCGGCTTCTATGGCAACTCCAAGAATACCTAGACAATGAGAATAATTAACGGTGAGTTCCAATTCCAATACCCAGTCATCTAACTCAAACAGTTCTTTTGCATCAACACCTAATTTCGTATTTTCAGGCAAAATTATGATATCTTCGTTGGGTCTCGGGGGTTGTCCCGTCAAAAGTTCATTTGTGCAAATCACCATCGCTTCCGATACAGATCCGTAGATCTGTTTAGGTTCTATCTTAATACCACCGGGAAGGGTAGCCCCCGGTAGCGCAAGCAGAATGATATTCCCTTCTTTAAATCCCGACGCGCTGCTTATTACATTCAACTTTCCATCACCAGTGTCGATAGTCGCAATTTTATGATCAGGCCTTTGGGGATGGATTTGTGTTTCCACTATCTTAGCTGAAACAACTGATGAAATTTCTAGTGGTTGATAGGTAAGTTCCTCAACATTTATTCCTGCCATGGTCAGACGGTCAGCCGTCTCTTGAGGATCCCAGGGTAAATCTGTATATTGATTAAGCCATTTCCATGGTACTTTCATTCAAACTTACGCCTCCAATCATTGTCATGTACTAAAGTCCCTGAAATTGAGCTAAAAAACGTTTGTCGTTACCATAAAAAAGCCGTATATCATCTACTTGGTATTTGAGCATAGCCAATCTTTCTAATCCAAAGCCAAACGCAAACCCTGTTACACAAGCGGGATCGTATCCACCATTGATAAGCACTTGGGGGTGAACCATACCTGCGCCTGCTACTTCTAAATATCCGGTTCCACCGCATATAGAACAATTGCCGTCTTTACAGAACATGCAAGATATATCTATTTCACACGAGGGTTCTGTAAAAGGAAAATAGCTTGGTCGTAAACGTACTGATACTTCCTGGTCAAAAAACTTTTTGAGAAAGATTGAAATAACCCCTCGTAGTTGTTTAAAAGTAACATCTGTATCGACAGCTAACCCTTCGACTTGATGAAATACTGGGTAATGGGATGCATCAGTAGGATCTCTTCGATACACGCGTCCAGGAACGATAAAACGAACCGGAAGTTTGCCTTTTAACGATAGCATACCGCGTATTTGGCCCGGAGAAGTATGTGTTCTTAATAAAGTGTTTTGGCTTAGATAAAAACTTTCTTGCATGTCCCTAGCAGGATGGCCAGGTAATATATTCAATTTTACGAAATTCATGTCATCGGTTTCGGCTTCCCGACTTTCGTAAACTTCAAATCCCAATCCTGAGAAAATAGAAGTTACTTTTCTCATAGCTAACGTAAGCGGGTGAAGTCCACCAACTGTTATGATTTCGCCAGGTAAAGTTACATCAATTATGTCCTTCCGAAGCTTATCTTCAAGTTCCAGCCTTTCTAACTCATCTTTTTTTTCTGACAATGCGTTTACAACTTTGTTACGCAACGCATTTACTGCAGAGCCAAATTTAGGTCTTTGTTCAGGTTTAAGATTACCGATATGCTTTAGCAGCATAGAAATTGTTCCTTTTCTGCCAAGGTATTTGATATGAAGAGCGCTGAGCTCGTCATTGTGGGACACTTTAGCGATTTCATCAATAAATTTAGATTCTATCTTTGATAAGTTGTGTTTCATTTGCAAGCGCACAATCGTCACTACGTAGTCGCGCGCCGTTTACCCTCCCTTACGGCAATAAAAAAGCTTCCATCCATATCGGACGAAAGCATATTGCTTCCGCGGTACCACCGTAATTGGCCACATGGGACCCGCTTTCCTCCTTCATAACGTGAAGGCACGTCAGGCTTACTTGGCAGTTTCGGCCTGAAGGCTCGTGAGCGAATTCAATCAGATTTCATGTGCAGAAAACTCTCAGCTATGATGTTTCCTTCTCTGTACACACCACTGACCCATGTTCTCCTTCATCGCCACACAATATACTGCCGGATTCATTTGCTTTATCGAATTTTATAGCCCTGCTCCCCATCATCGTGACGAGAGTAATGGCGGTAAAGCAGGTAAGCAATTACCGATCCGGTCATTTCAAAAATTGACCAAAACATGTCTGCGATATCCGCGACTCATCCCCCGCTTCCTCATTCTTTCGGCTATTATATCATGAGCGCAGTCTACCTCAAACTTGACTTTGTTTTGTTCGCTGTCTTACCACTTCATATGACAGCACGCTACATGCCATGGCAACGTTTAAAGATTCAGTCTTACCCGGCATTGGTATAGTTACCCAATCACCGGGTAAGTTCATAATCGTGGGACTTAATCCTCTGGCTTCGTTACCCACAACCAAAGCGCATGGCAGATTAAAATTTGTTTTCCAAGGTGCTGCACCACCTTTTGGCACAGCTTTATATAGAGATTTACCAGAGTTAAGAAATTCTTCAAGCAATCTAATGCAATCTCTATGAAAAATAGTTTGAACGTTGAAAATCGCACCTGCAGATGCTCTTATGGCTTTTGGCGAATAGGGATCTGCACTTTCACCGCAAAATACAACCCGATCTGCTCCGACCGAAGCACCGGTTCTAATCAGTGTTCCAACATTGCCGGGGTCTTGAATATCAGCCCCAACGATTTCCAAAGCATTATCCCATAAACCTTTTGGGGTAGTTTTCAAAAATGAAAAAGGCAGTTTTATTAACCCCATAATCCCTTGCGCTTGCTTAGTATGTGATATTTTGCCGTAAAAACTTTCGGATACTTCAAAAACTTTCAAGCGTTTGGGATACCCATCCAAAGTTTGGCGAAAAACATCGCCTTTTTCAGAGGTATTGAACTCTTTGGTCACCACAATAATCTGCAAATCAACCCCAGCTTCTATTGCAGATAACACAGCAGGCGGGCTTTCAACTATAGTTAGTCCAGCCCGATCTCTGCTTCTTTTATATGATAATCTGTTGATTAAACGCCACGGCACTTCGTAATACACTATTTTCCTACTTTCAAGCGGTTTCTCTTAAAAGATCAATTCACGGAGTTAGCACAATCAAGTTGATTCTTGGCCACGTTCACCAATTCTGAGAAGCCTTCCGAGTCTGATACCGCAAGTTCCGCCAGCATCTTACGATTAATATCTACCCCGGCTTTTTTTAGTCCGTTTATAAATCTGTTGTATGTTAGCCCATTCTGACGTGCAGCTGCGTTAATACGAGCTATCCAAAGTTTTCTGAATTCCCGTTTTCTTTGCCGCCTATGAATACGAGCATAATTAAGGGATTTCATAACAGCCGCGTTAGCTATTTTGAAAGATGTAGAACGCTTCCCATAATATCCTTTCGTCAGTTTTAAAATTTTTTTGTGTCTTCTTCTTTTAACCACAGACGACTTTACGCGAGACATCACTTACAACCCTCTTTCTTAACCATTCACAACGAAACTTAAATTCAGTTCTTAGGCTCGTATCGTTTACTTATACGGAAGTAAAGACTCAATGTACTTTGCTTGAGCCTTGGTAACGCCAGTACTCTGTCTCAGCCTTCTACGTCGAGCATGCCCTTTATGGACAAATTTGTGTGTGGCACCCGAACGGAATCTGCGAATTTTCCCGGTTCCGGTTATAAACAAACGTTTCTTTGCTCCGCTATGAGTTTTCATCTTAATCTTCTTTGGTTTTTTAGCCACTTAACGATTTCCTTTCTGCTATGTTGTTCAGTAGCTTTCCCAAAACATCGTTTCGTTTTAATAAGCCACGCCTTATCCTCTATTGCTACTAGGTGCATCTTTTGGTTTGGGTGCAAGAAACATGGTCATGTTTCTCCCTTCCATCCTAGGAGCCCTTTCAACGTTACAAATATCTTTCACGGTGCCTAAAAGTCGCTCTAAGACCTTCTGGCCCAGATGCACGTGTGCGAGTTCCCGGCCTCTGAACATAATAGTTGCTTTGACCTTGTCGCCATTTTCTAAAAATCGCTTACAAGCTCTAGCCTTCACATTAAAGTCATGCTCTTCTATCCCAGGCCGCATTTTGACTTCTTTCACATCTTGAATTTTTTGTCTTCTCCTGGCTTCCTTCTGTCTTTTAGATTGCTCGTATTTCCATTTGTTGTAATCCATGATTTTACATACTGGGGGCCTAGCTTTGGGAGCAACCTCAACCAAATCAAGTTCTCGTTCGCGCGCTATATTTAAAGCTTCATAAGTCGGATGTATACCTAACTGGGCCCCATCAGGCGCTATAAGCCTAACATCTCTAGCCCGAATTTGTTCGTTAACTCTTTGACTCATTTGAGTTATTAAACTTCACCCCCTTTTGCTAAAATTAAATACGGGCAGGTATATTTCCCACCCGCCCGTATTTTCATCTACTATGCAGCGTTTTAGCGCTGCCGGCGAAACAAAACCTTACTAGTTATGGCACTGTAAGGTGAGAAGCGGATGGCTTCTTCTTTGCGCCAAAAAGTATATCATATTAAAGGTATATATGTCACGTGTTATGGGTAACTGGCCTTAGTTGTTCCCAAAAACTGATTCGAGAGACTTTGAATCAATTTCCGTTTGAATTTTGGCTTTGAAAGACTCTAATTCCATGACTCCCAAATCTCCTGATTTCCTGTGCCGGACCGAAATGTTACGAGATCGTTTCTCTTTGTCGCCAACAACCAGCATGTAGGGTATTTTTTCTAGCTGCGCTTGTCTTATTTTGTAACCCACTTTTTCGGACCCTAAATCAATTTCGGACCTGAACCCCCGTTGTTTGAAATATTCATTAATTTCTTCAGCGTAGTCACTTTGTTTGTCTGAAATAGGGATTACTTTCATTTGGACTGGTGCTAACCACATTGGGAAAGCACCTGCATAATGCTCAATTAATCCACCTATAAAACGTTCCATGGCTCCAAGTACGGTGCGATGAATCATTACAGGTCTATGTTTGTTTCCATCTTCTCCAATGTAGTGTAGATCAAACCGCTCAGGCAAATTAAAATCGACTTGAATGGTAGGTCCTTGCCAATGCCTACCCATAGCGTCTTTGATGGATATGTCAATAGCTGGGCCATAAAATTTTGCTTCTCCTACATCCACCTGATACTCTAAGTTTTGGGATATGAGGGCTTCTTCTAAGGCACCTTCAGCTTGTTCCCAAACATGATCATCGCCAATATATTCTGATTTGTTTTCCGGATCGCGTACTGATAACATGTAATAATATTCTTCATAGCCAAAAGTAGCTAACATAAAATTCGCTAAATTTAACACTTCAGTTAGTTGTTGTGTTAACTGATCAGGCCTACAGAAAATATGAGCATCATCTTGAGTAAATCCTCTAACCCTAAGCATGCCGTGAAGCACTCCAGAACGTTCATATCTATATACCGTACCAAGTTCTCCATATCGTATAGGTAGATCTCTATAACTCCTTGTCTTATCTTTGTATATCAATATATGAAAGGGACAATTCATAGGCTTAAGGATATATTGGGTATCGTCAATTTCCATAGGGCTATACATGTCGTCTTTGTACCAATCCCAGTGCCCCGAAACTTTCCACATCTCGGATTTTGCAATATGCGGCGTGTAAATTAAATCATAACCGCGTTTCCGATGTTCCTCTTTCCAAAAATTCTCAATGATTTCCCGAATTAAAGAACCTTTCGGATGCCAATAAACTAATCCCGGTCCTCCATCTTCTTCAATGCTAAACAAAGACAATTCCCTACCGAGCTTCCTGTGATCTCTACGTTTGATTTCTTCAAGTTTTGCCAAATGTTTTTGTAAGTCTTGCTGGTTCATAAATGCAGTACCATAAATCCTTTGAAGCATAGGTCGGTTTTCGTCACCTCGCCAATATGCTCCAGCAATGCTCAACAATTTAAATGCTTTCAAGTAGCCTGTATGAGGCACATGCGGACCTGCACATAAATCTGAAAATTCCCCCTGAGAGTAAACAGTTATCTGTTCATCCTCCGGAAGTTCGTTTATCATTTCGATTTTGTAATCTTCATGTGCGTTTGCAAAGAACTGTAATGCATCGTGCCTAGACATGACTTTGCAAGTTATAGGTAAACTCTGCTTAACTATACGTTTCATTTCCGCTTCGATTTTTTCAAAATCTTCCGGTGTAAACCTATGAGCAGTGTCAAAATCGTAATAGAAACCGTCTTCAATAGGCGGCCCTATTCCTAAACGAGTATCTGGATATAGTCGTTTTACGGCTTGAGCAAGGATATGGGAAGCGGTATGCCTTAGTGTTTCTCTTGCAGTTTCATGTTCGAATCCCAATGTTTCAATACTATAATCTTTGTCAAGCTTTTGTCTTAACTCAAATACTTTTGGATGTTTTTCATCAGATGCCTTTACGAGAAGCACATCATTTTTCCACCCAAAAGCCTTTTTGACATCTAAAAACGTGTCACCGCTACTAAAACTCCGCATTTTGTCTTTCCACTTGACAATATATTCTTCACACTTCGAAAAATCATTCATTTGCTTCACTCCTTCAATCATTCTAATAGAAACTAAAGCCCCGCCCACAAAGGGGCGAGGCTTGAATTCGCGGTTCCACCCTGATTCAGCAGTGTTATCTTTGTACAGAATAGTAACTGACTGACTAAGATAATTTGCTCTTAAAGGATTGTAACGCATCCCTGCGTAAATGTTATCGCTAATATTTAGCGCTTCCATAAAGAACTCCAAGGTGGTCTTCTTTTAGTTTCCTTCCAGGCGGTTTCCAGCCACTGACTGCCATTCTCTACGGGTGAAAACTAAAATACTCTCCTGTTCATCGTTCGCAAAATATATGCTTGGGGAAATTATATACTACACTATTGTGTAGATCAAGTTAGGCTTGTAAGAGCTTTTTAGGGATCGTCCTTTAAATCACAATCAGTGCATACCTCAATATTATTTTGAAATAAATCATGTAACAAATCAAAGCAGGCTGAATTTTCAGTATTTCCATGCCATATAATTCGCTTGGGTGCCAAAGTAATGATTGCACTTACTACTATGTCATCAATATCAAGTCCTGAACTATTTGTATCAAGAGTTGAATAAGCGTTAAAATTTTCTTCTATTGGTTCTAACATGGAGTTAAGGATTTCATATTGATTATCTGAAACTCTGTAGACATTAATCAAAATTTCCGAATGCTTTTGCTGCTGCATAAAATGCCTTAACATATCTAAAAATTCTCCGTCCTCCCTGTTCGTTAAGTGTTCCTTAACCGTGTCTTCCACAAAGGCAAAGATTTTTTCAAGATATTCTTTTAAGCGAAATGTGATAAAACCTTCTATGATAATTCTGTTTTCTTGTTCAAGGTAGTCTGCGAGTTTAGCCCATACTTCTTTTTTTCTTTGGCTGCGCAAACTGTTACCTAATTTGCCTTTATAGATACTAGGTCCGTCATTATTTAGCGCTTGAAGCGCTTTTCGCTTTAACGTTTTCCTATTTCGTTCCGACAAATAACCATAGTTAGTATCGATAAGCTTCACTACTAAGAATTGTTCGTATTCATTAACGATGATCTCGGAAAGTCCATCAGCTAATGAACTTTTTATTACACGTTGCACCCATCCGTACGAATTCACATAAACGGCGTTTACCGGTCGACAATAGAGAATTAAGCAATCATTTGCCGGATATTCCCTAACATTTACTTTAACCCCGATTTTTAACCACTTATCAATTTCCTTATGAACAAAATCTCGTATAGAGTCTAAAGCACGAACTGAAGAAACCGAAAAAATATTCAGAGTGTGCCACCTCCAAATGTAGTATGTCTTGCACAAACACAAGGAAATTCTAGCCATACTCCGTCTTACGATAGGCGAAACCGATATGCAATAGGATAAATCAAGCTGTTACTTTTTTTATTGGATATATTTTTCCGAATCTAAGAAAATTAGGCATTCAGTTTTTTGTAAATTTCACCTAAACTAACATATCAGATATTAAGGAGGGATAATTAGGCTAATTAATAGACTTGCAAAACAAAATATTGACTACGTTTCATAAACAAGATACTATCTTACCGATATATGCCCAAAACTTAGCATTGTAAAGACAAATTTTAAAATGGAGGGTAAAATATGCCAAGGCCGACAAAACCTAGGTGGGTAGAATTCGTGCCGTGTGTTACTTATTTTAAACCCGCTGGAGTGCCCATGTCCGAACTATCCGAAGTAACCTTAGGGGTCGATGAAGCCGAAGCTATTCGTCTTAAGGATTATATTGGCCTTGAACAAGAGCAGTGTGCGATGCGTATGAATTTGGCTCAAAGCACCTTTCAAAGGATACTCACAGGGGCACGAACCAAAGTAGCGAAAGCTTTGGTGGACGGAAGGGCACTCAAAATTGAGGGGGGAAACTATTTGGTTTCTCCGTTTGCATTTGAATGCTTAACTTGTGGTTGTGAATGGGCTAGCGATGACAAAACCAGTTTTAACGAAGTGACCTGCCCTGAGTGCGGCGGCCTAGATATTGAATCGTTTCGTAAAGTACCCGTAGGAGAAAAATTTAAAGGATATGCTTCAGGTCCACGACGAAATCGAGGTAGAATGCGACAAAGACGTCGCACTTAAAATAGGAGATGAAATGCATGGTAACAACACATTCTTCAAAAAAGGCCGGAACACTACCTATATCAGCTAAACTGGAACAACCTAAAAATAGCAACATTAAAAAAGTGATTGCGATTATGAGTGGAAAAGGCGGGGTTGGCAAGTCGTCAGTATCTGCACTTGTAGCCGCGCAACTTGCTAGAATGAATTTTGCAATAGGCTTAATGGATGCTGATGTTACTGGGCCGAGCATCCCAAAGCTCTTTGGAATAAAAGGCAATCCAGCAACAATAAAATCCCAACTGATTCCCAAGTCGAGTAAATCATCTATAAAAGTCGTATCATTAAATTTATTGCTTGAGCGGGAGGATGATCCTGTAATATGGCGTGGTCCCCTTATAGCGGGGGCTATAAAACAATTTTGGACAGATGTAATGTGGGGCGAACTAGACTATATGGTGATAGATTTGCCACCTGGAACTGGCGATGTTCCCCTTACCGTGTTTCAATCTCTTCCCGTAGATGGCGTGGTAATCGTTTCAACGCCGCAAAAACTTTCGGAGATGGTTGTCACCAAAGCAGTTAATATGGTTCGGTTGATGGATGTTCCAATTGTAGGCCTTGTAGAAAATATGGGCTGGGTACAATGTTCTCAATGTAACAATAAAATTGAGCCTTTTGGACCTAGCAGGGCTGATTTAATCGCTAAATCAATGGGAATATCATTGCTTGGTTCGCTGCCCTTGGACCCTAAAATAAGTGACCTTGGAGATAAGGGTTTGATAGAAGAGTATCAACTTGACACGATACAATCTATAGCGAATAAAATTATAGAAAACATCTAATTGTGGAAAGTTGGGATAAAATGAAAATTGCAGTTGCAACCGATAAAGATAGAGTTTCTCTTCATTTCGGTAAGTGTTCTGAGTACCGTGTATTTTACGTAGAAGATGACAAAATTGTTAAAGAAGAAAAATTAGAGTGTCCTGCTCATCAACCTGGAATGCTTCCTAAATACTTAGCTGATCACGATATTGATTGTATCATTGCTGGTGGTATGGGCCCTAGGGCTGAAGATTTGTGTGCAAATTACGGTATCAAAGTGATTACAGGCGTTTTGGGTTTAGTAAATGACGTTGTTGCCTCTTATTTGGATGATACGCTTAAGATCGGCGACAGTTCTTGCGAACATTTAAGATGATCATAACTCAATAGTTCTATAACAGTTCAGATAAAACCCTAGCTACTAATGAACGAGCAAGTATTACAGAACCTTCAAGTATTTTCTGTATTGCTTGCTTGTCTTGTAGCGTATACCCTATGCAATCAAGGACGGCTACGCTTACACCCGCATGCTTTAGTTTTTTAGCTGCTTGTATTTTAGAATCAAAGCATCCGTAAGGCGAAGCAGGTAACACGATTAAATTGTTGTTCACAGTAGACCAACGTAAGATCGCTTGGGAGACTTGAGATTGATCGGGAATCAATACTCCTAGTTTGACCACACCTGATAATGATTTGACGGTATTGAATAAAATTTTTTGGGGCTCGACTAAAAGTCTTTCGCATTCGAATTTGGGAAATTCCCCCGTACATGCAAGTGTTATGACTTGAGCCCCTTGATTTATAAGTAAATCGATCTTCGACTGCAATTTCGGTAGAATGCTTTTTTTGCTGATTTTAACTTGGGTATCATCCGACATTTTAGTGATCAAAGTATAATCTTTTGGCCCAGGATACATTTGCAACACTTCTTGCATATTTAAGCCATCTAGGGCACCTGCCTCAATTATTCCCACGGTGTCACCTAAAAACTGTTTAAGTTCAGGTGTTAAATCTGTTCTAGGCGCTTGTCCTATAGTAACTAATCCCAGAATTCGTTTATCTTTTTTAAACAATCTACCCCACCTCGTCTAAGTCTCGGCAACGCTAGTATCCCACCCAAATCTAACGAAAACCAAAGGGGCTCCATAACTTATCCACAACGCAATTAAAGCATATTGCAGAACATTGAAAGCTACAAGTTTGAATGGAATTATATTCAATAGAATTTTTATTCCGTATCGCAAGGGTATAAAACCTAGCGCTCCAATTAGATTTCTTACTCTATAAATCTTTAATTTTGGCTTTTCATTCCACATTAAATATTGCTCATCAAGGTATCTACCTGCAGGTAATCCAATAAGAAGACCCGTCAACATTGCAGATTCGTCGCTGGGGTGTATCAAGTACATTAACAAAGGTGTTAATATCATAAATATTAACCGCAGTTTATTCGGCCATTTTATAGCGTTATAACGATGAAACACAAGTTTCCACAATATGATCCATAACCATGCGATTAAAAACCCTGCTATAATATCCACAGGCCAATGAACATTTAAGTAAATTCTAGATGTCGCAACCATAACGATAATCACACCGGTTAAGATATGAAATTCCTTTTGCCCGACCTCGTAACCCAACCAACCCCAGAACGTCGTAGCCCCTTGGGTGTGTCCGCTTGGAAAAGAAAACCCATGGCCCGTTTCAGGGTATAAAACCTTAACGTTATTCTGTGCTGTAGGACGAGGTATGGCGAACACGAATTTTAGGTAATTGTTAACGAACATTGATGAAAGAAACACCATGCCGAGTCTGTATCCTTTATGTTTATCCCAAATCCAGTAAATAAACGCTAGGGCCGCACCGTAAAATAATTCGGAGCTGATGTTTGTAACGATATACATTATTTTATCAATAACTGGTGAGCCGAAACCTTGAAGAAATTCGGCCCAAGTACTAGTCATATTATCACCGCGCTAATTTGATAGATTTATCGTTTGCAAATCTTAATATTTATATAGTACTTTACACTTAACTACAAATAATGTGATTAAACGCCTTTTAGTTCACGGGTTTACAAAGTACATTTTCTTTAAAATGAATGCCAACAGAATCGCCTGACTCAAAAAGAGCATTAATTTCAACCTTAGCACCTAGGGGTAAGGTAGCATTGAATTCTCCGTGACCTGCTGGTATGTTTTTTATGCATGGTTTTCCGGTTCCGGTGAAATATTGTTTTAAAATTTCGCTAACTGTGAATGCTGGCCTTTCGGGATCCGGATCACAGTTCGTGAAACTTCCGATACAAAATCCCAAAGCATCAGCCAATTTCCCCGAAAGTTTAAGTTGGCACAACATTCGATCTACCCTATAAGGTTTTTCTCCGACTTCTTCTAAAAACAGCACGTTTCCTTTAACATCAATCTCCCAAGGAGTGCCCATAGTAGAAACAATTAACGATAAATTACCTCCCACGAGCCTACCTTTTGCCCTACCTGATTCAAGAATAACTAGCTCTTCACCGCAGTCTTGAGGAAGCGTTAAATGTCCTGGCGGCCAACAACCGAAAAGCGCCTGTTCAAAGATCTTATGATCATATTCGTTCATACGGGGTTCCCAAATTTCTGCTACAGGACCGTGGAACGTAATCAGTCGAATTTCTTTCCACAGGGCTAAGTGTAAAGCTGTGATATCCGAATAGCCGCATAAAATTTTCGGGTTCTGCCCTATAGTATCGAAATCTAAGTAGGGTAAAATACGCATTGCGCCATATCCGCCACGAGCAGCTATAACGGCTTTCACTTGGGAATCAGTCCAGGATCTCATAAAAGATTCTGCCCTTTCTTCATCAGAGCCCGCCAAATATCCCAATCGATTCATAACCAAAGGGTCAATTTTAACTTCAAGCCCCAAAGATTTCAAAAAGCTTATTCCGCGCTTAAGCGATTGGGTGCGAACAATACCAGAGGGGGCGACTATGGCTACAGTATCACCTTTTTTAATGCCTGGGGTTTTATAACGCAAGTGCTCATAATTTTCCTCCCGAGTAAATAATCGATCTTTACATGTATTCAAGCATGTTTAATGTGTCATTTAATATCTTTTGGATGTCACTTATAGTTACTAAGAGTCTTTCCTCTGCTTGTATAAAACGCTGAACAGGTCCATGCATATTAATTACTTCTTGGGTCTTTGCAAATTCCGATCTTGTTTTTTCGTCAAGTTCTTGACCTGATATGGCGGAGGTTTGAATTAAAAACTGTTGCTGTCTATATTTTTTTAGGATAGATATTGCGGATTCACTGTCTTGAATGGCAGATTTTGCTTTTTGATATTCTTTATATTCAGGGCTTTCCTTTAATTCCCTCGCAAGTTCGTAAACTTTATCATATACGACCATGGATTGAGTGCCTCCCCTTTTGGTGATTCGATCGTCCGATATCTATAGTTTTGGATATTATATCATGATCTTTTGCCGTTCTAATCTACAAAACCAGACTTTACTTAACTTTTATATGAGTTTAAATGCATTTCATCTATCACGACGGTACAATTGAGTAGATTAAAAGTATGAAGTAGGTGTTAATATGCTTTCACAAATTAAAAAGCAAGTTTTGAACGTAGCTAAGAAGATGTATCATATGCAATTAACCACTGGTACTTCCGGGAATGTTTCCGCTCGAGATATACAATCGGGTTTGATAGCGGTTACCCCATCGGCGGTTCCGTATGAGACATTACAGATGAATGACATCGTAATTGTAGATTTAAACGGTGTAATCATCCATGGAAAACACAAACCATCGTCTGAAATCCCTATGCATTTAGCTGTTTACCGCAGGCGAGCAGATGTAAACGGTATTGTCCATACCCATTCATTGTTTGCAACTGTGTTTTCTGTACTTAATAAAGGGTTACCCGCAGTTACGGTACCTATGGCATCTTTAGGTCATGTGCCCGTAGTGCCATTTGCCCTTCCTGGTTCGGAAGATTTAGCTTTTAAAGTAAGTTGCTGCCTTGGCTCAACCGGAAAAGTTGTATTACTTCAAAACCATGGGGTTCTTTGCGCATGTGAAACAGTTGAAACTGCGCTGGAATGTGCGGTCTACACAGAAGAAGGGGCAAAAGTGGCATATTTCTCTCACATAGCAGGGGGATTAAATCCAATTTCAGATAAACATATAAATATGATGATTAATGCTAGTCGAAAGGGACAAGTTTTGTAGCTCCCCCTGCTGATTAGGCTAGTTTTACAATGTAAACCAAATAAATTGGTGTGATTTTAGAATTTATGCTTTAGACATTACCTTTTTATAATTTACCGGATCTGTATCTCCTTCTGTATTTATTAATAAGATCGATGATTCCTCATTCAAATGTAACTGTCTTTTCAAATCGGCACCGTTGGAGGATTTACAAGCATACCAAAGCAATCCCATTCCTACCGCTCCAGATTCACCTGATATAATGGTAGCATCATTACCTAGGGGTTTACCTAATATTTTCATACCCTTTATCGATATTTTATCAGGACATGCTACGAAGCTATTTGCTAAGTTTCGTAAAACTTCCCACGCTAAAGGGCTGGGTTCATCGCAGGCGAGACCTGCCATTATTGTTTTAAGATCGCCTTTTTCACTTTCGGATGCATAGTGCGCCTTGCCATCTCCTTTTTTGGCTGAAATCATCATACATGCGGCACGACTGGGTTCTATAATTACGGAAAAAGGACGATTTTTGTTAAAACAATTTATGTAACTACCTAATACGGCTGATGCCATTCCACCTACCCCTGCTTGCAGAAAAACATGAGTAGGTTTTTCACGTTCCGAAAGTATACTTTGGAATTGATTATGCAGTTCTGAGACAATCGTAGTATATCCTTGCATGATCCATCTGGGGATCTTGTTATAGCCTTTCCAAGCTGTGTCTTGGACCACGATCCATCGGTTTGCTTCGGCATCTTGGACGCATAGTTTAACAGTATCATCATAATTAAAAGCGCTTACCACTACCTTTGCGCCAAGTTCTTCAATAGCTTCTATTCTACTTTCAGCTGTACCTTTAGGTACATACACTATCGATTTATGCCCAAAGATCTTGGCGGCCCAAGCTACCCCTTTTCCATGATTACCTGCCGTAGCGGTAGCAAACGTAATGGTTCCGAGTTTTTTCTTTGTCGCATCTGAAACAAGGTCCCGATATTGGATTTCGTCAATATTCATTCCCATTTGTTCACTTATCACTTTGCCAATTGCATAGGAGCCACCCAATCCCTTAAAAGCATTTAAATTAAATCTATGTGATTCATCTTTCACATAGATTTGTTTAACTTTAAAATCCTGAGCTAGCTGATCTAAAGTTATTAATGGTGTTGGGCGATAACCTGGAATGGTACTATGAAACCGTCGAACACTATCTGATATTGTACACGATAAATAAGACGGACTTTGTTGATCTGATCCTATAGTTGGGAGTACAATTTCTATTTTGTCATTGTTTATCTCACCGGATGTTGAAATATTTGATGAAATAACCGTATTTGAAATACTTTTTTTAGAAGCACACACATTAACCACCTCACCTGTTTGTACTTTGACTTCGGTACTAATAGAGCGCTATCTAGAACTCTGCCATTCAATTGTGACATGTTTTATAATTTATGGCTATTTTAGACCTTATACAATCTTAGTTAACCATAACACCTGAATATGTAGTACTATAATTAGCATAACATCAATTCGCCAATTCACACCTTTAAAAGCTGTTGGTTTTGGCGTGCATACAATTCAATACACACAAAGTTTTCTAACAATAAAAGCATTAAACAGGAGGTACGCGTTGCATGCCTAAAGCACAAAGTAAGTATTTCAAAAACGTTCAACTTTCTGAAAACGCAATTCCTGGAATCGCTTTAAGCAGCGGAGGCGCGCTAGGGCTTAGCCACATAGGTGTTCTGAAGGCCTTTATTACAGCTGGGATACATTTTCCTGTTATTGCTGGAACCAGCATGGGGGCAATAATCGGTGCGGCATATGCTTGTGGAACCTTACAACTTGCGGAACAACTGGCACGATCAATTACACGCCAAGACATGATGCGATGGGTGGATTTGCATTGGCGGGGAGGCCTTCTGAAAGGTGATTTAATTGAAGGTTTGTTGCGTAAATTTACAAAAAATTTAACTTTTGAAGATTTACGCAATATGGGGGTAAATTTAGTGGTTGTAGCGTGCGATCTAAATACCGGTGATCCCGTTTATCTATCCCAAGGTGATATTGCTAAGGCTGTAAGAGCTAGCATATCCATTCCAGGAATATTTGTATCGGTAAAAATGCAAGATGTTGACCTTGTAGATGGTGGATTAGTGGACAGCATTCCTGTAGGTATATTGCAAAAGATGGGTGCAGAGTTCACCGTAGGTGTAGACGTATCTAACACTAACGATATATGGTCTCGCGCAAAATTCAACTTTGTTAGTTCCGCGCAAGCGGCGGACAAACTTTGGGGACACGCAAAAAAAATTACCGCTGACGCAGCCAATGCTGGAACGCGACGTTTGGAAATGTATTACGGATTAGCAGAAAAATTTCTGCTTAATGGAACAGAAAAAGCTGTGTTTGGCGGATTAAAACTCACTTGCTCTAAACATCGCGATCCAACTCAAATTTCGCCTAGAAACAACCAACCTTCTAATTGGTCTGGTCTAAGAACCATTATTCAGTCAGCAAACATATTAATTCAAAATATAAATAACGCTTCAACGGAAACTTACGTCGATACAAACAAAACTAACATACTTTTAAGACCTGATATAAGACCTTATCACGCCCATCAATATTATAAAGCTAGCGATCTCATTGAAAGAGGTAGATTAACGGCCCAAGAAGCTTTATTGAATTTGGTTTCAGATAGCATGCAGTGTTCAGAGGATCTAGAGCAATGTCGTTTCAAAATTGGTCGGGGCGACAGGATTTGAACCTGCGACCTCACGGACCCGAACCGTGCACGCTGCCAAACTGCGCTACGCCCCGACAGCTGGCATTATAACATTTAAAAGCGAACTAATTCAATTTGTTTCAGTGATTAGTTGACTTTATCATATGCTAACTGCCAAAATATCATAGTAGCAGACTGTAACGCAAGATGAAAAAATCCTTCAATTTCAAGAGGTGTATATAATGACCCGCTACCTGATAACTAGCGCATTGCCATACATAAACGGTATAAAACATTTAGGGAATCTCGTAGGCTCAATGTTACCTGCCGATGTGTATTCAAGGTTTCTTCGACTAGAGGGCGAAGATGTTCTATTCATTTGTGCTACCGATGAACACGGCACTCCGGCCGAAATTGCCGCGATGGAAGCGGGCCTTGATGTAAAATCCTATTGTGATATACAGTATCACAGACAAAAAGAGATCTACAGGCGCTTTGGTTTATCCTTTGATCATTTTGGCCGTAGCTCCTCTTCTCAAAATCATGAGCTTACCCAACATTTTTATCGTATGCTTGATGAAAATGGTTACATAGAAGAGCGAGGTATCCAACAGATATATTCTTTGGAGGACAAACGATATCTTCCGGACAGATATGTTATAGGAACATGCCCGAAGTGCGGTTATACCCGAGCACGAGGCGATCAATGTGAGAGTTGTGCTACTTTGCTTAATCCGTCTGAACTGCTGGATCCTCGCTCAGCTATATCAGGTAGCAAAGAGTTAGAATTACGTATTTCCAAACACTTATTTTTAAAGCTAGATCTATTAAGCCCGGAAATTGAAAAATGGGTAGAATCACATGATAATTGGCCAAAACTTACTTCGTCTATCGCAAAAAAATGGTTAAAAGAAGGATTACAACCGCGATGTATCACGAGAGATCTTTCTTGGGGAGTACCTGTACCTCGCGAAGGATATGAAAACAAAGTTTTTTACGTTTGGTTTGACGCACCAATCGGATATGTAGGTGCTACCAAAGAATGGGCAGATCTTGCTCCCACAACTCGCGACTGGAAATCCTGGTGGTTCGACGCCCAAGATGTTTATTATGCACAATTTATGGCTAAAGACAACCTCCCCTTTCATACTATAATTTGGCCTGCCACAATTATTGGGACTAAGGAACCGTGGACGTTAGCAAAATTTATTAAAGGATTTAATTGGCTTACCTACGTTGGCGGGAAGTTTTCTACCAGCCAACAACGGGGCGTGTTTATGGATGATGCTTTAGAAATTCTTCCTCCGGACTATTGGAGATATTTTTTGATTTCAATTGCTCCTGAGTCTGATGATTCCGATTTCAGTTGGGATTTGTTTGCTGCCGTGGTAAATAAAGATTTGGCTGGTACGCTGGGTAATTTTGTAAATCGTACGCTTAAACTTGCATCAGCCAAGTTCGGTAATGTAATTCCTGATGGTGGCCACTTAGGTCCACACGAAAATCGATTGCAAGCGGATTGTCACGATACTTTAAAAGAATATCGACAATATTTGAGAAAATTCGAATTTAGAAAAGCTAGTCAATCTTTAAGAAAGCTATGGACCCACGGAAATGTGTATATCGACAGTAAGGCTCCTTGGAATTTGCTTAAAACTGATCCAGAAGAGGCAGCTTTAGTTCTTCGCACTTGCATTAACCTAATCAGAACTTTTGCTATAGCATCATCTCCAATTATTCCATTCACTTCCGATGTTTTATACGATGTTTTAAACATGAGTCAAAAAGAGCGTGAAACGAATCTCGATAAAGCATTAAACTTATCAGCCTTGCAAGGTGGTAGACCTTATCGAGTTCCACCTATTTTGTTTGAAAGACTAGATTCAAAGCGGGTAGCGAAGCTAAAGGCCAAATTTTCGGGCATATAATTTATAAACTAGATATGTAAAACGGCCGGTGATAAGTATTAAAATGAAAGTCATAGTATGTCAAAGTTACGACGAAATGAGTGAGGTGGCGGCAGGAATAGTCGCCCAATCTGTTAAAAATCGTCCCAAAATTGTCCTAGGATTGCCCACCGGAAGCACACCGATCGGGATGTATAGATATTTAATCAAAATGTATCAAAAGCAAAAATTGTCGTTTAAAAATGTTGTTACTTTTAATTTAGATGAATACGTAGGCCTCGAAGAATCTCATGTAAACAGTTACCGTTATTTTATGAATCAAAACTTTTTCGATCATATCGACATTAAACAGAATAATATAAACATTCCAGATGGTAATTCTGAAGATGTTCAACGTGAATGTGATAAATACGAGTCTAAAATCATTAACAGTGGTGGGATCGATCTCATGATATTGGGATTGGGCGTTAATGGACATATAGGTTTTAATGAGCCATCTTCTCATTTCCCCGTTCGTACTCATGTGGCAAAATTAGATCGTAGCACTATAAAAGCTAATTCAAGGTTCTTTAAGTGTATTGCGGAAGTACCTCGATTTTCCATTACTATGGGTATTGGTACCATTTTGAAAAGCACCCGGGTGCTTTTACTAGCTAACGGACTGGTAAAAGCGCCTGCTGTAAAAAATGTAATAGAGGGACCCGTTACCCCCGCTCATCCAGGTTCCATATTGCAGTTTCATACAAATGTCACTGTAGTGTTGGATCTTCAAGCGGCATCACAATTAACTTTTCCCTGCTAAACGATTATTCGTAGGGCTTTTTGCTTAAAGTTTGGAAATAATTGGGTAGGGCAGGAATAATGAACCGTCAATTAGAATTAATGATTCGGTAAAAATATTATGTTTTGGCATATGATTTAGGTTGCAGTAACCTTTAGGCCAAACTTACTGATGGGGGTACATTTTATGAAGATCCTTGCTGTTAACAGCAGTCCACGGCCAAATAAAAATACGGCTTCACTTATGCGAATGATCGTAGAGTCAGCTAAAAAAGAGGGTTCTTCCGTAAACGCAATGTGGTGTAACCTCAACGACATGGCCTATAGTGGGTGTCAATCTTGCCTCGCCTGTAAACAACCGGAGGTTAAAAGCTGTGTACGGAAGGATTCGCTTGCGTTTGTTTTAGATGTAATGCTGGCAAGCCAATCGTGGGTAATCGGAACTCCTGTGTATATGGGTCAAGCAAGCGGTCAGCTTAAGCTCGTTCTCGATAGAATGTACGGATTCATAGGTCCAAACGGCGAAAATCGGATTCCGCCAGGTAAAAAAGTTGTAATTGTAATAACCCAAAAACATGGAAAGGAACATCATAAAGATTTTGAAATGCAGCTCAAAGAGTTTCTAAGTAACCGGGGAGTTGAAACCAAAGTGATCCGCGCCTGCGACATGCCCGTTAAAGCTTCAACACCTGAATTTTGCGAGGAAATCAAAAAGAAAGCTGCTTCCCTAGGTAGATGGTTGGTAACGTCTACATAGCATGTAATTCATCTCTTATAGGTAATTGAAATGATAATAGACGAAATGGCGACGGACGTTCGGGAGGCGATAAGGTGAATCCGTTTTTCGAAGTGAAAACTACTTCTGAAGCAAAATCGGTGTTGGTTGAAGCATGGAATATAAAGTCTTTGGAGTATGAGATTATACCTATAACTCAGGCATTGGGCCGCATATTGGCAAATCATGTTGTTTCGGGTGAAGACATCCCTCCGTTTCAGCGTTCTACAGTGGATGGATATGCTGTTAAAGCGTCAGATACTTTTGGCGCATCAGAGATGCTCCCTGCTATACTTGAGATTACAGAAAAAATCGAGATGGGTAGGTTTCCTGAAAAACCAATTTCAGAAGGCCAATCAGCACAAATATCAACTGGTGGCATCCTCCCCAAAGGTTCTGATGCATGTGTAATGGTTGAGTACACACATTTAGCTGATACCTATACATTACTCGTTGAAAAACCTGTATCCTTAGGTGAAAATGTGGTCCAAAAAGGCGAAGATATTTGTGAGGGTGAGGTACTTCTATCGGCCGGCCAAGTTCTAAGACCATCAGATATAGGCGCGATGGCTGCAGTAGGACAAACTGCCGCTAAAGTTATAAAACAACCAAAAATCGCTATAATATCTACAGGTGATGAAATAATACAGCCACATAAAACCCCTAACTCTGGACAAATACGAGATATAAACACATATTCACTATCATCATTAGCGCACAGCGTTAATTCTTTTCCGCTAAACTTAGGTATCGCTAAGGATTCATACGATGATATTAAAAATAAAGTAGAGCGCGGACTTACAAGTGCTGATATCGTGGTGATTTCGGGCGGAACTTCAATCAGTGCCAGAGATATGGTAGCTGAAGTGTTACAGGAATTCGGACCTCCGGGGGTGCTAGTTCACGGAGTATCTATGAAACCTGGGAAGCCTGTGATCATTGCAATTTGCCAAGACAAACCGGTTTTTGGTTTGCCGGGCCATCCAGTGTCTGCTCTCACTACATTTCATGTTTTTGTAGACTATGCAGTCAAACACCTTTACAAATGTTCACTTCCCGAACCCAACAACTATATTTCGAGTATTCCGCCCATCAAAACAATCCAAGCTTATCTTAGCAAAAACATTTCATCTGTCCCGGGACGGGAAGATTATGTACGCGTTAGGCTTCGTAAATTACCTAATAGATGGATTGCAGATCCAGTACTTGGTAAATCCGGTCTTATATCGACCATGGTGGCCTCCGATGGCGAAATTATCGTTCCAATGAATTTAGAGGGACTGAAGGCAGGCACGATTGTGCAGGTAAGAATATTTTAGGAGGTAATTGGCAGTCATGACGCAAAAAACATCTGATCATGTGCACCAGAACCGAAAAGTATATTTAGCAGATACGCCATACGAAGAAGCTAAAGCTATCTTTCTTTCGCATTTTACCAATACCGTCGCCCCGGAGATGCTACCTGTAACCAGGTGTCTTGGAAGGGTGACCGCCGAAGCTATCTTCGCAAATCTTTCTTCACCTCACTATCATGCCGCAGCCATGGATGGTATAGCGGTTGATGCAGAAGCCACATTCGGCGCTCGAGAAACTGCCCCAAATACACTTACTATTAATAAAAATGCTTTTTGGATCGACACTGGAGAACCACTTCCACCTAACACTAACTCGGTTATAAAAATTGAAGATATTAATCAAATTAGTCATGATACTTTAGAAATAATTCATCCAGTAGCACCGTGGCAGCATGTGCGCGTATACGGGGAAGATATGGTAGAAACTGAGCTTATACTGCCTCAAAACCACAAATTACGGCCAGTTGATCTAGGAGCAATTCTTGCAGGCGGTGTTACCGAAATATCAGTAAGAAAAAAACCAGTTATTACCATCATACCAACCGGTTCAGAATTGATTCCAGCCGGACAAAAACCAAAACCTGGTGAAGTTATTGAGTTCAATTCTACAATACTTTCAGGTCTAGTAACTTCTTGGGGCGGACACGTTGTGGTCCACCCTATCGTTCCAGACAAGATCGAGCAAATCAAAGAAGCAACAAAAAGTTCCATGCCCAAATCAGATATAGTTTTAATTTGTGCTGGTTCTTCGGCCGGTTCAGAGGACTATACAGCAGCAGTTATAGATAATTTGGGAGAAGTGCTTTTTCATGGGGTTGCCACTATGCCTGGGAAACCAGTAGTGCTTGGTAAAATTTGCGACAAACCCGTTGTGGGAATACCAGGATACCCAGTATCTGCTGTGTTGGTAATGGAATTGTTTGTAAAACCGTTAATTTTAGGATTGCTTAGGTTACCTATACTTAAAGGCGAAACTGTTACTGCTAATCTATCAAGAAACCTAACTTCATCAATAGGAATAGACGAATTTTTACGGGTAAAACTTGGAAACGTAGATGATAAATTAATTGCAACCCCCGTGGCAAGAGGCGCAGCCTTAACAACATCTTTAGTACGAGCAGACGGTATTGTAGTAGTCCCTCGCAACCAAGAAGGTGTTTTGGGCGGAACTAATATTGAAGTAAACCTTCTCCGTCCATTGGGAGAAATATTTGGTACCGTGGTAACTATAGGTAGCCATGATATAACCTTAGATATCATCGCTAGCATGCTAAGAAAAGATCACCCGGAAATGACGCTATCTTCGGCAAATCAAGGTAGTTTAGGTGGTTTATTTGCACTCAAAAGACATGAAGCTCATATCGCGGGTACCCATTTGCTAGATGAAAAAACTGGTGAATACAATATATCTTACATTCAAAAATATGTAGGAGAAAGAGAAATTTGTTTAGTTACTCTCGTGTACAGGATGCAAGGGCTTATAGTCCAACAGGGCAATCCCAAAAATATTACGGGTTTAAAAGATCTTAGCCGGCCTAACGTTAGGTTTATAAATCGACAAAAAGGCGCAGGTACAAGAGTGTTGTTCGATTATCATTTAAAATTGGATAATATTGATCCCAACACAATAGATGGATACGATCGTGAGAGATACACCCATACTCAGGTGGCGGCAGAAATAAAAAGCGATGCTGCTGATGTTGGGCTCGGTGTATATTCGGCTGCCAATGCTCTTGGGCTAGATTTTATTCCTTGGCAAGAAGAACGTTATGATTTAGCTATACCTGTGGAATACATGGATCATCCGGGCGTAAAAGCCGTTTTACACCTCATAAAGCAAGATTCATTCAAGAAGAAAGTTGAAGCATTAGGTGGTTATGACACTCGTGATACCGGTATCGTCCAATGGCGCACGTAAACCAAAGTTTTGACTACTATAAAGTGGGGATTTAGCTGTGAAAGATCGTTACAACAGAACTATTGACTACTTGAGAATTTCGGTAACAGACAGATGTAACCTTCGATGTGTTTACTGTATGCCTGAAACCGGTGTACCCTCTATGGATCATAATGATATTCTTACCTACGAAGAAATTATTCAAATCGCAGCTGTTGCCAAACGGTTAGGAGTTAATCATGTAAGAATTACAGGAGGCGAGCCGCTTGTACGCAAAGATATTACACATTTGATCCAACGGCTTAGCCAACTTAAGTACCTGGATATTTCTATGACTACTAACGGCGTATTATTGGGATCTATGGCCAAAGCACTGAAGCAAGCAGGACTTGATAGGGTAAATATCAGCCTTGATACCCTTTCAGCGAATAAATTTGCTCAAATAACCAGACGAGACAAACTACAAGAAGTAATCTCGGGCATCGATTCTGCGCTAAGCGCAGGCCTGGAACCTGTCAAGATCAACACAGTGGTTACTGATTTTAACTTTGGTGAAATTAAGGATATAGCTTCCTTGGTGCACAAACGCCCGCTTCATGTGCGTTTTATCGAAGTAATGCCTATAGGTCCAGATGATACTCAAAAAGATATGTATATATCCGTTGATCAAATCAAAACTGAAGTATCTAAGCTTGGTTGTCTAAGGCCGCTACCCCGAAAGCGATCACAACATGGCTTAAGGGGTGCCGGACCTGCCCAAACGTTTGAATTAGCAGGAGCGCAAGGTACAATAGGTTTCATAAGTGCCATGTCCGATCCTTTTTGTGATCATTGCAATAGACTGCGGCTTACCGCTGATGGTAAAATTCTTCCATGTTTAGCGCACGATCTATCTGTGGATTTAATTCCGATATTAAGAAACACACATTCCGAAAACAATACGGAAAAATTACTTGAGTATGCATTTAACTTAGCGACGAGACTTAAACCGAAAGCACATCAATTAGACAAATGCCATCCCAACAAAAAGAGAATGTGTCAAATTGGAGGATAACCAAATATGACGTACACTTCTGATGATTCTTCCCACGTCCTTACCCACCTTAAATCCAACGGCGGTGTCTTGATGGTAAATGTGGGCGAAAAGCAAACTACTGCGAGACGAGCTGTAGCTGAAGGTCGGATAAAAATGCAGCCCGAAACGTTAAAACTGATTACTTCAGGGAAAATGCCTAAAGGTGACGTAGTGGCAGCTGCCCAAATCGCAGGAATTATGGCTGCTAAAAACACATGGCAGTTGATCCCCTTGTGTCACATCTTAGAACTAACAGGTGTAGAACTCGATGTTGTGCCGAATTTTGAGCGCTCATGCATCGATCTCCAGGCTATCGTGAACGTAAAAGGGAAAACAGGTGTTGAAATGGAAGCACTTACCGCAGTTTCTGTTGCCGCATTAGCTATCTATGATATGTGCAAAGCTGTAGATAAATCCATGGAGATATCTCGTATTAAGTTGGTTTCTAAAACCGGAGGCAAATCCAATATGTTTAATAAAGAAGGTGAATAATTATGGATGATAATTCGTACAATTCCCCCCGCCATCGAATTGCGATCTTGACTATAAGCGATAAAGCGTTCAAAGGAGAACGCGAAGATCTAAGCGCTAAGGTAATTAAGGAACTTGTGGAAAATAGTGATCCCGTCGTTGGCGAAGTGGTTTTTTATACTGTGGTACCCGATGAAATGGAAGATATTTCGGCCGTATTGATGAAACTTAGCGATGAAAACAAAATGGATTTAATCATCACTACCGGTGGTACAGGGTTTAGCCCAAGAGATGTTACTCCTGAAGCCACATTAAATGTTATTGATCGTCAAGTACCTGGTTTAGTGGAAGCCATGCGAATTAAATCGCTAGATTATACACCTAATGCAATGTTGTCCCGGGCGGTATCCGGAATAAGAAATCGAACTCTGATTATCAATCTTCCTGGAAGTCCAAGAGGTGTGAGTGAAAATCTTCAAATAATTCTCCCTGCTCTACCCCACGGTCTTAATATCCTTCGCGGACTTGCGGCGGATTGTGCTAGTTTGGGTGAGTCGAAATTTTTATGATGAGTTACGCAAAATTTGCAATGTAATACGTGTAAATAAATATCTGCAATTGCGTTTAGCTTACTGCATCTTTTCTAGCATAATGTTCAAACAGCTACTTTATTTTGGTCATTTATATTAACGAAATGAATCGTGTTTGATGCAAAACAATAAAAATTATTTTTTTATGACAAAAGAAGGGATTATTCACTAAAGAGAGAATATATAGACAACCAATTAAATTGGTGCTGAAACTATCATAACTAATTTATCCGTCATAAAGTTGGAGGTGATCAATGACTACCGCTCCCCATCTTTTGGTGTAAAGAATCCACTTTAGATTTCAACGCACTCCTAAATTTAACTAGTATAGATTTCAACTTCTACCGTACTCGTATTCCAACGTAGCCTTTCATGCAATTTTTCGGTAAATATTTTACCCCGGTTTTCGGTTCGATTTTAGTATACCAAAAATTTACTTTTCTAGATACACCTAGGAGGTGACCTTAATTGAATATGGCTTTACTAGCAGAAGAAGCCACTGCAAAAGGAGTTTTTATATTCGCGCCTGAAATGATGTTTGACTTTGTTTTGATTGCCGCCATAATCATCATGGTGTACGTGATGATTCAAAGGGCTCGCGCAGGGCTTCCTGTCCGAGATATCAGGCGTATTGCAGGATTAGAAGCTATAGATGAAGCCCTTGGCCGGGCTACTGAAATGGGCAGACCTGTGCACTATACCCCGGGAATGAGTAGTTTCGGAGCCCAAATGTATGCAGGGTTAGCCGTGCTTTCTTACGTTGCAAAAATGGCGGCAGAATATGACACAAAACTTATTGTTACTACTCGAAGACCGCAGATCCATCCTGTTGCAACTGAAATTGTGAAGCAATCATATTTAGAAGCAGGAAGGCCAGATGCATTTAACCAGGACGACATACGATTTTTGTCTAGCGGCCAATTTAGTTACACTGCTGCGGTAATCGGTATGTTCCAGCGGGAACGACCTGCCGCAAACTTGATGATCGGTTATTGGATGGCAGAATCTTTGGTTTTAGCTGAGGCGGGTGCTCAAGCGGGATGCCTGCAAATTGCCGCAGACACAAATATTTATCAGATTCATTTTTTTATTGCTACATGCGACTACACACTTATTGGTGAAGAACTCTACGCAGCATCAGCTTATCTTTCAAAAGATCCAATGCTCGTTGGCACTATAGTAGCCCAAGACACGATGAAAATGGTAATAGGGGCATTAGTAATTATAGGATCGATCTGGGCAACTCTAAAAGGTGATGCGCAAGGCCTAATCGATTTCTTATCGCTTTAATAAGGAGGGATATTTGTGAGAAGACAACTTCCCGTAATTATAGTGGCTTTAGTAGCTGTTTTCGTAATGTTCGTGAAATTCGTTGATCTTGGCGAATTCAGCACAAAAGCGGTAACCCAAGCGGACCAATGGAGTCAAGTGACTTACGAATTTGCATTTTTATTAGGTGCAATTAACTTCACCCGACTACATTATAATAATGTGTCAAAAAAACGAAGCAAATGGATATATAGCGCGATAGCACTTATAGCTATGATCGGCGCAACTCTCATCAATATGATTAACGGCGTGGACGGGGTTGTCAGTGTCTTCATAGCTAATAACATTGCTAGCGGTATAAGCGGCTCGATCTATGCTTTATTAGGCTTTTACGTATGTTCCGCTGCTTATCGTTCATTTAAGATCAGAAATATAGAAGCCGGTATTCTCCTCGTAACCGCAGTGATACTTATGCTTTCCCAAGCACCTATTGGTGACGCGGTATTCCCAGGTATGTCGAAAATCGGAGAGTGGATCTTAGATGTTCCTAACTCTGCAGCCTTACGTGGAATAGGTTTAGGGGCAGGAATTGGAGG
Organism: uncultured Eubacteriales bacterium; assembly: GCA_964406505.1. Taxonomy (GTDB): domain Bacteria; phylum Bacillota; class Sulfobacillia; order Fermentithermobacillales; family Fermentithermobacillaceae; genus DTU015. The sequence goes on from CAYORX010000003.1 coordinate 98,339, forward strand.
ATTTGCGGCATCAATTAGAGTGCTTTTAGGCCTCGAGAGAAGCTGGACAGGAAACTAATGAAAGGGGGTTCGTCCTTATGAATTGGGAGAAGTTAGAGAATATTGATGTTAGGATCCTTTATGGACTCGTCCTGGCATGTCTAATCATACCTATGTTCAAGCCTATTGGTTTGCCAATAGCAATTTCGGAAAATTCTAGAAAAGTGTACGATACTATTGAGAATTTACCGGACGGTTCGATAATTTGGGTTTCTCATGACACGGGTACAGGTAATGCACCCGAACTCAACCCCGCATTAACCGCATTCGCTAGGCAGGCATTCCGAAAAGATTGCAAAATTGTAGCCACAGCACTGATGAATGAATTGATAGGTCCTACTTATGTTCAAGAATACATAGGGGAAGTTGCAGACGAGATGGGTAAAGAATACGGAGTGGATTGGGTCAATATCGGTTTTAGGCTAAGCCCCGAGGCTACCATGAAAATGTTAGCAGAAGATGTGTGGGAAGCTGTTAACGGTGTTGACTGGAAAGGTACGCCTCTTGACGAGTTTCCTTTGATGAAAGATGTTAGATCTTTTCGTAACGATGTGGATCTTCTATTTACGACAATGGTAGGAACACCCGGGGCTTTTCAATGGATCAGATACATTGGCGAACCGTTAAAAATACCTATAACAGGCAGCGCTTCTTTGACTATGTACGCAGGCGTGCAACATTATATCCGTTCAGGTCAATTACAAGGTTATCTTGGTGGACTTAGAGGCGCAGCTGAATATGAACAACTAGTTGGATTTGCCGGTCAAGGACTTTCCGGTATGGATGCCCAATCTATGGGACACCTTACCATAATAATATTTTTGATTTTCGGTAATGTTGGGTATTTCATGAAACAAAAAGCAAACAGGCAATAAGCGAAGGGAGGTATATTTGTGGACATTGATATGCTTGGTAATATAACTATGTCGATTTGTATCCTTATGGCATGGTCTTACTTGTATAAAGAAAACCCTATTTATAACTTTGCTGAACATCTTTATGTTGGTATTACGGTAGGGCGTGGAATAGCGTATACTTTAGAAGTTGAGCTAAAACCCCGCGTACTCGATCAAATGATCGGTGAGGGACGTTGGAGTTTACTTATACCTGCCATCATAGGATGCCTCATTTATTTTAGATTCATTAGAGGATATGAATGGATAAGCAGAATATGTATGGGATTTTGGATTGGGTATGGTGTAGGAAACCATCTGGGCTTTAGTCCAGCATCATATATGACACAAATGTTTAATACGTTTATCAATCTAAATACCATTAACAACTTAATCTATTTCATAATAGTAGTCGGAGTTATGTGGTATTTTATCTTTACCATACAAAGAGAATCAGGACCTTTACATCACGCGTCAATGTTTGGCCGATATGCAATGATGTTGGCATTCGGATCAGCCTACGGCTCTATCACCATGGCGTACCTGTCTTTGATTATTGGCCGATTACAAATAATACTTAGAGATACGCTGCAATTAGTTCAATAACATTTTGTTTTTGACAGAGGGGCAGGCTGTTTTCAGTCGGCCCCCTTTTAATCGTGTCAGGCCAATAGTTTTTCCGCTAAAGAAGGATTCTTCTTAGATTTTATGAAATTTAGATAAAGTAAATTGTATTGTTTACTTCATCCAAATGAACTAAATGAAAGTGAGGAATCTTTTATGTTATCTCAAATTGTTTCAAGCCCGATTGGCCCTTTGAAACTGACTGTGAAAGATTGTTTCATTATAGGCCTTGAATTTTTTAAAGAACAAAACAAATTCTATTATGTTGATTCGACAAAAAACATAAATTTAAACGATAGCAACGATATTAGAACATTAAAACAGGCAAAACACGAACTCGAAAAATATTTTGCCGGTCAGTTGCGCCAGTTTACTGTCCCCGTTAAATTCTCTGGCCCTCCCTTCTATCAAAAAGTGTGGAGGCTTTTACAAGATATCGATTACGGGGAAACAAAAACATATAAAGAACTAGCTAAATCAGCGGGATCTCCCAAGGCAGCCAGGGCCGTAGGAAGTGCTTGTGCAGCCAACCCTATCGTCATAATTGTACCTTGTCACCGGGTGTTGGCCCAATCAAGCCTAGGTGGTTTCGGGGGTGGACTTGCTACTAAGCGGTGGCTTTTGGAATTAGAGTCAAAAACAAATTAACAAAACTCAGGCCGAGTATAAAACTCGACCTTTTATGTTTTGTTGATATGAATTAATCAAAAAATCTATCGAAAGGAAATTCTTGGCCTTCCGGAAAAGGACATCTGTAAGGCGAATCCTTCGTTTTTACTTTAAACTCGCTCCATGCCTGTTCAATTAATTCAGGATTTTCGATAAGTTTTAGGCCGCATAGAGCCATACTTTTTGCTGCGACCAACATTCCTTTATGGCCTATGGAGCTACCGGCGGAGGCGCAATATTGCCACGAATGTCCTGGACATCCAATGGGTATTGCCGCCGCCGACATTTGAACAGTAGGCGCGATCCAACTTACATCTCCTACATCGGTTGAACCTCCACCTGACCTGCCTTTACCTCGAGGAGGCATTAATGTCGTATGAAGGGTTTGTTCCTTAAGTTCTGGAAACTCTTGAAAAATTGGGCTTTCATGCAAATTCTTTACCGCCGACGTATCGAAAGTTTGTGCTAATTCTTTTGCAAATTCAAGATCTCCTTCGTCAAATTGCGGGGGCCCTACTTCTTGAAGTGAATCCCACATAACATCTGCAAGCACTTCGTTTAAAAGCACATTGTAGCATCCGGTAAGAAAATCGATTTCAAAAGTAGTGCCGTTGATCAATGCAGAACCCTTTGCAATATCAATAAGTCTTTGGTAAATCTCTTCAACTTGATCTCGCCGGGGAGCCCTTACAAAATACCAAACTTCTGCAAAAGCGGGCACCACATTTGGTTGTCCGCCACCTGACGTGATTACATAATGGACAGAGGCATCTTTTATTATGTGTTCACGCAAATAGTTGGCGCCGATATTCATTATTTCAACTGAATCAAGTGCAGAACGTCCATTATGTGGATCACCAGCAGCATGCGCGGTTTTACCGAAAAATTGAAATCTGGCAGAATTGATTGCTGTGCCGCTGCTAAGTCTAACAGTGTTCATCGAACTTGGGTGCCAGCTGATCGCAATATCTAGGTCAGAAAATAATCCTTCGCGTGCCATATAGACTTTCCCTGCTAACACCTCTTCAGCCGGGCAGCCATAGTATCTGATGGTGCCAGTTTGTCCTTTGCATTCAAGCATTTCTTTTAAAGCAAGTGCAGCCCCAAGCGAAGCAGTCCCCAATAGATTATGTCCACACCCATGGCCGGGATCGCCCTCCACTCTTGGTTCTTTTTTCGCCATCACCTTTTGCGATAAACCTGCTAAGGCATCATATTCGCCAAGAAACCCGATTAAAGGTTTGCCTTTTCCCCATTCAGCGACAAGGGCTGTAGGAATGCCTCCAGCACCCCTAGTAACGGTGAAACCTTGTTTTTCAAGATAGTCAGCCTGCACTTTCATTGAATGCGTCTCGCGAAACCCTAGTTCAGAATAGTCCCAAACTGCATTAGCAATATCAATTAGGTCTTTAGCTCTTTGGTCTACCAAATTCAAAATGTTTGCCACAACAAAACCTCCCATATGCTTGAATTCAGATATTATAGGTTCATCATGAAAATTTGGTTGATCATTGTATTTCCTTCATTACTTCAACTTCTTCATTGGAATGTCTTTTCCTGCATTAGCCTCGTTTACCAAATACCTAAAATTCGACATGCTACTTGGAAGTAGATTAAAAGACCTACCGCATCAACAACAGTAGTGATAAGGGGCGCCGAAACTACTGCGGGATCAACACCAAATTTGGCACCTATTAAAGGTAAAGTTGCCCCTACAGTTGAACTCACGATCAAAATCACTACCAAAGCTATGGAAACTGTAAGCGCCACGGCGGGACAACCACCGATAGCCCACGAGAAAAAGAACCCCGCTCCACCCATAGACAAGCCTAACATCGCGCCTACGCGCAATTCTTTCCACAAAATTCGGCCTAGATCTTTGAGCGTTACCTCGCCTAACGCCATAGCCCTGATAACAAGAGTTGATGCTTGTGAACCTGAGTTTCCGCCTGTGTCTGTTAGTAATGGTATGAAAAATGTAAGTGCTACCATTTGGCCAAGCACGTCTTCATAAGCTTTTAATATGTTGCCTGTAAATGCTTCTGCTATAAATAGCACCAGAAGCCAACCAACTCTTTTCTTGACTAAATTTATTAATGAGGAACTCATATAAGGTTCATCTAAGGGTTGGCTTCCGCCTAGTAGATGAATGTCCTCTGTGTCTTCCTCTTCGATAACATCTACAATATCATCTATCGCAATTACACCCACGAGATGCCCGTCATCGTCTGTTACCGGAAGCGCAACAAAATCATACTGGCTTAATAATTTAGCAGCTTCTTCCTGGTCAGTATGCACAGGTACAGAAATGACTTTACTATACATAATGTCTGATACAAGGGTATCTGGTTTACTCAAAAGTATTTCTTTCAAAGAAGTTACTCCGGTTAACCGCCCTTGCAAATCTACTACATAGACATAGTTAGTAATATTTGCTTCTCTGCCAACCTTCCTAAATCGTTGGATTACTTGTTCGGCGCTCCATTCTTCCCGCACCGCAATGTAATCTAAAGACATTAATCCCCCTGCAGAATCGTCAGGATACTTCATAAGCATCGTAATATCATCACGATCTTTTTCGGGGATTCGCTTTAAAATTTGTTGTGCTTGGCGCGGATGAATAGCTAGAACTAAGTCAGTCGCAGCATCGTCAGACAGATCAATAAGTATACTTCTAGCCACAGAATCTTCAGAGTGATCGAGTAATCTATACTGCTCATCGTAATCCAAGTGTTCTAGCGCTTCAGCAGCAATGTCTGAAGGCGCTAAAGCCAAAATCTTTAATTGTTCTGATTCATCTAATTCCTTAAGCAAAGTAGCGATATCGAATGGTTGCAGCTCTTGAAGGAAATCTTTGAGTTCATCATCGGATTTGGAAAATAGCATGACCTGAATTGATTCTTTTAAGGAACGGCTAGCCATGGGCTCCATTAACCTCACCTCCAGGTGTTATGTGTATCTTAAAAATGTTTCGGGACGATACTTTTTACTACGTTTCTAATAAAAGTTTTGGCATCGCTTGCATTTCCCGGAGGTTATATTAACTAAATGAATAAGCAAACGGCTTCAATTCAAGGTAGACACATCATGACATCCCACATAAAATCTCGCAATAAAAATGGGGGCACGGTGCAGACAACCTCCCGGATTTGCAATTTGCCCAAAATCTCGGGTAAAAAATGGAACAGTTCAAATTTCAGTAAAATTTTGCATCTACTAGGTCCAGGGTCCACTCCATACCACCACCTTTATAGAGTTAGATTCAATAGAGTTAAGCCTTATTGTATACCTTATCAAGTATACAGCAATGAAGAATTAAACTAAAATAAACCTAACAATTTTAAAACTCCGATAATTATCAAAACAAACCCACTAAGGACTTGGTTATATTGTATGTTGTGTGCGACTGCAAATCGTTTACCTAAAATAGTTCCTAAAAATACGAAAAATGGTGAAGCAAATGCTGCAATTGGGATTATATGCAATGAAATGCCTACCATTGACGCCCCAAATCCCGCAGCAAAAGCATCTAATCCTAATGCGACACTCAAAAGCCAAGCCTCGCCTGCGTCAATGCTACCCGACAAATCCCTATCGGCTTTCAACGGTTCGTTGAGTATGTCTGCTACATTTTGCATCAAGCTGTTTTTGATCTTATGTTGAGGATAGATGACACCGCTTCGTTCAACCACCGAACAATTGGTATGGTCTGTTTGGTGAAAAAATCGTGTGGCGACTTTTTGGTACTGTTGTATGATTTGCCATATTCCCAAAGCGATTAAAATCGATGCACCTAAATAAACTCCCGTGTTATGGGAGATCACCGATGCGAAAAATTTGCCAGAAATCATAGAAGTCCCTATCATTGTGCCAGAACAAATGCCAATTTTCCAATAATGATCATAGTTGATATCAAACCTTTTAAGCGAATAAGCAATTCCTACTATAAAACCATCAAAACTTAGAATTAGCCCAACACTTAAAGCAGGTATTAACGAGCGAAATATTTTCAAATCTAGCCCCCCACACACTGCAAAACCAATCCAATGTATGGGCAAGGGCTTGTTAAGGTTACTTAATATAGTCTACCTAAGCTTTTAAATCCCTAAAAACGATCTATGTTTGAAATACATTTCTCAATGTAAGTGATTCTTTCCTGCCCCTTCCTAAGGAAATTATGGCCGGCTTTAGACCAGTATTACTCGATATAAATTCAATAAACCGGCGGGCGTTAGGATGTAAGTCTTCAAGGGATTTAGCACTTGGATCAATTTCGGGCCAACCTTGGAATTCTTCATAGACCGGTTTGCATTCATTCAATCCTTCGAGGCTTAAAGGAAAATGAGTGATTATTCTTCCATTGTGATTATAAGCATATGCCACCTTAACCTTGTCCAATCCTGATAACGTATCTAATTTTGTAAGGGCAATTCCGGTCAGTCCATTGATGACAGCGGCGTAGTTAATCATTGTCAGATCTAGCCATCCAATTCTTCTAGGTCTTCCAGTTGTAACACCATATTCTTGCCCTGTTTCACGAATCCATTTACCTGTTTCGCAGAAGAGTTCTGTAGGAAACGGGCCGTCACCTACTCGTGATGTATATGCCTTGACTACAGCAATAACTTCGTTAATCCTAGTTGGTCCAACACCCGCGCCAATACATGCTCCTCCGGATATAGGGTGGCTAGAAGTTACATAAGGATAGGTTCCGTGATCAAGATCTAAAAATGTTCCTTGAGCACCTTCAAACAAGACTTTTTTACCTTTATCAATCGCCTTATTGACGATTATTGCGGTATCAGTAATATATGGTTCTAAAATTTTAGCAGCCTGCAGATAAGACTCGAGGATAGGTTCAACATTTAAGGATTCGCTGCGGTAAACGTGCTTGAATATCCGGTTCTTGTCTCGAACATTTGCTTCAAGTTTGCTGGCAAATACGCTCGGTTTGAGCAAATCACCAATTTGAATGCCTACTCGAGCGGCCTTATCCATGTATGCAGGACCTACCCCTTTTAAAGTAGTACCTAATTTGCTTTCACCCATTGTTTCTTCTTGCAAAGCATCTAAAATTCGATGATAAGGCATAATCATGTGTGCACGTGAGCTAATACGGAGCCCTGTAACCTTACGCCCCTTTTCTTGAAATTGTTGGATTTCTGAAACTAGCACTTCTGGATCAACGACGACTCCATTACCTATAACAGATATTTTATCAGGATACAAAATCCCGGAGGGAAGTAAATGAAGTTGGAATACCTCATCGTCAACTACAACCGTATGTCCGGCATTTGGCCCACCTTGATACCTTACGATCACATCTGCTTCAAGAGCAAGGTAATCAGTGATTTTTCCTTTGCCTTCGTCGCCCCATTGACTTCCTACAACAACAACTGTCGACATATTTTCGGGTGTGTTACCCGTTCCCTCCTTCTAGTCTTCTACTTACGACTCTATATGGAAAAATTTATTTTCCGTATCTTGCGGAATTTTAGTTTATTCACTTTCGGCCATGTGCATAAGCGGTGCTTGATTAATTGGTTGTGCCCGTTTACAGTGATCCTGCTTGATTTCTTTAATAGCAAGTTCAATAGATATGCTAACAGCTCGCTTACATTTTGGATCGATGTATTTTTTGTCAGATTCTTGACTGAGTTGTTTTGATCGAGTTCCGGGCATATATCCAAGTATTTCCCGACAGACTTGTGTACCCATTTCATTGATAAACCCTTTTGCAATAGAGCGACACATTGCATCGCACCTTGTTTTAGCCTTGTTATCTTCCGGTTTAATCCTTCCTACATAAATCCCCACCGCAGCAATTGCACCGCAAAGGGCGCCGCAAACCGAACCACTACCTGCTACCCCTCCCCCAAAGCCCGTAACGCATGAAACAGGTACGTTTAGGCCTAGGGTTTCAATTATGCCCCAAAAAACACCTTCTGCACAGTTAAAACCAATAACGCGTTTTGAATGTACTTCCTCCATTATGCGGGCAAACTCAAAATACTCCATACCTTACCCCCCAATTAGCAATTCTAACCTAAAGTTATGATTATTTCATCCGAGAATTCCCTATTGACTTTGTCGGTATGATTGCTAATTTAAACAGTAATAGATACAATTCATAGTAAAGAAAGAGCCTAGACTTGTGGCGTGGTCATAGATGTGAAAAGTCTGATGGCCTTATTTGTTTGCAATCCGTTATCATTCTTTTTTAAAACTTAACACAATCAGGATGGTGATTCCATGTCCAACTATTATATAATTCGACACGGACAAACAAAAGCTAATCTGAACGGTATTTTGCAAGGACACCTAAATGTTCCGCTCTCAGAGTACGGAAAAAACCAGGCTGAAATTACTGGTAAAGCATTGTCCACAATGAAAATTGATGCTATATATTCGAGTGATTTAATCCGAGCCAAAGACACTGCAATGGCCATCGCTAAATATCATAATTGCAAACTCATATTAGACAAACGGCTTAGGGAAGCATACTGTGGGATCATGCAAGGCAAAACCATCAGCCAATGTCGTGAACTTTACAAAGAGTATTACAAGGCCGTTGCACATGACCCTATAAATACTTCTAGACCTGGCGGAGGGGAATCCAACAAAGATATGTATGAAAGGGCTGTACGCGCTCTTTATCACATTCAAAATAATTGTTCTGGAACGAATATTGTAATCGTTAGCCACGGCGGTATCATAAGGTGTCTCCTATCGCACGCCAAAAAAGGTCGGTTCGATCCGGAATTATCTGGCGTTAGAAACGCTTCGATTAGCATAATATCCAATCATAACGGTAACTGGCATTTAGGCAAAACAAATGATATAAGCCATTTAGCATCGATTGCTAAGGCAAAATGACAAGAGGTCCATGGAAGGGCCCCTTTACTACCCCTATCTTTTTGCTTGCCCTTTCTACTTTCTTTGTACAGCGAAGACTAGATAATCTCATGCATTATTTGATTAATTCTAATAACACTTGTACGATAATGTAAGACCCATTTTACGTCATGAAATACGGGTGGATATAGTGAATCAATCAGATCCTACAAACAATATCGCAGATGATGCTTCAGATAAAAGTCTCTCTTTGCGTCAACGAATAAAGGCCCAACCCAAATATCTAGACTTAGAGAATCATTCAATAGAACAAAATATATGGGTACTTGCTATACCATTAATCGCTGAAAGATTGCTACAAGCCGTGGTTAACGCAGCTGATATAGCTATGGTGGGGCGTGTTGGGGCCGCGTCAGTTGTAGCAGTGGGCTTATCTAACCAAATATCTATGATAGGAACCAGTGTTTTTGACGCAATACGAGTGGGAACTACATCGGTTGTAGCGCGCAGAATTGGGGCAGGCCAATATGAGAATGCTCAGCTAACCTTACGTCAATCTTTAATTATTGCTGCAATTTTAGGAACTATCGCTTTTATCCTCGTGGGTGCCTTTGCGGGACAAAATCTTCGCTTGATGGGAGCCGAACCGGAAGTTGTAGAACAGGGTGTTCCCTATTCGTATTGGAAAGGTCTATCTATGGTGTTTCAATTTATTACCATGACTTTTATTGCTGCCCTTAGGGGTGCGGGCAATACTCGTTTGCCTATGTTTTCAGGTATATTAGTAAACATCATGAATTTATGCGGTAATTATGCCTTAATTGGCGGAAATTGGGGATTTCCCAAAATGGGCACTGCAGGTGCGGGACTTGCAACAGCAATTGCACATTTTGTCGGTATGATCGTTGTAGCCGTGCTTGTCGTAAAGCAACCAAATCCAATAAGCCGGTTTTACCAAGGTTCTTTCCTTCCCCATGAAGATACATTACGAAGTGTATTGTCAGTAGGATTGCCTGCCTCTGGTGAAAGACTTATATTACGTGGAGCCCAACTGCTTTACGCTAGAGCCATAGCTGGGCTTGGGACTAACGCTTATGCGGCTCACCAAATCGCTCTTCGTATTGAATCTATGTCCCTCGTTATAGGTTTTAGTTTTGGAGTATCGGCTACCACTCTCGTGGGGCAATATCTTGGATTTGGCGACGCCAAAAAAGCTGAATTAGCTTCCAATCGAGCGCAAAGGTTCGCAGCCATAGCGATGGGAGCCGCAGGTATTGCCTTATTCATTGTAGCCCCTTATGTTGTCCATTTATTCACACCAGAAAACCCTGAGGTTATTCGTTTAGGAAGTATAGTGCTTCGAATAGTCGCAATTGCCCAGCCGATAATGGGTATAAACAGAGTGCTGGCAGGAAGTTTACGAGGTGCAGGAGATACTAAATGGACGATGATAATAACAGGAAGCAGTGCGTGGATTGTGAGAGTTGGGCTAACATATTTGCTTACCCAGGTAATTAACCTCCACTTGCCAGGTGCTTGGTATGCCATGATAATTGATTTAACCATTCGGTGTATGTTATACAAACGACGTTTTGCGACAGGCAAGTGGAAAGAAATCACTGTATAGGTGTTTTAAAACAAATACCTATCTTAACAACACCCCTGCATCCGTCATTTCTTGGATGGAACGATGACCATCTCCCTGTTTAACATCGACAGCACGTATTCCATTTTCCAACAAATATACTTTATAACCATTTTTAATTCCATCAAGCGCCGTAGCTTTTACGCAATAGTCGGTAGCTAGTCCTCCAACGTAAATTTGCTCAACGCCTTTTTGTTTAAGCCACTGATCAAGCCTAGGCCCATCTAAACCATTTACATAACCATCAAAACCTGAATACGCTTCTTTGTTACGAATAAAACCTTTTGAGCAGATGCATCCATGGCAAACTAAATCTGGATGAAATTCGGCACCGTAAGTTTGCTGGACACAGTGAGAAGGCCATATTCCGCCGTAATCTAGAAAAGAAATGTGATCCTTTGGATGCCAATCTCTAGTGTATACTATAGGGGCTTTCACGTTATGGAACTTCTGAATCCACGAATTAAGGACGGGCACTACTTTATCGCCTTCTTTAATAGCCAAAGTACCGCCGGGACAAAAATCATTTTGTACATCTACAACTATCAAACAGCAGTTGTCTTTAACATTATCCACACTAAACACCTCTTTATCTAGATCATAATTCATAATAGACGATCGTGCCTCATCTTTTATGCATTTTACCTTTGCGCCCCGTTTATACTTTAATGGTTAATTTGTATATTTAACTACCCGAATCCATTTTATGTGAAAGGGTTTTAGGATACTACCTAGAATATAAGAACTCAATGAGTAATGACACATTTTTCAGTAATTGAATTACTCGTACATTATAATTAGCACCTTTAGAACTAATCAATTTGTTTTGAAAGGAGGATTTGAGGTTTCGGCTGATTGCTTTTAAGCACAATTCGCACCAAACTATCGAAGCCCTTTACTCTTTCCAAATGACTTAAGATTGTGTCCCAAATTATTTTCATCCCTGAGGAAGGTGTCTCTTGATGAGAAAAGTTAGTAAAGTGATACCAATTATTCTTTTAATGGCATTGCTGTTTGCCGGGTGTACCCCAACTGTTAAGGTTGAAGATGAAGAACCAGTCTCTAAATTGAGGGAATCCGGCGATGTCTACGGCGTATATTCGGGCGAAATTACCACGGTTAATTACCTTGTTACTGCAACCACTGCAGAATTCTCGGTTGCAGCCAATACTGTCGATTGCCTGGTAGAATATGATAACCTAGGCATAGTAAGACCTGCTTTAGCTACTGACTGGAAAGTATCAGATGATGGACTTGTATGGACGTTCAACATTAGAGAAGGCGTAAAATGGTATAACCATAAAGGTGAAGAATACGCAGAAGTGACCGCCCATGACTGGGTGTCTACTCACAAATATGCTTTTAACCCCGATCATGCTTCAAAAACGGCCAATATTTCATACGGTGTTCTTAAAAATGGTGAGGCTTACTTCAAAGGCGAAATCGACGATTTTGATGAAGTTGGCGTAAAGGCATTAGACGACTACACTTTGGAATATACTCTGGAACATCCGGTACCATATTTCTTGAGCATGCTTACCTATTGCCCCTTTATGCCAGTAAATGGTGATTTCCTGGAAGAGGTAGGCGACAAGTTTGGAACGGATCATGAAAACGTACTTTATTGCGGTGCGTATCTTTTTTCTGATTGGAAACATCAGGATGAACGAGTCTACGTCAAAAACGAAAATTATTGGGATGCAGACAATGTTCATATAAAGAAAATCGTACAGAAATATAATAAAGAAGCTTCTACTTTAGCACCCGAAATGTTCCTACGCGGTGAAGTTACGGGTGCGGGTATTCCTACAGCCTCTTTAGATGAATGGATGGAAGATCCAGAAAAATCTTTGCTTGTCCGTCCGAGCTCAACAAGTTTCTATTCGTATTTTTACGCATTTAACTTCGATCCAAACTTCCCTGAAGAGTACGAACCGGATAATTGGAAAATAGCTGTAAACAATAAGAACTTCAGAAAATCAATCTTCCATGGACTTGACAGGATGGCTGCTTTAATCACTCTCGACCCGTACGAACCGGAAAGAATGGTTACCAATACTGTCACCTTGGAAAATTTTGTAGACTCGGGTGGTAAAGACTATACGATGATAGGGGAACTTGAAAAGTTTACCACTACCGACAGCTTTAATCCTGACTTAGCCCTAGATTATCGTGATAAGGCTAAAGAAGAGCTCGAGGGCAAATGTACATTTCCAATTAAAGTATTGATGCCTTATAACACCTCGGGCACGCAATGGGCTAACGAAGCCCAGGTAGTTGAACAACAATTAGAAAACCTTTTGGGTGAAGATTTCATCGACATTATTCCGGTAGGCTTTCCACCGACAGGTTTTCTCAATGCTACTCGACGCGAAGGTAACTACGCATTGCAGAACTGCAACTTTGGTCCTGACTACGCAGACCCTGAGACATTTACAGAACCGTTTTATCCCGATGGGACTTATCTCTGGCCTGAATTAGCCACGGATCCTGAGTACAAACTCGATGATGGCAGAACCGTTTATCAGAAGATGGTAGATGATGCCATTGCAGAAGTGGTCGATGTAGAACGACGCATGGAACTCTTCGCCAAAGCTGAAGCATATGTTTATGAAGAAGCATGGGTAATTCCGTTCCGCAAAGGCGGCGGTGGCTATACCGCAACAAAAATGGAACCATTTACTTCACCGTATGCACCCTTCGGAGTGGCAGATTTGCAGTATAAAGGGCAAATTGTTATGGAGAAACCTATGAGCACCGAGGAGTATAAAGCAGCCCAGGCTCAATGGGAAAAAGATCGAGCTGCTGCTTTGCTAGAGGCAGCTGGTAAATAGTAAAATTGCGATTTTCAATGCTTTGCAGCAAAGATCGCAAAAATAGATCTAAAGTTGCCGGAAGGAAACGCTCGACAGAGTCTTTCCTTCCGGCTTCGACTCCTCACGTACAAGATCTACGTGGCAATGTCAGCAAATTCATGCTTAAAGATCGATTCCAGCTATACCAACAAAAGGTACTATAGCGCGTGGAAGAGGGTATCGTAATATGCTTAAATACAGTATCAAAAGAATATGTCAATCGCTTATAACCGTTTTTATAGTAGTTACACTTGTATTCCTTTTGATGAGGCTTTTACCGGTTGAAGGTTATTTTGGTGACGGCTATGATAAACTAACAGTAGAACAACAAGAAGCTATACTTAAAAAATTTGGCCTGCTTGATCCTTGGTACATCCAGCTAAAAAATTTCTACACATCGCTTCTTAGAGGAAACCTAGGTCAATCGATTATATATCGCCCGGATGTACCAGTTCTAGATATCATAAAACTCAAAATTCCGTATTCTTTCACTTTTGGCATAGCCGCCATCATCATATCGTTGACTGTGGGACTTGCTATGGGTATTAATATGGCGAGAGAAAAGGATCGCTTTTGGGATAGACTCTGGTCTAGCTATATAGTTTTTATTAGGGCAGTTCCCTCAGCAGTCTACCTCTTATTCATTCAGTTATATGTGACAGGCATTAAACTTTTTAATATGCCGCGCCTTCCTATGTTGTTCGATAGGCATAAACCTATCAGTTGGGTATTGCCCGTAATTTCCATGTCGCTAGGCGGAACCGCTGGTTACGCCATGTGGATGAGGCGATACATGGTTGATCAGCTCAATCAGGATTACATCCGATTAGCTAGGGCTAAAGGAATGTCGGACAGGCAAATCATGGTGAAGCACGTCATGCGTAATGCATTCGTGCCTATGGCCCAATACCTGCCGGCTTCAATATTATTTACAATTTCCGGTTCAATTTATATCGAATCACTATACTCTATCCCAGGCATGGGCGGTCTTTTAGTTGATGTAATTCAGCGACAAGATAATCCACTTGTGCAAACTCTTGTCTTAATATACTCCGTTTTAGGGATCTTTGGCCTGTTCTTCGGCGATATCTTAATGGCTATCTTCGATCCCCGCATTAGACTTGAAAAAATAGGAGGGGCTAGGTAATGTCATCACATGAAACAACGCGAAACGTTCAAATTGGTAATGAAGAAGAACTTTTTACCTTCGCCCAATATGATCCCGAAGCCGCAGAGAGAATCGGATATTCAGATTATTCCTATTGGGGTTCCACTTTAAAAATCTTCTTGAAAAACAAAACAGCGATATTTTTGTTAGTGCTGATGATGTCTTTAATAATTTTTACAATCATTCAACCTTACCTGCCTAATCAAAAACCGCCAAACAAAATTCATGTGGATCCGGCTACAGGCATCCAACTTCGCAACCAAAAACCTGGCCATGAGTTTTGGTTTGGAACTAATGTCATCGGTCAGGATCTATGGGCGAGAATTTGGAGTGGTACCAGAACATCGCTGTTAATCGCCATTATAGTTGGGATTTGGGAAGTGTTTTTCGGCATTTTTATCGGTGCTGTATGGGGGTATATTAGGCAACTCGATGCTTTTATGACTGAAGCTTATAACGTGATTAGCAATATTCCTACAACCATTCTTTTAATGCTGCTTGCATATATTATGAGACCAAGTTTCAAAACTATGGTTGTAGCCATGTGTGCAACGGGTTGGCTTGGAATGGCACGTTTTGTACGCAATCAGATAGTAATTATTCGGGACCGCGAATACAATTTAGCATCCCGTTGTTTGGGCACCCCTACGCTAAGGATTATTACCAAAAACTTATTACCTTACCTGGTGTCGGTTATTGTCATGCGTATAGCTTTATCAATTCCCGGCACAATCGGATGGGAAGTATTTTTAACCTACATAGGTTTAGGACTGCCTATAACTATACCTTCGCTTGGGAACCTATTGAATGAGGGCCGACAAGTTATGATGGCGGCATCGCTTCGTTATCAATTAATTTTTCCGGCGATAGCACTTTCTGTTATAACGATTTCATTTTATGTGCTGGGGAATGCGTTCGCGGACGCTTCAGATCCCCGGAATCATTATTAGGGGGGCGTAGCGTTGAACAAACCAATTCTCTCAATCAAAGATTTAGTGGTCAAGTTTAGTCTCCGTGGACAAACACTGACCGCTATTCGAAAAGCATCATTAGACCTATACAAAGGTGAAACCCTAGCAATTGTAGGTGAATCCGGATCTGGCAAAAGTGTGTTCACAAAATCGTGGATTGGAATGCTAGATGCCAATGGATGGATTGATTCTGGCTCTATAATTTTGGAAGGCGAAGATCTTGCTAAATACAGTTCGGAAAAAGATTGGCTTAAAATTCGAGGCAAGAAAATAGCTATGATTTTTCAAGATCCTATGACTGCTTTAAATCCCCTCAGAACTGTTGGTCTCCAAATACAAGAAGTGCTTGAGCTTCATCAAGGCTTAAGAGGTGAACAAGCAAAAGCCGAAACCGTGAGGATCCTTGCATCTGTAGGCATAGATGACCCCGCCACACGTTATAGCCAATATCCACACGAGTTTTCCGGAGGCATGCGACAACGAGTTGTCATCGCCATAGCTGTCGCATGTAATCCTAAAATTTTAGTTTGCGATGAACCTACTACAGCACTCGATGTAACCATCCAAGCCCAAATCTTGGAATTAATCAGAGAACTTCAAACTAAAATGGCTGCCACTCTTGTGTATATCACACATGATTTAGGGGTTGTAGCCAATGTGGCTGACCGAGTGGCCGTTATGTATGCTGGAGAAATTATTGAATATGGGACAGTGGAAGAAATCTTTTATAACGCCAGACATCCATATACTTGGGCTCTATTGTCCTCCCTTCCCCAATTAGGAATCAAGGGCGAACCCCTTTACTCAATACATGGTACTCCACCTAACCTGTTTATGGATATTCAAGGTGATGCATTTGCCGCGCGTAATCCCAACGCTCTTAAAATTGACTTTGTGAAAAACCCACCGTTTTTCCAAGTAAGCCCAACCCACTATGCCAAAACGTGGCTTTTGGATCCTAGAGCACCAAAAGTAGAACCCCCGGCAACTATAAAAGCCATGCGGGCTAAGTACGAGGAGTATGCACAATGACCAACAATAGAAAAGAACCACTATTAGAAATTACTAATCTTAGGATCGAGTTCAAGGGCAAAGGTAGTGACCCTTTTGTGGCAGTCAATGATGTTTCATTCAATGTCTATAAGGGTGAAACATTTGGACTAGTCGGAGAAACAGGTTCAGGCAAGACAACCATCGGCAGAGCCATTGTGCGAATCAACCCCACTGCCGCAGGGGAAATTCTGTTTAAGGGCAGAAAAATTAATGGAATAATTTCAAAGGAATTAGATCGAGAAGTAACTCGCAAAATCCAGATGATTTTCCAAGATCCGATGGCATCACTGAATGAAAGATCAAAAGTTGATTATATTGTTTCCGAAGGACTTTACAATATAAAAGGTTTCAAAGATGAGCAAGACCGACAAGCAAAAGTATCTAAAGCGCTTTTAGAGGTTGGGTTATTACCAGAATTCGCTTCTCGTTTTCCCCATGAATTTTCAGGCGGGCAAAGACAGCGGATCGGAGTTGCGCGGGCCCTAATTATGGAACCGGAATTTATAATTGCTGATGAGCCGATATCCTCCCTTGATGTATCTATTAGGGCTCAAGTACTTAACTTATTATCGGAACTCCAAAAAAGTAGGGGTTTAACATACATGTTTATATCCCATGACCTCTCGGTCGTGCGTTTTATTGCCGAACGTATCGCAGTAATACATCGAGGAAGAATTGTTGAACTAGCTAAGACTGAAGAATTGTTTAACCATCCGCTCCATCCATATACAAGAGCACTTCTTTCGGCAATACCAATTCCGGATCCTAGAATTGAGAAACAGAAGCAAATACTGGTTTATGATCCAGATAGCCATGACTATACAACAGATAAACCCGAATGGATTGAAATCACTAAGGGCCATTTTGTACTAGCAAACAAGGCGGAAATTCGCAAATACGAAGCGTTGGTTGGATAGATTTAATATTGGGGATATCGTGACTATGTTGTGATATCCCTTTCTGTATGGCGGTTAGTAATAACTTGCTCCGATGCCAAACCAATGATATAGGATCGTAGCTATGATAGCAATTTGGCCTGCCGACCATAAAAGAATAAATACAGTGCCAGACCCTGAATTTTTGCTGTCTGTTGAAGTTATCTCACTTTGGTTCGATATAAAAGAGTTATCTTGTGGCCCATCAGCATCAGAATTTGCAATTTTATCTTCAGGAATTCGACCAGATAAGTTGTTTCGAGTATATTCCAACAAGCTACTTGGTACTTCCTTTTTGAATGATTGGTGGTGTTTCTGTGGAAACGAGTGTTTTAAGTACATAAGCCATGCCAGAACGATATAAAAAACCATACAAATCGGAAGTAATTGGGCAGCATAATAAATATTCTCAAAGCCCCACTTTGCCAAAACTAGCGAAAAAAACACCGCAAAACTTGTTGGAAAGAGCCCGTATGCAAACGTTCTCACTGTTTGCTCCATCCTTTCGTTTAAATCATTAATCGAGAAAATGTCAATTCTTTGGGTGGCCTATGACACCGTTTACCACGGTAAACAGCACATTCAGATTATTATCCAATACAACAATATCGGCATCTTTTCCTACCCTAAGAGAACCCTTACTATCAAATACTCCAATCTGTTTAGCTGGATTCATTGTAACCATCGGCAAAACAAAGTCCAATGACTGACCACACCAATTCATAATATTCTTCATACCATCTAATAAGGTTGCCGTGCTACCTGCAATAGTTCCATTGTGAAGAAAAGCACGCCCCTCACGGTCGATTTCTATGGCTTTGCCCAACGAAGTGTAAGAACCGGGTGGTAAACCGGCAGGAGTTATAGCGTCAGATGCTAGATATACCCCACTCGGAGTTTTCGCCTTTACCATTGCTAAGGCGGCCGCAGGATGAATATGGACTCCATCGCACAGTAATTCCGCTGATATTCTGTCATCAGCAAAAATCGCCCCAATTATTCCTGGCTCTCTGTGGTGAAATTTCGGCATAGCATTGTAAGTATGAGTAGCGGCTGAGACACCCCAATTGATGGCTGATATACTTTGTTGGTAGTTAGCTGTGGTATGTCCCGCGGCAACTGTTACCCCCTTATTGAGCAAAAATGAAACTAATTCACACGCTCCGTGTAGCTCAGGGGCTATCGTCATGCGTTTAATCACGCCTTTTCCAATATCTATCCAATTTGATACAAGTTCGACGGACGGTTCAATCAAATGTTCTGCAGACATGGCACCTTTTTTTCTTGGGTTGAGAAAAGGTCCTTCAAGATGTAATCCAAGGACGCGTGCTTCCGGAAATGCGATTTGAACTGGAGCAAGTTCTCTGTTTTGTTTACTCATGAAATCACGGACACGCCTAACCACTGCTTCCGTTTGCTTAATCGATGTGGCACCTAAGGTAGGCAAAAAGGCAGTGGTACCTTTCTTGGCGAGATGTTGTGCTAAACAAGATATCGTGTTTGGTTTTGCCGATGCTATATCAAAACCAAACGACCCATGAAGGTGAAGATCGATCAACCCCGGGATAATGATATTATCACCTACATCAATCACATTAGGGCCGAAAACCAGCTTTTTCGTACTAATTTCAACAATTCGTCCACGTAAGATTTTTATGTAACCGCTAAAAGGTCTTGTATCTGCCGGGTAAATTTTTGTTGAAACCAGAATAGTTTCATCAATCACGCCATAGTCACTTCCTAAATTGCTTTAATTTGCTATCAACGTTTGAAATTCTACGATGAGATATAGAATCCTGCTTTTGAACCGCGGGTATAAAAATTATACGCAATAAAGTGCTGATTCGTGTATTATAGAATTATATGAAAAAGATTTGCTTCTTTATCAAACTCTACTTAGAAAGGACAATGACTCTATGGACGTCAAAGAAATGTGCATATATCTAATACTGTTTGGATTGATACTTTTATTTAGACGTGTTGTATATAAGAAAGATTTGTCCTCACTAGGTCTCACGTTAAATAGCAAAAGCATTAATCTTTTTTGGGAAGGTGCTTTTACTGGAGTACTGTATGTAATTGGGTACGTTGTAATCATATTACTGTTCACTCGGAAACACGTGATATATGGAGATTTATCTTCTTCTGCCCTACATTTAAAAACTGCTTTAATAGCGTGGCTTAGCTTTTTACCAGAACTGCTATTTACCGAAACATTGTTTCGTGGTCACATATTACAAGTTTCATTGACAAAGTTTCATCCTTTTGTATCCGTAATTATTACTTCTATCGCTTATACGATATGTAGTCTCTTTTTCTACACAGATGCTTTTCATTGTGTTTATGCCATTAATTGTTTTTTGCTCTCATCTATACTTTGTTTGATGGCTGTATTAAACAGTTCTCTTATGTCTGTTTTGGGTAAAGAAGCAGCTTTTGTAGTTACACAGTTGTTGTTGTTTGGCAGCACCAACGATCTAGAATCTTTGATAGGTTTTAATGTTGATTCCAACGTTTTAATTGGCGTTCCCACCAATTTAAAGTCTAGCTTCGCATTGACAATAGTTTTGTGCGTGGGTCTAATCATCGAAATAAAACACGCTTTACATCATTTCGCCTATGATAGATCTTCTTATTAGCTTGTAATAATGGTGTAAGCCTTTTATGTACAGAAATGATTGACAAGCTAGGCATAAATTTGCTTCATAAGTGAAAAGTAATGATACAATATATAAGTAAGTAGTTGACAGAGTTAATCAGTATTTACCGGCATTGATATCAGTAAACAAACAGTTGATATAATTCGCTATGAATTCTAGGGTGTTAATGATTTAAATTAGAAGTTTGCCTACAATGCAATCCGGAGGAATCAATATGCCCAAACCTAATTCCAGAAAAACATACAAATATAATGATCCTAAACGTCCGTTTACAAAGTTAACGTGGCAGCTAGTGGCTACAATGATAGCTGAGGACAGAGCGACTCCGGCAGAAATCGCTTCGTTATTTAATAGGGATATTAATCATGTCGCATCTAATCTCAAAGAAGCCCATGTGTCAGGACAGTTAGAGAGCATTATGCGTAATCTTCCCCAGGGCATCCCTGAACAAAGTTATCGAAATCTTGCATCAAGAGTGTTGGCGGACACTTATAAAGATGCCACAAACCTTAAGCAAATTGAAAAAGGTACCGCAAAACCTTGTCGAGCCTCGATAGAAACAGCAACGAAGATTAAGAATTTTATCGACTCAGGCTGGGCAGAAACTTTGTGTACTACAGCAAATATTGATCTAACAGCTTACAAAAACTCTATAGAACAAGAATTAAAAGAGTTTTGGATGAGTGTAGACTCTCCCTTAGTCTGGAAGAATCACGAAAAGTAAATTCTGCAAAGTTTTGCTCTAAACCATATTAATCGATATGTTTAAAACCGCTCGCAGTTTTAATTCTATTTACCACATTGTGTTCTTGTTATGATACAATACATTTGGTTTTCTATGCCCAGGACTCAATGAAGGGGGATGAATCACATGCGAGGAACGGTCACAATCAAATACACAAGGAAGCTGCCACCTATTTTTGAAGAAACCATCAGGGAAGCTAAACCAGACACGAGAATTATCTCGATGAATCCATTGGTTTTGAAACACGATTATGATATCGATGGTTTGCTAAACCTGATTATTGGAATTGTTGAGATGGCAAATATCAAAGTGACACAAATTGAATTATTTAGAGATACACCCGATGTATACCAATTGTTCCCCGAAATCGTACCCAGTTATCCAACTGATATTCAGTCAGAACTTGTTATGGCTCTTGGTTAATTGTCGCCAACATAAGCAAAACACCTGCGGGCCTTTCTCAAGGCTCGCTTTGCTTTTGCAGGATTTCCCTATGTGCTAAACGAAGTTATCACGCATGGAGGTGGATTTAATGAAAATAGCTATTGCAGGCTTTTCAGACGAAACTTGTACCTTTTGCAAAGAACCGACTACTATCGAACGATTCGAGCCAGCAACCCAACGCGGCCAGTCAATTATCAACGAAAATCGGGGAATTCCAAATTACATAAACGGATTTCTAAGGGTACTTGAAAGTGAAAATGTGAATATAGTGCCAATCGTAAACGCACGGAAAACTCGCGGTGGGTTTTCCAGTTGGCTTACTACAGAATGTTTCGATAAATATACAAATGAGATAGCTGAAGGTTTGAGGCAATCAGGCAAACTCGATGGTGTTCTCCTCTCTCTTCATGGGGCAATGGCGGTAACTGATATACCGAAACCGGAAGCTGAAATTGTTCGAAGAGTGAGGGAAGCCGTAGGAAATATACCGATAATGGTTACTTTAGACCTTCACGCTAACGAAGACCATGAACTTTGCGAAACAGCCGATGCGGTATTCATATTAAAAACATATCCGCATATTGACTCTGAGGAAACCGGAATGATAGCAGCGGAATGCATGATTGAAACAGTGCGTAAAAATTTTATACCGACAATGGCTGTCCGTCGTCCGGGAATTGTTTCGGCAAGCATATATCAAGCTTCTGAATATTCCCCGATGAAGGACATTTATGATAAGTGTCGGGAGTGGGAAAAGCTACCTAACGTTTATTGTGCTTCTGTCGCCCCTGGATATGCTTATGCAGATGTACCGGATATAGGTATGTCAGTGTTTGTGGTAACAAACAACGACAAGGAACTAGCAGAAAAAATAGCGCAAGATCTTAGCGATTTCGCTTGGAGTTTAAGAGAATCATTTACTGAGCCACTACCCGATGCTATGCAAGCTACTCAGATAGCTATGGAGCACATCGCCAAGGGCAATGCTCCTGTGATAATTGCTGATGGGGCTGATAGAATAGGTGACAGCACACATATGCTTAAGGAATTGTTAGAACAAAAGACCGAAAATTGGGTTATCCCTTGCATTACAGATCCTAACGCCGTTAAATGGCTAGAAACAGAATCGAAAATAGGTGAAAAAGTTAACCTTTCTATCGGCGGTTGGTATGATGAGCATTCTGGAACCCCGGCAAAAATTGAAGGCACAGTCGAATACATGGGGCGTCCATCTTACACCCTTGTCGGGCCGATGAGAAAAGGTGCGCCAGTCGAAGAAGGTTTCGTGGCACGTATTAATCTTGGCAAAAATCGCCACGTTGTTGTTGCTGAACATATGCGCGGCGCTAATGATTCGGCTGGTCTTACCGCAGTTGGACTAGATTATACTACTCTTGACATTATTATATTGAAGGACAGAGTTCACCATAGAGCATTTTGGGATAGCGTGTCTGAGATAAACATTAGAACTAGTGTTCCCGGTCAAGGTCCTGCCGATCTTAGCACTTTGAAGTATTACAATGTGCCCGATGATATTTATCCTATCGGCAAAAAATGGCGATAAAATCTACAAAAATAGAATAAAGGCCTAGCAGCAGGCTGTTTGCATAGGCCTTATTTTTTTCCGAAGAAAGCGGATCTTTTGAAAACCAGTCACTAATGAAGAATTGGCGAAAGCCTTTTGTATACTAAAACCGTTGCAAACGATGTAGCTATACCTTTAAGCAAATTAAACGGCACAACGGCGTAAATCATCAAGGTTTTGTAATCGACCACATATTTGTTAACTTTACTTCCCATGTTTATAAGTGTATCCAACTCTAGACCAAGAGTTTTAGCGAATACAGGAAACATAAGGTAATAGTTGTTTAAAGTAGCAAAAATGGTCATCGCGATAATACCTAATCCCATACCAACCACAGCGTTTTTGAAAGTTTTGTGCTTATGATAAACATACCCTGCCACCCATGCTTGCACGCTACCAACCAGAAAATTAGAAAACTCGCCTAACCCGTTGGTGACAGTACCTTCAATCAGTACATTAAGCAAATTCTTAATGAATTGGACCCAAACACCTGTCATTGGGCCCATAGCAAAAGCCCCCAACAGTGAAGGTAAATCTGAAATATCAAATTTAAGAAACGGCGGCGCAAACCAAACAGGTGCTTTAAAGAACATAATGATAAAAGATATTACGCCGAGCACCGCAACTTTCACAAGTGTTCGAGCATGCCATCTTTGATTAATGTATTTTTCCATTCTATGTGCCTCCCTCGCTCGCAGTCATTGCACTCCCAACAAATTAAAACCCCGAAGTTGGATCTCCGGGGTCGGTTTAAGCCACCAAGTTACGGCATCTTCTCTCATCCAGACTTTGACTGTCGGCCTTGGAATTTCACCAAGTCGGCTGGAACTCCCAGCTCGCGGGCTATACCGCCGGTGAGGAATTACACCTCGCCCCGAAGATACATTCTACTCCTTAATTTTTGCTTCTTTCCAAACAAATGTCAAGTGATATTATTGAGTAAGCTATGTCTATACTAAACTGTAAGTACTGCCATCTCTTACATCGATAAGGTATATTTCTAAAATCATTAGTTTATCGGATCGTAAAAGCCGGTGGTCAATACATAGTCCAAAGGCCCCCCCGACACCGTCTTAAATTCGAGCTTAGGACCCATTAAAAGTAGTTTATCGCCCCGAACGCCTTGCATTTTTGGTACAGTGCATGCTTCAGCCCTTGTAAGTGTGTTTTCCGGCTTAAATGTCGTATCGGGATAGCCTTGAATGAATCCTTGTTGGATACACAATTTTACAGAATCAAGATATTGTTCTTTTATCTCGTTTTGATCTGAAAAATTAAACCCTTTATTCTTTCCATTAAGATCTAGTTCAGGATGATTAGCAAGGGAAGAGTGTGCAGGTTTAGCTAACAAATAGCATCGATCACAGCGGCCTCACCCGCCGAACACACAGAAATTTTGTGTATGTCCTGTGAAAAATTTACTGAGCAAACACCATCCTCGATATTCACTCCAACTAATTTACTTTCTGTTGTAAAAGGGAATTAAAGATTTACCCAGACGATTCTATCGCACCACAAGGGTTTGCCGCTTAATCCCTAATTCAGTAATAATTGCTGTCTTTAAGACAAATAAGCTGAATACACGCGCTACTCTTTACTTTTTAATCGAAACCTGATATATTCTTCCAAAGTCGATGATGAGGATAGTTATCCTAACGTAGGGCTTTAGAGAGTCGCCGGTTGGTGAAAGGCGATGCCTGAAACTAGGTGAGAGCACCTTTGAGACGTAAGCGCAAAGGTTCAATAAGTATTCTGAACCGAATATGCAATACCGGTCCTTCCGTTATCAGGAATTGAGGCTTGTGAGATGTTAGTATCAATATAATTACAAAGTATCTCAAAGCAAACCAGGGTGGCACCACGAGCAGGTGTGTCTCGTCCTTGAGACCGCCTGCTTTTTGTTTACGCAAATCTCCAAGGGGGTTTAACAATGTTTGATGTAACATTAATTCGTCGCGACCGCGACGCGGTAGAAAAAATGTTAAAGTTACGGAACACAGAAGCGCCTTTAGATCTGATCCTTTCGCTCGACGACAAACGAATAACGTTAGTAAGAAAAATAAACGACCTTCGCGAACAAAGAAACACCATTACGAAACAGATTCCTTCATGTAAAGATCCGGCACAAAAAACAAAATTGATTGAGTCTAATCGTGAGATCCGAAGGCGGATTTTAAATTTGGAGGCAAAACTTAGAGAGATAGAAATGGAACTTGAACATCTACTTCTAACGGTACCTAACATGATAGCTGAGGATGTCCCTTATGGAGAAGATGACACCGGTAACGTAGAAATTAAAACTTGGGGCAAACCTCGCGATTTCGACTTTGAACCGCGCGATCACATTGAAATTGGTTCCAAATTACATCTCATTGACATTCCTAGGGCAGCAAAAATTATGGGTTCCCGAAGTTATGTGCTCACTAATGACGCCGTTTATTTAGAATTTGCTCTTGTGAGATTCGCTTTGGATCTTTTATCTAATGAAGGATTTACTCCCGTAATTCCGCCGGTTCTAGCTAAAGAAGAAGTATTAGTTGGCACTAGGCACTATCCGTTTTTTAAAGATCAGATCTACAGAATTGAAGGTGAAAACTTAGGATTGGTTGGAACATCAGAAATACCCTTAGCTGCTTTGCATGCAAATGAAATTTTAAGTGCCAAGGAGTTACCCTTAAAATATGTAGGGTTTTCCCCTTGCTTTAGAACAGAAGTGGGTAGTGGTGGACGCGATATTCGGGGATTAATCCGAGTACACCAATTCGATAAAGTAGAAATGTTTGTTTTTGCCGAACCTTCCGAATCAATTGAACTACACGAGTATATGCTAGGATTAGAGGAACAAATTTACCAATTACTTAACATTCCTTATCGCGTTGTGAAAATGTGTACGGGTGATCTAGGCCCTATCGCTTACAAGAAGTACGACATAGAATTCTGGCATCCATCTGAAGGCGTATATAGAGAAATTACATCATGTAGCAACTGTACCGACTTTCAATCTCGCGGATTAAACATCAGATATAGACCTAAGTTAGAGGAAAAACCACAGTTTGTTCACACTTTAAACGGGACTGCTATCGCTGTCAGTAGAACTTTAGTAGCTGTTTTGGAAAATTATCAAGAAAAAGATGGAAGTGTAACGATTCCCGAAGTTCTACGACCATACATGCCCGGCAATAAAAAACGAATTGGCAAATGAGATGTTAAGGGCCGTTTACGCCCAATGACGGCCCTTTAAACTAAAAACCAGTCAGTTAAAGATGCTTTTATCATCATGGTTAAGGTTCTCCGCAATCTGTTGAGCCGTTCTTGTTATGGCAATGCCGCCTAATGCAGTCTCTCTTAGTTCCATCGGTAGTTGTTTGCCAACCCTGTACATAGATTCAATCACTTCATCTGCCGGAATAACACTATTTTGTCCTGCTAAAGCCATATCAGCGCTGATGATCGCGTTTACTGCTTGAGATGCATTACGGAAAGAACAGGGAAGTTGCACCATTCCTGCAACTGGATCGCATACCAAACCCATACAATTTATTAAAGCGATTGCAACCGCATTAGAACACATTTCTGGAGTACCCCCGGCCAAACTGACTATTGCTGCCGCCCCCATAGCAGCAGCGACACCGCATTCCGCTTGACATCCACCTTCAGCACCTGACACTGTTGCGTTTTTAGTTACGACTGCACCTATACCCGAGGCAACCAACAGTGCATCTAATAGTTGCTTGCGATTACTGTTTAACTTTTTACCCGTACCTATCAAAACGGCTGGTAAAACGCCACTAGCCCCACCTGTGGGTGCAGCACATACGAGTCCCATAGAAGCATTAACTTCACTTCCTGAAAAAGCCATAGACATCACATTTTTTATAAACTCACCGCTAATAGGGGTTTTATATTCATGTTGTTTGAATGCTTGCCCAGATATTAATCCACCTATCATTTTTTGAGGTTTGCCTAGTGCCTTTTGGCTGCAAGCGATCATTACTTCGTAGTGTTTTTCCAATAATGAATAAACTTCTTGCTCACCTTTATGTGTAATAGCTATTTCATTGTTTAGTATTATCTGGGATAACGACAAATCTGAAGCGTTAGCACGATCTATTAGATCTTGTATTGTACGATACATCCTTACCTCCTCCCACCCTTACTGAATTACTCTAATAGTAAATACATCATCCAATAACCCTAACTCGCGAACTACACTATCGGAAATGTATTCGTCAGTTTCGATAACGCTGGTAGCTACATCGTGCCGTGCTACTCTGGAAAATCTCATGACACTGATATTGATATTATTGTTCGCTAATACCTGCGTAACTTCCTTAATAACCCCTGGTCTGTCTTTTTGTCTTATAACAAGGGTAGGCTGTTCGCCTGATAATTCGACATCAACTCCATTAATTTCGGTAATTTTGATCCGGCCACCCCCGATACTACATCCTGTTACCGTAGTTTTACCACCATCTTTGTAATGGAAAGAAATTACTACGGTGTTTTCATGAACATCATCCAATTCTATATGAGTAAAACTATACGTAATGCCTTTTGCATCTGCAATTTTACGGCTATGTTTGATCCTTTCATCGTCTTTATCAATACCTAATACTCCAGCTAACAATGCTAGCTCCGTACCATGCCCCATCCCTGTTTTGGCAAAAGAACCATGTAAACCAAAATTGACATGGGTAAAAGGCTTGCCGGCGATGATCTGAGCGATTTTGGCCAATTTAACCGCTCCTGCGGTATGGCTAGAACTAGGCCCTATCATAATCGGCCCAATCACATCAAATATGCTTAGGTTCAACAACATCCCCCCACAAAAAATCATGGCATGATCCTGAGCTTATACTAACAAAACCAAATAAATAATGCAGTAAATTATGGTGAACGTTATCAAACGTTTCGATGAAGGAGTTCTTCACGTGTTAGTCGAATTCTTATGATCTAGGTTATGTGTTTTTGTCTAAATTTTTAAAATCACCCGTATAGGAAACGAACTAAAGAGAGGAACGCGTATGTATTCATATTGGAGAACAAATCTTTATGTTGTGCTAGTTATGGTGTTTATTGGAAACGCATCGTTTACGCTTGTCAACCCATTTTTACCTTATGTGCTTAAGTCTATGGATCTTAGTGAAAATCTAGCTACTTGGTCCGGCTTGGCTTATGCCGCGACTTTTTTGACGTCTGGTCTAACTGCCCCAATCTGGGGCTCAGTGGCAGATAAATACGGCAAGCGGCTGCAGCTCCTGAGATCTGGCTTGGGCATCGCTATAACATACGCTCTTTATCCTTTTGCAAAAACACCCCTACAATTTGTTCTACTTCGGGGGATAACCGGTTTAGTGTCGGGTTTTATCCCGGCAGCCACTTCATTAGTAGCAACCAACACACCGGAGGAACATATGGGCTATGCGCTTGGTTTGCTCCAATCTGCAAGTGCGGCTGGCTCTATATCCGGGCCCCTCCTTGGTGGAGCTATGGTTACCGGTCTTGGAATTCCTTTTACCTTTAGATTGTCTTCGATAGTTTTGGTCGTCGTTACAATTACATCTCGCTTTTTTTTGAAAGAAGAAGTTGTTACATCTACTGAAAAACTAAATGTTTTGGATGACGTGAAAAAGTGTTTCGCAAACAAAAACTTAGTTATGATTTTTGTATGTTTGTTTTTGGTGCAAGCGGCAATTCAAATGACCCAATCTACACTAGTACTCTATGTCGATAAAATCGTGAGTCAGCAAGGCAAAGATTCTACTTTTATTAGCGGTACTGTATACTCTATCGCTGGTTTAGGCACTGTACTAGGTGCGGCTTTCGCTGCAAAAAAGGGTGAAATCGTTCCATTAAATCATCTTTTCACTCTGGGACTTGTTGGTTCAGCTTTGACTATAGCATTGCAAGGTATTTGGGTTAATCTTTTCGCCATCTCAGGTTTCAGAATGATTTTTGGGCTTTTCAACGGGATAGTTACCGTAGTTGGTAATATTTTAGCCGCCCAAGCAGTATCGCGAGACTTCCGCGGGCGGGCTTTTGGTGTACTTAATGGTATTTTACCTTTAGGTTCAGTGGCCGGGCCTGTAATAGGCGGTACTATGGGTGATTCCCTTGGGCTTGGAAGTTCTTTCTTTGCTTCGGGCATGGTGTTTCTCATGTCGGCAACCATATTTCACGCTTTTGGGAAACGCATGGTTACCCTATATGAAAGCAAACTAGATTACGATAGTAACGATATTTAAGTTAATGATCAATAATTTAGTAGTTGCAGATGTTCAATATCGGGCAACTACTAAATTAACATTCTTTCCTAGGTATAATTTTATTCTGACTTAGCAACAACTCGACCATCAATTAATACCATCCATGGTTTTGATGATATCTGAAAGGGATCGTCTTCAGAAATAACCAAATCAGCATCTTTTCCCACAGTGATGCTGCCTACCCTGTTCTCAATTCCAATGATTTCTGCGGCATTTAAAGTAATGGCTTTAAGGGCTTCTTCAAAATCCATTCCAGCAGAAATAGCCATGCCCGCCATTAACGGCAGAGTGTGTAGAGGAGTAACCGGCGAGTCGGTTGTAATCGCTACTTTGATTCCGGATTTGCTCAAGATTCCAGGAGTTGTAAAACTTTTATTGCTCGATTCAAATTTTGTTCTATGTCCAAACGAAGGCCCTACAACAACAGAAACTGCTTCTTTGGCAATATAATCCGCAATCAAAGCACCATCAGTGCAATGCTCAATAGTAATATCAACATCAAATTCCTTTGCTATGCGGAGGGCTGTAAAAATATCATCTGCCCTATGTGCGTGGATTTTAAGCGGAATATTCTTCTTTATTACAGGAAGCATAGCTTCGAGTTTAACATCATATTTGGGCAATTTAGAAATATCCGCATTCGCATATTGAATCTGCCGGAAATATCTTTGAGTATTAACTAAAAGCTCCCTAAGCAAAGCAGCAGCTCCCATTCTGGTAGAAGGCATCCTACCTTTAGAATGATATGCCCTTTTTGGATTCTCACCCAAAGCGACCTTCATAGCGACAGGATCTTTTATAACCATATCGTCAACTCGAACCCCATAAGTTTTGATTGCCATGAAAGTACCGCCGACTACGTTTGCACTGCCAGGACCTACAGCACATGAAGTTATCCCGGCTTCTCTGGCTTCTTTCACCGTGATGTCCATAGGATTAAATCCATCTATGGCTCTTAAATGAGGCAAAATAGGATCAGTTACCTCGTTAGTGTCACTACCCTCAAAACCTATACAACTTTCCCTAAGACCTAAGTGAGAATGAGCATCGATAAATCCCGGAAAAACGGTTTTTCCGCTTACATCAATTATTTCAGCTGTTTTAGGAATTGAAACAGATTCCCCAGTTGCCATAATCTTGCCGTTTTCCACCAACACAGTTCCTTTTTCAACAGGCGGTTCGTCTACAGGATGTATTTTGCCATTAACAAAAGCTAACATTTAGAATCCTTCCCATGTATTTTGATATGAAAATCGGATCACAAACATAATGTTTATACACTTCCATAATATGTTTCCATAAGCCTCATGATGTTTCCTGTTAATACTACTTACTAATAAACCAGATAATTTGTGTTCAAAATGTATAATCCAGTATAAATCAAACATCGGAAGGAAGATGCATTTGCTAACCTTCGCTCCCGATGTAATATACCTTAAGCTATTGGGTTTTCGTCAACTTAAACTGCAATATCCTTTGTTTAATTACCTACTTCTGCGGTAGCTTTTAAAGCGGCTTCCCTATAGGTTTCCCATTTTTCATATGCTTCAAAGTATTCTTCTGTCTTCATGCGTTTCTCAAGCACCCGTGCCTCTTTATACAGCACTCCGCCAAGATTTGGACTCCAAGGTGGCTAAACGATTCAAATCGCCTCTCTACATCCAAAACTTCTGCTTGGGCTTCTTCAATCATCTTACCGTAAATATGTTGTCCTTCTTCGTCGATATATTCAGTAGCATCTTCAAAAGAACCCCATATCTTCGTAGTGCCCGGCATAAACACACTTGTATTAGCATCTGGATCCATAGAACTAGGACTACCGTTACATTCTTGAATAGCATATTTCCCTAAGCGTTTCGAAGCAGCCGGGAAGCTAGTCGATGGATAAGATATTGGAATTATATCTATATAATCTTCGCCTAGAACAGATTCTATCTGTTGTTCTACAACCTGTGCCCTGTTAGACCAGTCAGTACTGCTGGAATTATACTGTCTTTATTTGAAATTTCCGCCTTGGAGCCTACCTAAGTAAGGTCAATACCGTTAACAGTAGTAAGCCCCTAGGGTATTAAACTGTTGTTAATTCTAAGTTCCGGATTGTAGGGTTCCGCAGTCAACATAGCTGCGGAACGATCTAGTGTATAGAACAAGGATCTTAGAAAATTAACATTTTCTGCATTAAAACACCTTCCCCTTTGTGAGATTTAAGATGTTTCAAACATCTTTTTCGACCCCATTCGTGCGCCTTTCGCTATACCTGGGCATTTCCTTAGGTGATTTTCTTCTACTTCTAATTACATCCGCAATGCAAATATTTACGAAAGTACCAAAATATATATGCAGCGGGGTTATATGTGTATTTTGGTAATCCTATTGATTCATGAATATTCCTCTTTTTTGGGGAAAACTGCTTTCTTATATTAAAACAGTGTGGCTTAGTTTAAGAATCTGATCACCTATTTCGTCTATGGGAAGCACATGCCTAACCCCACCGGTTTCAATAGCTGCTCGCGGCATACCAAACACCACGCAGGTTTCTTCATCTTGTGCTATGGTTTCACCACCATTGTCGAAAATGGCCTTAATGCCCATGGCACCGTCAGTTCCCATACCTGTTAAGATTACCCCAATTGCATTTTTGCCCGCATGTTCAGCTACAGATTCTAAAAGTACCTCAACGCTAGGTCTTTGGAAAAGCACCATGGGGCCATCTGTAATAACCACGCGATATCTAGCCCCATCTTTTATTAGTTCCATATGTTTATTTCCGGGAGCAATAAGTACTACACCGGGGTGAACACGATCTCCGGTTTGAGCTACCCGAACCTCAACGTGACAGTCACGATCGAGTCTCGCCGCAAACGGTGGTACGAAAGATTCGGGCATATGTTGAACGATTACCGTACCAGGTCCGTCAACAGGATATTTTTCAAGAACTTGCTTTAAGGCTCTAGTGCCACCTGTAGATGCTCCAATAGCTACAACCTTATCGGTGGTCTTAGTAAGCCCTTTAGCAAACTTTTCAGGCGTTCTTATACTAAGTTCAATTCGTTTACTAGAAACCCGACTTTTACGAGTCAGATTTTTGATTTTCACCTTAGACGCAACAAGGATTTTTTCTGACAATAGTAATCCTAAATCTCCTACTGTATAAGATGGGCCCGGCTTGCTCACAACATCAACGGCCCCTGCTTCTAAAGCCTGTAAAGCTGTTTCACTTCCTTTCGGGGTCAAAGAGCTGACGACTATCACAGGAAGCGGATAATATTTCATTAATCGCCTAAGAAATGTTAAACCATCCATGCGAGGCATTTCGAGATCAAGCGTTATAACATCTGGTTTAAGTATCTCAATTTTATTTCGTGCAATATACGGATCAGGAGCCGTGCCCACAACTTCAATATATGGGTTTTTGGAAAGTTCCTGGGTTAATATTTTTCTTACGATAGCAGAATCATCTACAATCAAGACCCTTATCATGGTTATCTCAAATATACCTCCCCGTACAAAATTGCAGACAATGGATAATTTTCCATCATCAAACTTACAAACTCTATCGGCACAAGATCGGAAGCGTTTACGATTTGTTTTATTTCACCGAACTCTATGATTCTAGGTAAAGTTATTTCACCTTCTGAAGGGGTCGAACTTGAATTAAATATTAATCCAGCTATTATATTGGTTATTTCCAAAACGGCATCCTGAGATTGAGTCAATATTTCAGA
Source organism: uncultured Eubacteriales bacterium (assembly GCA_964406505.1). Taxonomy (GTDB): domain Bacteria; phylum Bacillota; class Sulfobacillia; order Fermentithermobacillales; family Fermentithermobacillaceae; genus DTU015. Next base: position 131,471 of record CAYORX010000003.1, read on the forward strand.
ATCGTTTAAGTCCCTGCTTAACATGTTACTCGCCGCTAAACAAGCCAAATCATGACAAACACGAAGAACCAGCATATTAGAAACACTTTGGATACAAATGGTAAACATTTTGTCAGATAATTTAAAAAATTCTTCACCATAGTTGGTGGATATCAATTCAGTCGCCGAGAGAAAAGCCGTGTTTTCAAACACTGACACAATAGCATTTAACAAAACTTCGTGGGAATTCATACCTCACTGACATCCCCTATCACTTTTAAAATTGTATTTCTCAATCCTTCAGGGGAAAAGGGTTTTCCAATAAACGTACAGGCTCTTTTGGTGCAATAATCTTTTACTCTTTCCCTGTTGGTCTCCGCAGAAATTACGATCACAGGAAGTTCTTTTTTGTAATGAACTTTAGATAGTGTCTGAAGTACTCCTATTCCATCCAAACCAGGCATATTGATATCAAGAAGTAAAAGATCTATACATTGACGATTGATAATTTGCAAACATTCTAATCCATCATTAGCTGTATAAATTTTTTCTATAGGCAATCCCGTTAACCTCAAAATTCGGCCTATCATCGAACGCATTACAGCTGAATCGTCCGTAACAAGCACGTTAAAAGCCATCTCATTCACCTCAGATTTGATATTCCCCTGCATTGTTCTTTACAGTTACTGTCCCGGTACCGACTTTAAGCGATATGCTACGCCATGACGTCCCTCCTACGTCCTCTGCGGTGATAAAATAACCGAGGCGCCATAAAACTCTTTTGGCGGAAATATAATTTCGCCGTCCTATGTTAAAAAATTTGTTTTTATCCATAATATTGGCACCACCAAACAGTTTAACGATAAGTTGGTTTCTCAAAGCGCCCTTTGCATACACTTCTTTTAAGAGTAAAGGGATACCGGTATCAGAAAACTTGAAAGGATTGTTTATCAACCTGCTGTCGTTTTGCGAAGCGGTGGGAAGCTGAAAATGTAACAACCCGCCAACGGTCGATGATGGATCACTAACAACTACCGCAACGCATGATCCTAGCGAATAAGTTACGACAGATGCTTGTGGATCGTCTGATACCTTCATATCAGATATACCTACAATGTGATTAGCCTGGGTTGATAATTTAGATTCTTTCATAGATTCCTGGTGCAATGTATTTGAATTGCTTTGTGAGACCCTTGAGACTCTCTGAATGCCCAATAAATAGCACCCCTTCCGGACCTAAGACATTGTGAAAGCGTTTTAATAATGCTTTCTTGGCATTTTTGCTAAAATAAATCATAACGTTTCTACAAAACACTGCATTGAAAGGTCCACTCATGGGCCATTTGCCTGCAAGGTTGTGTCTCCGAAATTGGATTAATTCACGAATTTTTTGAGAAACTTTATATAAATCATTTTTGCCTTCGTTAACTGCATTAAAATATTTGCTGCGAATCATAGGTGAAATAGATTTTACCCTTTCCGATCGATAAACGCCTTTACGAGCAGCATCAAGCATACTTAAAGAAATGTCAGTGCCAAGTATAAGTACATCTACTATATCTATATGGGGAATAGTCTCCGCACAAGTAATGGCAATAGAATATGCCTCCTCACCAGATGAACATCCCGCGCTCCAAAATCTGATTTTCTGTCGGCGCAGGTCCATGGCCTTTGGCAATAGTTGGTCTCGCAGGTAATCAAAATGGTCTTGCCCGCGAAAAAATGAAGTATAATTAGTTGTGAGAATATCAATCATAACGGACAGCTCAACGCCAGTATCATCGTTCATGATTAGATCTACATAGTCTGAATAGCTGTCCAGTCCTAACGCACGCAAGTGCTTTGCAAGTCGGGCCTTGACCAAACCTTTTTTGGATTCTTTAAGTTCTATCCAACACATGCTATAAAGCAAGTCGCGTATGATGTTAAAGTCAGTTTTGGTTAGCAATTCTGATCTCCTTCAAGAAACTCGGATTCACCGTGTGTCTGCTTAAATTACAGACACACGGTGAACATATGCTATTTAAAAGTCTTCAAAATCTTCATCGTCATCTAGCGGAATGAGACGGCCTTTTTTTGCCTGTTTCGTGGTTGAAGTAGCGGCAGCTTCTGACTTTGAAGTCTTATCTTCAACAGAGGTGATTTTTGTTTTGCTCTTATCTAGTTTTGTTCTACTCGAACTTTTACGCGCACTTTGACGGTCATGCTCTACCTTGAACCAACTCATGGTCTCACGAAGCTGAGCTACCTGTGAGGCAAGTTCTTCGGCACCACTTGCGCTTTCTTCTGCATTGGCTGCATTTTCTTGAGTCACATTGTTCATCTCGTTTGTAGCGATAGTGATTTGGTCTACCCCTCTTGCTTGTTCTTGAGAAGCAGCGGCAATTTCAGCGACGACTTCGTTAGCTTTTCGGGCACCCTCAGCTATTTGCTGCAAAGATTTGTATACCTCGTCAGCAATTTTCACCCCGTTATCGGAACGTTTAATCGATTCTTCTATCATGGCCGCCGTGTTTTGAGCCGCTTCTGCACTTCTTAATGCAAGGTTACGCACTTCTTCAGCAACTACGGCAAAGCCCCTTCCTGCTTCCCCTGCCCGCGCCGCTTCCACAGCTGCGTTAAGCGCTAACAGATTTGTTTGAAACGCGATATTATCGATGGTATTGATAATACGTGCTGTTTCGTCTGACGCATCTTTGATCTCAATTATTGCGCGGTTCATATTTTCCATGCCTTGCAGTCCTTCTTCAGCACTTCCGGTTGCTAATTGAGACAAAGTTTGGGCTTGTTTGGCGTTTTCAGCATTTGTACCTGTCATACTCGTCAACTCTTCAAGACTGCTTGAAACTTCTTCTAAAGAACTTGCTTGCTCCGCTGCTCCTTCGGCAACGTTTTGAGAACCTGAACTAATTTGATCCGCGGCGGCAGCTACCTGCTCAGCAGCTTCTTGTACTTCAGCGATAACGTTATTTAAGGTTTCAATCAAACCCTTTATGGCTATCCCTTGAGCATCTTTATCAGAACGGGGCTCTATTTCTATAGTAAGATCTCCTGCCGCAAGGGCCTCTGCGACGGCTTGCTGTGCTTTGCTTGCTTCTATAAGCCTTTGTAAGCTAAATGCTAACACGTCTTTATCTGAGCGAGGCACAATATCTACTTCTAAATCGCCGATCGATATAGCTTCAACCAGTTCAGTTTGCTCCTTTATACTTTCCAATACAGCCCCAAAATGTCTCATAAGATCGCCTATTTCATCTTCCGAATCTACCGTAACATCCAAATCTATGTGGCCTGCCGCCATTAAATCTGCCAAATCGGCTAATTGATTAACTGGACGACTAATGAGATTAGCTATAAAGACACCTAGCAATATGGATATAAGAATACC
>CAYORX010000004.1:0-107893 GCA_964406505.1 uncultured Eubacteriales bacterium
CCACCATTTATTTCTCGATACTTCACCACCTAAACCCGCCAACGCTGCACTTTGCTTCCATTTCGACAGTTAAACTAGTATAATATTTGCTACATAGATTATAATGATCGAAATAAAAATTCATAATGTAACCATTTGATGACGGGGAAGAGTAGGTAAAACACCCTCTACAGAAAACGAGGTCATAGGCTGAGAACTTCGGAGAAAGGATTGTACCGAATGTCGCCCCAGAGAATTCAAACTGAAAAGTTTGAACGGAAATGTTCCGTTATAAATACGAGAGCTTGTCACTTTTGAACGCCTCACGTAATGATGAACCAAAGTGTGCAAGAAACAAGGTGGTACCGCGAACAACACCCCTTCGTCCTTGTGTCGAAGGGGTTGTAATTTTTATATCAGAGGTGAATATAATGGAAAGTTTACCTAAGGCTTATGAACCTAAAAGTTTTGAAGACAAATGGTATAGGTACTGGATGGGAAATCGCCTTTTTGAAGCGAAAGTTTCACCTGGGGAGCCAAAATTCTCCATAGTGATTCCCCCACCCAACATAACAGGGGCATTGCACATGGGCCATGCGTTAGATACCACACTGCAAGATATCTTCGTAAGATACAATAGAATGCTAGGCAAAGAAACTTTGTGGCTACCAGGTACCGATCACGCGTCCATCGCAACCCACGCCAAAATCGAAGAAATGCTTACAGAAGAAGGTACATCTAGATGGGAGTTGGGCAGAGAGAAATTTTTAGAACGGGCCTGGGAGTGGAAACGGAAATACGGACACATCATCACAGAACAGCTTAAAACCTTGGGGGCTTCGTGTGATTGGTCGAAAGAACGTTTCACTATGGACGAAGGTTGCTCAAAGGCAGTTAACGAAACCTTCGTAAACCTATATGAAAAGGGCCTTATTTACCGTGGAAAATACTTAGTAAACTTTTGCCCTAACTGTCGCACGGTGATCTCGGACATCGAAGTTGAACATCAAAACGTAACCGGGCGACTATACTACATTAAATATCCACTTCTAGATATCGAATCGCTAGACGAAATAAAAAAAGAAACTTTCAACGATGAACCTGCTGAAAAATATTCTGATTTCATCGAAATAGCTACCACTCGCCCGGAAACCATGCTAGGCGACACTGCCGTGGCTGTTAATCCAGATGATCCCAGATACAACCATCTCATAGGCAAATACGCGCTTTTACCTTTAATGAACCGAATCCTTCCTATTATAGGTGACGAACTAGTCGACCCGGAATTCGGCACAGGGGCTGTTAAAATCACCCCTGCTCACGATCCAAACGACTTCGACATGGGCGTAAGGCACGAACTGGATTTCGTTTCCGTCATTAGCGTCGACGGGAAAATGACGAAAGATGCAGGAAAATATGCAGACCTGGAAAGATATGATTGTCGCAAACAAGTGTTAGATGATCTGAAATCCCTAGGATATTTAGTCAAAACACGAGAATTAAAACACGCGGTAGGTCACTGTCAACGATGCGCTTCTGCAGTAGAACCGCTCATATCTAAACAATGGTTCGTTAAAATGAAACCTTTAGCTAAACCAGCTTTAGACGTAGTAACCCAAGGCGAAGTTACCTTCGTGCCTGAAAGGTTTAGCAAAATATATAAACACTGGATGGAAAACATCAAAGACTGGTGTATCTCAAGACAACTTTGGTGGGGCCACCGAATTCCCGCTTGGTATTGCACAGATTGTGACGAAGTCATAGTCGCTAGAACAGTGCCTGACAAGTGCCCTAAATGCGGCGGTCAAGTATATCAGGACGAAGACATTCTTGACACATGGTTTTCATCGGCCCTGTGGCCATTTTCTACCATGGGATGGCCTGATAGCACCGAAGAACTCGATTACTTCTTCCCCACCGACATACTGATCACAGGCTACGATATAATCTTCTTTTGGGTAGCTAGAATGATTTTTTCATCGTTAGAATTCATGAAACAACCACCGTTTCATCATGTGCTTATTCATGGGCTGGTAAGAGACAGCCTCGGTAGAAAAATGTCAAAAAGTTTGGGCAACGGTATCGATCCTTTAGAGGTCATAGAACTTTTTGGGGCAGATGCCCTTAGAATTTCACTTGTAAGCGGCATTGCTATGGGCGGCGATATGAGATTCTTTGATGAAAAAATCGAAGGGTCAAGAAATTTTTGCAACAAGCTCTGGAATGCGGCTAGATACTGCCAGTCTAACTTAGAAGATTTCCAGCCACCTGCATCGTCTATCGAATTTGAAGAACTCATAAACGGTTCTGATAAAGATGGCCGCGGCTTATCGACGCTTACAGCAAGATGGATTTTATCAAAACTAGAACTGACTATCAAATCTGTGGAAGATGCTTTAACCAGATATGAGCCCGGCGAAGCGGTAGATGCGATAATCGATTTTGTATGGAATCAGTTTTGCGATTGGTATATCGAGTTTTCAAAGCATTCCCTTGCAAATCCAGACACTCGAAAAGAAACCCAGCTAGTGCTTTGGACAGTTCTTAGACAATCGGTTGCCCTATTACATCCTTTCGCACCTTTTGTCACAGAAGAATTGTGGTCATATATACCCAAGTTCACCGAATCAGACGGCCAAGCGTTGATAATATCCGAATATCCAACCCCGGGCACGTTCAAATTCGATGAACAAGCAAACGATCTTATAAGTAGCTTGATAGAAGTAGTTAAAGGTATTAGAAATATGCGGGCAGAAGTGAATATTCCAACCGGTAAGAGAGAAAAAGCGGTGATTTTAGCTGATGACCCCGAACTGTGGCATCGATTCGCCCCGTATCTCCAAAGGTTAGCTTGGGCAGAACCTTTGGAGATATTAGACAGAAAACATGCAGACGCTGAACAAAAACGCCCGAAACAAGCGTTAGCTTCTGTTGCAAAAAATGCGGAAATATTGCTGCCTCTCGCAGGTGTAATAGATATCGAAAAAGAAATATTAAGACTAGATAAATCTATTGGGGAACTGGAAAAAGACCTTGAAAGAACCGAAAAACGGCTGTCTAACGAGCAATTCTTATCCAAAGCCCCAAACAACATTATCGAAACACATCGCGAGAGGCATATTGATAACAAACAAAAACTTGAAGCTTTGAAAAACAGGGTTTATATATTGTCACAGATTAAGGATTAAAGTTAAGCGATCAACGTCAGAATGGAGCTGTTATAAATGAAAATAAGCAGTAATTGTCATAACATCGAAAATGCTTATCAAGACACACTAAAGTGGATTCATTCTACCGCTCGCTTCGGTTCAAAGTTAGGGTTAGGCCGAACTATAAAATTGCTTGAGCTGTTAGGGAATCCGCAAAAACACACTAAATTCATTCATATCACCGGAACCAATGGAAAAGGTTCGGTAACAGCTTTCACCGCTTCTATTTTGAAAGAAGCCGGATATCGGACAGGTATGTTCATCTCCCCTTACCTAGAAGATTTCCGTGAGCGAATAATGCTTGACGGCAAGAAAATTTCAAAGAAAGACTTAATAGACGTCACCCAAAAGGTTCGCAAGGGCGTTGAGCAGCTCGCAAAAGAAGGTTTTGAACACCCTACAGAGTTCGAAATCAATACTGCTATTGCGTTTTTGTATTTTACCCAAAAGAATTGCGACTATGCAGTTTTAGAAGTGGGAATGGGCGGCCGATTCGACTCAACCAACGTGATAACCCCTGTCGTTTCGGTCATTACTACTGTAGATTTTGATCATATGGATAGACTAGGGTACAGACTCGCTGAAATAGCGTTTGAAAAAGCTGGAATCATTAAACCCAACGTACCTGTTGTAACCGGTGCGCTGAGAAAAGAAGCTTTTGATGTTATAAAAAAGCGTGCAGAAGAATGCAATGCAGATTTGGTTACCGTAGGAAAAACCGCTCCCGCTCACGTAACATGGACTCGGTCATCACATAACGAACTATTTGGCTCGCAATTTATCGACATCTCAGGGCCGGGTTTTTCCCTTGAAAATGTTGAGGTGCCCTTACTCGGCGATCATCAACAACTCAACGCTTCTTTAGCTATTGCTGCACTTAAAGCGGTTTCTACCCTTAAACCTAAGGAAAATCACCCCGAAAGTTCAAGTGAAGAACAACTGAAACTACATTTGGACGAAACTGCTATAAGGGCTGGCGTGGCCAAAACTGAGTGGCCCGGTAGACTTGAAGTTGTCTATAAAGATCCTTATATAATTTTAGACGCAGCTCATAACCCTCAAGGCGCTAAAGTGCTCTTTGACTTTATGAGCAAAATTCAAAACAAAAAAATCATCGGCGTGTTTGGGATCTTAGGCGACAAATGCTACAAAGAGCAAACAGAATACATCGCTCAGTTAAGCGATCGAATGATAATAACTAAACCCCACACGCCTAGGGCATTAAGTCCTCAAGTATTATCTCAAGAAGCAAAACAATATATTTCTGATGTGGTCGTTCAAGAAAATTTAGATAACGCGCTACAGCTTGCGATTGACGCAGCAACATCTGATCATATAATACTGTGTTGCGGTTCTTTGTATCTTGTTGGACCTGCAAGAACTTTCATTCGAAACAAATTTGGTATTTCACCATACGGCGGGGAATAACAATTGATAGAGCGACAATATGTGTATGGGGGAGGTTTTAGTGCGTTCCAGTCCAGGGAACATTTTTAGGACACGGCGAAGCAGCACTATTAAATTTTTGCGCAAAACACAAGATTTCTGGCCTTGTAGTGCGGTGGCAAAAACCCGTAATTTTTTTGTGTTCGCAGACAAACAATCTTTTATGCAAACTTATTGCATTTCGCATGAACCCAAAATGCTATCACATTTTGATTTCGATAAATTCTATCTCGTTAGCATACATCAAGGTCTTTGCCCTACGGGCGGTTATCGGATCAGGGTAAAAAAATTTAGGCAATGGAAAGACAAAACCGAAATAACGATCAAGTTTAAGCAGCCAACACCTGAACAAATGGTAACTTTAGCTATGACTACACCAAGCATATTTTTTATGGTTCCCCGTTTGGCTGAAGAACGGCAGCCACCGTTGTTTCGCTTCCGTTCTGTCGAAGGAAACGTGCTGGCAGAACGTATACCCAAGTCCAGCAAATAAAGGGGGTGTAGACTTATGAGGCGAACCCGATTGAAAAGACGTACTTTACCCGCTTTCGTCGGTCTTGTACTGTTAGCTGTGGCAGTTGCGGGATCAGGCTACTTAATTGGCAAGTTTGTGCTTGCATCTTTGTTTCAACGTGCACCTTCGGGACAACCGGTGACGAGTGACTTAAATCCAAATATTGCTGATACCGGATCTTATACCGTTCATATAACTACTCAACCTTTGACTCTTTACAGAGTACAGTTAGGTGCCTTTTCCACTCGTGAAAGGGCTGAAGAAACCGCCCAAGCGGCGATTAACCAAGGAGTGGCAGCGGCAGTGATGAGCCCAGACCCGCTGCACAAAGTATACTGCGGAATAACCAGTTCTAAAAACGCAGCTAAAAAACTTGCAGAAAAAATGCTTCCGAAATTAAGTGGAATCGTAGCTGAAGATGATATGCTTTACGTTGCAACTATGGCCGTCGACGAATGTAATTTTTCGTTAGACGGGAATGAAGCAAATGTTAAGGCACTGGAAAATGCTTTTTCTGTTATCCATAAATCGATAACATCTTTAATAAGATTTTGGGATGAATACTATCTCGAACAACAGGTTAGCGTCGATCTAACTTCAATGGAAACTGACGTCGCTGCCGTTAAAACAAGCATTGAACAAATTTCACCTGATTCTAGCATACAAATACCACATGAAGCCGCTTTAGAACTCACGGATAATTTAGCAAAAGCTATCGGCGCAGCTCGACAAGCCCAAGGCGGTGATAATAACGGTGCTGTAGAAGGAATGACTGCAATTATAGAATTGGTTGACATTTATGCAGAAAATCTAGCCAAATTGGATTAGCAAAGCATATGGTAAGTGCGCACATCATATAGATTGAACCTTGTGCTACAACGCGTTTAATGGTAAGATTTTAAGACGTTAGGATAAGTTTGGTGGAGGTGCCGTTTTGGCTAATATAAAATCGAGTATAAAGGACATTAAGCGTTCTGAGCAACGCCGCCAAAGAAACAAATCTGTGAAATCTGCCATGAGAACTTATATTCGTAAGTTTAAGGAAGCAGTTGCTGCTGAAGATCAAGACTTGATGCAAGAGACCTACAAAGCGGCCCAGTCACAAATTGACAAAGCCGTTACTAAAGGTGTACTCAAGCCGAACACCGGGGCTCGATATAAATCTAGACTATCTGCAATGCTTTGATTTCAATCTGATAAAATTTTACACTGGTATGCCATGGTAACTGTGTTTCTCACGGGAGCATGGCATATAATCTTTGTATGCCATATGTCCAACAACTTTACGTGAATCTATTAAAGCCATTTGGTAGGTTAATCAGTTATCAACCTTACAAGAACGTAATCCATGGATGAAGCGATATCCATATTACCGGTTTTCAAAGATTCATCTACATGGCAAAGTAACCTTAGAGCTTTTTCCATTTGCGAAAAACTCCAGCGTTTAGATTGTTCAAAAGCTTTTTTGGCGGCATAAGGATGAACCCCTAACGACGTACCTAATGAACTTTGATTTACTCCGCTTTGAACAGCTTCTTTTGTCCTCCACATCAAACCAAAATGAGAACCAAGCACTGCTATCATAAATATCGGGTTAACACCGTGCACTTTCAAATCTTCAACCTCAGAAAAAGCTTTGCCTAAATTCTTGTTAGCTACCGCATCTACAAAAGCGAAAGTGTTCATTTCAGGATCTGGAGACACACAATCAGCCACGTGTTCTGCTGTAATCCTAGTTTGCGGATGAATAAATAACTTTAGTTTTTCGATTTCTTGCCCTAAACGTTTAAGGCTTCTTCCTGCAATTAAAATTAAGTTTTCTTGGGCATTCCTGGTTATGGTGTACCCGTCTGCAGTAAGACTTTCTCGTATCCAAATTGATGCATCGCGCCATGAAGGTTCTGTCGCTTTTAAAACTTCCCCTCCAAGTTTACGTATGAATCTTATAAAACTTCTTGGGGCAGGATTAGTTTTGGTCACAGATGAGAGTAATAAGCAGTTCCCTGGGGCGATAGCGTAGATGTTTGTTTCGGGTTGATTAGATTTTTGGTCGAAAAGTTCGGACGCACCCCGTACAACCCACAATTTAGGTCCGAAAAATGAAATCTGCGTCAACAGTTCATTTAATTGCTGTAACGTAGTATCGTCGCCAGACAAATATTCTGCTCCATCAGTAAAGGTTTCAGAAAGAATTTGAATGAACCTATCATGCCAATATGTTTCGTCACCATATATGAAATAGGCAGGCGCGATTTCACCCGATAAAATCCGTTTTTCTGCCTTAATTAGCAAGTAAATGCTCACTCCTACAACACCGTAATTTATTTAGGATAACTGGGTAAATAATAAGAACGCACTAAAAGCTGCCTTCTAGTTATTTCACCATCTTGTTTTTCTAAGCGGTAAGTTTCAACTAACAGTCCCGGGTTTTTACCTTCTTCGGGATATTCCTCCAAAATTACAGGTTCAAGTTCATATTCAGTTCCAAGAACTTTGCCATATACATTTACCAGCACTTTGCCGTTTTCTACCCAAGCGCCGAAAACCACGGGATGATCGAAGTCGTTCTTTATCTTAATGTCTAAGTAATTCCATGCTACAGCGGCATCTAAACCCGGTTCGACGTAATCAACTGGTATGCCGTGGGCATGAATCTCGGGAAATTCTAAGCCGCTTTCAGCTGCTGCATTAAACAGGGTGGTGGTCACTTGACATATTCCCCCCCCTACATCGGGCACAAGCGTGTTTCCAACAACTACGTTGGCATATCTATAACCCCTCGCTACCGATCTTTCGCCGGCAGTACGATTGAAACTATAAACCTGCCCAGGCATTAAAACCTGCCCGTGAACGGCTTGCGCGGCTAAATCTAAGTTGACATTCCTATCAACCTCATGTAAATCGTAGTTAGTTTCAAAACTAGATACCAAGCACAAAGGTTCCAATCCAAGCGATTCTTCAGATTCTATCGTTTGAAATGGTACTTCAACCGTTGTTCCGCTAAGATTCTCAATAGCAGCAATAACATCGTCAACGCTTACCGTTTGCCCTTTTTTAGGTGGATATAGTTCGATATCATGGCCTAAAAATCCATATCTTTCAGGCTCCGGCGGTCTAGACAAGTTATTCGCTATTTCAAGAGCTGTTGAATGCAATGTAGGGAAGTTAATTAACGGTGCGGTTTCTACTTCGGTTTTGGGTCCTTTTCTAAAAAAAGCAGAAGGCAAAAATACAGAACGCGATTCAGTATATTGCTCTAATTGTTCGGTTATACGGCCGGCATCGAGCAACACCTCTAGGTCATCTTTGGACACTTCATAAGAAAGTTCTCCTGCTTTGAAAATGAACGGTCCATTACGAATTTCATCTGTTTTGCTTTCGATTAAAGAAACCGCATCCTCTATACGAAGCCCGCCGATAGGAACGCCAAACGCCCATACATTTTGGGCTACAGTGTCCCTTTTAAAACCCGCTAACGCAAGGATACCTGCAACAAATAATACTAAAAATATCATGGATACTCTACGTTTACTGCGTCTGTTTTTCATCATTTACCACTCCGATAACTACTCATTATTTGGCATGTACAATTCTACCATGAACGAGCTGGAATGTTCTCACGTATTTGATTGAACCAAACATACTACCTTGTAATTCGCCATTATTTATTTTACGAAAGTACAAACTCGCACCTTTTTCGGGAATATTTTAATCGTGATCGATCCATCGATATCTGTGCGTAAAACCTCTACTCCGCTTTGATTTGCCGACTCGATAACAAGCGGAGAAGGGTGCCCGTAGGGATTGTGGCCTACTGAAATCACCGCTAGTCCTCCCTGCGCTCCTTGATAAAAATTGTTTGTTAAAGAATCGACGCTGCCATGATGTGGTACTTTTATAATGGAAACCATATCATCTAAAACATCAGAAAATAAGTTGCGATAAGTTTCTGTCTGGTCAATATTAAATTGTCCTGTCGTGCTGTCCATAGATTCCAACAATTTTGATATACACGTTCCTGGCGCATCGCCCCAAAACTCGGCAAATACAGGTAGAGTACCAAATCGGATTCCGATCACCAGTGAATCTTCATTCTCGCCACCGCTCCTGCCATCATCTTTAGACGATGAAATAACATCTTTTCTTTGTGGATGTACAACGGTAATCACTGCATCTCCAAACCTGTATGTATCTCCAGCCCCTGCTTCGATTATTCGGAGAGTTTCGCTTGTATGATGATCAGATGGTAACAACTCTAGCAGCGATAGTTCACTGTTAGGACAAGTAATCACCGTTTTCACCCTGAAGTTTGAGCATAATTCGCTAAGTCCACCTGCATGATCTAAGTGTAAGTGAGAAATGATACACAGATCGATCTGCTTAATTCCGTTATGTTTTAAATAAGGCACTAATACGCGTTTAGCTGCCGATTCAGTACCGGTATCTACAACCATAACCACACCTTTATGATGCACCACCGCACAATCACCTTGTCCCACACTTAAAAAGACTATCTGGGGCCGCGGCATGTAAAATCTGAAAAACATCGATGTAAATAAGACGAATGAAAAAAGTAAAATACATATTTTGTTTTTATGCAGCCGTGCGAACTCATAAAGATGAAATACGGCGAATTTCCGGGCTGAGGGGCTTTTCTCGCCGGCATTTTGAATATGCAATAAAGTAAATACCAAAGCAAAATACGTTAAAATTTCTATTAACGTAAGTGCAGGAAATTCTAAAGAAGCTATAGGTATTTTAGCGGTAAAATAACTTATTTGCCTCATACCGCTTACGACGAAATACGGCAGCCACCCCAATGCTTGACCTATTTTTAGTGGGAAAAACAACGCTGGGAATATAGAAAAAGTAACCGCTACTGCAAGCATTGCCCATACATTTCCCAAAACAAAACCCGCTATAGAAATATCGCGAAAATGGGTAGCTAAAATCGGTAGCAGAAGTGCCCACATAAGCAGAGATCGAAACGCAAACCGCCTTATAAAACCCCAATCATATTTATAACAAAGCCCAGTTGTATATTCGTGCGCAACCCATCCCGCAAGCATTCCCGCAAAACTTAATTGAAAAGAGATGTCTAGAAGAGGAAAAGGAATGAGCCATCCGATAATCACTGCACAAATAGTTAGCCCACCTAATGTATCGTACTTTCGCCGAACCCAAAATGATATGCACCTTAAAAGCACGCAAATAAACGCCCTAAAGGGACCTATTGCCCAGTTTGATACTGCGCAAAGGAAAAACGCACATAGTATGGCTGCAATTTTGGAAATCTGTACGTTTTCAAAATTTCGCCGAATCCCTCGTTCTACAGCTGCTGCCGCCATATGTACATGAAACCCCGCTATGGCGATAAACCTGTAAAGCCCTACAGTTCGAAAAGATTCCGCATCTTCAGAAGAAAGGTCCCCCCTATCGCCAAGCAATAACGCCTTCATAATCGCCTTTTCTTGCACAGCTTCATCTTCCGGATACAAGTCATCGATTCGGTCCCTGGTGTAAATTGCAAACCGTCGAACTATATTTTTGTTTTCCGATGCGCTCACTAATTTCCGCTTGGACGAAGCACTTTGGCCAAGAGCAGTTTTTAGAGTTTCTTCGGTTACAGGTGCTTGCGTGCCTATTAGCTCCAAAAATACCTTTTTACCCATAAGATACCGATTATAATTGAACTCTCCTGGGTTTTGAGGTTTCGGTGGAATATTTATTTTGCCTTTGACAGCTATTAAACCGTCTGTGTTTTGCTGACTATGGTTTTGATAAAGTTTTACATTTACTCTTAAATCTTCTTGCCGCGTTTTAAGCCGAGTTTTCATTAAAGCTGGCACACCATTTTTTGAAACTCGCTCGACTAAGATGCCTTTAAGTTTTCCTTGCAAAGTTATTAGATTATGGGAGCGTTTAGAAATATTTTCGACTTGTACTGCAAAATAGTCAGAATCAGGCGATGTCTTTTGAGTTTCGACTAAATCTTCTGCCGCAGATATTTGGCATAGCCAAAAATGCCCACGAAAACTACCAATAAAATATCCGGATCCGAGCAAAAATATCAAAATAACCCATGGTGATAATTTGTTGAACCTTGCTGCCCTGGTGCTGTTTTTTATAACGGTTTGCCTAAAAATTAAAACTGAACTCAGAAAAAATAGCAGTGGCACATGAAAGCATTTAGCGGGATAAGTGGTGCCGATCAAAAAGCCTACCGCGGGCCACAACAACGGCCTTCGATGACGCCTGAACAATTTTGATATAGTGAAAAACTTACAAAAACAAGGCGATGCCATAATATGGTATTATGCAGCATCGCCAAAATTCCTTCTTAATACGCCGATATAATGAGATCAGTCACTTCTTAGCGCTTCAACCGGCTCAAGTTTAGCTGCCCGTAAAGCAGGATACACACCAAATATGAAGCCTACAAGTACAGCGAATGTAAAAGCTATCGCTACAGATACAGGCGAAACCGCTGTCTTTGGTCCAAATCTTGCGACTAGTTTTGAGCCCCCAATCCCGAAAAGCACACCAGCCGTTCCGCCTAAGGAACAAAGAAAAGCCGACTCGAACAAAAACTGCAGTAATATTTGGGATTTCCTAGCGCCTAAAGCTTTTCGCAAACCTATTTCGCGAGTACGTTCTGTAACTGCCACAAGCATTATGTTCATAACGCCTATGCCACCTACGAGCAGCGATACACCCGCTATAGCCCCTAGCATCAAAGTCATCGTCTGAGTAGATTCTTGCAGCTGTTCTAACATAGACTGTTGGGTCCATATATAAACTGAGTCAGGCCCGTACTTAGCCTCAAAAATTCGCTCAACGGTAAGTTCAACTGATTCAACTGTATCTTGGCTTTTAGCTTTTAGAAGCACTTCGTCTATTTTATCGGTACCTCTGCGCCTTTGGGCTACTGTGAGCGGTACAAACAACATCTGGTCTACACCCTCGCCCATGTGTTCACCTTTTTCTTCAAGTACTCCTATGATTTCAAAAGGTTCCTGTTCGATATATATATATTTACCTACGGGATTTCGCCCGGCAAATAAGTCTTGCATAACCTTCCATCCGATAACCACAACTGGACGCGCTATCTCCACTTCTACAGCGGTGAAAAACCTCCCGGCATACAGATCGTGACTGCGAATTTTTGGAAAAACTTCCGTTACGCCTTGGGCAGGTGCATAACGTTCTCTGCCTTCATAAGTTAACCGACCGCCCCAATATACCTGGGGTAAAGACATCTCCATGTCTGGCACCCTTTGCCTCAGATCGTTCACCTGATCAAGGGTTAATCTGGCATCCCACCGATTTACATATAATTTCAAAATGTTAGTCCCAATGCTTTCAAAGTTTTCGACTACATCTTTGCGGGCCCCCTCACCCACAGACACCAAAGCTATGACAGAAGCAACCCCTATTATTACGCCTAGCATGGTAAGGGCTGACCGCATTTTGTTCGTGGTAAGCCCGCGCAAAGACACACCGAAAAGATCAGATGCTTTCACAACATTCCCTCCTAAGCCAACCTCTTTCTAAGCCCGAGACATGAAAACGCTTAGAAATAAGGTATAGGATGCATTCCTCCATCATTTTGGTCAGGGTCTTTGCTCATGGCCACAACCACTTCATCGCCTTCTTCAAGTCCGCTTACAATTTCAGCATGTATTTCATTCATGGCACCGACTTCAACTTGGATAGGTTTTCGCGAATTGCCATCTTTGAGATCGGCGAACCATTTTTCATCTTCTTTGTAAAGTGCCTCAACAGGACAAAGTAGTACATCGTCTTTTTTCGATACGAAAATATTTGCCGTCGCATGCATGTATGGTTGTAAAAATCCCGGATTGGTTATGCTAACGGTAACTCCAAAACTTGAGAGTCCATCGCGCATATCACCCGATATCCCAACATTTGATACAACGCCTTGCACTTTTTGCTGTCCCTGAGGACCCCATACATCTACATCAACCATTTGCCCTTTTTCTATCTTTGGCAGATCTATTTCATCAACGTGAAGCATCAAATTCATTTCATCAAAATTTGACACTTTACCTATTGAAGACCCTTTAGATATGTCACTGCCTACACTTGTGGATATCTCCATTATGACTCCATCTATTGGACTAATAATTTCTAAACTACCCAACTGCAAGCGACTTTCTTCTAACTTGAGCATCATCTCTTTAAATTCTAGTTGGCCTTCCATAGCTTTTAACAACGCAATACCCGGCTCAAATTCCAAAATCGGTTCCCCCGCTTGTACCGAAGCACCGTCTTTTAAAAATATCCTTTTCACTGTACCTACAAAAGAACTCGATACCAAATGTTCATTTCCATATTCAGTTATCTCAGCTTTTTGATGGAATTCGCCCAAAGGAGAGTGAACAGTCACCGTACCTTTATCTCCTGTTTTCAAAAGCCCGGGATTTTTAACTTCGATCCACACATCATAATAATACGTAGCTTCTCCGGCAATGGGAGTAGGATCAGCATAAGTAATTATTCCATCATTAAGACCGTCAAACCGCTCAGGCTTGAAAGAAACTTTTTGCCCTACTTCAACCTTGTCAAACAAAGGTTTAGGCAAAAGCAGTTGGATTTTTAGTGTAGAATCGTCGACGACTTTACATATAATTCCTTCGGGGCTGTTCCCCGGTTTAACAGTAAGGCCGTCAATTCTACCAGAAATCGGACTACGCACTGTGAGGGCGGCAGTAGGATCCACGTCAGCAACTTCATCCGGCGATACTCCAAAGTCTTGAGCTAATTTGACCCTTTTTTGTTCTAATTCGATCTCGATCTTTTTGATTTCTATCTCAAGTGAACCAGCATCTACAATTGCAAGTACTTGCCCTTCTGAAACTTGCTGACCCCATTCGATAAACAATTCTTGAATAACGCCGGTTGCACCTGATCTTGCATTTCGTTGATCGCTTGGTTCAAGATTACCCCAACCAATTACTTTTACCTCAAGTTCCCCGCGTGTAATAGGTTTTGTAATCATTACAAGCTTGCTTTTTCCTCCGGAAGAAAGCGCCTGAATTCCCCAATAGCCGAAACCTGATATGGCGATTACGATAAGGGAAATGACAGCCCACTTCTTCCAATTTTCTACGATGCCTTTCATGCAATCGTCTCCTCTCCCGCTGCCTATCTACAGTACTATTTCTCGTTATAGTTTCATATTGTTCTAAAATATACAATATCAACCTTCGTGCGTTTGACGCAGCTATCCTTTGATTTGTTCCATTAATTTCCCAATCTATTGGGCTTATTTCAAGTGATCAAACTAACTAGTTAAACGAGAAAAAACGAGCACCCGAGAATATATCCCGGGTGCTTAACATTAATCATCAAAGATTTAATTAATAACCGAAGTCAGGAGATGGCGGATAAGGGGGTGTTTGCTGCTCCGGTTCAGGCTTTTCTGCTACCACTGCCTCGGTAGTGAGCAGCATAGAAGCGACTGACGCAGCATTTTCCAAGGCCGAACGTGATACTTTAAGAGGATCGACGATCCCATGCTTAGCTACTTCCACAAACTCTTCAGTAACAGCATCAAGGCCCCAACCTTTTTTGCCGCTGGTTTTAACCTTTTCAACTATTACCGACCCCTCAAGCCCCGCGTTTTCAACGATCTGTCGGAGAGGTTCCTCTAGGGCTCTTTTGACGATGCTAATACCAACCTTCTCGTCGCCTTCAGCTTCTAGAGTTTCGAGCACGGGCAATACGTTAATGTAGGTTACCCCGCCACCTGAGACCATACCTTCTTCAACCGCAGCCCTTGTAGCGGCTAAAGCATCTTCAAAACGGTGTTTTTTGGTTTTAAGTTCAGTTTCTGATGCTGCTCCCACTTTGATAACTGCCACGCCACCGGCAAGCTTGGCGAGTCTTTCTTGCAGTTTTTCTCGGTCATAATCAGAATCGGTATCTTCTAATTCGCGTCTGATTTGATTTATTCTGCCTTCGATCTCGCTTCTTTCGCCTTTACCTTCGATAATGGTTGTTTTTTCTTTTGAAACCCTAACCATTGCGGCTTCGCCAAGCATGTTGAGATCGACGTTCTCCAGTTTAACACCTATATCTTCTGATATAAATTGTCCGCCAGTAAGAGCGGCGATATCTGCAAGCATGGCCTTTCTTCTGTCGCCAAATCCGGGTGCTTTAACAGCGCATATTGACAAGGTGCCTCGAATTTTGTTTAGCACCAAAGTAGGAAGCGCTTCGCCCTCAAGATCTTCAGCGATGATGAGTAAAGGTCTGCCGGAACCCGCTACCTTTTCAAGCAAAGGCAAAATATCAGCTACCGCAGATATTTTCTTTTCATAAATGAAGATGTACGGATTTTCCAGTTCAGCCTCCATGGCTTCAGTGTCAGTGACGAAGTAAGCCGAAAGATATCCTCGATCAAATTCCATACCTTCCACAACTTCTACCGTGGTATCAGTACCTTTTGATTCTTCTACGGTGATGACCCCGTCTTTGCCAACTTTATCCATAGCGTCAGCGATAATTTCGCCTACTTCCGGATCGTTACCTGAAATAGCAGCGATATGTGCGATATCTTGCTTGTCTTCTACAGGCGTTGCTAGGGTTTTCATCTCTTCTACTGCTTTTGCAACCGCTCTGTCGATTCCACGTTTTACAAACACAGGATTAGCACCAGCCGCAACATTCTTAAGCCCCTCTTTTACTATAGACTGGGCAAGAACAGTAGCTGTGGTGGTTCCATCACCTGCTGAATCATTAGTCTCAGAAGCTACTTCACGGCATAGCTGTGCACCCATATTTTCAAATGGATCCTCTAACTCTATTTCTTTTGCAACTGTAACGCCGTCTTTTGTAATAAGCGGCGCACCGAACTTGCGATCAAGTACTACATTTCTGCCTTTTGGTCCTAACGTGATTTTAACTACATCTGCAACCGCGTTAACACCTGATAAAAGTGCTTTACGCGCATCTGCACTATATTTAATCATCTTTGCAGGCACTTAACGATTCCCTCCCTAAGAGATTTGTTAAAATAGATTGGAAAAAGATTTATTCCGATCTAATCGCGAGTATATCGCTTTCGCGAACTATCAAGTATTCTTCACCGTCAACCTTTATTTCAGTACCACTGTATTTTGAATAAATGACACGCTGTCCAACCTTAACCTCTGGTGTAAGCGTTTTGCCATCGTCAAGAACCCTGCCAGGGCCAACAGCAATTACTTCTCCCTCTTGTGGTTTGTCTTTAGCAGTATCAGGCAGTACAATGCCGCCCTTGGTTTTTTCTTCTGCTTCGACAGCTTTCAACACTACGCGATCTGAAAGCGGTTTAAGAATCAAAGTGAACCCCCCTTGTAATTTGAGCTACAGTTTCATATTGTTAGCACTCGTTCGAAGTGAGTGCTAACTGAAAACTATTATAGGAATTATCAATAGTAATTGTCAACGTTTTCTTTAGGTTCCATTCATTTGATAGGTTTTTTTAAGAATTAGTAAGTTTATCTTATGGTTATCAAGGCCTCAAGTTTAGCGTAAGTCACATCGCCAATGCCTGAAACCTTCTTGAGGTCTTGCTTGTGGGAAAATCCGCCGGATTGGTTGCGAAATTCGATTATAGCGGCTGCTTTCGAAGGACCGATGCCCGGGAGCAATTCTAGTTCGGACAAAGTCGCGGTGTTTATGTTTATGGGAAACTTAGGTTGAGGCGTAATAATTTCACCTGAACCGCCACCGTTAGGTGCAGCGGTTTCGCCTTGCTTGGGAACGTATACTTTATCTTGATCGCGTAGCACTTGAGCCAAATTCAAATAGTCCAAATTTGCACTTTCAAGCGGACATGCCAATTCTAATACCTCATATATTCTTTGGCCGTTGGTTAATTTATATACACCCGGCGATTCTACCGCACCTGCCACATGAACAAAAATTACATCTACATCTAACTTATCGCTTTCATGTGGACTGCCTTGTTCATCTTTGGTCTTTTGGTCAGTTTCATCATTTAAAACGTCGTTTTCGCCGGGCTCAAAACCGCTTGAGCTTTCGGATAAAACTTGATTCTCAGGCAAAAGAACGAGTTTATCATCTGAAAAAGGAAACACACCCTGCCACCATAAACTGGCTGCTCCTATAAGTAGCAAAAATGATATCACGTATACAATAATATCTGCGCGTCGAATCATGTCCATATATTACCATATTATGCTGCATATTCCAAGTTGTGGTCGAACAGATTTTATCTCTTCGTTACGATATTCACTAGCTTGTCTTTTACCACTATTATTCTAGAAATCTTATCTTTAGATTCAGTCCCTTCGCCCAATATTTCAACGATTCTTTTCGAAATTAGAGCCTTTTTTGTTAATTCTTCATCGCTGCACCCGGCAGATGCAGTTATTCGCGCTCGCACCTTTCCATCTATTTGAATAACTATAGTTATCACTTTTTCCTCAGCTAGCTTAGGATCATATTTAGGCCAACCGGCTTCTTCAACGGTTTGGGTATTACCGAGTTTTGCCCAAAGTTCATGAGCTATATGAGGAGCAAACGGAGCAAGCAATTTTACTAAAACTGTTTTAGCTTCGTTTAGTTTCTCTTGGTCTTGTAGTTCCACAGCAAGATTTTGGTATCTACCTATATAATTTGATAACTCCATAAGCTGTGAAACCGCTGTATTAAGCGCCAAACGTTGAAGATCTTCAGTAACTTTTTTGATACTCTGATGCGTTATTCTTAAAAGCCCTTCGGTTGTAATTTGATTAGGAGAACCATCATTGGCCGAAGTTGTAGCATGTTTTACCAAGGATTTACCAGTTACTTGCCGCCACACCCTCCTAAGAAACCTTTGCGCACCTTCTACCCCGCGTTCAGACCATTCCAGATCTCTCACGGGAGGTGCAGCGAACATCAAAAATACGCGAGCCACGTCAGCGCCGAACCTTTTTACGATGTCGTCCGGCGATACTACGTTGCCCTTAGATTTAGACATTTTGGCACCGTGAAGTACGACCATACCTTGCGTTAGCAGGTTTTCAAACGGTTCTTCCACAGGTACTAATCCTGCATCGTACAGAACCTTCGTAATGAACCTTGAATATAAAAGATGCATAACTGCATGCTCTACACCGCCGACGTAAAGATCGACTGATTTCCAATAATTAACCCCTGACTGGGTGAAGATAGAATCTACAGTATTAGGACTTGCAAACCTAAAAAAGTACCATGACGAACAGATGAAAGTATCAAAGGTGTCTGTTTCTCGTTTGGCAGATGTGCCGCATTGCGGGCATGTGGTATTAACGAATTGAGCGTAGTCTGCCAATGGCGAGGCTCCTACCGACGAAACTTTTAACCCTAAAGGCAAACGTACAGGCAAATCTTCTTCAGGAACAGGTACAATACCGCATTTGGGGCAATAAATGATGGGAATAGGTGCTCCCCAATACCTTTGCCGCGAGATTAACCAGTCCCTCATCCTATACGTCACTTTATTACGTCCGGTTCCGGCCTTTTCCAGAAACTCAGCGACCTTAACTTTTCCTTTTGCGCTGGTAAGTCCGGTAAAAACGTCCGACGCAATCATGATACCTGGATCAACATACGCTTCATGTACTTCGTTTGACTCCGGGTCTTTATCTACAGGCTCGATCACCATTTTTATGGGCAGTTTGTACTTTTTGGCGAAGTTGAAATCTCTTTCATCATGACCTGGAACACCCATAACCGCCCCTGTACCGTATTCGTAAATCACATAATTGCCTACCCAAATAGGGACTTCGTCTCCCGAGACTGGGTTTTTAGCGTATGCACCTGTGAATACCCCTTCTTTTTCAAGGGTTTCATCGGCCCGTTCGATCTCGGGTATGCCGGTAACTTCATCTATGAATTTTTTAACCGATGCCTCGTATTTAGTCCCTTGTATCAGTTTTTCAACTAACGGATGTTCAGGCGCCAAAACGATATAGGTAACCCCATAAATCGTGTCATGCCGTGTGGTAAACACTGGAATAGGTTGGTTTTCGGGTCCGACGAAATCGATTTCTACGCCTTCGCTTTTTCCTATCCAATTTTCTTGCATGGTTTTAACATGCTCAGGCCAGCCATCGAGTCTTTTAATATCCTGAAGCAACCTTTCGGTATAGTCGGTTATCTTAAAAAACCATTGCTTCATGCTACGTCTTTCAACTTGCGAATCGCACCGCCAACATTTACCTTGCTCTACCTGCTCGTTAGCTAAAACCGTATGGCATTGGGGGCACCAATTGGCTGGAGCCACCTCTCTGTACGCCAGTCCTCGTTTGTAAAGCAACAAAAACAGCCATTGAGTCCACTTATAATATTCAGGAAAAGCAGTCGCAATTTCTCTTGACCAATCGTAAGCGAATCCCATAGTTTTTAATTGATCCCTCATGTGAGAAATATTGGTCCACGTCCATTTATCAGGCGATATACCGTGTTCAATGGCTGCGTTTTCTGCCGGCATACCAAACGCGTCCCACCCCATTGGGTGAAGTACGTTATATCCATTAGCCCTTTTATACCTGCAAACCACATCACCGATAGTGTAGTTTCTTACGTGGCCTACATGAAGTTCCCCTGACGGATATGGAAACATCTCAAGCAGATAGAATTTTTGCTTAGACGCATCTTCTGTGACGATATACGTTTGTTCATCTCGCCAAATGCTTTGCCACTTCGCCTCGATTTTTCGGGCGTCATAGTCAACATTCTTAACGAATGGTGTATTATATTCGCCCTTACCATAGCTATCGTGTTTGGCTTGATCGGTACGTTTTTTACAACGGTGCGCCATGTAAACTACCTCCATTTCTCAATTTACTAAAGTTTGAGAGAATATTGTTTAATAAATACAAAACCCTCATCCAAGGGACGAGGGCTTATCTAAGCTTGCGCGGTACCACCCTTGCTCGGTTCGGAATAAAAATACCTTACCGCTCTTTCAGCGCGTAACGCGCGCTACCCGTGCGCTACTACTCAGCATTGATCGACTTTTGCGATGTAATAAATCAATTTGTGTCTATATACCGTTCGTATCGCATGCTCCAGGGCGAGTTCAGAATCGTATTCGGCGCTAGGCTTCCACCTTCCCCAGCTCGCTCGGCTTAGACTGATCCCTACTATTCCCCTTCATCGCTTATATTTATGAATATCGTTTTTAGAAACCACAGTGCATATTTTGCATGAATCGCCAGCATTATACGGCACTCATCTTAAGAAGTCAATAAAACTCAAAACACGCGCTGCAATGGTGTTCCACTGCAAATCAACTTTCCTTATTTCAATTCACACTCGTCATCTTTATAAATGAACTTTAGCAGTTTTTTAAACACCGAAAAATATCTTCGGGTCTTCTCAGAAACCTCAAATTCACCGTGTTCCGGATATACCGGAAACTCGCTACCGCGTAGATGGTTACCTTGTTTTGCGTAAAGCGCTTTTTCTATGGCATCTAGCTGCGCCTCGCTGGCATGTTGCCAACTGTAATAACTTATGCCTTTAAGATCGTTTACGCGGGCTAAATGAGAAAAATGAATTATCTGCTTTGCGGTAACTTCTCCGTAACATTGACCTACGGGGGCGATCGGCACTTTATATTTGGACAACCCTCTCATACTCATCGCGAATATTTCATCTAAGGGAAAATCCATCAAACCCCAATATATCTGGGGTAAACACACCGAACAAAATGACGAAAATTCAGAATAGGGAAATGCATCGTGGTACTGGGGAAGCGCGAATGTCGTATACCCTAAAGTTGTTTTAGTTCCCATGGCACGAATAACTTCGATGCCTAGCTTAAGCGCGTTGGTTTTACCTTCCCGATTTTCATATTCATCTTCCGCGTCGATTATTAACCAATCTGCCCCGGCATCAAGGGCTTTTTTCATAGCTTTCGCTTCAGGAACTGCATTATGACCATAACTATATCCCCACGCTCCTACAGTAAGCCCCGCTTCATGAGCTGGACCAACAATTTTATGAAGCTGATCTAAAAATAAACCGGAAGTACCCCCATCCCATGATTTGATCATGATTCCCGAAAGTCCCATATTTACTGCTCTACGAATTACGGAATGAAGGGGACCCGCCTGAGACAACATCCATATCCAAATATGCTTTCCTTCCCAGGGTTTTGGTGTCATCAAGGTCCCTCCTTCCATTCTTCTACTTTATGCGGTACATGACCGTTATGTTAACTCAAATAACCATATCAATACGTATCTAACGCTATATTGGGGGGATATTTATGCTGATAGTCATTAAGCATTTTATGCATTCATGTATAAAAAAGAAGGGAAAACTAAGTCTATAACAGAAAACATGTCCGACACAACTTGAAAGGGAGGCAAACGAATGGATAGTCTTAGACAGACGATTTACGATCTGATGATAGAATTAATAGCGATCCCCAGCGTTTCTCCTAGCGCTGCAGAAACCGAAGCAGCTGAATTTATATATCACAAGCTCGCTGATTTGCCCTATTTTAAACAACATGCAGACGATCTTGATTACGTCCCTATCCCGAACGATCCTTTTGATCGTAAAGGGGTATTTGCCATTGTCAAAGCTGAAAAGCAAACCAACCGTACAATTATTCTCACCGGTCACATTGACGTGGTAGACACAACCGAAGCAGGTATGTTATCTGAAACAGCGTTTCATCCTGAGGAATATACAAAAAAGATTTCTAAATTGAAACTACCTAAAGAAGCAAAAGAAGATCTGAAATCAGGTAAATTCATTTTCGGTAGGGGCGTCATGGATATGAAAAGCGGGATAGCTATACAAATGGCACTGCTTGCTGAATACTCTCGTAATCCTGAAAACTTATCCGCAAATATCGCATTTCTTGCGGTGTGCGACGAAGAAAACAATTCAGCTGGGATGAGGGCTGCGATCACTTATTTGGCTGATCTACAAGACAAGGGATACGATTTCGTCTCTTGCATAAGCAGCGAAGGCGTAATTCCGAAATTCCCTGAAGATACGAACCGATATATCGATATCGGAACAATTGGGAAAATCATGCCTATGTTTTACTGTGTAGGACGGGAATCTCATGTAGGTCAGTATTATGCCGGACTCAACACCAACTTACTGGCATCTATGATTACTTTAGAGTTAGAGGGCAACCCAAAGTGGGCCGAAACCTGGAAAGAAGAAGTTTACCCGCCACCCGCGTCGCTAAAACAAAAAGACTTAAGAAGCCTTTATTCAGTTACTTTACCTGCAAAATCTGTAGTATATTTCAATCATCTAACTGCAACAGGCACTCTCGATCAAATACTTAAGCGGATGGAATCTATTGCTCGGATTGCTTTTGAAAAAAGCGTTCAACATATGGTTAGCAGCGCTAAACAATACACTAAAAAATCAGGAACTCCGGTAGTTATTCCGTGGGAACCCAAAATTATAACGATACATCAACTTCAAACCGAAGTAGCTTCTGATTTTGATGGGGATTTAGATAAACACTTAAGCAGGTACATACAAAGTCTACCATCTGACATGGATGAACGCGAAATGTCTTTGCTTGTGGTCGCAGAACTCCTCAAGTTTTACCCAGACAAAGATCCTATGATCATCATAGGGTTTCTGCCACCCTATTATCCCCATAGAACTAACAAGCGCGAAACAGTCAGAGAAAAAGCTCTTATTCAGGTGGTAAACGAAATTGTTACCGAAGCGAAATCTGACTATAATGAGACGCTTGTAGTATCAGAACATTTTGCATCGATAAGCGATTTGAGCTACGTTGGTTTTCAAGATGAGCGCCAAGAATTGATACCGCTTGCCCACAATACTCCAGGCTGGGGCATTATTTACGACATAGACCTGGACAACTTACTAAAACTAGACATCCCAATTGTCAATTTGGGTCCTTGGGGCAAAGACGCTCACAAATTCTTAGAACGGTTAGAACTAGATTATTCGCTAGAAGTAGTGCCCAATCTGATGAAATCGCTGGTGAAACAATTAAGTTGCATGCCCTAGCAATCGTTGGTTAATCTGGCAAAGGCCGAAATACGCGGTTAAATGGAATTACCACTTAACATCGATCATTTGATGAGCAATTCGGTCACATAACAGATCATCGGTGTCACTAATATGGCGGGTAATAAATTGGCAACTCTGATTTTTTTAAGTTCTAAAAGCCCAAGTCCTAAAGCAAACAGCAGCATACCTCCAGCCGCAGACATTTCAGATATCATTTGAGCAGTTAACAGTTGATCGAAGAATCCGGCTCCTAATGTAATAGACCCTTGGTAAATGAAAACAGCTAAACCTGAAAAACCTACACCGGGACCTAGGGAAGACGCAAATGCGATTGCGGTAAAACCGTCGATGGTAGATTTCGCTACTAAAGTACCTGGGTCTCCTGTAAGACCATCTTGTATTCCACCTATGATGGCCATAGGTCCGATGCAAAACAATAGACTCGCCGTAACAAACCCTTTTGCAAACAAACCTTCAGATTCGCGTGCAAACCTTTTTTCTAAAGCATTCCCTAAATTATTGAACCAAAGCTCAATATCAAGCATTTCACCTATGATAGCTCCTAAAGCAATTCCGGCTAGCGGATATAAAATATTCTCCGATTCAAATGCCATCTTTATACCTATTACGCTTGTTACAAGTCCTAACCCGCTCATTACGGTTTGCTTCATTTTTTCGGGATATCTATTGCCTACAAGTAGTCCTATTATGGTGCCTACACTAATTGCGGCAGTATTGATCAAAGTACCTTTCACGACCATCCACCCTTTCATCGCCAATATACATCAATACTTTTCTCATTCTACACCTAAACCTAAAGTTTCTTAAGGATA
Organism: uncultured Eubacteriales bacterium; assembly: GCA_964406505.1. GTDB lineage: Bacteria > Bacillota > Sulfobacillia > Fermentithermobacillales > Fermentithermobacillaceae > DTU015. The sequence goes on from CAYORX010000004.1 coordinate 24,009, forward strand.
AAATGATATCACCATGCTATGCTTGGTATAAATCGTTTAAGGAGGAATCTTAAAAATGCCTGCCGACTCAAAACCAATAGTATCTATACCGTTTGGCAACCTTGAAGAAGGTGTTTTTGTAGAACGCCCCAACAGATTCCTAGGACTTATCGATTTAAAGGGGAAAACCGTTAAAGCCCATGTACCTGACCCCGGTAGGCTGACGGAATTACTTTTTCCGGGAAATAAGGTAATGGTAAAGTATGCACATTCTAAAGGGCGCAAAACTGCCTATGACTTAGTGCTTGCCGATTTTAGCGGTGTTTGGGTTTGCGTCGACACTAGATATCCTAACAAACTTTTCAAAAACGCGATAAAACAAAGAACGCTTGTTGAGTTTGAAAAATATAGTTGTATCTATAGTGAAGTTACGTTGAAACAAACCGCAAAACGTTTAGATGATCACATTATCGGTAAAAAACTCAACCAAAACATAGCAAACGCACCTATTGTTAAAAACAAAACTCCTGAAAGCCGATTTGATTTCTTGCTCACATCTAACACCGAACGCCCCATGCTCGTTGAAGTGAAATCTGTAAACCTATGTGTGAACGGTACAGGATTGTTCCCTGATGCCCCAACGTTGAGAGGAGCGCGGCACCTTAATGAACTTAGACACATTTTATCGACGGGACTTCGTACCTGCGCAGTATTTATAGCTCAAAGACAAGATATATTAAGGGTATCTGCCCATAGAAAAATGGATCCCCGTTTTGCTGAAGCCCTAGATAAAGCCGCGGAAGCGGGAGTTATGGTCGCATCATACCGGTGCACTGCATCACCTGAATGCCTAAAACTTGAAAACCAAAGCATCCCATATTGTAAATGAGCAAAGGCTCAATCGGGCAGCAGTATAATACCGATCAACCCCGGTCCTCCATGAACAGCTAATGAAGCACCTATTTCCGAAACGATAAGATTTCGAATGTTGAGACGCTTTTTTAGCCTAGCACCTACCTTTATCGCTTCTTTGCAATTGTTCGCATGCATTACCGCAACTCTAGATGGAATGTCAGATACTGCCTGGGACGCCAATTCTATAATCTTTTCAAGCGCGTTTGGGTAACTCCGCACTCGAGCTACAACTTCAAGAAGACCGTCTTTAACTTCAATAACTGGTTTTATCGATAATATAGAACCGAATACTGCTTGTCCCTTACTTACTCTACCGCTCTTTTGAAGATATTTGAGAGTCGGTATGGCTACAAAAGCCCGTATTTTATCTTTAAATGTATCCAAACGTTTTCGAATCTGATCGAGATTAAGCCCTTCAAGCGCAGCTTTGGCAGCTTCAATACTCAAAAATCCGGTACCCATAGAAACTGTATTTGAATCGTAAACACACACGTCAACATTTTCGGGCAATGATTCCGCCGCTAATTCCGCGGCTTGACAAGTGCCGCTGCCTCGAGCGGTGACGTGAACTGAAATGATTCCATGTGCTACTTTCGATAACCGACTATAAGTTTCCATAAAATCACCGGGGGAAGGGCTTGAAGTTTTGGGTATCTCTTTACCATCTAAACATCCATAAAATTCCTCTGCGGTAATATCTACATTTTCTCTAAATGATTCTTTTCCGATCTGGATCGGTATCGGCACAACGGTAATTCCATATCGTTCGCGAATCTGTTCCGGAAGACCGGTAGCACTGTCGGTTACTACTTTTATTTTTTTCATCTGCCGTCTCCTTTAAATTTAATATACACCGCCCCGCTTAATGCCAGACCGGCGCATCGAGTTCCTTTAATCGATTGAGCAGCATTAAAATGTTTCGTCGTTTCAGCCCTTGATACCTTTTTAAACTACTCGCAAAGCTGATTAACAACCCTAAAATATCTATCATATTGTCCCAGCGTCACCGCATATTCTCTAAATAGGCAGGCCCGCAGCTGATGACGATACGTTCCATTACGAGTAGGGGGACTTTGGGCCTGTCTACCTTGATTCAATAATAACCCCACCACCGTACACGAACCGTCCCTTATACAAGACTAGCGACTGCCCCGGGGTCACTGCAAACTGGGGCTCATCGAATTTTACTAGCATAACGTCGTCACAAGATTTGTTTTTGACACCTTCACCACTACAGTTTTCCCACTGAGGTATCAGTACAGCCCCTACCTCTTTACCTCTATAACGAACCATACATGTCGCTTGTACTTGCGAATTTGGATAGTCTGTCATAATAAAATTCATTCCTGCTACGTAACATGCTTTGGCGTATGATTCTTCTTTTTTACCTACGATGATTTGATTGGCATCAGCATCGATTTTCACTACATACAAAGGGTAACTGGCCTGTACCCCCAGCCCTCTCCTTTGTCCAATAGTATAATAAGCGAGTCCTTTGTGATAACCAAGCACTTTTCCCGATGTATCGACTATCGGTCCAGGTCGTATTTTATCATCTTGATGAAAAAGCGCAGTATAACCTTTTTTCGGCACAAAACAGATATCTTGACTTTCGGGTTTTTGCGCTACAGACAATCCTTTTTCACGTAGAATTTTTCGCACTTTTTGTTTTTCTAAACTACCAAGAGGAAATAAAACACTGCTCAACGCAGTTTGGTCGAGGCCATAAAGCGCATAACTTTGATCTTTACTTCCATCGACACCTCTCGCGAGCAAAAACCTGGATCCCGCCTGCGTTTTTAAATATTCCACACCTTCGCCATCACTTGAACCGTCAAACTTACCGGATGCAAGCAAATGAGATTCGACGAATTGTCCTTGAGTACCGACGATCTTTCCAACCTGTACGTAATGCCCTGTTGCTAGATAATCAGCACCTAACTTTTTAGTTTCATCTAGTAAATAACCAAACTTGAATTTAACGTTACAGATTAAACACGGGTTAGGGGTTCGTCCCTGATAGTAACTTTCTTTAAACGCCGTTATAACTTCTGATTCAAATTGTTTTCGCAAGTCGGCGATATAATGTGGAATACCGAGTTCTTGACAAACAAGACGGGCATCTTCTACGGCGGTTAAGTTGCTACAATAAGATTCACCGGGCAAAACTTCCATAGTAATTCCGAACACATTAAAACCTTGTTCTATTAAAAGCAAACATGCAGCAGAACTGTCTGCCCCGCCTGACATACCAACCGCAACCGTCGGCTTCGGCATTATGCATCCCGCCCTTCAAGTGGTATTCCAAATAGGATTTCATTTGCACTCACAATCCGTACTGAAAAAGTCTGGCCTGCCTAAACGATAGTATTAATTAGACAAGCCAGAACAATACACTACTTTATCACTTTCACCCTACTCGGCCTAAGAATTTGCCCTTTATATGTGTAACCCTTTTGGATTTCCTCGATGATAGTGCCATGCTCCCCTCCACCTTCTTGCGCAAAAAGCGCTTCATGAAGTGCGGGGTCGAAAGTTTTACCTACAGGGTTTTCTATAGCTTCTACGCCCTCTTTCATCAACAAATCGAGTATCTGACGCTTAATGAGACGAGCCCCATCGAAAAACGCTTGAAATCCGGAATCTTGAGCTGATTGCATGTTTTTTTCGCCCGCAGATAAAAACCTATCGAAATTATCCATCACATCTAGCAAAGAAAGTATCAAATCAGATTTTCCTCTGTTTATCCTGTTATGAATATCCCTTTCGGTACGTTTCCTGAAATTTTCCATTTCAGATCTTGCTCTGAGATACCGATCCCAATTGTCTTCAGCTTTTGCTTGCCATTCTGATCGCTGTGCGGTAAGGTCCACAATTTTTTGCTTTAGTTCATCTATCGAAGATGTAGTATCGTCAGCAGGGATTTCGGCCTCAAGCCGCTCATCGGTATCAGAGACGGCAGAATGATTGTTTTTATTATCCATGTACCTTAACGCTCGCCTTCTTTTTTGTTATCCTTTTCTTTGAACTCAGCATCATAAATATCCTTATGTTCATCATCAGATGGACCTTCGGCAGTACTTCCCCCGGCTGTTTGTTTTTCTTGCGCGGCTTGCTTATAAATTTCTTCAGCAAGCTTGGCAGCTGCATCTCGCAAATCCTCGGACGCTTTTTTGATATTATCAAGGTTGTCTTCTTTCAGTGCTTCCCGAGCCGCAGACAACGCATCTTCAGCTTTGCTTCTATCGTCGTCTGAAATTTTATCTCCAACGTCTTTTAAACTTTTTTCTACCGAGTAAACCAATTGGTCGAGTTGATTTCTTGCTTCTATCTTTTTGCGTTTTTCTTCGTCTTCTTGGGCAAATTTTTCCGCTTCTTCTACCAAACGGTCAACTTCTTCCCTGGGAAGCTGGGTAGATGCCTTGATGGTGATCTTTTGTTCCTGTCCCGTACCCTTATCTTGTGCGGTAACGTTTAAAATCCCGTTAGCATCGATATCAAAAGATACCTCTATTTGAGGCACACCCCTAGGTGCCGGAGGAATACCACTCAGCATAAATCTCCCTAGCGTCCTATTGTCTTGCGCCATTTGACGTTCTCCCTGAAGCACATGAATTTCAACATTTGGCTGCATATCCGCGGCGGTGGTGAATATTTGGCTCTTTCGAACGGGAATCGTCGTATTGCGTTCTATGATAGGTGTCATTACCTGGCCTAAAGTTTCAATACCCAAAGTCAAAGGAGTTACATCTAACAGCACAATATCCTTAACGTCTCCGGCTAGTACACCGGCTTGAATAGCAGCACCCATCGCGACTACTTCATCAGGATTAACACCTCTATTTGGTTGTTTCCCGGTAAGACTTTGAACCATTTCTTGAATTTTCGGCATTCTGGTAGAGCCACCAACCAAGATTACTTCATCTAATTCTTCGCTTTTAATCTTCGCATCTTCCAACACTCTTTTCACGGGACCGGTACACCTTCGAGTTAGGTCAGAAGTGAGCTCTTCAAATTTTGCCCGTGTTAAACTCACCTCTAAGTGAAGGGGCTGCCCATCTCTATCTGCGCTGATAAACGGCAAGCTAATAGTAGCTTGAAGCACCTGTGAAAGTTCGATTTTGGCTTTTTCCGAAGCTTCTATAAGCCGCTGTAGCGCTTGCCTGTCTTTCCGAAGATCGATTCCATAGTCTTTCCTGAACTCTTCAGCCACATGGTTTACTATCCTTTGATCGTAATCATCCCCGCCAAGATGGGTATCACCTGCTGTAGCTAGCACTTCGACCACTCCATCTCCTACCTCTAGAAGAGACACGTCAAAAGTGCCGCCGCCTAGGTCAAACACAAGTATTTTTTCGTTTGCCTTTTTATCTACTCCGTAAGCGAGCGAAGCCGCAGTTGGCTCATTGATTATACGTAGAACCTCAAGCCCTGCAATTCGACCTGCATCTTTTGTAGCTTGCCTTTGGGCATCATTAAAATAAGCAGGTACGGTGATCACAGCTTTAGAAATCGATGTACCTAAATATTTTTCCGCATCTTCCTTCATCTTTCTGATAACTTGCGCCGAGAGCTCTTCGGGTGTCAAATCTTTGTTGATAGAAGGAACATGGACTCTCACTTCTGCATGCTTACCGCGTTTTACCGTGTATGGTATACGTCCTCGTTCAAGTTCAACTTCGTCATAACGTCGCCCGACAAACCGTTTTATGGACGACACTGTATTTTCGGGGTTCAATACAGCTTGACGCCGGGCAAGCTGCCCTACAAGTCTCTCTTGCTTTTTGCTGTATGCTACAACAGAAGGCGTAGTTCTAGAACCTTCTTCATTAATTATTACGGTCGGCTCCAAGCCTTCCATTACAGCGATAACTGAATTAGTGGTACCAAGATCAATGCCTACAATCTTGGACATAAATACACCTCCATAACGTCACTTGATAGCATATTTTCCCATTACGTTTTTTTGACTAACCCATGGATATTTTCACAACTGCTGGGTTTACGTCTACGATGTTTAGATGAAATTGCGCTACTGGTTTTAGTGTCAGGATCCCCCTCCTCCATGGCAAGAATTACCCGAATTCCCTGCGGATTGATTCCGCAATGACGCCAAAGATATATGATACGGGCAAGTAATTTTAAGTTGTTATTGGAATACAGGCGAATGTTAGATTCTGTTCGAGCAGGCAATATTAAGCCTTCATTTTCTATTTGTCGAAGGAACTGCGGAGTTTCTTCAAGAAGGCGCGCAGCAACGCCTATAGTATAAACCGGATCATCTGGGCCGTGAAAATAAGCCACGCACTCATCTCCTTGATAAACAAACCTATCAGTATAATATAACTTTCCTAATCAATATCAATAACAATTATAGCCTAAACAGTCAACTAATCTTCAAAAAATAGACAATAAATGCTTACTCTTAGATGGATTGCAAATTCAAAGCCGAGAAAAGCTGCATAAACTCTTCCCGGCCTATATGGTTTGCTACATACTGAGCAAATTATATCATCACGCGTATCAGATATTGTTTGATGAGTTCATCTGCCAAAGCGGCAGGATAAGTTTCGCCTTTAGACAACTTTTTTAAAGCACGGTCAAGAGTGCCGTCGCTTTTAGAACGAGCAAGAATACGGTCTACTGTTTCCCGCTTGATACTTTCCTCTAAGGCAGCAACGTAACTTCTGGAAACCCTTTCTTTAAGTAAATCGTTTTGCTCAAGATATTTCAGATGCGCCTTAATATTTGCAAAAAGATCTTCTACGCCTTTGTTTTCAAATGCAATGGTTTTAACTACCGGGGGCCGCCATTGACGTTCTCGATTGAGTTCCAACATCGTTTCTAACACAGAAACTGCTTTATCTGCTTCGGGGTGATCAGCTTTATTAACACAAAACACATCACCTATCTCTAAAATGCCAGCCTTAATTGCTTGAATATCGTCACCAAGCCCAGGCGCAACAACTACCAGCACCGAATGTGCATATCTCATGATATCGACTTCGGACTGGCCGGTACCCACCGTTTCTACCAATACGTAGTCAAAACCAAACGAATCAAAAAGCGTTATTATATCTCCGGTATGCTTTGATACTCCTCCAAGATAGCCCCGAGAGGCTAAACTGCGAAAAAACACTTTGTCATCGGTTGTGCGCGTCCTCACTCTTACCCTGTCACCAAGTATTGCACCTCCGGTAAAAGGTGAAGAGGGATCTACAGCGATCACCCCAACCGAGTTCCCTTGGTGCCTAATTGCATCGATCAGATTGTCAACTAAGGTCGACTTACCGACTCCGGGCGAACCTGTTATCCCTAAAATTTTGCTATGCCCTTTACGCCGAAAAGCTTCCTCGATGATGCGTGAAGCATGCTCAGAGCCGTTTTCAACAAACGTCACTGCCCTAGCTAAAGCAGTTCTTTTTCCATTGTAAAAATCTTGAATCAAACTTTCTGCTACGTTGTTTTTGATTAATTCATGCAAATCGAACACCGCCCCACCCAGATTATCAACCAAGCTTTATTATCTTTTCAGATTGGTTTTGGTGTATTTTACAATATCCTGGGTGCTGGTTCCTGGGCCAAACACTGCATCTACACCGTTTTGTTTCAGAAATTCAACATCTTCTGCCGGAATAATACCGCCTGCTAATATTAAAATATCTAGTTCTTCACTTTCCTTTTCCTTTTCTAAACACTTAACCACTCGCGGAAGCAAAGTACTATGCGCTCCGGAAAGAATGGAACAGGCCACTACATCAACGTCTTCTTCTACCGCCATCCTAGCCAATTCTTCAGGAGTACGGTGCAGGCCGCTATATATAACTTCCATACCGGCGTCTCTGTAGGCCCTAGCTATCACTTTTGCTCCACGATCGTGGCCGTCAAGCCCCGGTTTTCCTACAAGCACTCTAATTTTCCTGTCCATCCTGTTTCCCACCCCTAAATTTGATTAACTGCAATCTTCTTTTTATGTAAGTAAAGATATCATTACCCCAGCAGCAACCGCCGTACCTATCACTCCTGCCACATTAGGTCCCATTGCGTGCATCAACAAGAAATTTTGAGGGTTTTCTTGCTGACCGACAACCTGGGTTACTCTAGCGGCCATGGGAACAGCTGATACCCCTGCTGAGCCAATAAGCGGATTGATTTTGCCGCCGGACAGGCGATACATGAGTTTTGCGAGGAGCAAGCCCCCGGCAGTTCCACCGGCAAATGCAAATATTCCAAGACTGATGATTTTTATGGTATCTAAGGTCAAAAATGTTTCAGCGCTCATAGTTGCCCCGACTGATGTAGCTAAAAAGATCACTACGATATTGTTAATCTCGTTTTGGGCAGCGCCGGATAACCTGTCAGTAACGCCACATTCTCTAAAAAGATTCCCTAGCATGAGCATTCCTATTAAAGGTGCTATAGATGGAAGAAGCAAACTTACCAATATTGTAACTGCGATTGGAAATACTATTTTTTCGGTTTTAGACACTTTCCTAAGTTGAGACATAACTGTAGAGCGCTCTTTCTTTGTGGTCAGGGCTTTCATAATAGGTGGTTGAATAAACGGAACCAAAGACATATAGGTATATGCCGCCACCGCGATGGGTCCTACCAATTCGGGTGCTAATTTCATCGCCGCGTAAATAGCTGTCGGGCCGTCAGCCCCACCGATAAGCCCAATAGCACCTGACTGCATAATCGTAAACCCTAAGCCTTTCGCCAAAAGCATCGCTAAAAATACGCCGGCTTGCGCCGCAGCACCAAGTACAATAGTTGAAGGATTCGCCAAAAGCGGTCCGAAATCAGTCATCGCTCCAACCCCTAGGAAAATAAGCGGGGGAAAAATTTCTTTTTCCACTCCTAGGTTAAGGTAATAAAGTAATCCACCCGGCATATCACCTTCAGGCGGGTTCATGATGGGAGCAAAGGGTAGATTAGCTAAAATAGTGCCAAAAGCAATAGGTATCAGTAAAAGAGGCTCAAACTTCTTATATATCGCCAGATACAAAAGCAAAATTCCAATAAACAACATGACCACGTTACCTAAAGTAAGGCCCGCCAATCCTGTTGTTTGCCATAACCTTTCAACCAGTACGCCTAGGTTCATTCTGTGAGTACACCCTCTTCCGGTTTAAGGTATTTAACTAACTATCGAAACGAACGAGAATATCGCCAGACTGTACAGTTGCTCCCTGAGCTGTCAAAACCTCGGCTACAACAGCATCGTAAGGTGCAAGCACTTCGTTTTGCATTTTCATCGCTTCAAGAATTAGCAGTACATCGCCTTTCTTTACGCTGCTTCCTGCTGAAACTTTGACCTCCATTATGACACCAGGGATAGGTGCTATAACTACGTTTTCCCCTGATACAGGCGGTTTTGGTTTGGGCGCGGCCGCCGGTGCAGCAGCGCGAACAGGTTTCGGAGCAGGAGTACTGGTTGAAACCTGAGCAGGCGGCACAGCTTTGGAAATTTGGGACTCCTGCCCTGCCCCTTTAATCTCTTCTACTTCAACTTCAAACACTTCATCATCAATTTTCACTTTAAATCGCCGCACAAGAGATCCTCCCTTCTTGTTTACGAACCTTTTCAATGAAATTAACCTATCTGCTCGCACGAATCCTGTAAAACTTACCCCATGCACCGGCGTCAGGAATTCTTCTTATGAACACCGGTATTTCATGTGTTTCATCTATATAAGCGCTTACTGCCGCGATAATAATCGCCTTGCAACGTGAATCCAGCGAATCAAAAGGTATACCCTTTTCGTCAATCATATCCAACTTGTTCTTTGTAGATTCACTAGGAGAAATTGCAATTTCGTTTGTGGTTGCTTCCGTGGGTCGTTTGTTTTCTGCATTCGATACGGTTTTGTAAATCAAACTGATCATAAAGGCAATTATTAGCAGTACTCCAAAAACGATCGTTAGATTAATCAAACTCAAAATTATACCGCCTGTAAAAGTATCAGGTATCATCTTCTATCCCTCCACATGTCGTGGATCCGACACATATTCAAAACCAGTTTCTCAAAGCGGTATGTTACCATGTTTTTTGGGTGTGCTTTCTGCTTTTTTCGTTGACATAAGTTCAAGGGCACCTATGACAGTAGGTCTTATTTCTTGAGGATCAATGATCCCGTCAATATAACCCCTACTTGCCGCCACATATGGGTTAGCAAATAAATCCCGGAATTCCTGAATTTTTTCTTTGCGCTTTGCAACAGGATCTTCAGCGTCACCTATTTCTTTTCGAAAAACGATATTTGCAGCACCCTCCGGTCCCATAACCGCAATTTCGGCGTGAGGAAATGCAAATACCATGTCAGCCCCTAAATGTCTTGAACACATTGCTATGTAAGCTCCACCGTAAGCCTTCCTCGTGATTACGGTCACCTTGGGAACAGTCGCTTCCGAAAAAGCATACAACAATTTCGCACCATGTCTGATTATGCCACCGTATTCTTGATCGGTTCCGGGTAGATAGCCTGGTACGTCTACCAAAGTTACAAGAGGTACGTTAAATGCATCGCAAAGCCGCACAAATCTCGCAGCTTTATCAGACGCATTGATATCAAGGCATCCAGCCTTTGACATAGGCTGAGATGCAGTAATCCCTACTACCCTACCGCCGAACCTGGCAAAACCGGTAATGATGTTTGTTGCAAAATGTTTTGACACTTCGAAAAAAGTTCCGTTATCTACCATAGGATGTATCACGTCGTACATGTCATATCCTTTGTTCGGATCGACGGGTACTACTTCGCGCAAAATAGGTTCACATCTTCCAGGTTCATCATCTGAATCCAAATATAAAGGATCTTCTTGGTTGTTTGCAGGGAGATAAGATAAAAGTGTTCGTACCATTTCTAGGCAAGAAATTTCGTTAGGTGCCATAAACTGAGCTACACCGCTCACCTGATTGTGGACGAGCGCACCACCTAATTGTTCAACTGTTACTTCTTCACCGGTGACCGCTTTGATCACCTGTGGACCTGTTATAAACATATTGGATGTACCTTCTACCATGAACACAAAATCGGTAAGCGCCGGAGAATATACAGCACCGCCTGCACAAGGTCCGAGAATAACCGATATTTGAGGAATTACACCTGAATATTTTACGTTACGGTAAAAGATATTCCCATAGCCTTTGAGAGAATCTACCCCTTCTTGAATTCTTGCACCGCCAGAGTCATTTAAAGATACGAACGGAATTCCGACCTTAGCAGCAAGATCCATGCATTTACAAATTTTTTCTGCATGCATTTCACCTAATGAACCACCGATTACCGTAAAGTCTTGAGATGCAACACACACGGCCCTGCCGTTTACTAAACCATATCCTGTGACAACACCCTCGCCTGGTGCCTCTACTTTTTCCATGCCAAATGCAGTTGCCCGATGTGTAACAAAAGCATCGATTTCAACAAACGTGCCTGAATCAAAAAAGGCGGCTACGCGTTCCCTCGCAGTCATTTTACCGCGTTTATGCTGCCTTTCAATTCTGGCGCTTCCGCCACCTTGCTTAATTTTGTCCCGGCGAGTTTTTAATTCCTTGAGTTTTTCTTCCAGTTGCAACAAGGAATCTGACAACCAATTCACCTCCAAAAGAAAAATAAAAGGTCACCGACTTGGACCAGCCAATCTTTCACCAAAGTCCACAAGAAGCCATGCATAGCATAACATAAAGCATACAAACGTTGAAGACCATTTACGCACCGCCTCAATTTTAACCCTTTTCTGAGTTTGGCCTTGCCGGACAGTCCAATATTCATCAATCCCAAAACAGTTTTTTGTAAGGACGCTCAAATCATATCGGCAGCATTTACAAATAAAAGCCTAATTCTTGAAGATCAGATGTCACATCGCTATTTTGAATTCTTACACCCGAAGGAGCCTTAATTCTTACGGGAGCAAAATTCAAAATTCCCTTAATACCGCTAGAAATCGCCTGGCCCACCACGCTTTGAGCTACAGACGCCGGAACTGCGATGACACCAATTCGTATCTGCTTGCCAAATACCACTTGGTCTACATCATCAATATGGCTGACTAAAACTCCTCCAATTTTTTTACCCACTTTATCTTCGTTCACATCAAATAAAGCTTTCACGACAAATCTGTAATTGGGGGTAATTTCCTTGCGAGAACTCAAATACCTAGCAAGAGCTGTTCCAAGTTCACCAACACCGAAAACAGCAATATTCATTTGTCGATCCGCTCCGAGAATTTTGATGACTTCATCTCTCAGCCCTAAAACCGGGTAACCAACGCCTTGTTTGCCAAACTGCCCGAATAAAACTAAGTCTTTTCTTACCTGTGCACTATTTACAGCTGCAAGTTCTCCAATTTTTGCTGATGAAATATAGTCTTCTGGGCTCGCATCTATTTCGGTCAAAATTCTTAAATATGTAACAAGCCTTCGAATTACAACATCTGGTATCTTATTTCTCAGCAAATTCGCACCTCCTTATGTTGTTAGTTCCAATTTGTCTGTTCAATATTTAAACACTTCGATCTTCGAAACTTTGACTGGAATCAAACATGAACCCACCTTTATATGATTTCACACTTCGGTTTTTAATGCCGGTTAAGAATATTTTCTGTATATGCAATAATTCTTCCTGCTGCAAGCCCCGTGAAAATTCCCGTCGGTATTGCAAATGCAAGTAAATATGGCAAATAAAACATAACGCCGATTTGTCTTAAAATTAAAGAAGCAACCAGCAGCTGCCCAATATTATGGGTAACCGAACCGATTGTGCTTATTCCTACAGCAGATAATTTCTTATCAAATATTGTTTTTATTACATACATTGCCCCAGTCGACAAAAGCGCTCCGGAAACGCTCAGATAATAAGCCACGTTCAAGAACGTACCGGAAAATAAACTTCCCAAAAGCGTTCTCAAAAAACTTATGGTAAGCGATTCGCCAGGTCCCATTGTCATTACAGCATACAATGCCACAATATTTGCAAGCCCGAGTTTTGCCCCAGGAACAACATAGGGAACAGGGATCAATGCTTCGACGATATGCAAAACGGTAGCGAGCGCGACTAATATAGCGATCCGTGTAAGAGTTTTAACTTCGCTTGATTTCAATTCCAATTATTCCACCGTTCAATCAAAATTTTCAACAGTGCGTTTTCTCCTTTTCCGATTGCCATAAACATAAATGACCAAACTGGTTCCGAGCAGTGCGATAGACACCCATTGGGCTTGACTTAATCCAAACATAAAAGCCCCGCTTTCCCTGAAAAACTCAAGAAAAAACCTTATGACCGCGTAACCCGAAATATAAATAAGGAAAAGGCCTCCTTCAAAAGCGATACTATCGAACAGTTTCAACAATATCGCAAATAAAATGAAGTTTGCTATGCTTTCGTATATCGGATACGGATGTCTTAAACCCGGGGCGAACCTTGTAAGTACTCCCCATTGCCCATTAGTTAATATCCCATAGCAGCAACCGCTTAACAAACATCCTATTCTACCAATTGATTGCCCCAATGCAACCCCAGGTGCCATTATGTCAAACAACAATCCAAATCGCAGTTTTTTAAACCGACAATAAGATCCTAAAGCGATCATTCCGCTGATTAAAACGCCGTGAATAGAAAAACCACCATCTCTTACATCAAAAACTGACTGCCAGGTATGATAATCTCGTGTATTCAATGCAACATAGAGTAACCTGCCACCAGCAACTCCTGCTAAAAGCAACATGATAAAAAGTTCGAACAGCGAATCTGGATCGACTCCCTTTTTTCGAGCCATGTTGCTAGCTACTGTCACACCCAAAACATATCCAATGCCCACCATAAGCCCATAAGAATAAAATTCTATTCCGCCAATGGTGAAAAGAACTGGCTTCATACGATCACCTCTCTCAATCATACCATTTCAGAATAAATACATACCATTAAATACATGCTATCAGCATAGAACACGAAACACCGGGAGGGCAACTATGACATCGCAAGGACAACGATTCGGATATGTTTTTATCGGGTTTTTGATAGGTATGTGTCTGTCAGTAGGTGCATGGCTAGGTTTAGCTAATTATGCGCCTAGCTACCTGCTTGGTTGGCAGAAGACACTAACAAAAACCGAATTAGAGCAACAACATGGATTAAATGCACAAATTGTTCCGGAATCAAATATGATTAAATCAATAATTCAAGATATTCTTACTTCTGAACAAGGTAAGGCCATAGTCAACGAACTTATACAAACTCAAGGACCTGAAATATTGAAGCAAATGCTCGAAGAGTCGATAAACTCGCCAGAGTTTCGAGCGACTCTTGGAAAAGCGATAAACACTTTTTTAAAAACGCCTGAAGGAAAACAACTAATAAAACAAATAGCAAATGAAATTCTTACGCCGTAAGACGTTTGGACCTTTAGGCTGAAACATCGGGCTTAGGCATGCTCGCCAAAATTTGCTTGGCATCTAGCCTTTCTTCAACCATATCATCAGATAAAATTTTGCCGTCACGCAGCGTAACCACTCTTTCGGAATGCCTAGCAATATCGGGATCATGGGTCACTAATACAATGGTTATTCCTTGTTCATGAAGTTTTTGAAAAATCAACATGATTTCTTCGCCTGAACGAGAATCAAGGTTACCGGTAGGTTCATCAGCTAAAATTAGTTTTGGGCCTCCTACTATAGCCCTCGCTACAGCTACCCTTTGCTGTTCACCACCTGATAATTCATTAGGCCTATGTCGAGTCCTTTTGGATAAACCCACCATTTCTAACGCTTTTATTGATTTCTCCCGTCGCTTGGCTGCGTTCATCCCTCTGTATATCAAAGGTAGTTCTACATTCGATGTTGCATCGATCCGTGATAACAGATTATAAGACTGAAAAATAAATCCTAGACTTCTATTTCGGATATCAGCCAATTGATTATCAGATTTTTTGCTGATATCGTCACCGTCAAAATAATAATCGCCGGAAGTTGGACGATCAAGACATCCTAAAATATTCATTAAAGTCGACTTACCTGAACCGGATGGTCCCATTATCGCGACAAATTGTCCTTTGGGAATTTCAAGATCAATTTCTCTCAGTGCAGGAACTTTTACCTTACCCATCTTATATTGCTTAATTATTTTATTGATCTTTATCATATTACACACTCCACATTCAAATTCGCTATAAATAAAACTGCACGACTTTTTATCACCCGACCTAACCGGAAAAGGATACATGATAGTTCACATTAAACTTTCAACTTACCTCACCGGAGGCCGGGCGTCTCATTTACGATCACTTCATTCATTGACGTAGCATATACCAAAGAGTTCCATCTTGTTTTGTTCTAGCATCTATTGAACAATTCCCGAAGCTAACACGTCGACATTCTGTGATGTAATGTATGTATTTGTAATTCTAACCACTTTATTCTCCAACTCATAGGCAATAGTCAATCTAACCGCCCAAAACACTGTAAATTCGCCTGAACGCTCCCAAATCACATAAAATTTGTCGCCTGGATCGCATTCAATATTCGTAACTTGCGCATCGTCAGGTAGATTCCAGGTTACTTTACCCGAAAACAGCCCCTGTTTACCTACAACCCATTTCTTGGGGCCTGAAAGATCCAATTTCACTTCCGGAGGTATTACGCTTTTACACTCGAATTCATAAACCTCAGGTTCTTCACCATCTATTGTCACATCCCAATTCTTTTCAATCAACGGGTCACCGTGGTTATCTACTGATATTGCCCGAACAGAATACGTGCCTTTGGCTAAAAACTTGTGTGATACTTTCAAATGGGGCTGCCCTTGAATTATCAATGTCTCACCGTCTCCGAAATCAAGTTCCCAATATAAATGGTAGGTTTCATCGGGTTTCCACAAAGTTGTATGTTTTGATCTGTAAACCACCCTTACTTGTGGTATGTCTTCATCATCTATTCCGCCAAACCCCGGGGCAAATTCTTCATCATCTCCAATTTCCAGATCAGGTCCAGGTTCCCAGGGAATATCGCCCGTCCCTATACCGGGACCTTCATCTTGCCAACCTCCCGAGTTCCCGGAACCCGGCGCGAGCGCTTCTACTCCGGCCCAAGCATCGCAATGTATCTCTTGTTCAAAAACAGATTCAACTTTGCCCCCCGGAGTATATGGATTTAAATTTCCCTGCCTGATTAACCGTAAACCGAGCCTGTAAGATTTAGTTTTTAACATGATATCTGTTTTAGAGCCACCTCGAATCACTTCGCTCATGCCCTGAATGGGGGTCCATCGAGTACCATCATACCCTTCAACCCAGATTGCACATCTCCAGCCTTCCGGTAGCGACGAAGTTCGAATAGAAATGTCAAAAACCTGATCAGGCGACACATCCCAAGGAACTGCAACATAAAGTGGATGCCAACTGGAAACTTGTAATTGTTCTGTTTGACGGTCTTTAATCAAAATCTCCTGATCTTTCATAGAATCTGATAAGAAGGATAATATGCTGTTGTAGACGCGTTCATCTTTTAAGATATTTAAATGTGAAGGCGATAAAAACCCCGAAAACACTCGAATTATATCTCTGGGTCCCTGGGGTGAAATAGATGAATCAACTTCGCAAAAAAAGTTGTTAGGACCCACTTGTGGCCATACTACACTCAGCAAATTGGTTACCCGACCTGTAATATTTATGAAACGGGTTTTCCGGCAAGCAGCGGCTGAGTAGGAGTGGTCATTCATAGATTGAAGATAACAGTTAGCAGGTACCCTTTGGAATCGTTGACCAACAGATGTCCCCAGGTTGATCAGCACATCTTCTTTGGAAAGCCTCCTTAAGATAACATTTTCTACATTATCCAAATACCCGATCGAACCGATAATGCTATCTGTAATGATTTTCTGCAATTCAGCTTTTACAGTCACCAGTGCTTTTTTAGTGAAATGAATAAGCGTTTTAAGACCATAATGAATGGCTGCATCTTTAATGTCTGTGGGTATATAATCAGATGCAAATAAACTTTGAGCTAGACTGCCCGCGGACGCTGTTCTGATCACGTATTGATTTTTGCCTACAGCCATGGCTAATATTTCGTAATACGCAGTTGAAAAATCTCGGCCTTTATCAGGTAAATTGTTAAAGTCAATCATAGGCACACAACCAAGGGGGGGATCCTTAGCATGTTCGATACAATTTCGCCATAGTAGCGGCCGGTTTTGCTGTATCCATCCTGCAAAAGTTTGCTTAGGCGAATCTACCGGTACATAGGGTAACATCAAGAATCGTTCTTGTACGTATTGGCTATACAATGGTTCATAAATTTCCCTAGCTCTTTTAGATACCCACCAAGTTTCGCTTTCCCAATCAAACTTATCGGTGCCGATGAACAAAGGTAAATCGCCCGCACTATTTACAGATTGCACCTCTAAAACTCCACTTACTTCACCAAACGGAGAAAAACGCGCCGATCTCGTTTCTTTTTCAAACATATGTTCATGTTTTACAACGTTATATGCTTGAAACATGAAATCTGCCAGAAACGAACCTCTTTGAGGCGTACTGAGCATAATCGCATTGTCTATCAAACCATCTTGAATAATGCCAAGCTCAATGCCAAATCTCAATACAAGCCCAGAAACTCCATATGTAATTACGTTTAGCAAAGTAGATTTTGTAGTAACAGCAACTTGCTGCAAATACTTATGTAATACATAGACTCCTGAATCAAGATCGTAATAGGGTTCATCGGGAGTGAACACAAACAAGTTCGTTTCAAGTTCATACCCTGAATTTTGAAGTCGAGAAATCAACCCGCTTTTACCCCACAAACTTAGTTTAACTTCATCAACGCCGCCTTTCACAGGTTCCGAAATTAACACCAAAGGGGCCCTAACCCCATGGCTTTGGGCAGTCTCCCCGAACGAAGGCACCCCAAAATTTAACAAAACACAAACACATACCACAATTCCGATGGTATCTTGCACGCGGTTCATAACCTTTTCTTTAGGCAATACATGCCCAGGGCTCTTTGTCATTGATAAATCTCCGCCTTTACCCCCGATTTAGGCCACAACCCTCTATTTGCGATAGCTAAACGAGTTGCCGGATAATTTAAATCAAAACATCTTTGCAATTCTTCTTGCCATTTCTCAGCCGTAATTCGTCTCGGTCCGGTTGGTTCAAGCACCAACAGTTCTGCCCAAGATTCGCCTGGCGCAAGCTTAATCTTTTCAGAACCGTAGTTTATATGTACCGTTCCATCTCGCCTAGCTCTTTGGACGGTTAATTTTCCCCGAACAACCCTCGCCTGGTTGTTCACAAGTTCTATTATATTTCCATCAATATCAGGTGCGGTTGAAGACACCGGCGCAGGGAGATTTAACGTTGTTCTGCCCATCCGCGAAAAGGTTAAAGATTCGTCAAACTCCACACCTTGGGACAAGGCGCTGTAATGAATCCCCAAACATACACCAAACAGGTTGACCTTTTTAGGTACGAAAAGCATTTTTTCGTCAGCGTCGATGAAAATTTGCGAATTCTCAGGTGTGATAAGAGGCCAACCGGTAAGCGCGTTTAATGAAGATTCTTGAATAGTTAAAAAAACGAACTGGTCAGATGACCAATTCAACCTTGACAACACGAAAACTAACATTATACATACGACAACAGATAAAACTACTTTAAGGATAAGGTTAATACGGTTTTTCACTCAAACTCCCCCACTAATACGATTTATTTTAAGTGAGGGCCTGTATGTACAAATGATAAATGCAACAACAAAGTTACGACATACATACAAACGGCCCGAGTCTAATAACACGCATTGCATCGTGCTTTAATACCACCGGGCCCTTCGCAATATACATTATATCACATTAAAACCGTTTAATTACAAATTTTTGCGGTATAAATGGAAAGATTTTTTGATAATCGGTTTAATATTTGCATACACTTTACCTTTTTCTGCATCTTGCTCGTCAACCCACATTACCTCGGTAGTTTCACCCGGTTGCAATTTGGTTTCGCCATCGATTTGTTTCATAACATAATAATAGACGGTTTTTTCTACTGGAACATTGCGTTCATCAAGAAAATGATATACGGTTCGACCTGCTAAAGCGACTAACCTACATATTATCCCAGTTTCTTCTTTAACTTCTCTGATAGCTGCTTGTTCAATATTTTCTCTTTGTTCTACATGCCCCTTTGGTAAAGTTATAAATCCGAACCTATCTCTTATCATAAGTATCTGCAATTTACCGCCATGATCTCGAATCACAGCCCCGCCAGCACACATCTGATAGCTATCTGGCCGCTTAAGCAGCATAACGCGCATCAAACCAGCAACTTGCCTAGCAGCAAACGGCAATGTAAATTGGGTGTTTTCAATGGTTTCTTCGACCGTACCTGGACCTAAAGTGCTGTCAAAAATAGAACAAAACTCTTCAGGGTGTTGGCCGACAACATCTTTTCCAACGCTACCACCTAACACTATGGTAGGTACCCCGTGAGCACGTCCCACTACAGCTACAGCATGGGGTACTTTTCCTTTTTGGGTTTGGGAATCAACTTTACCTTCTCCGGTTATGATGAAATCGGCTTTTGCGATCTGTTTTGCACAACCGGTTTCCTCGATAATAAATTCCGCTCCAGAAACCACCGCCGCATTAAAAAACGCCCAAAGTGACGCCGCTAAACCTCCACCGGCACCTGCACCAGGTAGCGAACGCGGATCACGGCCTAGATTTTTCGATAATATAGCGCCGTATCGATCCATGTATTTATCAACTTGGGCGATTTTATCGGCAGGTATTCCTTTTTGAGGACCATAAGTGCTGGTAGCTCCTTCTTCACCGATCAAAACATTTTTTACGTCACAAAGGGCTACCACTTCAACATCGCTAAATTTTTTGGGAATGTCGTGAGGCTCGACGCTAACGACATTTTTCAGTCCTAAAATACCGAATTCAACCTGATTCCCTTTATCGTCAAGTATTTTGCCACCTGCGGCTTGAGCCATTCCTATACCACCATCATTTATTGCTGTACCGCCTACTCCGATAATTATACGTCGGGCACCTTGATTTACTGCCCAAACCATGAGTTCACCGACCCCGTAACTCGTGGCAGAAAACACATCGCGCTTGTGAGGCGATGTTAGCGCAAGTCCCGAACAATTCGCACTTTCTATCACCGCATCACCGTTGGAAAGTATCCCAACCTTTGCAGTTATCATCTCACCGTAAGGTCCTACCACTTCGATATTCTGAACTTTACCACCTTTGGCTGCTATCAAAACATCAATGGTACCATCGCCACCGTCAGCAAGAGGTGTTTTCACAAGGTTGGCTTCTGGGAACCCTAGCTCAAATCCTTGTTTAACCAATGAGCATGCTTCAGATGCAGTCAGGCAGCCTTTAAATGCGTTCATTGCAATTACCGCATCCATTACTGCTGATCTCCTTTCGTAGTTTCACAAGCATTAAATGTATCGATATCACGCTTAACACTTATCCAACTACCGCTCTTAAGATGCGCATCCAGTTTCGTCCTAAAATCCCTGCGATTTGTTCTCCTGAAATGCCTCTTTTTAGCAATTCAAAAGTAAGATAAGGCAGTTTACCTATGTGCGACACCGGTTCTGGCCCGGCCTCCCCGAAACTATCAAAATCAGTGCCTAGCCCGACACAATCCTCACCGGCCAATTCCATGGCATGGATGATATGTTCCGCAACTGTCGCAATATCGGCCTTTTCATCGGTTCCTGTCAAGTATTCATGGTTAAATGAGATTCCTACAAGACCACCCGCTTCACCGATAGCTTTTAGCTGAGCATCTGACAAATTTCTTGGGTGGGAAAGCAAACTGTAGCAATTCGAATGGCTGGCAACGAAAGGACTTTGCGCCAGATCTACCATGTCCCAAAATCCCGCTTCAGATAAATGCGCGACATCTACAATCACACCAAGCCTAGAAGCCTCGTTAACAACTTTTATACCAAAAGGAGTAAGCCCGCCTCGAGAAACTGAAACAGCGGCACCGTCGGCAAGCAAGTTGCGATCATTCCAAGTCAAAGTAAGCATTCTCAATCCTAGTTTGTAATACATTCTAAATGTCTCGAGGCTTCCTTCTAGCATCGCCCCATCACCAAAACTGAGCATAACCCCCACTTCATCGGTATCGCGAACAGATTCAATATCGGAAATTTGCAACACACGCCTAATTCCGATTGCCTCGCTTAAATCGTTAAATACATCTATGTATTCTAAAGCCTGTTTAACTCCACGCATAGATGGCACCCTATCATAGGGAAACGCGCTAAGAAACACACAATCTACTTTGGATTGTCTTAACTTTGGCAAATCTGAATGCCCAAATGCAGATTCCTCTTGAAAGTTCCGAACCCCATTGAGAACATCCCAAAGCGATCCCTGATGTCCATCGATAATTAAAGATTCAGAATGTAATTCTTCTGCTCGTTCCATTCGAATTTCTTCCATAGTTGGATCATCTTTCGGTTTCTTTTTTAAAACAGAAGCTATATCCATAAATTAACGCCCTCCTATCGCAGCTGCCTTTAGCTTTCTTTAGTGTTCTAGTCTTATCTATAGTTTACCTTTTTTGCGAAATTTTGCAGTATACATCGTTCTTGATAAATCTCAGTTCCCCGTCTTACCGAATACGCATAATATGCAAAAACCGGCGTTGTTGGAGGGTTCAAAAAATGCACAATTTAACTGGATTACTTATGCAAATGGAACAAATGGAACTAAAAATTGGCGCAAAGTTGTTAAGTTTGCAAGATCAGGTGATTTTCGGATGTTCTGAAGATGGATTAATTAATGTCTCAGGTGATATTTGGTTTAACATCAAAGCTATTACTATTGACAGGAAAAAATTATCTGCAAAACTCTTTGATTTAGAAACTTTGGAAAAACTAATAGTTCAAGCAATCAATAAGACTAGAGATAATACACGGAATTTGCTGAGAACGGAAATAGGCAAAATCCTCAATGAAAACATACCTTCTGAACTTGGTAAATTTTTTGGCGAAAACGAAACAAATTACGAATAAAACAAAAGTTCCGAGTCTTCATGTAATATATCATTCTAACGCGAACTACAATTCTATAAGACCCAAGATCGGGGTCCTTCCCTTAACTTTGACTTACAGGAGGGGAAACCTTTTATGTTCCCTAAAAAAAAGGTCGCAATCATTTTATTAGCCGCATTGCTTTGCACAGCGGGTGCGCTGTACGGGTTACGCCAACCACCTGTTAAACCTGTGTTTGAGATGTATGACACGAGATTGGCTGTAGGTACTGAAATGCCCATTTTTTATGTTGAAACCGACAAAAAGGCGGTAGGGCTTACCTTCGACATCTCTTGGGGCGATAAAACGCCAGATAAAGTGTTAGACGTTTTATCACAGCATGACCAAGAAGCAACATTTTTTATTTCGGGACCTTGGGCAAACCACTACAAAAGTATAGTCTCACGTATTGTCAATGACGGACACGAAATAGCTAGCCACGGGCAGGAACATATAAACTTAAGCCGAGAGAACAAGGAAACCATTATAAAGAACATTCAAACAAGTCATAATATATTGGTGAATCTTACTGATAGAACTCCAAAATATTTTAGACCCCCAAACGGCGACTACGATGATCTTGTAGTATTAACTGCTAGGGAAATGGGGTATGAAACCATAATATGGGCAGTGGACAGTCTCGACTGGAAAAACCCAGGCTCAACATATATCGTGGAAAGAGTGTCGAAACTCGTTTTCCCCGGCGCCGTATTGCTCTTCCATGCGTCTGACTCTGCAAAACAAACACATGAAGCGCTACCAATGGTGCTGGAAAACCTTAAGTCAGCAGGTTACGAAATTTTACCTTTGGATCAACTTATGTCCCTAGGCAAACCGGTGAGGGACGATCCTAGAGGTAGGCCTTTAAGCGAACTACCAGGAAATTAATTAGACGGTGCAGCCTTGGTTTATCTAACCGAAGAAGATTATTTACGGTTAAGTACGATAAGGGCAAATCCTGATTTAAGCGACACATTTGCTTGAGTGTTAACCATTTGGTTAGATACTGAAAGAGTACTACCTCTATAAAGAGAAGCATCGCTGAGAGGAAATTTAAGGTTAGATGTTGAAACGCCTTGAATCTTGGCGGTTATAGGTAAAATTGTAACCCAGTCACCTGGTTTACCGGTAAATGAACGTTTTTCGCCATGAGGTATTCCGAATATCACAGTCTTTTGTGAATAGATTATTAGATCCAACCCTTTTTCCGCAAAATGCTCGATTAAAAACACATTAGCTAACTCATGATCTAACCGTTCGCCACCCATACACCCAATAGCGATTACCGTTTCGATCCCACGACCCAAAATTAAGTCTACCGCGGCTTCGGTATCCGTTTGGTCTTTATCTTTAACAAGAGAAACCACAGGAACGTCCAGATTCTTAAAATGAATAATCGTATGGGGATTAGATGAATCAAAATCGCCTATAATCAGATCTGGTTTAATATCATGCTGCTTTAAAAAGTCGGCCCCCGAATCTGCCGCTACTATCATCGAAGCATGTTCCGCCAATTTCTTATCGTCTGCATCTATACTTCCACCCGCAACGACAAGGGCATATTCTGGGTTATGTCCTACACCTACGATAGATGCAACTGGCCTTTTTCGTAGTTTACATGTCATATGATTTTCCTAAAGGATACCCTCCGAAAATATGAACTTACAACTAAATCATCTCGCTGTAATTTTACATCTTTTGCCTAAATGTTGAAAGCTTCTTGCCACAACAAGAAAAGAGCCTTGCAAAAGGCCCTTTTCTTCTCTGGTTGCGGTGCTGCTACGTTTGTTCTGCTTTTAGTACTGCCACTGCTTGTGCGTTTAAACTTTAAGTTTTGCTGTGGTTGTTACTTCGTTCACTAGTTCGATCATGACCATGTCTTTGGTGTACGATTTATGCTTGTCCCCAACTAAGTTAATTAATTCATCATAGGCGCAAGCGCAGCATTCAATACGGTGCAGTTTGATTTTTAGCATATATGTTCTATGATTTGTGCTATATCTGTTGTGTGTGCTCTACTTCGTTTATGCCTCATCCATTGCAACTTACTTCAACCTCTATTATACACTATCGTCCCTTGATATTGCTACTGTTAGCATATATTTTGACGCCGCAACCTACCTGCCGGGTCTATGCTAGCGCAAAAACCCAGCAGAAACTTATAAAAATATCCCTCTAATCTTCTGAACAGCGGCTAAACGTTCAAGAGCGACAATGTAAGCCGCCATTCTTAGGGGGATTTTCTTTTCATCTGCTACTTCATAAACTTCGTTAAACGCTTTGACCATAATTCTTTCAAGCGTAGAATTCACTGTTTCAATATCCCATGCTAAGTGCTGCAAGTTCTGTACCCATTCAAAGTATGAACAGGTGACTCCCCCTGCATTAGTTAAGATATCCGGACAGGTAACGATTCCTCTTTGTTCTAAAACTTGGTCCCCGCCGAATGTTGTAGGTCCATTGGCACCTTCAATAATTATTTTCGCCTGCGTTTCCTTAGCTACTTCTTCAGTGATTTGGTTTTCCAAAGCTGCCAGGACCAGGAAATCAACTTTCCCGGTGAGAATTCCGTGATTGTCTGTAACCTCTAGTCCTTCTTGCTGATATCCTTCGATCAGTTTCTTAGGATGCCCGGCCACATAGTTTAATAAAGCCGGTATGTCTAACCCATCTTTACAATAAAGCCCGCCTGATACATCGCTCACCGCTATTACTTTGGATCCTGCTTCATAAAGATACTTAGCGGCATTGCTTCCGACATTACCAAATCCCTGAACCGCTACCGTAGATTTTGCAAGATCTACACCAAGTTTATTCGCAAGTTCTCTAGTAACGAGGAACACTCCTAAGCCTGTAGCTTCTTGGCGTCCGACAGAGCCGCCGGCTTCGACCGGTTTGCTGGTTACCACGCCAGGTGAATATACACCTTTTAAGGTGCTGTAAGTATCCATGATCCAGCCCATCATCTGTTGGGTGGTGTTTACATCTGTGGCGGGGATATCTTGTTCTGGTCCTATAAAATCTGCAATTCTTGCTGTATAACTTCTGGTGATTTTCTCGATTTCTCTTTGAGACAATCCTGTGGGATCAACAGTAACTCCGCCTTTAGCCCCACCGTAAGGGATATCTACAACTGCACATTTAAAGGTCATCCAAGCAGCTAAGGCTCTAACTTCGTCCATATCTACATCCGGATGAAATCGAATGCCGCCCTTGGCCGGTCCCCTAGCGGTGTTATGTTGAACTCTGTAACCGGTAAATATACGAATAGTGCCATCGTCCATATCCACGGGAAAATTTACAGTCAATTCTTTTTCAGTATGACGAAGCGTTATGTAGTCATTTTTGTCTAATCCTGCGATTTTGGCTGCAGCATCTAACTGTTCAAGCATATTGACAAATGGATTAGTCTTTTGAGGCATATAATCACCCTTTTGCTTAATCAATAATCCTTAATCCTTTTGCACACAACTGAAACCATAGCAGTAAAAAACCCTTGTCCTACCTGTTACTAATAACCCACCAAACTACACTATACATTTGAGTAGTCAAAGAATCAACCCTTATTTCTATTATTCGTAAATTGTAAGGCGAGCCGATGTTTTTGATAAAGATGAACAAAGTCTCAAAGTTTAATAGGTCGAATTATGCTAGTTCGTTCAACGTTTTAGTAAATTGCCACATTTATCTAACGGCTTATTGGGCATATTAAGAATACGTTTTAACGTTTTTTCGCATCCTTAATTAGAGGTGATATTAATAATGACTCATCAGCTGACCCAAAAAGAACAGTCATTGCTTCAAGATCAAATGAAGCACGAAGAAATCTGCATTAGGAAGTATACAGAATATGCAAATCTCACTCAATCCCCAGAATTACGCAATTTGTTTTATGAACTCGCTCAAGAAGAACAAGAGCATGTGGACATTTTAAACAGATATCTTGGTGGCCAAAGTAGCGCACACCAGTCCAAGCAACATCACCACCGGCAGCATCAAAAGCACCAAGCCCAACAACAACACCCTCCAATGTTTGGGGTAGATTTCGAAACAGCTAGTTTAGATTCTAGCTATCACGGACAAACG
The DNA here is from genome assembly GCA_964406505.1 of uncultured Eubacteriales bacterium. Classification (GTDB taxonomy): domain Bacteria; phylum Bacillota; class Sulfobacillia; order Fermentithermobacillales; family Fermentithermobacillaceae; genus DTU015. Next base: position 50,053 of record CAYORX010000004.1, read on the forward strand.
GGAGCCGTCGATGATGCCGCTATTTGCCAAGATATGCTCATGACAGAAAAATATCTATCTAACACCTACGATACTACAGTGTTTGAATCTGTAAATCCACAACTTAGGCAGGATCTTCAGAAAATCCAAAACGATGAGCAAAACCACGGTAAGAAAATTTTTGACTACATGCATAAACATGGCTACTACAACCCTCAATAATGCCAGCCAACCGTCGCAGCAGGTAACAGTTAAGTAGCAAACAGCACCGAGAAGGTAGAAACCTAACCCTCTCGGTGCTGCACTATAATACCAACCGCTTTTATAACTCGATAACCGAACGAATTTTACAGTTCCAAAAGCTGATCTATCTTGGGTTTATCAAAACCTATTATAACGTTTCCATCTATTGTTACTACCGGCACACCCATTTGGCCTGAGATCTTTACCATTTCCCGAGCTGCTTCAATATCAACTGAAACATCTTTTTCTTCGTACTCAACCCCAACACTTTTTAAGTACGATGTAGCTCTTGTACACCAAGGACAGCTTGGGGTTGAATATACCGTAACTTCGTGCTGAACAGCCATGCAAACACCTCCGTAATATAATCGAACTTTTCACGATCTTATGGTCACCACAAAATTGATTTGTTCCACATAAAAGCTATCTCAGTATATATTGTCCAACTTCACGCATTATTTCAACACTTTGTACTCAATTTACACAACTGAACATCGGTATGCTATCAAACTAGAGTTGTGGGCATAATGAAGATAATTGCGAGGTGAGTGTCATACACAAAACTTCACTTTCTACCAAAGGTCAAATAGTTATTCCGGCAAAGATCAGAAAAAAACTCGAGCTTAAGCCAGGTACAAAATTTATCATCTACGATTTACAAGGTAAGCTGGTACTTGTACCTGAAATTAGCAACCCTATAAATTATGGACTTGGGTTTTTGACAAGGAAGTCAAATCTTGAAGAATAATTCTAACCGTACATACCAGTCTTGCATCATAGATGCTTTGTGTTTGATTGCATATTTAAAAGGTGAGCCACAGGGCAAGGTGATTCAAGAAATCATGGATCAAACGCAGAAATGTGGAGATGTTTTAAATATTACCGCCTTAGATATGCTACGGGTTTATCTACAGGGAACGACCAATCACTTAGGAGAATTATCTGAGTTTCTAGCATTGTTAGATCAACTGCCTATAGAAGTATTATCTATAACCAAAAAAGATATTTTAGAAACCGCAAAATTTATGTTAGGCCATGAAAACCTCAACGTAAAAACAGCTATTTCGTGCTATTTTGCAAAAACTAACAGTGCTGCATTTATCACGGCCGATCCGTATATGTTGGATCAAAAATTGCTTCCAGTTTCCCAAGTTGTATATATAAGCGAAAAAGGATAATTTGAATATACCATAGAATGCTTTAAACGCTCGAATAATGTACGGGAGAGGATAACAATGTCTATAGATTTAGAACTTGTAAAGATCGATAAACCGGAAAATCTAAATATGATCCTTGGACAATCGCACTTTATTAAATCGATTGAAGATCTTTATGAAGCCATGGTAAACGTAGGTGGGGGCATAAAATTTGGCATTGCATTTCTGGAAGCAAGCGGTGCGTGTCTTGTGCGTAGTGCAGGCAACGACGATAATTTGATCAAGCTTGCAGAAAACAACGCTATGAATCTTGGTACAGGTCACGCTTTCGTTATTTTTATGGAAAACGGGTTTCCGATAAACGTGATTAATAACATTAAAGCTGTTCCGGAAGTAGTTAATATTTTCTGTGCCACCGCTAACGAAGTACAAGTGATCGTCGCAAAGAGCAGCCAAGGACGCGGGATTTTGGGTGTGATTGACGGAAATCCACCTAAAGGGGTGGAAGACGAAAAAGATGTTCAAGCACGCAAGTCGTTTTTGCGTAAAATAGGATACAAACTTTAAACTCAGCAAAACAATAGGCCGCAGTCTAAGCCTTATGAACAGACAGCGGCCTACATAAGATCAATATTTAAAAAATCCTCGTCGGGTTTTTCGCCCAAGGTGTCCTTTGTTCATCATCTGTTTAAGCAAGGGACACGGCTTATACTTTTCACCACCAAACTCTTTATCCAAAGTATCCATAATAGCGTAAAGCACATCTATACCGATTAAATCTGCCAGAGACAAAGGTCCTAAAGGATGATTGGCTCCCAGTTTCATTGCGGTATCAATATCTTCTGCTGAAGCGACTCCTTCCATTAAAAGATAGACCGCTTCGTTAAGCATAGGGCATAGTAGACGGTTCACAACAAATCCCGGTGACTCTTTCACTATCACAGGGGTTTTACTTAACTGTTCGCATATTTCCCGGGCTTTTATAACAGTTTCATCACTAGTTTTCTCACCTTTAATTATCTCTACGAGTTTCATAGCAGGTACAGGGTTGAAAAAATGTATTCCGAGAAAACGACTCGGATTATCAACAGACTCGGACATCTTAGTAATGGATAGGGAAGATGTGTTAGAACCTATTAACGCATTACTTCTGACAGAACTTGATATTTTTTTCAATACATCTTTTTTAACATCAAGATCTTCGTATACCGCTTCGATAGTTACCGAAACATTTTTAAGCATATTAAAATTATCAGAACAGCTAAGCCTCGCAAGCATAGATTTTTTTTCATCAGCAGTTATTCTTCTTCTTTCAACGCTTCCAGATAAGCTTCGTTTAAGACCTTCGTATCCTTTGTTTGCGAGTTCAACTGTCGAATCGAGCAAAATGACTTCATGACCAGCAGTTAAAAACGATTCTGCAATCCCCCTTCCCATAATACCGGCACCAACTACACCAATTTTTTCCATGGCGTAAAAGCCCCCTTCCCATAACAAATTTTCTACGGCAAACCAATATCTTCCTGCTTTGGGCAATTCTTAACTGAACAGTTAACCGATACAACATACAAAACAACGCGTGTAAAACCAAATGCACCTAACGATGTTTATGAAGATGCTGTTAAATCGTCTAAACAAATCGAGACGAACTTAAGCAATACACGAAAGATACCTGCGAGAGGAACAGCAAGAAAAACCCCCCAACGACCGAAAATTTGACTTCCCGCTAAAACCGCAAATATTACCCACAAGGGATGTAATCCCACCCGCTCACCTGTTACTCGGGGAACCATCACGCTAGAGTCAAACCACTGTATAAATGCAATCAATCCTAAGGCCCAAAATCCTGTTGTAGGTGATTTCAAAAAGGCCACACAAATAAGTGGAATATTACCTATAGCGGGGCCCAAATACGGAATAAATTCGCCAAGCCCGCTCAACACGCCCAAAACCGCACCGTATTTTAATTTGAGCGCTATGGTGACGAGCCAAACCATTATAGCTACAAATAACGCGATCAATGATTGCCCACGTATAAAACCTGCAAATACTCTATCAATATCTTTTATTACGTTCATATAATGCAAAGGATACTCGGCCATTTTGATCGTAATCTTGTGTCTCCACATATTTATATCTCTAAGTATGTAATATGTGATCATAGGCGTTAATAAAAGATACCAAATCACCTCAGCGGATAAAAAAACCATTTCAACGCTTTTTTCTCCATAAATAATAAACTGATTTTCAAGGTTAGAAATCGCGCTTGCAATACCATCTAAGAAGCTAGTGGGGATCTTAAATTGGCTTCCTATACCATATATGTTAGTCATAAAACGTTGAAAAATTTCTAGATGTCCTGGCATCGTTTCAGCAATATCTTGAAGATCTTTGACGAAGCCCGGTACAAAATACAAACTCGTCAACACGATGAAAATAAAAAGTGCGAAATAAACTAGATATATGGCGACACTTCTTGACATGTTTCGTTTATGAAAAAAAGTTACAAAAGGTTCAAGCACATAGCTAAAAAACGCCGCGAGTACAAATGGTACAAATGCACCGCGAGCTAAAAACCCGATTACAAATATGAAAACTAAAACGAGTCCGTAAAATATTATACCCTGTCGTCTAATTTTTTCAGCCCGAGAACCTTCCTGCCATGTGTCCTATACCGGAATGTACTTTTTTCATTGCCTCATTTGCAACTCTGCCGATCGCGATTTTAGCTTCTTCCATAGGCGTTAGAGGTTTTCTTAACATAATAACCAATCCTAAAACTATCCCCACCAGGGCTCCTATCACAAGCCCACCGCAAAATGTTCGGTTTTTCATTTCGAGGTACAACTCCTTTCTTCCGGCCACTATCCCAAAGGCGAAAGCACATTTAATTACCTTAATGCATAGACGTTTATAGACCATTTAAGATCACATTTCCTGCACTGGCAACCGTGGGGTTTCACCGTCAATTTGCAAGACATCTTGTAATCTAATACCGGACAGGGTCTCATTCAAATCACTGGCAAAACGGTGCTCCGATGTGTTCTCTAAACATTCAAGAACGGCTGTTCCATCTATTTCCAGCCTATACACCCGTACACCATTTTCGTCAGATGAAAACTCGATACTGCAATTCCAACAATAGTACTGATGGTGTCCGATTTTGCCTATAGATCTGCTTTTGCATTTCGGGCAAATCATACATATGCCTCCTCAACCGCTTATGATTGATTACAATTGCAAAAATTCATCATAAGGATTTTCCCCGAGCACGTTAATGATTATCCGCCAATGCAGTTTTAATTCGTCCGATTGCTTCATGGATATCATCAAAACACACGTCATTATGGGTAACCATTCTCACAATGTTTGGCAAAGATGCATTGAATAAAACACCGTGCGCCTTCATAAAACCAGCGAATTCAAATTCATCCATCCCTATGCCTTGGGTGTTAACCATAACCATATTAGTCTGCACAGTACTCATATCAATGCCTAGTCCTGGTATTTCGGCAAGACCGTTAGCGAGTACCTGCGCTTTTTCATGGTCTTCAGACAGACGTTGGGTCATTTTCTCCAATCCTATTATGCCGGCCGCAGCTAAAATGCCCGCTTGCCGCATTCCCCCACCTAATATCTTTCGGGATTTGCGAGCACGATCAATAAATGCTTTAGAACCCACCACTAAAGAACCCGCTGGAGCGCACAATCCTTTAGATAAGCAAAATTGAATTGAATCTGCATATTGGGCGATTTGCTTTACATCGACACCTAAGGCAGTCGCCGCATTAAAAATTCTAGCCCCATCGAGATGAACAGAAATATCCCGGGCCTTAGCGATCTCATATACGGATTGCATATTGTCTAACGGAATTACGCATCCTCCTGATCTGTTGTGAGTATTTTCTAGACAAATCAATGTCGTATTTGGAAAATGAATATTAACATTTCTTATAGCTGCTTCGACTTCATCAGGGTCCATGACGCCGTTTTTGCCGGAAATAGGTTTTATTTGGACTTGAGAAAGGATAGCGGGACCTGCAGCTTCGTACATGTAAATATGGGCGTCAGATTCTAATATGATTTCATCGCCCCGGCTTGTCCACGCCATTATCGCTACCTGGTTTCCCATGGTTCCGGTAGGCACGAATAGCGCAGCCTCTTTACCTAACAAATCTGCACCCAAAGCTTCTAAACGGTTTATAGTCGGATCTTCCCCATAAACATCATCGCCAACCTTAGCTTTTGCCATCGCCTGACGCATTTCGTCTGTCGGTAAAGTTACAGTGTCAGAACGTAAATCTATAATTTTTTCCTCCAATTAGACCCCTCCACCCATTTCAAAAAATTATCTAATTCAAACATAGCGTTTCTATACAAGTTTATGTACCCACTGGATAAATTCATCTTTGGTTCGGCCGTTAAATTTGTCCATAGGTTTTGCACCTTTGAACCCAATCACCGTGGGCAAACTCAACACCCCAAACCTTTGCGCTAATGTGCTTTCTTCATCTACATTTACCTTAAAAAACCCAATTTTATTTCCATATGCATTTGATATATCAGGTAGTGCTTGATCAATCATCGCCGAAAGACGCTTGCACGGCATGCACCATGGTGCCCAAAAATTCACAACGCAAGCATCGAAATTGAATAGTTGTTCGTGAAAAGCACCTGTTGTTATGTAATTCACCTTAATTCGGTTTGTTGATATTTGATCCATGAAATATTCCCCCTGACAAAAGGATGAAACACGGTTTCATCCTTCAAACAATAGCTTAGAATTCATAGGTTCTAGAACGGCACTCCAATTTCCTGTTTAAGTCATACCACAATTTGAACACAATTTGCTGAGTCAATTCTTTGTTGCCTGTATTATCTATGACTTCATCAGCTAAAGCGATCTTTTGCATTAAATCCATTTGAGATTTAATTCGACGCATAGCTTCTTGGTCGGTGTAACCATCTCGACGCTTAAGCCTTTCGATTTGAAGTTCCAAATTTATCTTAACGACCCACACTTCATCACAAATTTTATCTAATCTTGTTTCAAATAAAAGTGGCACATCTAACACCACGGATTTAAACAGGTTGTCGGAAATCAATTTTTGGTTTAATTCGTCAAGCGCGATGTGGATTCTCGCTGTCACAAGTGGATGTACAATAGAATTAATGGCATTTAAAGATTGTTTATCGTTAAAAACGATTTGACCTAACTTATTACGATCTAAACTTCCATCAAAAAGCACTATCTGGCTTCCGAATATTTCCACCAACTTCGAAAAGCCTATAGTCCCAGGTAAGGTAACTTCATGCGCTACTTTATCTGCATCTATAATATGAGCCCCAAGTCTGGCTAGAAAATCGGAAACAGTACTTTTTCCCGTAGCTATGCCTCCCGTAAGCCCTACTATATAAAGGTTGGACCACAAATTACCGTCACACATCGGCCCAATTATCTCCTACCTTAATATCGACTTTCAAAGGCACTTTAAGTTTCATTACGCCTTCCATTTCCTGTTTTATAATCTGTTTCATGTAGTCTTTTTCCTCAGGAGATATTTCAAATATAAGTTCATCGTGAACTTGCAATATCATTCTTGAACTTAGATTTTCGTCGGTAATTCTTTTGTAAATTCGTACCATAGCAAGTTTGATAAGATCAGCGGCACTGCCTTGAATAGGAGTGTTAATAGCTGTTCTTTCAGCAAATCCTCGTCTCACGCTATGTCGTGCATTTATATCAGGTATAAACCTTCTTCTACCCAAAATGGTAGTAACATAGCTGGTCTTTCTTGCTTGAGCGATCATTTTGTCCATATATTGCTTGACTAGCGGATATTTGAGAAAATATGATTCCATAAACTGTCGCGCCTCATCTATTTGAACACCCGTGTTTCTAGCTAGCCCAAATTCAGATATACCATAGATGACTCCAAAATTTACTGCTTTAGCTTGGCTTCTTAAATCAGGTGTAACCTCCTGAGGTGAAACTCCAAATATTTCTGAAGCAGTTGTTTTGTGAATATCCTGATTGTGCTTAAACGCGTCAATCATGGTGTTATCACCTGACATATGTGCCATGACTCGAAGTTCAATTTGAGAATAGTCACAAGCCATAAACAGATAAGCGGAACGTGGTATAAATATACCTCTTATCGCTCTTCCCGATTCGGTTCTGACAGGTATGTTTTGCAAATTAGGTTCAGCACTTGAAAGTCTACCTGTAGCAGTAACTGTCTGGTGAAACGTGGAATGAATTCGCCCTGTAACAGGGTTAACCACCTTCTCTAACGGATCCAGATAAGTAGACTTGAGTTTAGAATAATGCCGATACTCTAAAATCTTATTTGGAAGCGGGTGAACCTCGCTTAGAATTTCCAAAACCTCTGCAGCGGTTGAATATCCGGTTTTAGTTTTCCTAATTGGCGTAAGTTCAAGTTTTTCAAACAAAATATAGCTGAGCTGCTTAGGCGAGCTAAGATTGAACTTCTCACCCGCAATTTCGTAAGCTTCCTCTTCTATTTTTGCTAACTTTAACTCAAATTGCTGCCTAAGCGCAGTTCCCTTCTGAAGATCTACCCCAATTCCCAACGTTTCCATGGATGCTAACACTTTTACCAAAGGAAATTCTACACGCTCGGCTAAATCCCATAGGTCATTATCTTTCAATTCCTGTTTAAGTACATCTGCCAACTCAAATGAAAAATGAGCCCCTTCGGCCAAATGGGACAATAATGCCTTTTTACCCGCACCATTTATTTTGTGGATCTGAGAGATGTCCATATCTGCTAATGATATGGGCTTGTTTAACATATCGCTCATCAAATCATCAAGTTTGTAGTTTGATCTAGTGGGATCTAGCAAATATGCTGCTACTAAAATATCAAACTCGAAACCTAAAAAATTAGTGTCTTTATGAAAACACAAATTGAAAAGCCACTTAAGATCGAAACCCAGTTTTTTAATATCGCCATTTTCTAAAATCGGACCTAAGTGATTCCACATCACGTCTTGATAAAAATCATCGGTCACAGTTGATTCGTCGTCAAAATGAATTACGCAGGGCCGTTTTCCTGTAGAGATACCGATATATTTTGGCCAATGCAAATTACTGGAAGCATAATGAACGATTTCGTCAGAATTTGCGTATATCGATACTTGCTTTTCGTCAGCAATACGTCGGGCGAGGGTCTCCAATTTTTCTTCTGTATTTATGATCTCATAGTCTTTCACTGAACTCGTTGTTATCAACATTTCATCTTGCGTGCTAGTATTTTCGTACTTATCCAGTCTTTTTATGAGACTGTGAAATTCAAGTCGATTGAACCAGCGCTTTGCCTTTTCTATGTCGAGTCCTTCCCATCTTGCGTCAGCTACGCTGACGTGACACGGTGCATTACAAACGATAGTCGCAAGCCGTTTAGAAAAGAAAGCAGTTTCTTTTTGGTCTCTTAAAAGTTTTTGCGTCCGCGGCGGGGAAACTTCATCTATGTTTGAATAGATTTGCTCAATATCGTCGTATTGGTTAAGTAATTTCGCCGCCGTTTTAGCTCCAACACCTTTTACACCTGGGATATTGTCAGATGGATCGCCTACAAGAGCTTTGTAGTCGGGGATCTGTTTTGGCCAAACATCCATATCTTGCTTTACGGTTTCAGGGTCATATTGCTTCGTTTTTGAAATACCTTTTATGAAAAGAACTACCTTGCGACCGTCACCAACCAATTGTAGGCAATCGCGATCACCTGATAACACGCTTACATCGAAACCTTTGGCGCTGTATTCACACGCCAAAGTACCTATAAGATCATCCGCTTCAAAACCGGGTAATTCTACAAATGCCAATCCAAGTTCTGCTAACGTTTGTTTAAGCAGCGGCATTTGTTCTTTGAGATCTTCGGGAGTAGGCTTTCGAGTGCCCTTGTAATCTTTAAACTCAATGTGACGAAACGTAGGCGATGGATGATCAAAAGCACAAATTATATGTTCAGGTTGAGTTTCCTCAACCAATTTAAGAAGCATGGTAAGAAATCCATAAACCGCTCCTGTAGGACTACCTTCACTCGTAGTAAGCGGCGGAAGCGCGTAAAAAGCCCTATAGGCTAAAGAATTAGCGTCAACCAGCAAAAGCTGTTTGCCGTCCATATCGCTGTCACCCCTAGATAGTATTTACGTTTTTAAATCATTTTTATGGTCAGGTCCGTTTTTGAAGCACACTTCTAATCCCAAAATACCCAAGTGCTAAAACCAAAACCATAGGAGCTATCTTGGCGGTGAACATAAACATATCCTGCCATGCTTTAAGAAAAGTTTTCCATATATTGGCCCAAGGTGATGGAATGGGTTGGCTAGCACCTTCTTCTATTATCGTCAAAGATAAAAATGACATGGCAGAAGATTTTTCTAACAAAGCTCGCCTTCCCTCCATACTTTCAATATCAGCTCTTACTCGAGACAGTTCCCCTTCTACCTGGAGCAATTCACCTACTGTTGACGCGTTCCCAAGGATTTGTAACAATCGTTGTTCTTGTTGAATTTTGTTTTGTGTCCTTGCGTTAAGATCTACATATTGTTCCGTAACATCTTCTACAGAACTGTCTGATCGGGTAACCTCACCGAAAGATGATATGTCTTCGATTGCCTTATCTAAATTTTCTGATGGTACTCTCGCTGTCATATAAAAAACGGTTGATTTACGTTTGTCTTGAGACAATGACATAGAAGACGATTCAATATACCCCTGATTTGAGCGGACAACGTGTGTAGTTTGTTCTGAAACCGGACCTACTTCACCTCGTGAAACTTCAAGAGATAAGTTTGCACGTTTAATGAGTTTACGATCTACATCCATAACGTTCGCCATAATAAAATCGTTCATATCAGAAGACAAATTCAAGTCTGGTTGAATCAAGTGTTTTTGAGCTATATCGTAAGATTCATCTGGCGACTCAAACGACTCAGAGGCTGAAGGTGCCTGGATATTATCACCCATGGGGCCGAAATTCCTCATGCCTTCTGAAATACCTTGTGTAGTTTTGGGAAAACCATAACGGTTCACGAAAAATAACGTGCCCCCGGAAGAAATTATCATGATGACGAGACATGCCGCTATAACAAAACTTGCAGTTCTCAACTTCCCCCGCATTATGGATGGCATTTTAAAACCAGACCAAATGCGTTTAGACGAACCTATGTTTTTAAACTGCTTTTGATCATGAGTTTGGGTCACAGCACTCATAATTTGGGCATGTAATCGGCTTGGAAATTCAAGTTCGGGGAGAGACCTTAGAGCTGTTTTGACATGCTGGACACCTTCTAACTCGCGTCGGCAACGTTCACAACGTTCTAAATGTTCCTTGACTAAATTATGGGTATCAGAATTTAGTTCCCCGTCTAAATACGATGACAAAAGTTCGGTAACATCACAGCAAGTCATTTGCCATCCCCCCTTTCGTCTTGTTTGACGTTAGGCGGGAAGATTTGTTCCTCATCTATTAATTTTCTCACAATATTCCTTGCTCTATGAATTCTCGACTTTACGGTGCCCAAAGATATGTTCAATATTTCAGAAATTTCTTGATATGAATAACCTTGAACATCACATAAAATTAAAACTACGCGGTAATGAAAATCTAGATCATTTAGAATGTCTAACACTTTTTCACCGAGTAATCTAGTTTCGACAACTTTTTCGGTGTTTTTTTCTAAATCTTCTACCTGTCGTTGAACTTCTGAGTCAGACAAAATTATAGGCGCATCTAAAGAATAAATCTGAACTTTTTTACGTTTGCGCAAATGGTCCAGAGAGGTATTGACGCAAATTCTGTATATCCAGGTTGAAAACTTGCTGTCTCCCCGAAATCTAGGCAAAGCTTTATATACTTTAACGAATACATCCTGTACTATATCCATAGCGTCTTCGCTATTAGATACCATGCGGACGGCTGTATTATACATTCTAGTTTCATAAGTTTCTACAAGAACTTCAAAAGCTGACATATCGCCTTCTGATGCTCTTTTGACAATAGCTTGTTCATTCGGCAAAGACATTGGTTACCCCCTTGCTTCTCCGATTCAAGCTTTCATTAAGCTTTCTATGATTTAAACCATCTTTAGATATGGTGCAAAGGTCTTTTTATTCTGTTGATTTGTAGCACAGACCTAACTCACCGAGTTGGTTTTTTGATATTTGAGACGGCGCTCCAGTTAATAAACATGTTGCTCTAGCAGTCTTCGGAAATGCTATTACATCTCTAATGGTATTAGCCCCTACCATAAGCATTACAACCCTATCCATGCCAAATGCTATTCCGCAATGCGGAGGTGAACCATATTCGAATGCTTCTAACAGAAAGCCAAATTTTTCACGTGCTTCTGAGTCAGTAAGGCCCAAAATATTGAAAACCTTCTCTTGAACTTCCCTTCTATGAATACGCACGGAACCTGAAGCTAATTCTACTCCATTTAACACTAAATCGTAAGCCCGTGCTCGAATTTGAGATTTTACCGCATCATCATTTGTATCTAACATAGACACATGTTCTGCGACAGGACTAGTAAATGGATGGTGAGCAGCTTGCCAAGATCCGTCTTCTTCATTTTTCTCTAAAAAGGGAAAATCGGTAACCCACAGAAACCGGTATTCATCTTGGGGGATTAATTTCAACCTTTCTCCCAGTTCCAATCTCAACCTACCCAAAGCCGATACTGCAACCTGAAAAGGACCTGCAACAATTAAAACCAAGTCTCCTTCTTGGGCTCCCATAACTTTTGCAATCGCAGAAATTTCATGTGAAGTAAGGTGCCTTTTTATGGGGGATTTCACTTCTCCCCCAGGTAAATATGCAATAGGTATCAATCCACTTGCCCCAAACTGTTTTGCAAGATCTGTAAGTAAGTCGAGATCTTTTCTAGACCAATCTGCACAATGTTTTACACAGATCGCTTTGACTACGCCTTCACTTTTTAATGTGTTTTTAAAAACCATGAATTGTGATCGTCTCAGTGAATCTGATATATCATGTAACTTCATGTCAAAACGAATATCAGGTTTGTCAGATCCATACATATTCATGGCTTCGTCCCAGGTTATTTTAGGAAATGGTACATGAAGTTCTGTACTTAAAACATCTTTCCATAAATATTTGATCATTCCTTCAACCAGCGAAAATACCTGTTCTTCTTTTGCAAAAGACATTTCTATATCGATTTGAGTAAACTCTGGCTGCCTATCAGCTCTTAAATCTTCATCTCTGTAACAACGGGCTATCTGAAAATATTTATCCACCCCGGATACCATTAAAAGTTGTTTGAAAATTTGAGGCGATTGAGCTAATGCATAAAAACTGCCGGGTTCTAGCCTAGAAGGCACAAGATAATCCCTAGCCCCTTCGGGAGTGGTCTTAGTCATTGACGGAGTATCGACCTCCCAAAATCCATTATCAGATAGGTAATTCCTAACTGAAAGTGTGGCTTTATGCCTGACTTCTAGGTTTCTTAACATTGGCAATCTACGAAGATCAATAAAGCGATACCGCATTCTAATACTCTCGTCAGGTTCAGCTTGATCGCGAATTACAAAAGGAGGAGTTTTAGATTGGTTGAAAACTAGAATTTGGTCTGCGATAACTTCTATAGTGCCCGTGGCAAACTCAGGATTCTCTTTCCCCGGCAATCGTCTTACAACCACGCCTGAAACGCAAATAACATATTCTGATCTAAGTCTTTTTGCGATATCAAAACTATCAGGTGTTTTTGCGTGATCTACAACTACTTGAACCATACCGGTACGATCTCTTAAATCAATAAACACCAGTTCACCGAAATCCCTTTGTCGGTTTACCCACCCCATCAAAGTTACTCTACTATCTATATCTTTTTCAGAAAGTTTTCCGCAGTAACAAGTGCGTTTTTGTCCTTCATAGTCAGATACTACAAGCGGTGCTACCGCGGTTTGAATCTTTTCCTCATCACTTGCTGCCACCTAAGATTTCCTCCTTAATAAAATCTGACGCATTATCTGCACAAATCTGCTTTTGCCACCCATGCTCCATAGATCTTACTGTCACTACATTTTGTTCGATCTCTTTTTCACCAATTATCGCAACAAATTTTGCGTTAAACCTATTAGCGTGTTTCATTTGGGCCCTTATGCTGCGGCGTAGCGGATCAAAATCACAGGTGAGTCCTTTATGGCGAAGATTACTCAACAATTTAAACCCAGAATCCGAAATTTCCTCAGTAGTTTGTTCGTTCGCGCCCTTCAAGATAATCACAAAACACTCTATGAAGTTTTGCGGTTCAATAGGTTTCTCACCTTTTTCAGAAGCGATAAGTAACCTTTCAACGCCCAATGCAAATCCTACTCCGGGGCACGGTTTACCACCTAATTCTTCAACTAGTCCGTCATAGCGACCTCCGCCGATGATCGTATCTTGAGCACCTAAAGGTGGCCATTTTAGTTCAAACACTGTTCTTGTATAATAATCCAAACCCCTCACTAAAGTGGGATCAACAGTATATTCAAGGCCACTCGATGTCAAAATGTTTTTAAGTGAATTCCAATGAACCGCGCAATCGTAACATAAATAGTTTTGTATCGAAGGAGCATTTTTCACTATCTTCTGACACTTTTTATGTTTACAATCCAAAACCCTTAAAGGGTTTGTGTCGAGCCTAGTTACACAATCCGGGCAAAGTTCTTCTGATTTTCCGGAAATATACTTGATAAGATCTTTTTTGTGATCCTTGCGGCAAACCGGGCACCCAATGGTGTTTATGAAAAGCGTAGTCCCAAGCAATCCCAATTCTTCCGCTATTCTAATCGCAAACAAAATCACTTCCGCATCGGAATATGGTGAAAAAGAACCTAATGTTTCGATACCGAACTGCACAAATTCCCTGTATCGTCCGGCTTGGGGCTTTTCATACCGAAACATCGGACCTAAATAGAACAATTTTCTTGGCAAAACGCCACCATCCAGCCCTCTTTCTAAAAACGCACGGACGACAGGAGCGGTACCTTCGGGGCGCAAGGTAAGATCTCTTCCTCCCTTATCTTGAAATGTATACATCTCTTTTTGTACGATATCGGTAGTTTCTCCTACGGTTCTAAAAAATAGCTCTGTATGCTCGAACATAGGAGTCCTTACTTCTTCAAAATTGTAAATTTCAGAAAGATTTCTAAGAAGTGTTTCAAGATAAATCCACCTGTGCGATTCAGGAGGCAATATATCATTAGTTCCCCGTGGCGCCCTTATCATAACTAATCCTCCTATGAAAGTTGCAAAGTACTGCCGCTAAATCTGTATGGGTTTAAGTAAGAAAAGGATTTTCTTTGCGCTCCTTATCTACAGTAGTACGAATACCGTGACCCGGATATATGACTGTATCGCCTGGCAAAGTCATTATTTTGTTCTGAATTGTAGCGATAAGCAGGTCAGGATCGCTACCAGGAAAATCGGCCCTACCTATGCTGAGACGAAAAATTACATCTCCTGAAAAAAGTGCTCCGGGATTATCCTTCAAATCTTTATCACCCTTTTTTCCGTCCCAATATAAAGATATACTGCCTGCACTGTGTCCGGGCGTTTGGATCACACGAAGGTTGGATTCCCCAAAACTTACAATGTCACCTTCTTTGATGAAAACACGATCCTTCACTACAGACATACCACTTGTATCCATGATATTTCTCATCCAACCAGGATCATCTAAAAAACTACTATCGGTTTCAGACACCATCACAGGTGCCGAAGTTTTGGATTGGATAAATCCGGCGTCCATAATGTGATCTAGGTGCCCATGCGTAAGTACAACATATCGAACATTAAGCTTTAAATCACTGACAAAATCAAGCAGTTTTTGCCCATCACCACCGGGGTCAATGATTATAGCTTCTTTAGACGATCTATCTTCTACAATATAACAATTAGTATCGAGAGGGCCTACTACACGTCGGTGTACCTTCAACGATAACCCGCCTTTCAATTTCCAATGCTAAGCAAATCGATAAAAGAAACCAATTAAAATTCTTTAGTGCTCGAAATCAGTATAGTAACAGGCCCATCATTTATAAGTCTAACCTGCATATCCGCACCAAAGACACCTTTTTTAACCGATAATCCCAGACCTTTCAATTGGTCTAATAACTTCAAATACAATTCTTCCCCATCAGATGGAGATGCAGCTGCGCTAAAGCTTGGACGCTTACCTTTCTTAACATCACCGTATAAAGTAAATTGGGGTACTACTAGAATTTCGCCTGAAATATCAGTAAGTGATAAGTTCATTTTACCTTCATCATCAGAAAACACTCTAAGACCCGCAAGCTTATCTGCTATGTACGATACATCTTTTTTAGTATCGCCTTTTCCCACCCCTAAAAGTACCAACGCCCCACGGCCGATAGATGAAACTACCTTTTGTTCTACGATTACACTCGCTTCTATCACTCGTTGGAATACTGCTCTCACAACTTACCTCCTCTTGCCGAAAGCGCGGTTTACTTTCGTGATACCTTCTATTTTTTTGATATCTGAAATCACTTTTTTGAGTTCATTAAGATCGTGAATCTCGAATTGAACAGTGATTCTTGCGTTTCCATCATCTTGTCCTTTTGCCGTTGCATTGATTATATTTGAATCTAAATCAGCTATTACCGATGTAATAGCTGCAAATAAACCTGGTCTGTCTTTGCCTTCTACCAATATTTTCACCGGATAAAATGCTCGTATTTCTGACTCCCACGTAGTCTCAATAAACCGCTCAGTATCGGTAAGGTTTGCAAGCATAGGACAGTCTAACCTATGAACGGTAACGCCACGGCCCCGGGTAATGTAACCTATAATCGGATCTCCCGGTACTGGTGAACAACATTGAGCTAAACGTACTAAAATGCCCGACATCCCTTTAACAATAACCGCCTCTTCTGGTCCTAGGGGCTTTCGAGGAACCATTCGACGGGTTTCTTCCCTTTTGGGCAAAAGATCTGGTGCTGTTCTAGAAGCCACATCTCGCAATCTCGTAGTAACGTGGATTGGGCTTATTCCACCGTATGAAATTGCCGCAAATAAGCTTTTCATATCGGGGTAATTAAGTTTTCTAAGTACTTTTTCTACGACGCCGGCCTCTTCCAATGCGGATAATTTAACGCCCATCTTTTGTACTTCGTTTTCTAGAGCAGACTTCCCCCTTGCAACATCTTCTTCCCGCAGCTGTTTTCTAAAAAAAGCCCTTATTTTTGACCGGGCTTGCGATGTTTTTACGATGTCAAGCCAATCCCTACTAGGTCCCGTGGGTTGACGAGACGTAAGTACTTCGACTATATCTCCTGTTTTTAGTTCGTACGATAATTGGACCAACTTACCATTTACCTTGGCCCCCGTACAATGATGACCCACATCCGTATGAATTCTGTAGGCAAAATCAAGGGGCGTAGATCCTACCGGCAGATCGATCACATCACCTTTTGGTGTAAACACAAACACTTCATCAGTAAACACATCAACCCTAAGCGCTTCCATGAACTCACCGGCATCGGTCATCTCCCTTTGCCAATCAAGTAGCTGCCTCAGCCATGACATTTTTTGATCAAATAGTTTGTCAGCTTTTCGCTCTTTATATTTCCAGTGAGCAGCACTGCCGTATTCAGCAGTTCTATCCATTTCCCCGGTGCGAATCTGAATTTCAAAAGGTTCACCTAGCGGACCTAACACAGTCGTATGTAAAGATTGATAACCGTTAGGTTTGGGCATGGCAACATAATCTTTAAACCTGCCGGGCATAGGTTTCCACAAATTATGGACGAAACCTAGGGCTTCATAACAATCGCTCACAGTATTAACTATCACCCGCACAGCTAATAGATCATATATTTCTGAAAGTCCCGTACCCAAACGCTTCATTTTCTTGTATGTGCTGTACAAATTTTTAGCTCGTCCCTGGACATCAGCTTCTATTTCATGTTTTTCAAACAAATCTTTTAGCCTGCTGATTACCAAAGCTGCCTCAGCTTCTCGTTCGCTGCGTTTGGCTGAAATTTCTTTGGCAAGTGCCCGATATTCTTTAGGGTACAAATACCTAAATCCCAGGTCTTCTAGTTCCCACTTAAACCGCCATATTCCCAAACGGTGGGCTAAAGGTGCATATATATCTAAAGTTTCTTCAGCAGTTCTCTTTTGCTTTTCCACAGGCAGTGCATCGAGCGTACGAAGATTATGCAATCTGTCTGCAAGACGTATGATTACAACACGCCAGTCTTCTGCCATAGCTAAAAACATTTTACGCAGATTTGAAACTTGTTCTTCCACGCGCGAGTGAAATTCTATCCGAATCAGTTTAGTGACCCCATCAACTAACCTAGCGATATCAGCCCCGAACTCTTTTTCTAGTTGTTCCAGGGTGATATCCGTATCTTCTACCACATCATGTAAAAGTGCAGCGGCGAGCGTTTGGGCATCGCCTTCAAGTTCGGTCAGAATACGCGCTACAGCTATAGGATGTTCAATATATTCTTCTCCAGACAGCCTAAATTGACCCCTATGGGCTTCCTCGGCGAAAACATAAGCACTTAAAACCAGCTGCTTGTCCTGGCCTGTAAGGTATTCACCTATATCATGTTGCAGTTTATCAACTGCCAAGATTCATGATCGCTCCTTAATTTAGTTTCAAAAAGCGACATGGCCGGATTTGCTTTTCGCCCGAATGTCGCTTTTAAAACATATTTTCATCATATGTTGATCGTGCTTATATTTTCGATTCGCTATTCAAAGCAACCCTGCAAAAATTTTAGTTTTCAAGTTTAACCACAGAATCAACTTTATAACCCATTTTAGATAGGTTAGCCCTACCTGGCATGTAAGTCAACTCTATTAGAAACACCAGTTCAGCAATTTTAGCCCCTAATTTTTCCACCATATCAATAGTGGCTGCTATGGTACCTCCGGTAGCAAGCAAATCGTCCAATATCAGCACTTTTTGCCCCGGTTTTACGGCATCCTTATGAATTTCAAGAATATCAATGCCATATTCAAGTTCATACTCTCCCTTAAGAGTATGCCAAGGTAACTTACCTTCTTTTCTGACCGGCACAAATGCTTTATGCATTGCGTAAGCAAGGGCGCTCCCGATGATAAAGCCTCTAGCTTCAGGTGCTACGATGACATCAAATTCAATACGTTCGCAGATATCCTTCAAAGCATCGATGCATTTTTGAAACAATTTTGGATCTTTCAATAGCGGGGTTATATCTTTAAAGCTAACTCCTTTTTGGGGAAAATCCGGGATCACTCTGATGTTTGCTATTATCTGTTTTTCAGCGCTTTCCCCCATGCTTTATCCCTCCCTTAAATCTTTCCATCAAATCCTCAGCTATCTCTAAGTTGCGACGCCCTTTTATATACAAAACCGATCTTGACAAACTTACTTGACCGACAGGTTTATGTAGCTTTAGCCAAGGAATACGATTAAAAACCTCATATGATATCATACCTAGTTCCATCAAAATAGAAATACACGACTCTAAAAGTACCAACAAGTGTTCATAATTTACACCCGGGAATTGACTAAAACCTTTTAAATACAAGGGACCTGCCTGCCAAACGGGTACTCTGTCGTTAATTGCCCTTGTAACAAAAGACTTCCACACTTGTTCTATGTTTTCCTTTGAAGGAAAACTGGCAAACAGCCATGTTTTGGAATCGTTTAAAAAGGTGCCCGGTAAAATTTGCCTCATGCCACAAAGTGCCGAAAACTTAAGTAGTTCTTCCCACGATGAGGAACAAATTGGTGGATGAACCACCAAAAGATCAACTTCTCGCTTTAACCCCTGGCTAAAAAGGTCCCATGGCGAGGTTGATACAATAGTTCCTCTATTTTGATTTATCGCAAGTTTAGCATTGTGAGCGAGCGCTCCTTTTTGTCCCTTAAGGTGTAAACTTGCGTTAACGCCCTGCCGCAGCAAGCTGACATAAATGCTGTATGCCGCGTCGCTGCTCCATGTATAGAGGATCGAAAGTTTATCATCAGAAACATACTGCACAAGTTTTCGGTAATTACGGCCTATCAAATTGCGCGGAAGCCGTGCATCTTCAACAAATAAAGAAATTTGCTCTTTGTCCATATACATATTTTGATTAGGAGTAAATGCTAGATCACATTTACCAGGTAAACAAATCTGCCCAACCTTTTCGCCTGCCCTAAACCATATCAGCCTAACGGGTCTGTGCGCACCTTGAACCGTCAACTCAAGATGATCTTGAGATTTACCTAATAGCCGAACTCCTGTGATTCGACACCCTAAAATAGATACCACAGGCCTAGGGTTTCCTTTTCCAAAAGGTTCTAGCAAGATATACGGCTCAAATAATTTCTGATGACACTTTTTAGAATCGAATGATTCGTCTATCTGTATAGACGACTCCATAGGCGTATTTTTCATAAGATTTTCTGTGACAGATTCAAACTCTTGAATAAACGCCGGCAGGTTTTCAACTTTCACAGAAAACCCTCCTGCTGCCGCATGTCCGCCGAATGTTTCTAGCAAGTGTTTACATTTAGATAAAGCTCGATGAATATCCAAACCAGGAATACTTCTTACCGAACCTTTTAGCACCGGACCTTCACCTGCAACCATTGCACAAGGCCGCCATAACAAGTCTCTTATCCTAGATGCTGTGATACCCACAACACCTTCGTGCCATGCAGGATCGTATAGGCAGACAGAATATCGCTCGAATTTATTATCTGAATGCATTTGGGCAAAACTTTCAAGTTTTTCGTAACATTCTTCGAGCATCGTCTGTTCAATTCTGCGCCTTTTGCGATTTAAATCATCCAAGTGGTGCGCACCCGCGAACGCTTTTTGTAAATTGGTTTCGCAAAGAAGTTGAAAAGCTTCATAAGCATGGCTTAACCTGCCGGCAGCATTAATTCGCGGAACCAAACCATACGCTATATCTTTTTCATAATTAAGGGGTTGTCTGTGAAAATCATCGCTAGATTCTTGGTGATTGCTTTTCAATTTGAATACATCGAGCACACAAAGCATAGCTAAAATACCAGGACGGCGAGATTTATACATTGCCTGCAAACCTTGCTTTACCCACGCACGGTTGATTCCGCCAACTGGCATAGAGTCGCCTGCAATGGATAATGTAAGCATGTCTAAAGCCCAGTCGGAAGGTATATCATCTAATAGGCCCTTTTTTTCTAACAAAGCTATAGCAAGCAAATAAGCGACGCCTGCTCCGCTTAGATTTTGAAGAGCAAATCGCCTCCATGAAGTCAAATGTGGATTGATGACTGATAATGCTTGGGGCAAATGAGAGCCTGCTTTATGGTGGTCTGTTATAATTACATCTATTCCAAGAGATTTTGCTTTGTTACATGCATCTAGGTCTGCGATACCACAATCTGCTGTAACTATTAAATCAATGCCTTGTTCATGAAAATTATGTATCAAGTTGGAATGAAATCCATATCCATCTTTGAACCGGCAAGGAAGAAAAACACTTACCTTGTGGGTTTTGGCAAATTCCAAGGCTTCTTTAAGAATAACTGCAGAAGTCACACCATCGGCATCAAAATCAGAGTATATCAGCACGTGTTCTCTTGATTTTATAGCTGCGATGAGTCTTTTTACCGCCGAATTAATGCCGGGAAGTTCAAATACTTCTGGAAGATCATACTGCCCTGACCACAAATCCACAGCTGAAGCTATACAGCCGTTAGTACGCCTTATAAGCAGTGATGACAGTTGTTCAGAAACATTCAAAATGCGAGACAAATTTAATATTTGTTCATGATCTACCGCTGTTGGTTTGTACCAGCGAGCGTAGTTTCCTTTTATATTTGCCATGATAGATTGATTAAATACATTGTTTCCCATACTATAACCAGTCAACTCCCCAACCCATCTTCACTTATAGTAGATAGACTGTTTGTTTTCTCAATTTGTTCTTTAAGTGATTTTTCAAGTTGCTTGACTTGCCTCGTAGAAGCCTCTAAAGATTTGCTAAGGTCCCGCACCTGCCCTCTTACTTTAGCACCTTTAAACCATGACCATGCCGCCCCGATTACAACGCCGATAGAAAAACAGCCCAGTACTACAATGGCCATGTTAATTGTTAAACTCCATCCTAAAAAATTTATAGACACTAATTGCGCATTTTGAACAGCAAATATCACCACCGGAATAAGCAAAATCACTATCATTATGAGCATGATCACACCTCCCTGAAATTTCGGGCCACAACTGCTTACGGCAAAACCAGAATTTTATCATTTTTCGGTTTATCCATGCCGATCTTTATCCGGCACATTATCCCAATCATAATCCTCTAAAAGCTTAGCAAAATCTTCAGCTTCTTGACCAAAATAATCTTCCATACTCTCTCTTGGCTCTCGAGATAACTGAGATTTGTTCTCTCGATAATCATCCGTGGTAAAACGCGCCATTTGCCTTTTACGGTTTTGTTCGGAAAGGCCTGCTTTTCTTGCTTGAACTCTAAGTTTACGTTGAACTTCTTTAACCTGCTTTTTAAAACGAAAGTTCTCAAAACCGGGCTGAGCAAAACTTTTAGGACCCCTTTTAGATACGCTTATTATTTTGCCTATCCATTGCTTAAGTCCCGCTTCATACGAGATTTCAGAAGTTGGAATACGTAACACCGAATAACCGCAGTTTTCGAGTATTGACTGACGCCTTCGATCTTCCTTTTTGCGAGAAGATGTAAGGTGGCTCCACCCGTCAACTTCAATTACAAGCCAATCATCAATGAGAAAATCGACTTTAAATTGTTTTATCGGCACTTCTCTTTCAAAACAAACACCGGCCTTTCGCAAATTTTTGGCGATTTTAAGTTCACTCGGTGTATCCCGATGATAACCCCAAATTTCTCTTGAAGAATATTTTCTGCCTTTTTTATTTCCCAAGATTCTTGCCATCCTTTGCTACTAGCATACAAGGTAATTCAACAGCCGTCTTCACAGGTTCTCCGATGGATAGCGAGTAATTATTTCCGGGACCTATGTATCTATCAAACCAAGCAGTTATGTACTCAAGCCTTTCTACCCGATGTATGGGTTTACCAGAACGTGACAGGTTGTGATTTTCTCCGGCGAATCTTATCATAATTACTGGCTTCTTCAATTTTTTAAGCGCGACAAACATCTCATCGGCTTGACTTATGGGACACCTTAGATCTTCTTCGCTGTGAATTAACAATAAAGGAGTTTCAACGTTTCCCACATACATAATGGGGGATCTATCCAAATAAGCATGGGGGTTGTCCCATGGATCTCCATCAAATTCAAAATCTCCATTCATATACGCAACATCACTTGTGCCAAACTGGCTAAAACGATTACAAGTGCTTCTTTGTGAAACTGCAGCTTTAAATCTATTTGTATGCCCGATAATCCAGTTCGTCATATAACCTCCGTAACTGCCCCCGGTAACTCCCATCTTATCTTGATCTACCCAAGGAAGTTTAGCTGCGTAATCTGTGATCGCCATGAGATCCCTATAATCTTCGCCTCCCCAATCGTGGCGTGTAGCCGCAACAAATTCTTGTCCATACCCGGTACTTCCTCTTGGGTTTCCGAAAATCACTCCATAACCCCTAGAAGACAGCATCTGAAACTCGTGGAAAAACGCATATCCGTAAGCACTATGGGGTCCTCCGTGAATTTCAAGAATAACAGGGTATTTGTTGCCATCTATCAGCCCCATGGGTTTCATAACCCATGCCTGCAATTTCTTGCCATCCTGGGCTTCTACTTCTATTTCTTCGGGAATAGTTAGGCGAACTGAATCAAGCAATTCTTGATTTAAATTAGTTAAACGCTTAATTTCACCTTTACTGCCTACAATTTGTAAAACTGAATCTTCCACAGCGCCACCGCTAGAATTAAAATTAATAGACCAAATATCGCAAATAGTATCATAAGATGTGATCGCAGCGGCAAATTTGTCTGAATTGGCGGATTTACTCCATCCATAGATCGTACAGTTTCCCGAAGTAAGCTTGTCCGTCACTTGCGTTTGGGTATCGATAGAATAAAGATGGGTTTTACCTTTATTTAGTGCCGTAAAGTAGATTGTCTTTCCATCAACTGACCACACCGGTTTTGATGGCGATGACGGCACAACATCTGACGAAGCACTCTGCCCTACACTGATTTGCTGGGAACTGGTCAAAAACTCTATGGACTGTCCGCTTAGATCTAAAAGACATACACCAGGAACTGTAGCACCTTTATACTCATCATCGTGTCCGTAACAAGCGATACTTTTACCATCAGGTGACCACGAGGGTGAATAAAGCACGCTATCGCTAGAAGTAAGTTGTCTCATTTCTTCATCTGTTACTGAAATCATCCAAATATCTCGGACACGTGAAAGTTCATGATCTTGAAATCGTGAAGAAACGAACGCTAAATGTTTGCTATCCGGCGACCATGCAGGCTGACGACAATCGTATGGGCCCGAAGTAATCTGTTTTACTTTACCCGAGTCAATCTCTAATACGAAAATCTGATAATTGCCTTTTGGAAGAAAACCTCGCTCATTCAATTTATGGCGAATTGTGGTGATAACGCGCACATCTGAACTATATTGACCACCATTCCCGTTCAATTGTTTATCACGATCAAACGCGCAAAAAGCGATAGATTTTCCATCGGGCGACCAAACCGGATCATGTATTCCCCCTTTGACAGACGTAAGTTTAATCGCTTCGCCACCTTCTAACGGCAACACATACAATTGTTTTCCGTCTTGCTCACGCTCCGACAAAAACGATACCTTAGATGCGCTAGGGGACCATCTTGGATAAGTATCGTTCCCTATACCAGTCGTAAATGGTCTTACACTGCCTTGATGAGCTAGATAGATTTGCGTTTTATATGATTTCCAACCACCTTTTTCTGTAGGGGATTTGACCTCAAATAAAACTTTCGCGCCATCAGGAGAAATCTGCGGCTCTCTAGCCCATTTCATAAGATATAAATCGTTTGACTTTACCGGCCTCATAACAAGGTACACCTCTCATAAGAGAAAATAAAAATGACTTATCACCATTTGTCTGCGTTAAGAATACAGTATACAGCAAAAATGTGTCTAAAGGCCGATTTTGCGTTTTACAAGGTTAGTAAGTAGAATAATTTCTTCACATTTCAATACAAATGCTCCAACCAAGTATATGATAGTTGAACCGCTTACTGCCGCAATCATTAAAAACACATCCGTTTTTGTGCTGCCTGTACCAAATAGCAAACCTGACCATGACCCAAAGGCCCACGTAAACACACCCATAATTAAAGATGATATTAATATTTTTATACCAGACTGGGCCAACTGCTTAAACTTGATTTCGGCGACATATTTCGTAAATAATTTTAAACCAACAGTAGCACCTACCCACGATGCTATTACATTAGCTAAAGCCAGCCCTGTATGCCCTAAAGGCGATACAAATACAAAATCAAATACGATATTTACGCAAGCGATCCCAAGAGACAGTATTACTGGATACCAAGTGTTCTGCGATGAAAAAAACCCAACATCTACGATCTTAATAAGAGCCATGGCTACAATTCCTACTGCGTAAACCGAAAGCGCCGAGGAAGTAAGTAATGTAGCAGCCTCTGTAAATGCACCCCTTTGAAAAACAATTCTAACCATGGGGTTTGCTAAAATTAGAAGCCCAACCGCCGACGGCACACATACAAACAAAGCGAAACGAGCACCCGTAATGAGGGTTTCACCTACACCTGATTTATCTTTACGCGCCCACATTTCCGATAACGATGGATAAATAACAGTGACTACAGCTGAAACAAAAAGATCCATTGGAAGTGAACGTATCCTATTCGCAAAATTCAGAGCGGATATCGAACCCGATGCAAGTCTTGACGCCAAGTTTTTATCGACAAAGTTATATAATTGAGTGGCAAACCCGCCGACAGAAAGCGGAATAGCTAGTTTTAATACTTTTTTAGTGCCGTGGTTAATTTCAGGTGAAAGTTTGATGCCTAGTTCGATCTTTTTCACCCACGGTGCTTGGATCAATACATTAGCAAGATAACCTACGACAGTAGCTATTGCTAAAGCGCGCAAATCCAACGACGAACCTAATGTAATGACTAAAGCAACGATGCACAAATTTTGAACAAATGGAGCAATTCCCGGGGCAGCGAATTGTTTGTAGGTGTTTAATATGCTTTTTAAAAAGGCCCCTAACAAAGGTAATACGAAGGCCGGAAAAAATAATCTAGTAAGCGATACTGCATTGTCGAAAATATGTCCGGTAAAACCCGGCGCGTAAAGTTCAACTAATTTGGGTGCAAACGGTATAGATACAAGGGCCACTACGAGAAATAGACTTATCGACAAAGTTATTACCGAAGACGCTACAGCCTTTGCTCCTTTTTTATCATTCAGAGCTACGTATGAAGCGAAAACAGGTAAAAACGCGGTTGAAACGGGGGTAGAAATCAACCCGGTTAAAACGGTCGGTATGGCAAGGGCTACTACATATGCATCTGTTAACCCAGATGCCCCAAAAAGCCAAGCGATAAGCTGTTCACGCACGAAACCCATTACTTTAGAAAGTACGCTTAAAACTGCTACGATGACAGTGGCCTGGGCCATGTTTTTCTTCGACACTGTTAGATCCTCTTCATATAATATTTAACGTTTATTTATCAGAAACGTAAACTAATAATATCTCATCTTTTGCAATGCTGCGAATGGTTTTCCTTGACATACGTCGAAATATGCTGACAATAAGTGCTAGACAAGCATTTCTAAATGATGTGTCAACATGGGTTGAGCAAAAGAAGGATTCTTTCACTTATTGTAGAATTCACGTTTGATAGGGAGCTATATCTAGTAAAATCCGCACTGGAACGAAGTAGTATATTCTACTTTGCCTAACCAAAAAACGCAGCCGTGCTTCCTGTAAAACTGCAAGGAGGTCAAGTACCATGCAATTTCAGGATATCGTGTTTGGTGTTCCAAAAGAAATTATGCAAGGCGAACGTCGAGTAGCTGCCATTCCGGAAACAACAAAAAAACTGGTCTCCGGGGGAGCCAAAGTACTAGTAGAAAAAGGGGCGGGCGTTGGATCGTTTTTTTCAGATGAAGAATACACAAAATCCGGCGCGGTTGTAGTCGAAGATGTTGAAGAATTGTATAACAAGTCGAACTTTGTTCTCAAGGTAAAGGAACCTCTTTTCAACCAAGTTAAAAACAAACATGAAATAGATATGATGCATGACGGCCAAGTACTAATCACTTTTTTGCACCCCGCAGCACCTGCAAATCATGGGATGGTAAAAAAACTATCTGCAAAAGGCGTGATAGCGCTCACTTTGGACGGTATTCCTAGGATATCTAGGGCTCAAACCATGGATGCTTTAACTTCTATGAGCACCGTAGCAGGCTATAAAGCCGTGCTTATGGCTGCTAACCGCTTACCTAAGTTTATGCCTATGATCGCCTCGGCAGTCGGAATGATAAGGCCATCAATCGTAACTGTTCTTGGCACTGGAGTCGCCGGGCTTCAAGCAGTAGCAACTGCAAAAAGATTAGGTGCGGAAGTCCACGCGGTAGACATCAGGCCCGATGCAGCCGAACATGCCAAAAGTCTGGGGTCTAGGGTAGTTGAAACAGGGGTGCCTGTAGAAATTGCTGTGGGTGAAGGCGGTTATGCCAAGCATTTGCCTAAGGAATGGCTTATTAAAGAAAGGGAAGCTATTAAAGACATCGTAATTAAATCTGATATTGTAATTGCAACTGCTCTTGTTCCCGGCAGACTTGCCCCAGTGTTGGTAACTGAAGAAATGGTAAAAGCAATGAAACCTGGTTCAGCAATTGTAGATGTTTCTATCGACCAAGGCGGCAATTGCGAACTCACTTCAGGCGGGGAAATCATCGAAAAGTACGGCGTGAGCATTGACGGAACCAAAAATATCCCCGGTAAGGTCCCTGCTAGCTCCACAACGATGTTTGCCAAAAATGTTTACAACTTTGCGTCTCACTTCGTTAAAGATGGCAAAATCATTATTGACCTTAAAGATGAAATAACTGCCTCTGCATTGGTCTGCAAAGACGGAAAAATAGTTCATGAAGGTACTAAAGAAGCTATGGGACTTAAGTAATATTCAAGGAGGGGCGTACATATGAACGCTCTTTTTTTGGTAGCAATTTTTATCGTTGCAACGTGGCTAGGATATAAAGTAATAAGCGAAGTACCCTCGCTATTACATACGCCGCTCATGTCAGGAGCTAATGCAATTTCAGGCGTAACGATTTTGGGTTCTCTTGTTTCTACAGCATTGTCTGTAGGTTTGGGAAGCAAAGCATTTGGTTTTATAGCCATAGTCCTAGCATGTATTAACCTTGTCGGTGGATTTGTAGTCACAGATCGTATGTTAAAGATGTTTAAGAATTAGATAACGAGGTGTCGAGATGGATCAAGTATACATCGTAATTTCAATCGTTCTCGCAGGGTTGGTCCTCCTTGGCATCAAGTGGATGAGTTCTCCTCGAACCGCTGTAGGCGGAAACAGACTAAGTGCTCTTAGCATGTTGATAGCCATTTTACTGGTTCTATGGAAAAACCACATCTTAAGTGTGCCACAACTTTGGATAGCTATCGTAATAGGAGGCGGACTAGGCTATTTAATGGCAGTAAGAGCTACCATGATACAAATGCCACAAATGGTAGCTTTGCTTAACGGACTGGGAGGCGGTGCTTCCGCATTGGTAGCTATCGCCGAAATCATGGACAAATACGATCATATGTTGACGTTTAATCAATTAAGCAGCCAGCTTGCTTTGATGGTTGGCGGCTTGACCCTCAGTGGCAGTTTAATAGCAGCAGCTAAACTTGATAGACGAATGACTCAAATGCCTGTCGTTTTGCCTAACCACAATTTGATCTCGAACTTCAGCATCACTGCAATGTTGATCTTAGGTGGTTGCACATTGGTATTTGATGCCGCAGTGATTCCACTATCCGGTTTAGTTTTATTCATATCTCTAGGTTACGGCGTGTTGTTCGCCATTAGGGTCGGAGGCGCGGACATGCCTATCACAATATCTTTACTTAATTCGTTTTCAGGCTTGGCGGGTTCGATCGTAGGGTTTACAATTTCGGAACCGTTATTGGTAGCTGTAGGGGCCATCGTTGGAGCATCTGGTCTTATTTTGACCCAAATAATGTGCAAAGCGATGAACCGATCTTTAGCTAATGTTCTGAGCGGTGCTATAGCTCAACCATCGAAATCAAAAGTTAAAGACCCCAAAACTGAGGCCTTGCCTTCTGTTAAACACATAGAAAAAGAAGTTAGTGCCGAAGCTCGTGCAGCACAACTATTGAAAACTGCAAAACGAGTGATAATAGTACCGGGCTACGGCATGGCCATAGCTCAAGCGCAGGGACATGTGAAGAACTTAGCCGATGCATTAGAGTCTAAAGGCGCTAAAGTTAAGTTCGCCATACACCCGGTTGCCGGTAGAATGCCCGGACATATGAATGTGCTTTTAGCTGAAGTAGATGTGCCATATGACGATCTTTGTGAAATGGATGACATTAATCCTGAATTCCCTGATACAGATCTCGCCATCATCGTAGGGGCTTGCGACGTGGTCAACCCTGCTGCTAACACGGCAGAAGGTACCCCGATTTACGGCATGCCGATACTTGATGTTGACAAAGCGAAAAACGTGATCGTATGCAACTTAGACACCAAACCGGGTTATTCGGGAGTAGACAACCCACTTTATGAAATGGAGCACGTTAAACTCCTTTTGGGCGATGCAAAACAATCGCTTGATAAACTTCTAAGCGAAGTACTAAAACCTGCGGATACAGATGAACTTCAGGTTTTAGAAGAAGCACCTGCTGAAGAAGAATCTTTAGGACAGATTTTAAGCGACGCATCTAAAGTGATAATAGTACCGGGCTACGGCATGGCCATAGCTCAAGCGCAGGGACATGTGAAGAACTTAGCCGATGCATTAGAGTCTAAAGGCGCTAAAGTTAAGTTCGCCATACACCCGGTTGCCGGTAGAATGCCCGGACATATGAATGTGCTTTTAGCTGAAGTAGATGTGCCATATGACGATCTTTGTGAAATGGATGACATTAATCCTGAATTCCCTGATACAGATCTCGCCATCATCGTAGGGGCTTGCGACGTGGTCAACCCTGCTGCTAACACGGCAGAAGGTACCCCGATTTACGGCATGCCGATACTTGATGTTGACAAAGCGAAAAACGTGATCGTATGCAACTTAGACACCAAACCGGGTTATTCGGGAGTAGACAACCCACTTTATGAAATGGAGCACGTTAAACTCCTTTTGGGCGATGCAAAACAATCGCTTGATAAACTTCTAAGCGAAGTGCGATCGTAGTTTTTTAACTGCAAAAGACCTTTAGGTACTGATAATAATCTGCCAACCTAAAGGTCTTAGTTATTATGAATATAATTTCAACGGTTTAAGAGTTTTTCGTAAACCGCTACTGTCTTACGTGCCATAGTTTTAGCGTCAAATAGTTGTTCGACCCGTTGGCGGCCTGTAGCACCCATTTGCATAGCTAGCTTTGGATCGATCACCAACCGCACGATCGTCTGGGCAAGAAGTTGGGCATTTCCCGGCTCTACCAAGAAACCTGTTTTCTCATCTTGCACAATTTCAGGAAGCCCGCCTACCTTGGTAGCTACAACCGGAAGGGACTGAGCCATAGCTTCTAAAACAGATAAACCCAACCCCTCAGAAAATGATGGCAAAACAAATATGTTCAATCTGGACAAAAACTGTGGGACGTTTTCAATGAATCCTAACATTTTAATGTAATTTTCTAACCTATGCGTTTCAATTTTTGCCTTTAAAGTTCGCTCCATGGGCCCTGCGCCGCCTATAAGGAATCTTGCTTGAGGATATGATGATATTACCATTTTGGCGGCATCTATTAACACATCTAACCCTTTTACAGGATGAAGCCGGGCAAGCGCGCCTATCCAAACTGTTTCACTTTTATTTTCAATTTTGTCTTTCAACGAATCCCGCGCTTGAAACTGTGTCAGATCTAATCCATGATAAACACAAGTTATTCGGGATGGATGAACCCCAGATTGAACTAGATCCTCAAACACGCTTTTTGAAATTGCAATCACACCATCGCTCAGCAGTCTAGAACTTAAACGGTTGATCGCCTTTTTAAAACCACCTTGGGGCAATGAAATTTGCTCAGACATGGACGACATTTTTTCCAAACCATGTTTAGTGTATACAACGCGAACACCTAACAGTTTTGCCGCGATCCTCCCCGACAAACTGGCATGGGTATGTACTATGTCAGGTTTTACTTGCCTTATAACCTTCAATAATTCCAAAGTCAGCGAACCTGAAAAAGATATGTCTTTTTTTGATATACTAATTCGTTTTAATCCTGCTGCATCAATGCGCTCAGCGAGATAACCATTCGGACAAGCAATTTTCACATCATAAAGTTTAGGATCAAACTGAGGCAATAAATTCAATACATAAATCCCTGCACCTCCGATGTTACTGTCCGTGATGATATGCAATATTTTCATGAAGCAACAACCTTATTGTTGAGCTTTTTCGAACTGTATCGATTAAGGCGCATACCTATTCCCACGATTAAACCTAGCCATGCCCATACCACAACTGTGATCTTCGGATTATACCACGTGTGATCTATGACACCCTGTAGCATATGGCCTATGATCGCTGCAAGGCCGGATGACAAAATTCCTATATGACCCCAGCGCGTAAGTCCGCGGCCTACATCTAGAAATATAGATCTAATGCCAATCCACATACATGCAAATAGAAACCATGTTTGAGCTAAAAAACCGAATAGGCCCATTTCTATTAATAGTTGAAGATACATACTGTGTGAGTGAATCGCAGGAGTTTGAACGATCATAAATTCCGGATACATTTCCGCAAAACTTTCTGCGCCAAGACCAACCCCTCTAAAAAAATACTCTTTAAGAAGTGCGATAGAGCCTCGCCATATAGAGATTCGGTAGTAATTAGAGCTATCCTCCATGCTGAACGAAGAAAGCAACCTTTGTACTACCACCGGAGGGGCGACGGTCATTACCACCACCGCGACAACTAAACCCAATACAAGTAACCGCTTATCAAATATAACAGCCATTATCGTAAAAGAAAAAAGAAACCCTAGCCATGCTCCCCTTGACCACGTCAATAACAAAGCAATGCTTTGAAGCGCCGCATACACTAACATCAAAGTTTTGTCACGTAACCTTCGATTTTTAAGCAAAAAAGCAAGCACAATCGGAAGCGTCAATCCTATCATTTCTGCAAAATAATTGGGATTATCAAACGTACCCACTATTCTTACGATTTCATCTTCGAATTTTGCATCGAGCCATGGTTTCGATGTTTGCCAACCGGTAAAATACTGCACGATTCCGATTATACTTGCGATAGAGATAGATGAGAGCAAAGGCCAAATAATATTTTCGCCATCACCTCTTGCAGCTATATCAAAAGATACAATCAAAACCAAACCGTAAAAACTCCAAAGAACGAAATTAAAGATACTTCGCGCGGGAACTACCGATGTTACAGTAGCGCCTGCCACAAACATAAACAATACAGCAAGCGGAAACACCAATGTGAACGGAAGATAGATCCACTTTGAAGATTGCGATTTTTGTCTGACTGATCGTCGCCAAAGCAGTACAAACGTGAACAAACCAAATCCAAGCATTTGTATTGCGGTAGGAACAAAAGTGCCTAATGCCAACGCTATTCCTAAAAACGTGCCTTCGGTCAAGGATTTACCAGATGGCACGACAAGTAGCCGAAAAAACCTTTTACACCACCGTATAAAATGACTGGCTTGTGTCCACACTGCCAGTTGCGCATTTACATTTGAAATGATTTGAGATAATACGCTGACATCATATAAATTGTCAAATCCTTTAAAAAAAGCGAAAACAATATGCTCCAAATGTTTGAAAATATAACATGAAAATGAGTAAACCCGGCTGTTTTGTAATTGTTCCGAAAATTTTCGGGATTGTATCCAATACATTTGCTGATTGGCAAAAGCAGTTTTCACTGAACAATGCCCCCTAAATCTAGATCCATGAACATAACGTATCCCTGAAATGCTGCGAATTTTGTTGTTAGAGTAAGACCCCCTCCAACCCTAATTTCGATCCCATTCATGGTGATCACATTTTCGCCAACACGTACTGTACCTCGTATCGTTACAAAAGCGTCCACACGATCTTCAGATTGGGTTTTAACCCATTTGCCATCACCTTGCACTAACCAAATATCTGCAGGTTCTGTTTTTACATCGACAACTTCTCCCATACGGGCGCCTGTTTTTAGTTCGAAAACTTTATCGCTTCTGGCAATAGCTTCAGCTGTAGACGGTCGTATACCGCTGACTATAACGACGATTTCTGTGTCTTGCTGCCTTTCAGATACATCGCGCTGCAAATTCTTTCCGAACATTGAATAGCTAAACCATCCGACCAACAAAACTAATACAACTAATGCAACAAAATCGACTATGCTGATTTTACCGAAAAGTCGTCCTTTATCGTCCAAAATTCGCAAAATAAATTCTCCCCCTTCTAATGGCGAGGCAGCTACAACATAATTCTAAGCACAAGAATATACCACAACAACCTACGGCGCAATCATAGCGAATCGGTAAAGAAGGCGGTAAGAGGAACTTTACGATTTTAAAAACGTGCTAAAGAAGTCTTATGTCGTTAATGTCAAGTTGGAATGTAGTGCCTAAAAATTCTGCAGCCCTTTTACATGCAAGCATCCGAGTCAAAAAGATCTCAAAATACTCCATGACTTGCGCGATCTTCGTATCAATGGTTAAGTGCAATAACACTATCTTTTTATCGTTCTTTGCTTCTAGAAACGAGTGTGTAGCAGCGTAATTAACCCTATCATGGACGTCAAAATTATGTATATCCGGGTTTCTGACCCTTGAACGATGAACATCTGATTTATCTGCTAAAATCACCGCGGCAGATACTGTAGACACCGCGTGACAAGTTTCTTCGGGATCATGACTACCAATAGCCCCTATAACCGTGGCAATTTCCCCCGACTCCATTCCCATTTTGTCTAATAATCTTTCTGATAAAACAGCACCTATTTGTGCATGGTAATGCCTGGAAACAACATTACCTATGTCATGAAGATAACCGGCTATAGCTGCTAATTCCTGTTCGCGTTCAGAAAATTCAAGTTTCCACAATATATTTTTTGCGATAGTTGAAACCAACCCAGCATGCCTTACTCCATGATCTGTATAACCGAGTACGCCTAAGTGATCATTTCCGGCTGTCAAATAGGCATGGACCGCAGGGTTTGCTTTTATATCCTCGATCGTTAATTGATTGGTTTGATCCACGTATCATCAACCCCGACAAAACATAATATTTATCGTGATATTACGACGAAATCAATGTTGTTTGCATTTGAACCTGTTAAATGAACTACATCACCTTCTTCAATGACCCAATATCCAAAAACTTCGCCATCTTTACAAACGATAGCATCGGAATGTATCTCTGCCTTTAAGACACCGTACTCGCCGGTTACAGTTAAACTTCTTTTTGAAATTCGTGTTACAACACCCTTTGCCTCAAATTTAGGTGAATAACTCCGTTTAGCAAATATGACACGATCGTCCCGATCTAGCTTTAATTCCACTTCATCACCGATTTTAAGTAGCTGGACGCTTCCGTCAATTTTTTTATTCCAATCAACAAACCATACATCTTTCGAAAGCCCATATTGTTCAACGAAAAACTGACTTTGCACGATGCTCATCACGTTTTTATCAACGTGAGCCACTGTTCCTTTACGTGTTTTAGCCGGGTTAGCTAAATACTGCACATCTACATAGTCTATATACTGATCAGTGCCACTTATATGTACTTGGGAACCCTCAAGCAGTTCTTCATCTTTAAATAATCCGGTAAAAACAATGTCTTTAGAAAACTTAAATCTTTTGAACCCCGTAAAATACCAATACCCCTCGTGGTCGCCTAGATAATGACCTTTCATATCTATTTGGTTGGTATCGATAATTTCTCCCCACACAGGATCTCGCCTAGACGTTAGCCAAATTTTGACCTTGGCCCCTTGAGGTATTAAACTGAAAGGTATGCTTCTTTTTTGTTTTAAATCAGCAAATTCAAGATCTGTATCCATAACCCACTGGGAAACATGTCCTGAACTTTCAAATTGGTTAAATACCCTAGTACCACTACCATATCCGGAACCTATGTACCCTTCCACGACATCATCATAAGAAATTCTATCCTTAACCCAAATGAAACGGGCATCACTGCTTGTGGGACCGGCTACTAAAACGGTATCGCCGAATTGCACATCGTAAAATGGTCTTTTTCGATTTTCTAAGAATACATCTGTATCTAAAGATATGTTCATTTCGTCCCATAAAGGTAGCAATGAAAGCATCGGTCCTGAAACATTTGCGATTTTTGCATCGATCGACGTTTCAGCTTTCCAAATGTATTCTGCCCAAACGATGTTAGCTTCATTGTCTGCATAAAATTTGAGTTTCGAACCTGAAGGTACAGACGAGAGGTTTTCCTTCACACGCTTTTGGACATCTACTACATCTACATCACCGGACACTTTAAAGATTAAAGACGACTCATCTGTAAATATATTAAGTTCTTTATCAGTTCTTACCAAATACCCTAAAACGGAAAATGTTTTCGGCAATTTCTCCTTGATTTCCACATATTTGACATTGTCGGCCGATGCACCAAAAACTGCAATTCTATCACCTACATCGATCTGACCTTCGTACATGTTGCCCGCCGAATACCGAATTATAGCATTAGGACTCAAGGTACATTCACTCCAGTTGTCACCTATTGTAAGTCGTAACCCATTTTTAGCTAGTACCTTTCCACTCACAGAAAATTCATGACTGGAAACTTTCTGAGCCCTTTCCACATCGCCTAACGCATCAATATTTACCACAACTTGCTCACCTGGCAACAAAGTATCCCAAGAAATATTTCCCGAAGACGGGGAACTTAAAACAGCACTGGGGGGCACCCAAAACTCGACAAAATTATCGTTTAGGTCTACACCTTCTAACGTTCTAGTATCAGAAGCGTAATTCACCACTGATACTCTAGTCCCTGATGGCTGCGGTTGGGACGAAGGTATACTCGGAAAAATATCTCCCATAGAAGGTGTGTTTGACGTTTCTGCGGCCAATCGAAAACGAACAGGGGTAACCGTATCTTGCAATAGTTCCACCTGTATTCTTTTTGGGTAATAGCCTGCCTTTTCCAATGTAATTTCATATTCACCGGGGGGTAATTCTATAGAAGATGGTGTAGTACCCATAGACTTTTGGTCGATTAAGATTGCTGCGTCGGAAGGGTCAGAAGTAATTTCGATAGTACCTACTACACGAGACAGTTCTAACAACACCTCGGTGGTTTCACCTGATTGCACTGTAGCTCGCGTTTTTGCTGTATTGTATTCAGGAGATTTAATCATTATCTGCTTTATTCCAGGCGCTGTATCTATATTTACAGGTGGTTTACCCTTATATATTCCATCGATAAACACCTTGGCATCATCAACGTTGCAAACGACTTGGAGTTTACCGGCCTTGTGAACAAGTTCGGCCAAGATCACAATATCATCGTAACCATAAATTTGCGCCACATCACCAACGCTTCCGAAAAAATCTATATTTTCGCCTAATGTATATTCACTATTGGAAATACTTACAATGTTATTCTCAATGTGTTCGATCTCGTCTTGTAACATAAAACCGTTGGGAGTTTGCGCTACTTTCGCAATGTTTCGATCGGGTCCAATAACTAGATCTACAACAACCTTTTCATCCAAATTACGGTAAATGTCATCTGCCGAAACCCGATTACCCGAAATGTCTGCAAACCTGATTTTTGGGCCGAAATTTACGTGCTCCCAATCAGCATCACCCAGTTCTTCATCATCAACTTGAGTTTCATCGTCTGTACGTACAAAGTCGAGAAAATCTTTATACCTGTAAATCAGCAAACCACCATCTGACATTTTAGTCAACGCTGTGAAAGCTAAACTATTTTTCTTAGTAAACAGATGCCAGCCAAAATAAAACGCACCAGCTATTAATGATGTTATAAAAACTAGAATGCCTATAAATTTTAGAGCTTTGGATTTTC
Organism: uncultured Eubacteriales bacterium; assembly: GCA_964406505.1. Taxonomy (GTDB): domain Bacteria; phylum Bacillota; class Sulfobacillia; order Fermentithermobacillales; family Fermentithermobacillaceae; genus DTU015. The sequence continues at coordinate 86,718 of CAYORX010000004.1, forward strand.
GCTGATTTTTATGTTCATCACGTGTTTTTTTAGCCAACGATAACGCCCCGTTATTTATATCGAATCAAAGTAAAAGTTGTTAAAGTTTTTGAATTAGTAGTTGTTTTTTTATTCTGTTTGAAATTGTGGAGAACGCTTTTCCAAGAAAGCTTTCATCCCTTCTTGCTGATCAGCGTGATCAAAACACTGAGAAAACAGCTTGGCTTCTGTAGCAACTTCAACACCGAGGCTGTTTGCCTGAGCATGAACGATGGCCTTTTTAGCTTGAATGAGTGCAAAAGACGAGTTTTTAGACAAACGTTTTGAATACGACAAAGAATCTTTTAGCGCTTCGCCTTGCTCGACTATTTTATGTACAAGTCCGATTTTTAACGCTTCAGTAGCGTCGATTGTCCGCCCGGTGAAAATAAGATCGGACGCACAAGACTCACCGACAATACGTACCAACCTGTGAATACCGCCAAAACCGGGAATTATACCTAACCCTACTTCAGGTTGCCCAAACTTGGCATTCTTCTCAGCGATACGAATATCACAAGATATAGCAAGCTCATTGCCGCCTCCCAAAGCGTAACCGTTTACTGCAGCTATTGTAACCGCAGGATAACTCTCAAGTTTCAAAAACACCTTTTGACCAAAACGGGAAAACTCGGATGCTTCTTTAGATGTCATACCTATCATTCCGCTAATGTCCGCACCAGCCGCAAAAGCCCTCGGACCGTCTCCGGTAATTATCAAGGGTTTTGCGGGGGCCTTAACAGCAAGAGTATCTAATACAAATTCCAGTTCGGATAAAACCGTTTGATTGAGTGCGTTAAGATGTTTTTCACGTGCAATTGTAATGACAACCGCAGTATCTTTAATAACTACTTTTATGGTCTGTAAATGATCAAAACCCTCCACATGTTCTCCTCCTCGGTGTTAAATTTTCTTACTTGTCTTCTTTATTTCCGATCAGATGCCCCATGGTGAAGTAGCGCCCATGGGAATACGCCACTGAGAGCATTTTTTCGGGGTCAATTTGACCGCGGGTCAACACATCTACAGATGCATGTACAGAAACAACCTCTCCTAGAAAAAGATTGTGACTACCAAGTGCGATTCTATCTTTGATTTTACATTCTATGTTTACCGGAAACTCGGATACAATAGGTGCTCGCACCTCCTCGGCCCTGAGGGGAGTAATACCCGCTGATTCAAACTTATCCTCGCTCCTGCCCGACACACTTCCACAATAATTTAAGATATCTACATGGTCTGCCTTGGGAAGATTAACCACAAAGTCTCCATATCGTTGCAATAATCCAAACGAATACCTTGTTGGTCTTACGCCAATAGCGATTACCGGAGGCTCTGAGGATACCGTTCCTACCCATGCAACAGTTATGGCATTGGTATCCCCCGAATAATCGCCGCAAGTAATAAGAACAACAGGCACTGGAAATAATGCTGTGGATATTGGAAGAACCCGTTTCTCAATCTGATTTACCAAATTAATCTAAACCCCTCTCGTATATTATTTTGCTCAAAACAACCGCAAACATTTACTTAGTACCGCAGTTGTGATTTAATACAGTTTATATAATCGGATTTCATTTGCCGATCAAAAAAGGAATTGCTCCGGGTACTAGTTTCACCTTTAGCGGGTATGTCAATTCCAATATGTCACCATCAAGATGACAAGGGTACGACGAGTCGGCGTCAACTTGCACCTCAAGTGCTTTATGAATATAAACTCCTGGCGTACCTACGTGTTTCCCCTTAAAGACCTTAACAAGCATGTGTAACAAACGTAATCTAGGCGCATCAGTAAGATATGCAATGTGAATATTACCATCAGCAGAACCTGCGCCTGGAGCGATTTTCATTCCGCCTCCGAACTTTTCAGAATTCAAAACCGCACATAACCAAGCCTTCCCGGCATTTTTTTCTTCTGCATCAACCACAATCCGCATATCCCGAGGTTGAAACTCATATAGCCCTCTGACGACTTCTAAGGCGTAGCTCAAACGGCCAAACTTTTTAGATCTGCGCTGAGCTACCTGCTTAACTACATACGCATCGAAACCCACTCCTACTGAATTCACAGCGTAACGCGTACGATTGAGAGCATCTTGAACATACATAACATCAAAATACGTAACTTGTGAATCAGAAAGAACATTGACCGATTCAACCCAATTAAAAAATAACCTATTACCTTTTACAAAATCATTACCGGTTCCAGCAGGTATAATGGCGAGGGGTATTCGGCACTGCCCGTTAGATGCAAGTAGTCCGTTAGCTACTTCCCCCAGGGTTCCATCGCCACCCATAGCTACAATTGCTCTATAGTCACTGCAGGCCAGATCTTTTGCCAATGTTTCGGCATGTTTAGGCCCGTCAGTCTCAAACAGGTCAAAGTGTATATGGTTATCTTTTAATAACGCTTTTACTTGCGGTAGCATCAAAAGTGCTTTACCATGGCCCGCTATTGGGTTTAAAATGATACATACCTTGGGTAAACGGTTCAATTATGTTCCCTTCTTTCTGTTTTTTATCAACCACCAAGCACGGGTTCAAAAATCATGACTTGGTCATTGTCCTTAACCAAATCGTCTAATTGTGCTTGACTACCGTTAACAGTAACCATCCACACTTCTTGCTCAGAAATATTGAGTGTTTTTAAAAGTTGTCTGATCGTCATCGAGTTTGAAATGTAAAAATCGAAAGAATCCTCACCCGAAGCACTATATCTGACTAGGGCACCAAACAATCGGATCTTAATATTCAAAGCAACACCCCCGCCTATATTCTAACTTAAGGCAAAACGCTCCTTCAGAAAAGTATTCAAGCAGGTATGATGAGAAACGATCATGTTTTCAGGGCGAAATCACCTTTCAAAATATTTCTTGAATAGTTAAACAAAACTTGTTGCGCATATCCTGCGTAAGGGCTGAACCGTTTGTTTCCTTCTTCCTTAGCTTGTTTTGACGTTATTTTGAGATCGTTCATATAGAATTTGGACATACATCTGGCGATCCATATATCTACAGGAAACACATTTAAACGGTGATAAGCGAAAAGCAATACACAATCGGCAACTTTAGGGCCTACACCTTTAATTTTCAGAAGATGCTGCCTAGCTTCTTTTGTAGGAAGTTTCCAAAGTGCGTCAAGGTCCACCTGTCCGCTAACGACTTTTTTCGCCGCGTCTATAACGTATGGAGCACGGTAACCGCATTTTGATTGTCTGATCAAATCGACTCCGGCATCTAAAACAGTTTGGGGTGCGGGAAAAGTATATTCACCGAACCCGGTAGGGGAACCTAACATTTCAGAAATATTCCTAACTATTTTATTGATCGCTGGGATGTTTTTGTTAGCAGAAATTATATATGAAACTAGACATTCCCATGGATCTTGCCTGATTATTCTTAACCCTTGGGCATGTTCAACCGCTTTACTCATCACTAAATCTGTCTTGTGGCATGGAGTTTGAATGAAATCAGCCTCACGCAAAGATTTATGTATTAGATCCAAATCATCATCAAGAGAAAAATATTCAAACACATTTAAGACAAAGTTATCTTCGGGTTTGATCTTATCGTCATATGCAACTAACAACCGTGAATCGGCAGTTAGTTTTACCATCACCCCATGGGAGTCTATGACCCCTTTATACCAATTAAACCCTTTAGCACAGGTGACTTCATGCCATTTAAAAATCTGACCACACTCAAGGGTAGAACGAAGATCTAACTTTCCGGAAAACTCGATGGCAACTTCGGCAGGATTCATATGATTGACACCAACTTTGGAACATCTTCTAATTTCCCTCTCATATCAGGTTCAAAAATCCCGTTTTCCTCACAATTTCTGTTTATACAAAAATCTTCGACTAGTATGGTTTTAATTCCCAATCGGGAAGCGACCATATCTTCCTGCATATCATTTCCAATCATTACGCAATTTTCTGGTTCGAGTTCCATGCGGTCTAATATTTCTTGATAATATTGAATATGGGGTTTACAAAAATGCATATGTTCAAGCGTAGTGATAAACTGCCAAGGTAAATCATCTACCATACACCATCTCATTCTTTCCTTGACTGCATCTACAGGGAAAATCGGATTAGTTGCAAGTATGATTTGCCATCCTTGATCTAAACATTGTTTTACAACTTTCCTTGCTATTTCAGTTCGAGGCACCAAACTTTGCAATTTCGGGAACCCCTCGTTGTAAAACCGGTCAAAAATCGACCATAGCACTTCCCAATCTTGCCCTAATTTAGGCTCGAAAGATAGCCGAAAAGCTTCTAAATTAGGTAAGCGGGGATTCAAATTGTTTACCATATCCCAAGTAGATTGAAGTAATGCATCCCTAAAAGTTTTAGAGTCGGTGACATGAGCAAAATACGGGGCGGCTGCATCAGGATAATCATTATAGAAAAAATCTTGTCCTACAGGCAGTAAAGTACCATCTAAATCGAACATCAATATTTTAGATGCTTTATTTACAACACATCTTTTCAACAATTCCACCTCAAATTTAAATTGTAAAACAGCGAGCTAAGAAACCCGATATTTATCGTTACAGGCAATAAATTCGTTGTCTAAAACGAAACTCCTGCCAAACAAAGGTATACAGATGTATAATGAAGTACAGATCATATATACCAAAAGCAAAGATTGTAGGTGAAGCATATTGCCACTCGAAGCACTAGGATCAGTACTACCCGTATTTCTTATAGCAGCCGTTGGATATGCACTAGGAAAACGCATTCCACTAGATGTGTCATCTATTTCAAGAATATGTCTATATATTCTAACTCCAGTTTTAACTTTTAACTCACTTGCTAATTCAACTGTAGATCTGCAAACGGTCGGACTTTTTAGCACGTTAGCTCTGGTCGGACCAATTATATCTGCGTTCTTACTTTCTGCCTTTTACAGGCAACTAGGTTGGGAGAAAGATCTTGCGCGTTCAATGCTTCTTCCCACCGTTTTTTCCAACACAGGCAATTTTGGTCTTCCAATATGCCTTTTTGCTTTTGGTCAAGGCGGTATGGAATTAGCAGTCGTTTACATGGTCATACAGAGTTTTCTCATAGCTTCGCTAGGAGTGTTCATAGCTGCGTCGAGCAACCTTCAACCAAAGGAAGCTGTAAGAAGGGCACTAAAGATGCCTGCGCTCTATGGAGCCCTATTAGGAGTTATCGTCAAATTGGCAAATATAAATATACCCCAAGTATTAGCAAGGCCTATTGAGCTTTTATCTCAAGCTACGATACCTATGACTTTGCTTGTTTTAGGTTTGCAGCTTGTAAAGATAGAATCAGGTTATAAGTGGCAAATTCCTGGGATCGCCACAGTTGCAAGGTTAATATTAATTCCTGCAGCGATAGCTTTGGTTGGAAGGGTTTTAGGGTTACGGGGATTAGCTTGGAAAATACTTGTGCTTCAATCGGCAATGCCTTCACCAGTGAATGCAACGATACTTGCCGGCGAGTTTAATGCAAATCCTGACCTGATCTCTCAAACCACTCTGCTGTCTACGATAGCAAGTTTAGCGACCCTTTCGGGCTGGATAGTCGTTTTAAACTGGTTTTGAGCAGTTCGCCTATACTGCTTATGGTAATCGGCTTTTAAACAAAATTTCTTACTGGAGGTAAAATTATGTCTAGTCAAAAACAAATATTAGATCATCTAAGGGCACAACAAAATGAAATGGTTAAATTGCTGGAACTTTTTACAAACACAGATTCCCCAAGCACCCACAAAGATTGTGTAGACAAGTTCGGCAAGATAATCGCTAAAGAATGGAAAGATCTTGGGGCTGACGTAACCATACTGCCACAAGAGGATTACGGAAACCATGTTAGAGCGGAATGGGGTTTAGGGGACGAAAGCATCTTGATTCTTTGTCACATGGATACTGTATGGGATAAAGGCGAAACTAAGATCCGACCTTTTCACGTAAAAGATGGTAAAGCATACGGACCGGGCGCATACGATATGAAGGCTGGTATCGTGCAAACGATCTTTGCGATTAAAACCCTGCAAGATCTAGGGCTTACACCTAAGAAAAAAATCGTGGTGCTTCACAATTCCGATGAAGAAATCGGTTCACCATCTTCCCGTCCAATCATAGAAAGCGAAGCACTTAAATCTTCCGCAGTGCTGGTACTTGAGCCATCTATAAAAGAAGGACTTCTTAAGATTTGGAGAAAAGGAGGCGGCACTTTTACCGTTACCATCCAAGGGCTTGCTTCACATGCAGGTGCCGATTATGAAGACGGGGTATCTGCCATAACGGAAGCTGCCCATCAAATCCTATATCTTCATGGATTGACCGATCTCAAAGAGGGTACTACCGTAAACGTAGGTGTTATCGAGGCAGGCACTCGCTCCAACGTAGTTGCGGCTAAAGCCGTGCTTCAAGTTGACCTTAGAGTGATGACTATAGATGCTGGCAAAAAAATCGTGCCCAAGATTTTAAACATCAAACCCGTAGATCCTAATATAACGCTAAAAGTTGAAGGCGCATTAAACAGACCACCCATGGAAAAAAAGCAAAAGAACCTTGAACTCTTCAAAATAGCTCAAACAATTGGCAAAGAAATGGGCATCGAGTTAAAGGGTGGGGGCACAGGCGGGGGAAGTGATGGAAATTTCACTTCTGCCTTGGATATTCCTACCCTTGACGGTCTTGGGGCAGTAGGAGACGGCGGTCATGCCCTTAGCGAACACGTTATAATATCTAAACTTCCTGAAAGGGCTGCGGTTTTAGCTGGGTTGTTGCTAAGAATTTAATTTCAGGTCCCGAAAAATACAAAAACTACCTTTGTTTTGTATCTTGGCTATAATATTGCCTAAAATCCAAGGAACTAAGGTCCAGCATTAGTTTAAATGGGCCTTTGAAATTTTGTAGAACATTCAAATTACTTGCCGGTCTGATCAAACCACTATAGAATCTAGGATGGGACGAACATAAACTTTCCCAATCAGTAAAATATCGTTTTGACAGTCTGGTGATGTAATGAAAGGTCAGCAAAGGCGAAAGAAAATTCTCGAACTGCTGAGTTCTGCTTCCAAACCCGTTACAGGAGCAACCTTGGCTATTGAACTTGGGGTCACGAGACAACTCATAGTCCAAGATATAGCTCTCTTAAGGGCCAAAGGGGAATCTATATTAGCTACCCCACGTGGCTACACTTTGTGGAATCTACCAAGACAGGGCGTTGGCGTAACTAAATTAATCGCTGTGAAACACGACTATTCGCAGACGCGTGAAGAACTGCTTACTATAGTTAACGCAGGTGTTGAAGTGATCGATGTCATAGTGGAACATCCTATATATGGACAGCTTACCGGACAACTCTCGATATCTACACCTGCCGACGTAAAAGAGTTTATGGATGCCATAGAGCATACCCAAGCTGGCTTACTATCTTCCCTTACAGACGGCGTGCACCTTCATACTTTAAGGGCACCTCAAAAACAACACTTGGAACGCTTAGAAAACACGTTGCAATCCAAAGGTTTTTTGCTTTCCGATTAAAATCGTAAATCCCGCGATTTCCCTAATTTACCTCCTCACCCAACAAACTACTAATGAAAGTTACATCAAACGATGTTACAATCCGTGAGTACAAGATGGCCGAATCCTATTATTTCTAAATAGGTACGGGGGACCCGGTTTTCGGGTGAATCCGCATAGGTTTTGCGGTAGGGCTGCACCCTTTCACCGAACCCATGAGCTAACCCCGGAGGCCTGAAAGGGGAATCGAAATGCATAAGAAAGCTATCTTTAGCACCTTAGTCTTAAGTTTGACAGTTAGCGTATTACTGATAACAACCTCAACGCCAGCCTTAGCGTACAGCCCCTGGAATTCGGATTACAACAACTACGAACTTATGCTTTTGTCTAGAGTCATTTATGCAGAAGCAGCCGGTGAACCGTATATAGGCAAAATAGCTGTAGGTGCTGTTGTGTTAAACAGAGTGCGCAGCAGTCTTTTTCCGAACACAATTCAAGAGGTAGTCTATGAACCCTGGCAATTTTCCTGCGTAGGCAATTCAATGTTCAATTCTTACCCGAATCAAGAGTCTATTAACGCCGCAAAAGACGCGCTTTCAGGATGGGATCCAACAGGTGGCGCGCTCTTTTATTTCAATTACCATTTGGTAAGTAATTCTTGGTTATGGTCTAAACCTGCTGCAACAATTATAGGTAATCACCGGTTTACCTTCTGATTACAAAGACTCAGTAGATTAATACTTAAATCAGTAGCTTTTTGTTTGAAATTGAATTTAGCACCGGTAGGAACTGCGCACCCTGCCGGTGCTAAATTCAAAACTGCTGTTTACAGGTGACAAGACACCTGATATACTACTGTAAGTATTTAACTCATCCACAAATCGACATCTTTTGTTTGAACTAATTTACGGGGGCTGAAATGCTAATGAAAACTCTCGACGTAAAAAATATGGTGATCGGCGCTTTACTTCTAGCACTTTCACTTATCATCCCAATGGCCCTCGGGGGAGTGCTAAGCATCGTCATTGGGCCTTTCTCTGCCACCCTAGCGTCTCACGTACCCCTTATGATTTCTATGTTTTTCGGCCCGTGGGTCGCGGGCATCGTTGCCTTAGGATCAGCGATAGGCTTCTTCATGAAACTGGGTCCACTTATCGGTATGAGAGCTGCTATGCACATACCTGTGGGTATAATAGGTGCACTACTTTTGCAAAAAAGAATCAATTATCCAACGGTATTAGCGATCACCGGACCGATTCACGCTTTGCTAGAAGGGCTCATCGTACAACCCTTTTTACTAGTTGGAAATTTAGATTCGCTTTACGGCAAATCTGAGCCACTAGCCCTTTTCATTCTTGTGGCAGGGGGCACTTTGCTACACCATGTCATGGATTCGTTGATTACGCTATTGTCATGGCGAACCATGAAGTTATTTGGAATAGGACAAGACTATTCTTCACCTACCTAATCCTTTACTACATATTTTTTAGACAATCGTACTAAAAGACTTGACCTCGCGGAGTTCACAAGTTTTGCTGACATACGATTTTTTGCGGTCATAGACTAAAAGGCCAGAATGAAATTTTCTAGCCTTTTAAATAATCTAAGCTGCTAACTAATTCAGCTTGACGATTTATGAATCCCCAGCCTTTTGACTTTTGTTCTTATCAGCCCTGTTATCTGTACAATAAAAACCTGACCCTTTGAAGATAATTCCAACATTGGGGCTAATTAATTTCTTCACAGCACCATTACATTTAGGGCAGGCCGTAAGAGGGGCATCAGTTATTCTTTGCAATTTCTCGAATTTGCCACAATTCTCGCATTTGTATTGGTATATAGGCACCCTTCACAACCTCCTTTAATAGATCTACGTATCGAAATATAATCAATTGAGCCCTTTATGTCAAGAACCTACCTTTGTAGACATAACTTGCGACCATTTTGAAGGCTCGGAGTAACAAAATCCGAGCCCTGAGAATGCATTTTTAATCTGAACTGTTAACTATCTTCATCGCCACTTCCCGCACAAGCGGCAGCTATTTCTTCAAGAGGCCATGCTCCTTGATCATCTTTGTTTACCATAAACCCAAATTGCGGTCGTTTGGTATACGTGGTATGCAATAGTTCATGCGATTTATAGCTTAACGGTTTACCCAAAAACTTCTCATACAACTCTTTTACAGCAGGGTTCTCGTGAGATTTTCTTATCGTCATCGCCTCATCGGCTCCATAGATAGCTGCGATTCGGCTTTTGATAATATCTGCATTAGTAGGAATGGGTTGACCGCCGCCTCCGATACAACCGCCTGGACATGTCATGATTTCTATGAAATGATACTCTTTTTCTCCCGATTTAGCCCTGTCTAGCACAACGCGAGCATTTACTATGCCATGGGCAACAGCTACATTAAGTTTAGTGCCGTTAAGATCTATCGACGCTTCTTTAACGCCGTCTATCCCTCTGACTTCAACAAAGTCTATTTCGGACAAACTCTTGCCCGTATGCACTTCGTATGCTGTTCTTAATGCAGCCTCCATCACTCCACCTGTAGCACCAAAAATCACTCCGGCACCAGTAGAGATTCCAAGAGGAGCATCGTATTCTTCTTCCGGCAAATTTTTGAAATCGATTCCCGCTTGTTTTATCATTCGCGCAAGTTCCCGAACAGTTAGTACATAATCAACATCTTGGTAGCCAGACGAACTCATTTCAGGCCTTTGGCATTCGAACTTTTTCGCAGTGCAAGGCATTATGGAAACTACTACCATATTACTCGGATCTATACCTACTTTCTGAGCATAATATGTCTTTGCAACTGCGCCGAACATTTGCTGCGGCGATTTACACGTCGAAACGTTCTTTGCCATCTCAGGATAAAATTCTTCCATGAACTTAATCCATCCCGGACTACACGAAGTTATAAGCGGAAGTGGGCCATCATTTGCCAATCTGTCAAGAAGTTCAGACCCTTCTTCCATGATAGTCAAATCTGCTGCAAAGTCCGTATCAAATACTCTGTTAAACCCCAATTGCCTTAATGCACTCACCATTTTACCTGTGGATATACTTCCGGGTGAGAGACCGAACGGCTCACCGATAGAAACCCTTGTAGCTGGTGCCGTTTGTACTAACACAAATTTTTCGGGATCGTTCAAAGCTTGCCATACCTCTTCAGTATATTCTTTCTCATACAACGCGCCTACCGGACATACTAATACACACTGGCCGCAGTAAATACATGAGCTCGCATTCATACTTTCGCCCCACGCAGGGCCGACATTGCTAGAAAAACCACGCCCTAGAGGTCCAATGGCATTTACTGACTGTATTTTTTCGCACACAGATATGCAGCGCCTGCATAATATACATTTGTTGGGATCGCGAATGATCGAAGGTGTAGATAGATCGATCGGTTCATCCTTCTTATCCTGTTGAAACCTGACGTGCCTAATACCAAGTCTTTCAGCAAGATCTTGCAATTCGCAGTTAAGGTTCCTAGTACATGTAAGACAATCAAATGGATGGTTCGACAAAATCATTTCTACGCTAAGCCTTCGTGAGGCTCGTACAGCAGGCGTATTAGTATGGACTACCATACCTGAAGACACGGGTGTTACACACGCTGCCTGAAGCGTTTTTGCACCTTCTACCTCCACCACACAAACCCTACAGCTACCGACCACATTAATATCCTTCAAATAGCATAAAGTAGGGATATCTACTCCTACGGAACGAGCTGCCTCAATTATCATGGTTCCTTCTTCTACGCATGCTTGCTTTCCGTCTATGCTAAGGGTCACGAATGCCATTATCGTTCCTCCCTTATTGCTTCACATCACATCGTAAGCACCGCTGAGCTTCTTTTTGGGCCTGACATGCATCATAGCCGAGTTCCACTTCTGCAAATGATTTGATTCGTTCTGCACATGGCAACTGCCTCGTAGATACCTTGGCCATTTTCTCTTCGATTATGGGTGCGGTAAGCTCTCGTGCATGTTTGGAAGTTGGTACCACATCTGAAGTTCCCCCAAGGTATACGTTAATTGCCGCAGCAGCCTTTTTACCGCCCTCAATAGCTTCAACCACGGTTGCCGGGCCGCTTACACAATCGCCTGCCGCAAATACACCTTCTATATTCGTAGCCATAGTTCTTGAATCAGTTTTAATAGTGCCGCTCCATCCAGTTTCAAGCCCTTCTTCAGAGAATTCCTCCGATTGGGTGACTTGTCCGATAGCTGCTATAAATACGTCGCAATCTATATCAAACTCGCTACCCTCTACAGGATATGTTCTCCGGCGACCCGAAGCGTCAAATTCGCGTGCCGTCATTCGAGTGCATCGAATTTTCTCTACCTTATCTTCTCCTATGATTTCAATTGGGTTTACCATAGCTTCAATGATAATACCTTCGTCTACGGCACCGTCCAATTCTTCTTTCTCGGCAGGCATATCTTCTTGTCGTCGCCTATAAACGACTGTAACTTTTTCTGCACCTAATCTTACTGCAGAACGAGCAGCGTCCATGGCAACGTTTCCTCCACCCACGACTACCACCTTTTTGCCTTGTAGATCGATTTTCTTCCCAAGGTTTAACTCTCGCAAGAAGACTACACCCGGCATAACACCATCGAGTTCCTCACCAGGAATACCCATAGCGCGATCCCCGTGAGCACCGATAGCTACAAACACTGCGTCATGACCATTCTTTATGGATTCCCAACTAATATCGGTTCCAACTTTGACTCCGGTGCGAATATCTACACCAAGACTCTTGATCACATTAATATCTTCATTTAACGGGACCTTCGGCAATCTATAGTCGGGAATACCAACAGCAAGCATTCCACCCGGAACTGGAAGTGCTTCAAATACAGTAACAGAATGTCCTTGCAGAGCAAGATAATTAGCTGCTGTTAAACCTGCCGGACCAGCCCCAACGATCGCTACCTTTTTACCCGTAGATTCTTTGATAACCGGCATTGATTTAAATTTGCCATTGCTCACTGCATAATCCGAGGCGAAACGTTTCAGTTCTCTAATTGCAACTGGTTCATCAAGTTGGGCCCTTCGGCAGCTCGACTCACATGGGTGGTGACAAACCCTACCACATACCACGGGGAATGGGTTCTCTCTCAATATCTCTTCGTAAGATTCCTGGAATCTACCTTGCCGTATAAGATCTACGTAAATCGGAACATCTACATGTGCAGGACATGTGTTTTGGCAGGGTGCGTTAAACAATGCAGCGCAAACCGAAGCAGGACACTTTTTATCTTTTATGTGGGCTTCATATTCATCCCTAAAATACTTAATCGTAGAAAGCACGGGGTTGGGAGCGCTTTGACCTAATCCGCACAATGCGCTTTGTTGGATAGACTCACCGAGTTCTTGAAGAAGTTCGATGTCTCCTTCCTTCCCTTCGCCTCTAGTAATCCGTTCGAGAATTTCGAGCATCCGTTTTGTACCTATCCTGCATGGAGCACATTTTCCGCAAGATTCAGTCTGGACAAATTCCAAAAAGAATTTTGCTAAGTCTACCATACAAGTATCTTCATCCATCACTACAAAACCGCCAGAACCCATTATGGTGCCTAGTTTTGCTAAGGATTCATAATCGACGGGTGTATTGAGGTATTCTACAGGGATACATCCTCCTGAAGGGCCACCGGTTTGAACAGCCTTGAATTTTTTGCCGTCAGGTAATCCGCCACCAATATCAAAAACGATTTCACCTATTGTGGTTCCCATAGGCACTTCTGCCAACCCGTTATTGTTAATGTTACCTGCGAGGGCAAAAACTTTCGTCCCTTTAGAAGTCTCTGTGCCAATTCTAGCGAGCCATTCTGGACCGTTTCGTAGTATAGAAGGTATATTCGCAAACGTTTCAACGTTGTTTATAACTGTAGGTTTGTCCCACAACCCTTCATTAGCTGGGAAAGGCGGTCTCGGTCTAGGTTCCCCTCTTTGCCCCATGATCGAGTTCAATAGTGCAGTTTCTTCTCCGCACACAAAAGCCCCGGCACCTAATCTTACATCTATCTCAAAATCAAATCCGGAATCAAAAATATTTTTACCTAAAAGGCCCAACTCCTTAGCATCGGCGATAGCTTTATAAAGTCTTTCAACTGCTAGCGGGTACTCTGCCCGAGCATAGACATAACCTTCAGACGCACCGACCGCGTAACCTGCTATGGTCATGCCTTCCAACAACTTATGTGGATCGCCTTCGATCGTCGATCTGTCCATGAAAGCCCCGGGATCACCTTCATCAGCATTGCAAACTATATACTTTGGCGAGCCTGTGGCTTTAGCGGCAAAATCCCATTTCAAACCTGTTGGAAAACCAGCGCCTCCACGACCCCTTAATCCGGACTTTTTAACTATGTCAATTACTTCTTCTGGTTGTTTCTGCAGTGCTTTAGCGAGACCAAAATAGCCATCTCGGGCAATATATTCTGTAATAGATTCCGGGTCGATAATTCCGCAATCTTCCAGCACTATTCTAGTCTGCAGATTAAAAAACGGTATATTTTCAAAGTCTACAACCGCTTTTTCGGTCACAGGTTCTTTATAAAGTAACCGTTCAAGCACTCGGCCTTTCATAAAATGTTCTTCAACGAGTTCGGGAACATCTTCTTCGTGTACCTGGCAATAAAATACTCCTTCGGGATACACCATCATATTAGGCCCGAAACGGCAAAAACCAAAACATCCCGTTTCAACCACTTTAATTTCTTTATCTAAACCTGCTCGGGCGATCTCTGCCTCCAGAGAATCTTTGAGAGCAATGCTGCCCGATGCATGGCACGCAGTACCAGAACATACAAGGATGTGACTTCTATAAAACTCCATCAGGCATCTCCCCTATTACTTAAGATTTTTCTTCTATGTTTAAAATCCACTGTTCGATAGGTTTTCTGTTAATGATGTGAGATACAATAATTTGCCGTCCACGAGAAGGATCAACGTTACCATAAACTACTCTAGGTTCACCGGGTATATAAATCTCTACTATCGGCTCCTTCACACAAAGCCCTATACAACCGGTTTCAGTGATGGTAACATCTGATTTTCTGCGCGTCTTAAGCTCATCTATCATAGCAAGCATGGTGTCTCTTGCGCCTGCCGCTATACCACAAGTTCCCATTCCTACAACAATTCGAGGGCTTCCCGAAGATGAACGCAGTTGTATGTCTTTAAGTGTTTTTTCTTTAAGACGCTCTAGATCTTCAATCGATTTCATGAGCTAAACCTCCCCTATCGGGACGATAGCCTGCCAAAGCTAGCCCGTCCCTCAATATTTCTTCTATCTCCCAAATAAAAGATAACTGACTTAAGCCCATCTTATCCATCTTTGTTCGAAACTCGCGTGTGTCAAACTTAAACAGACTCTTAGAGCCCTGATACTTGAGTGAAACATCTACCGATGTATTACCTGCCATAAAAGATATTATAGTATCTGCAACGTCGCCTAATGGTTGTCTATCGGGATGGTCGAGAGTATATCTAACGGTAACCAGGGTGCCCCCTAATTCGTTGCTTTGTATAGATATTGAACCGCCAGCCATGGTAGCTGCTTGAGCAACCAACGGCAGACCTAATCCCGTTTTTTTCTTGTTAGACGATGTGTAGAAAGGATCTAAGACGCGATCTTGCTCCTCGGGACTCATACCCCTGCCGTCATCGGAAACCATAATTTCGATAAAATTCTTTTCTTGATCCTCCGTAACTGTGACCTCGATGTGTCGGGCCCCGGCGTTAGCGCTATTTTGTAAAAGATCAAGCAAATGCAGAGACAAGTCAATTATCCTACCCACCCCCAAATCCAACCGTAAACTAACGTTAGTTCCCTACAACTTGCTCTAGTTCAGATTCTGCCGGTTCTTCTTGTTCCACCTTTTCTGCCTGTGCTCTATAATGGTTGAGGATCGATGGAATTTTGTCCTCTGTTACCCGGCCGTAAGTATCTTTATTAACGGTCATTACTGGCGCTAATCCACATGCACCAAGACATCTTACTATTTCAATGGTAAACAAACCGTCTTCAGTTGTGGTCCCTGCTTCAATACCCAGCTCTTTTTCAAGCCTCGCTAACACTTCGGGTGCCCCGCGTACATAGCAAGCAGTTCCCTGGCATATAGAGATAACGAATTTGCCCCTCGGTTGTTCTCTGAAAAACGAGTAAAAAGTGATCACGCCATATACTTCAGAAAGGGACACACCCAAAGATTTCGCAATTCTAACTTGAATATCTTTAGGTACATAACCCAGGCGTTCTTGTGCATAATGAAGCACTTGGACCAAATTTCCGCGCTGTCCTTTGTTTTCTTGAATTACTCTGTCTATATCTGCATAAGCTTCAGCACATTCTTTGTCGTGCTTTGTATTTTCAGACAATATTTGCCCTCCTTCCGGTTATATATAAACAGTTCATTGAGTCTGAACTGCCCATATCTTTACAACTACCCGCTTACTTAAATGCCTTCATCTTAACGTTTAAAACATCTATCGATACAAACACCCGTTCTATCGCCATTTACGTCTTATTACGAATTTTTTCGTACAACCGACCGGACATTTCGTAGTTGCCCTTATCCGTCCACAAAATGATGACCCCTTCTCTTCTAGCTCTTTCGCATGTTTCTTCCGGTACTTCCCTTTGGCAAACCAAAATACATGCCACATCCAAAAGACTGGCAACGGCTACGATGTTTTCATGTGTTTGTACTGTTAGCCAAACGTAGCCAGGCTTCGCATAAGTCATCACATGAGATAAAACATCACCCGAATATCCGCCTTCGATAACTTTAAAACGACCTTTCCTTGAGATGGCCTTTTCTACCAAGCCAAATTCGGAGATCAAGTCTTGTACCTGCATTAGTTCGCCCTTTCTAGCCCTTTCGGCTGTTTTTTTAAGGTTCTCCCATGGCGGGAGGCTTTTTTCCTGCAAGGTTTTTTACTTCCTCTGCAAGATATTCAAGTCGCTGCCGTAACTTAAAAGTACAATCCCACAAAGAACCTCGCCCAAGGACAACATCTTCTGCAAAAGCTCTACACGTAGGGGCCCCACATGATCCGCAATCAAGACCTGGAAGCTCGTCATATATTTTCTCTAGTTTCGTCAACTTAGTTTTAGCCTTTTCATCATCATCATCAAGTTTGAAAATAGGTCTAGGCAAAAGTTCCATGCTCATCCAAATTGCGGGATCGCTTTTAGAAACATGCTCAATCACGGTGCTTTGAGGTGCATCTTGATTGGCCCGGGCTAATCTACTAAGCGTAGCTTTTGCCACAAACGGATTAGCTACTGCTAAACAGCCTCCAACACACCCACCTATACATGCTTGAGCCTCAATGAAGTCGATATCATTCAGTATGCCTTTTTCCATTTCGTCAAAAACCGATGAAACCTGTGTGATGCCATCTACAGCTAACCCTTTCAATCCTAAAGCTTGCAGTTCACCGCTAGCTCTACCCCATCCAATCCCATATCCTGATGAACTGGGAAATTCATCTTCATCTTCTATCTGACCGGCATGTTGCTTTACCCAAGTATAAGCGGTACTCATGGAAATCACGGCATCAACCATAGATCTACCTCGACCTACAGGCTGTCTTGACGCTGTGATTTTTGCAGGGCACGGAGTGATGAACACCGCGGCAGGCGTTTTTTCAGGATGTTCATGCTTAGCTTTTGTTTTGGCGAGCCAGGCGGCAATCTCCATCGGTGCTTCACAAGGAATCAAGTGTTTTAACAATGAAGGATATTTTACTTGAATAAGCCTGACCACGGCAGGGCATGCACTTGAAATTATAGGTTTTATAGAATTGTGGCTTTGTATATATTTTCTCGTGACGTCTGTTACGAGATCAGCGGCGATTGAAACATCAAAGGCTTCATCGAAACCACCGTTAACACATAAAGATGCTTTTACCTTACCGGGGGGAATTTCGGGGAATTGGCCGTAAAAAGAAGGTGCTATAAGTGCTATTTTGTAATCGAAAGTATCTAAAATATCCCACTTATCGGCAATAGCAACTTTGGCGTTGTTTGGGCAGTTTCTGATACATTCACCGCAATCTACGCATCTATCCTCTAAAATAAAAGCCTTGCCGTCTTTTACTCTAATCGCCTCTGTAGGACAACCTTTTATACAATTTGTACAGCCTTTACATCTTTCAGGCTCTAACCTAACAGAATGAAAATGGGTTAGCGCCTTAGTTTCCTGCTCTCCGGGATATATGCGACAAATTATCTGAGTGCCTTGACCAACGACTGACGTTAATTCCATATGATCCGAACGAACTTTGGCATTTGGTAGCCCCATGCCTGCACCATAACCCATCTCTTTTACATGGTTAGGTGCCGTTGAGAAACCTTCTTTCATTGCTGCTTCAATATCTTCAATTCCCGGCCCCTCGTCGTTCACTAGTATCTCTAAAGCGCCGTCTTTCCAAAAAGTTTGCACAGTGCCATTGTAAGCGTGAATAACTATATTCATGCCTAACTCATATGCAGTGATCAAAGCCCGCCTAGAAGCGTCAGCAGGAAAACCAATGCTAAGCAACATACGTTTTAACTTTGAAATCTCGGTCCCAATTAAGCCAAATTCTCCCCGGCTTATTGAGTATTGATATAACAACCTTTTAGGAGGAAATACGCCCATTTCTGCCTTCAAACTGTTCTAACCCCCGTAAAACAACAGCAGCTAACACTGCTCCTGAAATAGCGGTTACAAGTTGAGTTAAAGTCAATGATGAATAAACTGGTGTCGGTATTGATGCTCCTCGAGCTATAAGAATCTTCACCCCTAAAGTCATCACAATATATTTAAGTAATGCAGCCAAACCCATCGCAGCATATCTGTTATGTTTACTAAAGTATCCGGAAACAAGCGCCAAAATAGAGTTGCCAGCCATTATAACCGGTATCGCGGGTGCCAATTTCATAATACCTGTGATCAATGCGATCCAAGGGGTAAGTAGTCCTACTGCCAGGCCACTCATGGGCCCAATAAATATTGAGGCTACATACAAAATGGCATTTATAGCGGGGCCAGTAATGGGTTGTTGCAAATTAAGTGCTTGAAAAGCCACGGCAAGAGCCGCTACAACTGCGGTCCGTACAATGTCTCGTAGTTTTATATTCAATTCAACGGTACCCCCTTAACGCCTTTTTGCCGTAAACTACCAAATGCATTAGTTTGGGTCGATTGCGATTGTTGGCGTTGTTTCCCCTAGGATTTCAAACCTTATTCTTTAAAGAGTTCTATCCGCATTATCTATCTTTGTGATAATGCCCACTATCTCAGCAATTCTACCACATGAAACATTTGGCTGCAATGATGATTAAAACATCGGTAGAGCGGTTTAGTTATGCTTGCTCGCAAAAATTACTCACGGCATTTTACGAAAAAGCTAGACTCCACAAATGAACGTTTTCCCTTTTTATCCCACGAAACACTTATTGAATTTTTCTGTTTATGTAACTTGCGACGGCGAGCACAATAAAGCTTACCATTGAACAAACGAGAAAAAATGTGCCATAAATTTACCAAAAAGATTAAATACATAACCGGAAGCCCATTGTATCAGACTCAGAACACGATACTTTTCAAGGCTTCCGGCATAGTGTTTTTTATATAGCAACAACAGTTCAATACCTTCGGATAGCTGCGGCACCTGAAGATGTTGGCATTCTTTCTTTCGGCAATACAACTACTTGACCGTTGTTTTCGAACACCATTTCTGCCAAATCATCTAATAGATCGTCTATATTAGGTTGTTCTAAGTCTGCTAATTCCAAATCACCGGTAGTCTGATTTATACTTCCCGGTATAATCCTATCTGCTTCTACCAACAAAGTTTTCACATTGCCCTGCATAGCTATCTGGGCAATTTCGGATAAATCATCTGTTGCTAATCCTTTAGCTTTCGACTCCTTGTAGTTATCTGTTAGCATTTTTGTCTTTTCAAGATACAAAGGCTCTATTTTTTCCCATACCACCTTTTTCAACTGAACTGTTTCTAGCGAGTCCGGATCAGCTCGAAGCCCTTCTTTCATCAACATAGGATTTTTGCTAATCCTTTCGAAAATGGAGTGATACTCAGGTAATGCTACCAACATTATGGGCAAACCTGTAGGGCGCGAATAATTATCTAAAACAAATTCATCAACAAACCTAAAAAACTTTTCAGTATCTTTGCTGATACCTTCTTTTCGACCTCCGTGACCATGATATGCTCCCGGCGTCGATGGCCCGGCGTAGGTACCAGGCGTTACGTAACGCTCACTGCTTCTTTCACCCAATATTTCATCTGCGGTTTTAGGTACCTGAGGATCTATCTCGATAGGTTCAAAACCGTATCTGTTGCCTTCATATAAAACGAAATGGTTTCTGCTTAACCCTAAAAGATGATAGCGATCAGATGATTGAAACACACGTATTAAAGGCTTGATATGAAAACTATCAGCAACGACCGCAAGCTCCTTTACTGATCTTTGAAGGAGATATATTACGCATTTTCCCCGAGTACACAGCATCGCCAACCCGTCCAAAGTATGTTCCCAAAACATTTTATCCTTAGACAATTCACGAAAAGGTTTCACAAGATGCTCGGTTTTTTGATCAGGATACTTTTGTCTTAATGAATTTTCGATCCGCTGAACTAAGTTCTTAAACCTAATTGGATCTTGGCGATTTTCCGGCCTATGCCTATGGGTTGGTTGATACAACGATATGCATGGGGATGTGGGTTCACGAAGTATTTCAGCAGGAAAGTCATTTGCAATTTCGTACAACATGTCTATTCCCTCCGATATCTGATTCAAAGATTTCGCTTGTATTCCGGTAGCATTAGTCTACCAAAATATCGGGCATTGATAAAATTTAGGGATCACATTGTCAATTATATCTAATTATTTACGTGATCGGCCATGTTAGTACCATATTAGAAATTATTGACGCTATAACCCTTTTAATATCGGTATTTTATGACCACTTTTTTGTATTGCATGCTTAGTTTACACACAAATACAAAGATTCTTAGTTGTAATATTTCCCGGTTAAATTCTTTACTTCGATTTTGATAACAGCTGTACTTTTCACCATGTTGTCTGGCAACTGCTTTTGTGCGAGATGCGGAGTATATTTTTTTATAAATTCGGCAAGAATGC
The DNA here is from genome assembly GCA_964406505.1 of uncultured Eubacteriales bacterium. Lineage (GTDB taxonomy): Bacteria > Bacillota > Sulfobacillia > Fermentithermobacillales > Fermentithermobacillaceae > DTU015. The sequence goes on from CAYORX010000004.1 coordinate 107,420, forward strand.
TCTTTTTTTGCTCTAGGTTATCAATAAACTTAGCTTTACCAGAAATTATAACGCTTTCATACTTTGTGTTTGTATCGCAAGGTTTTTCGTTGGGATCCAGCAACAACGAATCCATTTGGTAAATTGCCATGCATACCTGGGAATTAGTTTTAATATTATCTATCTTTTGACCTTTTGGAAGGCCGTGAATATAAATTGCCTTATCATTGTATAAAAAATGTACCGGGGTAACATAGGGCGAGCCATCATTGTTAAGAGTAGCAAGACTACCTGTAAGCGTTGAAGAAAGAAGTTTATGAACTTTGTCTTTCGATAATAAGTGGGTTCTCATTCTTTGTTGCATTGTTCTCCTCCTAATATAGTATTGCTTTACACCGTACTACTAAGATTATAATGCCTGGGGATATTTAGATTGACTATTTTAGACTTTTATATCCTCTATCTTCGTGACATCAATACTACGCACTCCACATG
>CAYORX010000005.1:0-84765 GCA_964406505.1 uncultured Eubacteriales bacterium
TATATTCAACAATCATCACAATTTAATCATTTATCTTCTAGTTTTAAGTAGAATCTAGATGCATATGCATCTTTTACATTTTATTTTAACATTCATTGCCGGGGTAATACTTGGTACCTTCGATTCAAAGCGTCAAGAGTGGCTTGAACACATGCTTCATCAGTTTCTTGGGTTATCAATGACGCACCTACGAGCTCTTCGTGATTTCCCCCAGGCGTAATAAGACCCACAAGTACAGCGATTGCTTTTTTCTGCCCAATATCTATAAAAGCAACATCATCTGCAAAAAACTCATAAGGCGGCTTTATCGTTAGATTCACTGCTTTACACGTGGCTCGAGCTAAGGCGTTCAATCTAGAAATTTCAACATCATCTGCCTTTGTTTTACCTGTATAAACAGCGCGATGCCCTTTAAAGTGACGCTCTAAGGTAACACATACGTTACACGATCTAGTTTTTGCATCAGTTTTCACTTCTAAACCCACATAACGTAGTCGCCCGAACGGCTCAATCGTTTGAGTTTTAATCTGTGCAACTGATACCTTGCGTCTATCTAAAGTAATGTCCCACTGGGCTTTAAGAGCGCTTTGTACATCTCTTACTATTTGTTTCGGATTACGATTTAATCCCGTTAATATATGAATTTCTTCAATTGCACCCCAATCGTTAACAACAACCCGCGCTTTTTGCACTGCGGGCAAACATACTAACATACTTTCGACATCTTTTATGGTTATAGAGGTTTTTAAACTCAACGCCACCCCTCACATTCACTACCTGCTTTCATTTGCTCACTAGTTTAAAACCCAAACTACATATTCTGCATCAAGTTTTAGCGCCGACAATACAGCATTGATCTAACTATACATTGCCTGTTTTATCGTGACAATCTAAGCCTCAATATAAACACATACCAAGCGAAATTGATTGAGGCGCCGAACAATAATTAACATTCTTTGTTTTTTAAAATTTATGTAGCTAAATCTTTTGTTGAAATAATGTTTACAAACACAGCGGCAGCGCCACAATTTCATTCTAATTCTCTAACTGTAAAGTCCTATCAAGAAATTAGCCTTAACCTATCAGCTACCATTGCTATGAACTCGGAATTAGTTGGTTTTCCTTTATCTTGGCTAATGGTATGTCCAAACATTTTATCGATAAATTCTACGTTACCTCTGTTCCAAGCTACTTCGATAGCGTGGCGAATGGCTCTTTCGACCCGGCTCGGTGTAGTTGAATATTTATCTGCTATTGAAGGATATAATTCTTTGGTAACACGAGAGAGCAGTTCAACCTTAGATGTAACCATAATTATAGCATCCCTTAAATACATATAGCCTTTAATATGGGCGGGAATTCCCAATTCGTGCATGATAGAAGTTACTTTAACGTCGTGACCTTTCGGTTTGTCACGTATTTCTAAAGTTTTGGGCAATTCGCTGTTCCCTGTAGTTAGTTGGCGCAGTCTTTGAGCTAATATGTTCAAATCAAAAGGTTTGAGTATGTAATAATCGGCACCTAACTCCAAAACTCTGTTAGTAATTGACTCCTGCCCAAAAGCCGTCAACATAACTATTTTCGGGCGCTTGGTAAATGGCTGAGGCGACAACTGTTCAAGTACCCCAATGCCGTCAAGATAGGGCATAATGATATCTAACACCACGACATCTGGCGCATGTTCCTCAATTTGTTCTAAAGTTTCTAGCCCATTATACGCAACCCCAACCACCTGCATATCATCTTGTTGGTGTAGATATTCGTGAAGAAGATCTACAAATTCTTTGTTATCATCTGCAATTAATACACGAATCTTCTGCATTAAGCTCCTCCCCTTAATCATTCTGTTTCCGATAATTCACTCTTTTTCCATTAAAGCCCAACTGCCATATATTTCTTCGACCTTTTTGACAAAACTCCTTTTAACTTTGCCGAAATAATTGTTAATCCTTGTCTATAAGTTTTACCGCTATTTCGATATCTATATCGTTGCCGTCGGAAACCATATAAGCCTCTTGAGCCATCCACAAAGCGAAAGTACCATACCCCCTACACGGATCATTTACTAAAACATGTGTTATAGCTCCAACTAAACGACCATTTTGAATTACCGGGCTACCACTCATTCCTTGAACTATTCCACCTGTAAGAGACAAAAGCCTTGAATCTGTAATTCTTACCACAAAACCTTTAGACGAAACCCCTGAACCTGAAAATACATTTTCTATTTCTATAGAAAACTGCTCAATTTGGCGGCCGCTTACAGTAGTTAATATTTTAGCTGGACCTTTAACAACTTGACTAGGTAAGCCTAGCGCTATAGGTTCGCCGTATAACGGGTTGAATAGTGGCCCTTTGAGTATACCGCTAATACCGCAAGGCCCATTTTTAATAATGTTGCCAAGCTCATCTTGATCCTCTATAAACATGCCTAAAAATTCCCCAGGTTCCCCTTTTTTACTTCGCTGAATACCCGCTACAGTCGAATGGACTATCTGCCCTTCTTCCATAATTAAAGGCCGACGCGAATCACTTTCTGAGATTAGATGACCAAGGGCTGCGTATAAATTTGACCCTTGTTCAAAAAACGTAAGTGTTCCAACACCCGCAAGCGAATCTCTCACCATAAGCCCTGTTCTGTAGCCCCCATCTTTGTGTTGTACTGGCATAATCAGTTTGTTCACTAAGGCTCCATCTTGTTTTTCTATGGAAACATTCAACCAATTGCCTGCTCTACCCGCGGTATCGATCAAAAACGATAATTCTTCTTTACTACTTACTTTTTGGTCATTGACAGATATAATTACATCTCCCGAAGCAATACCCGTGCTTTTTGCCGGCCATACCTGCCTCCCATCTATGGTATCAACAGGAGTAAGCCCTGTGACAACTAACCCGTGACTTCTAAGAATCACACCAATGGAATGTCCGCCTGGTATAACCATTATAGGGTTTTCTACAATAAGCGATACTCTGCGAATTGGGATAAGTCCGAACAATCTGAATTCTACCGAAAAATTTCCTGGCTCTTGTGCTTCGAAACTGACCTTCGTAGGTAATTTAGGAAAGGGATATCGTTCTACCGACGAAGCGCTCGGAGAATAAACTGATACTACCGGAAACCCCGTATCAATGGTAAAAAATTGACCGATAGATACAGATACTGCGTCAGGAAACGAAAAAGCTGTTCTAAAAGAATTTGAGGAAACGATAACTGCTACGAAGATACAAAGTAAAATGCCTAAACTTTTCTTTTTGTTCTGGTCCAATGTGAGCGCACCCCCTAAACGGTTTCACAAATATTAAGATTCACCGTAAAGAAGGGTTTTATTAAATCAAAGGCTACTATTAGATTTTCCTAGTTTTCTTATTTCTAGCTGCAACGATAAGTTCCCGACCATGATCCAAAGACACACCCTTCTCAGTGCCGCTCAACATACGTGCTATTTCTCTGGCTCTGTGGTCAGCGCTTACTTCTGCCACTTCTGCATAAGTCTTTCCATCCCTTTCATGTTTCGTTACGACAAAATGCGTATCTGCCATAGCAGCAATAGATGCCAAATGCGTAACGCATAAAACTTGATGCTTTTGGCTAATCTGCCATAGTTTTTCCCCTATGGTCTGCCCAGCTTTACCTCCTACCCCCGAATCTATCTCGTCAAAGATCAAAGTAGGGATCACAGCAATTTCTTTCATACAAGATTTAACAGCCAACATTAACCTAGATAATTCCCCACCGGAAGCCACTTTATGAATAGGGAGAGGTGGTTCCCCGGGATTTGCCGAAAAAAGAAATTCTGCTTTGTCAAAACCATCTACAAAAGAACTAATTTTTTCTCCATTCACATCGATACCGAACTCGTTGTCAGGTTGGTATTTCATGACTACCACGAACCTTGAGCTAGGCATTCCAAGTTCCTTTAATACGGAGGTAACGTTTTTTTCAGTTTCAATTGAAGTTTCTGAACGTATTTTTGATAATTGCATTCCACTAATTTTCATTTCATGTTCTATTTGATTTAGTTTACTTTGAATAGTTTTCAACATCTCATCAGCATTTAACAATTTCGAAAGCCGCGCCGAAGATGCCTCCTTGTATTCAAGTATTTGATCTATGCTGCCTCCATATTTCGTTTTCAGTATTTCAATCAAATCAAGACGATCTTCTATACGTCTAAGTTCCGAAGGATCTAATGACAAGTTTCGCTGATAATCCCTCAATTGGTCCAAGACGATTTCTAATGAAAAAGCTACTTTTTCTATGCTTTTGACGATATTTTCAGCAGATGGATCTATATTCTTGATCTTCTTCGCCAGTAAAACACTTTCTGTTATCTGCTCATAAGCAGATTGCAACCTTCCAGGCCCTTCATAGAGTTTACCGTATATCTCCTTGACTAATCCGATAAGATCACGTTGCGAAACCAGCACTTTGTGTTTCTGCCTAAGCTGCCCTTCTTCTTCAGGACGCAATTCTGCCTTATCGATTTCATCTATTTGATAGGACAACAGGTCTATTTCTCGCATCCGTTTAGAAACATCGCGCCTTAATTCTTTCGCTTTCGTCAAAAGTTTTTCCCTTTTGATGAATGCCGTTTGATATTTACTCCTGATTGGTTTGATTTCTCGGCTCATTTCATCGAGCATAGACAAATTGTTCTGTGGTCTGAGCAATGAATGATGAGCTTGTTGGCCGTGAATATCGACTAAATATTTCCCTATTGATTGAGCCATGGACATGGTTGCGATTTTGCCGTTGATGCGCATGTAGGAGCGCTCGGGTAAAATATCCCGCTGTAACATAATTTGTGGTTCATCCCTAGGAATATCAACTAAATGACTGATGTCTGACAAAACGGACTTTGGGGGAGAAATTAGAAGTTCTAAAACGGCACGGTCTTTTCCCGTCCTTATGGTGTCTGAAGAAGTCCTGTAACCAAGGCAAGCCATTACAGCATCAACAAGCATTGACTTGCCAGCACCGGTTTCTCCAGTAAAAACAGTCAAGCCCGGAGCGAGTTCTAAGTTAACATCATCGAAAATTCCGAAATTCTTAATACGCAGATATATAATCAAGTAATATCACAATCCCGCTACATTACGTAAAGATTGTAAAATATTTCGGGCAGGATACCCATCTTTAGCAACGACGAGTACTGCATTATCTCCAGCCACAGTCCCTAAAATACCTTCTATGTGTAAACCGTCTATAGCCTCACCCACAGCACCTGCAGCCCCCGAGATAGTTTTCACAAATACGATATTACCGGATTTATCCATTTGTATGCAACAATCCTTAAATAACCGATGAAACCGTTCTTTATAAACAGCGGTGGGGTCACCTGGCATAAGCGCGTATTTGTATCTGCCATCTCCGGCAGGCACTCTAACCATATTAAGTTCTTTAATATCCCTTGAGATCGTTGCTTGGGTTACATTTATTCCTTCTTCAGCAAGCATTTGACACAATTCTTCCTGGCTTGTAACAATGTTCTGCGATACTAACTCTATAATTCTCATCTGTCTTTTGGGCTTCATACAAAAAATGCCTCCCCACATCAATGATGCACATTCAACCAGCATCGCCCCGGGGCAATTTCGCTGTCCCTTCTTTCATCTTTTTCCGCAACACATCGTAGAATGACCATCTTTTACGCCGAAGAAGCGTTGCCTTGAACCTAGATTTTTTAACCACAATTATGTCATTCTTTTCTAAAGGGAAAAACTCCTGCCCGTCTAAAGATAGCATAGTAGATTCTCCGGTAAGAATAATTTCTATTTCGCAAGATTCAGATTCTGGTACCACAATAGATCTCGAGTAAAGAGTATGGGGACAAATAGGGCTAACAATGAATGCTTCAATCTCAGGTGCTACTATAGGGCCGCCTGCTGAAAGGGAATATGCCGTAGAACCGGTAGGGGTGGCGATGATGAGACCATCGGCTTCGTAGGTGTCAACATGTTTACCCGAAACTTTGAGGGATAGCACCGTTAATCGTCCGTAATGCCCCCGGGTTATGCACGCCTCATTAAGAGCCCTGCTTTGGTGAATTTTTTCTCCATTCCTAACAACGTATGCCGAAAGCATAATTCTTTCGTCTACAGCGTAATCTCCGGACAGAAACTGAGGTAAATGGTCAAACGCATTGCTTGTCTCAAGCTCGGTTAAAAAACCAAAATGCCCTAAGTTCACACCCAATATAGGAATGTTCAAAGGACCAAGCCCGCGAGCAGCACCCAGTAACGATCCATCACCTCCCAAAACTATCGCAAAGTCAACTTTATTTTTCCATCCGGTTATATGTAACACATCATGCTTAGAGCTAAGAGATACAAGCGCACAAGCAGGTAAATATACTTTTACTTTTATTTGATTAAGCCATGCTATTAATTCTTCAGTGAATTCCGGACATCTTTGCTTTTTTAAGTTGGGAACAATACCTACCGCACCTTTCATTCATATAGTCTCCTATCTAGGCAAGAATTTTTTTGACCCGTGACGCTATACTAAAAGCGTCTAATTTATTCATCGCCCGAAGCTTAGTTTGAGTACCATGCCTAATAAATTTGTTTGGCAGCGCTACTTTATATATTTTACTGCATTCAGTTCCGGCAATACTTGTAATTAACTCGCCAAAGCCTCCACTTTCAACATTTTCTTCTATAATTAACAAGGGCGTTTTTTGAATAAGATTTTTCAAGGAAGATTGAGCAAACGGTACCACAAACCGTGCGTTTATAACGCCAGCAGATATGCCCTGACTTGATAGCATTTGAGCAGTTTCAATGGCTGGATATACCATAGAACCTAAAGCCAGGATGTTGATATGTCGTCCAATAGATATTGTTTCAGGTTCACCGATTTCTAAAAGTTTTGGTTTATCAATGGCATCGTCCACTGAAATTCCTATTGCCTCACCCCGTGGGTAGCGTATGGCGCATGCATTTTCTGTGTGTAAGGCCGTCCAAAGCATATTTACTAACTCCACCTCATCTTTTGGTGCCATAATGGTTAGACCGGGAATGTGCCTTAAATAGCTGATATCAAATTGTCCATGATGAGTTTCTCCATCTTCTCCTACAAGGCCAGCACGGTCTATGGCGAAAATCACTTTTAAACCTTGCAAACAAACATCTTCTACAATTTGGTCATATGCCCTTTGCAAAAACGTTGAGTATATACTTACAACAGGTATCATACCGCCTTGAGCAAGTCCGGCAGCAAAGGTAACTGCATGACCTTCGGCAATTCCAACGTCAAAAAGTCTATCGGGAAACCTCCTAGCAAAATCACTAAGACCGGTCCCGTCTATCATAGCTGCGCTAATTACAGCAATTTTGGGATTATTCTCAGCAAACTTTGAAAGTGCTTTACCAAATACTTGGCTATAAGTAAAAGTTTTCGGCGTTTTTAAGGATTGACCCGTTTCTACATTAAAAGGTCCGGGCCCATGAAACTTTTCTGGATATTTTTCCGCAAAAAGGTAACCTTTACCTTTTTTTGTAATAACATGTATAAAAACGGGCTTTTTTAGCGTTTTAACTTCCTCAAATACTTTTTGAAGATTGTAGATATCATGACCATCTATTGGTCCATAGTACTTAAATCCCAAAGCCTCAAACCAAGATTCTGGAAGCAAAAAATGTTTGAAGCTGCCTTTGAAACGTCTTAATAAAGAAATCGCAGATGAACCGACATTTGGCATATGATCCAACGTTCTTTCGATAGCGACCTTAGCTGCACGATAAGTTGGAGCGAGTCTCAACAATGTAAGATATTCAGCAATACCTCCCACGTTTTTAGAAATTGACATTGAGTTATCATTTAAGACGACGATAAGCGGCGACCCAAGTTTACCGACGTTGGTAAGCCCTTCATACGCTATACCAGAGGTCAAAGCGCCGTCTCCGATAACGGCAACTATGTTATGGTTTTGTGATTTCAAATCTCTAGATTTGGCGAGCCCGAGCGCAAACGAAATCGAGCCTCCTGCATGACCTGTATCATAAACATCATAAGGAGCCTCGGATCTCTTAGGAAAACCCGAAATTCCACCTAGCGTGCGCAATGTATGAAATGTATCATAACGTCCGGTGATCAGCTTATGAGCGTACGTTTGATGCCCCACATCCCAAACTACTAGATCTCGCGGTGTATCAAAAGCAGTATGTAAAGCCAGGGTAAGTTCTACCGTACCGAGTGAAGGCCCAATATGTCCGCCGGTTTTGGAAACGTCCTGAATTATTTTCTCTCTGATTTGACGTGCTAACTGTTCGAGTTGGTTAACTGACAGAGTACGTATATCCCCCGGGCATTTAACATTGCGTAGCTCTAACATATTTTCCTCCTCATCATTTTCGCCTTAATACCCTAAATACTAAATGCCTTGTTTTCCCTAGTAACAGAACCAGTACCTCGGCATGTTTCAATGCAAAAGGTTTAAATAATGCTTTTCCGCCTATACCTAAAGATGATACCAAACCTACACCTATACTAGTCATCCAAATCAAATTGATAGAAGGAAACATAAATCTAACCTTATATATCATAGCAACCGCAAGAGCACCTGACAAAGTAGCAGCTACATCGCCAATAACATCGTTAAAAATTGATGATACTTGGGGAGCGTTTCTAACAAACCATAAGGACTCTTTAGCACCAACAACTTTTCTGGTAGCCATAGAAAGAAGCGCCCTTTCACAAGCTTTAGTGCTTGCAATACCTATCCCATCGACAAATATTCCAAGAGCGATCACGAATAAGAAAAGAGGAATGCTAACATATAATGAAATCCCTTTAACTAATTCTTCAAATGCTGCATTGAACGTAAAAGTCAACGCAAATCCTAAAAGCGCCAACATCAGTGCCTGGATTACATACCGATAATTGTTGCTGCCTTGTTTGCCAGCTATAATTACCTCATCTCCTCTTTGAGGGCGATACCTATGGTAAATCTTGTGACTTAAGGTCCAGCAGGATTTCCCGAAGGCCAACCCAAACTTACGTCAGGGCGGTTCCCCTTTAAGGCCAGCCTGTTTTGTCGCCAAAAACAGCGCTGGATCGCCACTTAGTTCACACCGTAATCCCATAAATACCCTTTTTAAGGACAGTCTAGGAGTTTTCCTCAAAGATCTGCCTTTCCTAGCTTCTTTTGCAGCCGGAGTTTCAGTCTAAACTCATCCCATCCGCGCCACTCAAAACAGGCTTTTTCTCACATTGAGAACTTACCTTTGAAGCCGGTAAATCCGATGCTTCCCGAAGGAAGGGCAGCTTTCTTAGCACCTGCATGCCATTGCAGGCCTCCCTCCCTTCCTCTTCCCTAGCCAAAACCGGGAGCTGGGCGCAACCAGCGCTGGCAGGGCGATTTAGGTAAAGCCATGACGGATTTTTAGCCCCGCCTTGGGAACGCAAGATCTACTAGAATACTGCACCCTCAAAGAGGTTGCAAAAACAATTGTACAAAAACTAACAACGTATATCAACTAGTAATTCGCATGATCTTAGGCGTTTGAAAACTAAAAACCACGTTCAATTACCTTGATTTTGGAAAGGTAAAATTCGGACAACTTTTGAATCACTGACCACTCGTAAGGAGCAGATAACGCAGCGTTAATGCTTTCCTCAAGTGCATTCCTTACCTCGTGACACACTTGCTCAAGGGAACTTGTTTTCATCAAAGTAGCTTTAGTATCTTCCTTGCCACCCTCGTCTGCATCTTCGATATCATCCAGTATTTGGTAGGCATAACCGAACCATTTCCCCCAAAGTGTCACACTATCGATTGTTTTTTGACATGTACCTGCTAAAATGGCACCAATTCGGGCAGAAATCCGAAATAAGGCACCGGTCTTCATCTCATACATTCTCTTGATTTTTGAATCGTTTAAACACTGGTTTTCCAGGTAAAGGTCTAAGACTTGACCACCGATCATTCCGTTCGGTCCGATTGCTTTGGCAATTTCAAACACAGCTTTAGCTAAACGCTCACACGGTATGTTTTCACACGATAACATACACTCAAATGCCATAGTCAAAAGAGCATCGCCGCATAATAATGCAAGTGCCTCGCCAAACTTTTTGTGACAACTAAGCTTACCTCTACGATAATCATCGTCATCCATACAAGGTAAATCGTCATGCACTAATGAATAAGCATGTATCATCTCGATTCCCGTAGCAAAACTCATAGGGTCAGATTGGCATTTTGTAATATCGCGATAAATTGAAAGCATAATTATACTTCGAAGCCTTTTGCCCCCGCGAAGAGAATAACGTACAGCATCCATCAAAAAAGGAACCTCTTGCGGATAGGTTTTAATCACGTTGTCAATATCGTAATCGATATGCATGCGCATTTGCCCTAAATATTCCTCGAACAAACTAAACTTCATGAATCTCCTCAAGCCCCGCTATTTGATCGTTTTCAGTTTTGGTTTTAAGCTTAAGCACTTCTTCAACTTTGCTTTCAGCTTCAGAAAGAACAGACTCTAACCTTTTCGCTAATTTAACGCCCTGTTCAAATTTCGCAAGGGATTGCTCTAGCGACAGTTCTCCGCCTTCCAATTCTTTAACGATTTCTTCAAGTCGTTTAAGCATTTGCGCAAAATCTTGGGAACTTTGAGAATCTGTGGATGACGGGTTCATTTTATGCGAGGCACCTCCTCATCGCCACTAATATCTTCAACGCGACAAATCAATGAGCCTTGGTGCAAATTAACAAGCACCTTCTCCCCCAAATCAGCAGACTTGTAACTTTTTATAAGTCTCAACTTTGGATATGACCTGGTTACACTGTAACCCCTAGCTAAGATGTTTAAAGGGCTTAAGGCATTCAGTTTGGTTAAAAGTGATGCAAATTGTTGTCTTTTCGATTCGAGTAGGCGAATTATAGCTTTTTCAAAATCCTGATTCAATTTCAATAAGGTTTCTCTGGCAGAAAGAAACACCCAATCGGGACTTTGCAAGCACGGTCTTGAACTAATTACTTTTAAGCGCGTTCGGTTGTCTTGAATAATCTGAATAAGACTCGTTTTAGATCTGACAATAAGATTTTCAAGTGATTCTTGAATTTTCTTGGCATTAGGCACAACCAACTCTGCAGCAGCCGAGGGGGTAGCAGCCCTAACATCTGCAACAAGATCAGCTATTGTAACATCGCGTTCATGCCCAACAGCTGATACAACAGGTACTTTAGAATTATATATCGCCCGCGCTATCTCTTCATGATTAAAAACGAACAAGTCTTCTTGGGAACCACCGCCCCGCGTAACGATGATAACGTCTACCTCAGAAACTTGGCTGAGCATCTCAATACCAGCAGCGATCTCGGTATGAGCACCTTCTCCCTGAACTCTGGAATCAACAACTATAAATCTAACACCGGGATAACGGCGCCTACCTACAGAAATAACATCTTTAATTGCCGCACTTCTTATCGAAGTTACAAGCCCTATTTTTCGTGGGAAAAAGGGAAGGGGTCTTTTACGTTTTGAATCGAAAAGACCCTCTTTATCGAGCCTTTCTTTCAACTTTTCAAGCGCAGCATATAATGCCCCCAACCCAGCGATTTCCATGTAAGAAGCGTATACTTGATACACTCCGTCACGCTCGAAAACAGACACATTTCCCGCCACGATAACTTGCATACCCTCTTCCGGCACAAATGTCATACGTTGGGTATTGCTGCGCCACATAACCCCTTTTATGCTTGACTTTTCATCTTTAAGCGTAAAATAAAGGTGACCCTGGTAATTCCTTAGATTAGCAATTTCTCCTTGCACAAAAACTTGTCGTAAATATTCATCTTGCCAAAACAAGTTGCGTATATAAGAATTTAACCGGGTAACTGAAATTACATTTTTAAGGTCCATCCAGGCACCACCTCAAACAGTTTTACCAGTCAGTACTACCGCTTTCAAAATATTCATGAATATCCTTAGCAGCGTTTTTGCCCGCACCCATAGCTAAAATCACCGTAGCCGATCCAGTTACCGCGTCTCCGCCTGCCCACACTCTGGGTTTCGTCGTCCTACCAGTTTGTTCACAAGTTTTGAGCCCACCCCAGCTGTGAGCGCCTAAACCATCAGTCGTCTGAACAAGTATAGGATTCGGTGACGTGCCAAGAGCCATTATGACGGTATCTACGTCCATAACAAACTCAGAACCCGGAATAGGGATAGGCCTCCGGCGACCAGACTTGTCAAGCTCGCCAAGCTCCATTTTTACACATTCCATACCCTTAACCCAACCTTGCTCATCACCAATGATTCGTACGGGATTCGTTAGCAGGTGAAGTTCTACACCCTCTTCTTCGGCGTGGTGTATCTCTTCAGCCCTTGCCGGCATTTCTTCCCTGCCCCTTCGATATACTATTATCGCTTTATCTGCTCCCAATCTTAGAGCACATCTAACTGAATCCATAGCTACGTTCCCGGCTCCAATTACGGCAACTCTCTTGCCGGAAACGATAGGGGTATCGTACTCAGGAAATAGATAAGCCTTCATCAAATTTATGCGTGTAAGGTATTCATTCGCCGAGTATACTCCGTTAAGGTTTTCCCCGGGTATATTCATAAACATGGGTAAACCTGCACCGCTGCCTATAAACACAGCGTCAAACTCTGTATCAAGCAGATCATCTACGGTTTTTGTCCGTCCGATTATGAAACTGGTTTTAATTTTGACGCCAAGGTTTTTTACGTAATCGATTTCTTTTTCTACGATTTCTTTAGGAAGCCTAAACTCAGGTATTCCATACATCAAAACTCCGCCAGGTTCATGAAGTGATTCGAAGATCGTAACATCGTAACCCAACTTAGCTAAATCCCCCGCACATGTCAGGCCAGCGGGACCTGCTCCAACCACAGCTATTTTCTTATTATTGGGTTTGATCTCGGGTATTTCAGGAGTGCCATGTTGCAACTCCCAATCAGCAACGAAACGTTCCAATCTGCCAATTGCTACTGGTTGACCTCTTCTTCCAAGAATACATTTAGCTTCGCATTGAATTTCCTGCGGGCAAACTCTTCCACATATACCTGGAAGACTATTTGTTGATTTGACCCTATTAATCGCCTCTTGATACTTTTGCTCTGTAATCAATTTGATAAAACCCGGAATGTCAACAGCAACCGGACACCCTTGAACGCAGAAAGGTACTTTGCAGTCAAGGCAACGTGTTGCCTCTTCCAAAGCCATTTTTTCAGAATAGCCAAAAGCTACTTCATCAAAATTTGATGCTCTAACCTTTGGATCTTGAACTGGCATCTGAGTTCTGTCTTTTTTAGTTGCCATTAACATCTACCCCCACAATCAAATTGTTTATCAGCAAGTTTTTCTTGTTCTTCGTAGGTACTTGCTCGCCTCCATGCTTCGTCCCAATCTACTAGATGGCCATCGAACACAGGTCCATCCACACACGCAAATTTAGTTTCACCACCAACGGTAACCCTACACGCACCGCACATACCAGTACCGTCAACCATTATTGGGTTCATAGAAACCCAAGTTTTTATTTCAAATTCTTTGGTGACATCGCATGTGGCTTTCATCATGAGAATTGGGCCAATAGCTATTACTTCATCAGGCTGCAACCCTTCTTTTAACATTTGCCTAAGTTTGTCCGACACAAATCCTTTAAATCCGCGGCTCCCATCATCAGTACAAATGTGAAGTTCATTCGAATACTTACTAACTTCTTCTTCCAAAATCACAAGATCTGCAGATCGTGCACCGATAATACTTATCAGTTGAATTCCCTTTTTGTGTAGTTCTTTGCACTTCGGAAGCAAAGGAGCAACCCCTACGCCTCCGCCAACTGCAACTACACACCCTTGGTCGGGAAACTCAGCTGGTTGCCCAAGGGGACCGACCAAATCTAAAATTTTATCGCCCTGTTCCAATTTGCCCAAAAGTTTAGTGGTGAGTCCAACTTCTTGATACACTAGGGTTATGGTGCCTTTCTGACGATCATAATCTGCTATCGTAAGTGGAATACGTTCTCCTTTTTCGTCCACGCGGAGAATGATGAACTGGCCGGGACTAGTCTTTTCTGCGATATGTGGTGCAAAAACCACCACTTCTTTTGTTACAGGAGTTAGTACACGCTTTTTCAATATCTGGTTCATCCAAACTGCCTCCTATACTTATTGGACTAACGTTAGTCAAATACGACATTTAAAGTAAACCTCAATTAGGTATTGTAATGGTTATCATTACCCTTTGACCATCCTAGTTGACGAAAGATACCCATTAGAACCCCATTTACAAATTTAGGAGAAGCATGTGAGCTAAATTGCTTCGCCAACTCTATAGCTTCGTTTAGCACCACTTCTACAGGGGCAGACTTCAGAATAACAGCTTCGGTATAGGCAAGTCTCAGTATCGAAAGATCCACTTTCGGCATCCTAGACACATGCCATCTAACCGAGGCTTGATCAATAGCTTTGTCAATCTGATCGAGTTCTGCAGCAGTGGTTTTTACTAGTTCCCAAGCGTATTGTGTATCACCGGGCTCTATTGAGAATTCCTCTAACGCTTCTCTCAGAAGATAGTTAAAACTTTCCTTGGGATCCATTTCGCCCACATTACAACAAAAAAGCGCACGCAGCGCTAATACTCGCAACTCACGTCTGTTCATTTTTCGTGTTTTCAATGAAAATACGGCCTTCCTGGAACTCTTTCCTCAAAAAATTCCCTTATCCCTTTTCCTTCATCGTCTATCCACTTCCCTATAGAATATCCTATCCAAGTGGCAGTTCCAACCACTAAAGTTCTCCAAAATCCGAACAGTATTAAGGACAATCCGATAGCGAAGCCGGCTGATGTGCCAAGCGCCCTACCAGGGTTCTCCTTTATCCAGGCAATGAACCTATCTAAAAGCCCTTCTCCCAATGCCGGCTCACCTCCTAGCGTCTGCTATCCAAAACAATGTCTGCCACAGAAACCGATACTGTTTCTACACTTACCCCCACGATGTCTCTTACGTAAGAAGCAACCGCCTTTTGCAGTTTGTCCGCTAATTCCGGCAAATTTGCATCTACTGCAACTTTTAGCTCCAATGACACACGCAAACCAACATCACCCGAGGTCACTGCAGTTCTCACACGCCTTACACCGGGAATTCGTGAAGCCACGCGGCTAACCAAATTTTTGACAGCAATTAGCGAAATACGCACCTGCCCCATTTCCGTGTCGTGAACAAGTGCATGTACTGGTGCCTTTTGGATACCGATATATATAAATCGCAAACCCATTAAAAATAAAAAACCCGAAAGCACTCCAATAACGGTCTTACCGGTAGATGTTTCTAAACTTTTAAGAAAAAGAACTAACGGCTTGTCCCATCCAAAGCTTACGACCAGCAAGGCCAAAGAAATTATCGATAGAGATATAGCATAGACTGTGAGCACTACCCTATCGCCTAAGCGCACAAAACCACCTCTTTCCGATTACTTATCAATCCCTACACTGAGATTGTCATGAGAAACTCCTTGAACGTGGATGTTGATTTGGGTAACTTTTAAATCTGTCATGCTTTCTATGGACTTTTTTACATTCTCTTGGACTTTGTACGCTACCTCAGGGATCCGGGCACCATATTTGATATTTAAGTACAGGTCTAATGAAACTTCCTCATCTCCCGAACAAACTCTAACACCTTTGCCCGCATTTTTTTTGCCAAGAATTGCGCTACCGATATTTCCCATAAGGTTTCCGGACATAGCTGCCACACCTTCAATCTGAGACGCAGCCACTCCGGCGATGGCTGCGATCACTTCATCGGAAATACGTACTTTCGATCGTCGAGATTTTAGATCTTTTAAAACATCAATATAATCCGGCACGTCAATGTGCCTCCCTTTTTATGTGTTTCCAAAAATCATTATACAGAGTATTCCGAACAACCTGCAATCCCAATCATTTTTGAGTAGGAACTACAGTGATATTCTGAAGCCCTATCCGGGTAATACGCCTTACTGCGTCACCTATTTGAGCAACCGCTGTTTCGTCAAGGTTTATCGCGTTAACGACAACAGTACAAGAATCCCCTGACAGCAAAGCTAAAGATTCTAAGCCTTTAGCTTGCAAGATTCCCTCAATTTTGAGTTCCTTCCCTAAAGCATCGATAATGGCTAGATACTGTAAATGTGCTTCGTCACGAACCTGTGGTGACGCATCTTTATCATTAATCACTTTCGTTACAAGATCTATTTGTTCCTTTTGTATCTTTTCACGTGACAATTTAAATTCTACAAAAAAGTCTTTAGAGTTTGCCTGAATCTGGGTAAGATCTTCTTGGAAATAGTCACCAGGTTGCAAGTTCACGGCATGGATCGAATGTCTGCATATATAATAAAGCAAACCGGCCACTATCAATAGAAATGCAAGAACCTGGCGAATTTGTTTCCTGGATTTTTTGGTAATGTCCAAACTTTGTTCAAATTTTCTAATTACCGGGGTGATTTTTTCATCCCTCAATTTATTTCCCTCCTTTCATTGGCAACACCTCTATTTTGTATATGGGAATATCTAAAAGCACTTGTACTGCCCTGTAAATGTTTGTTTTTACCGCCGAATCCACTGCACCTTGAGCTACTATTACGCAACCCGCAATTTGGGGCGCTACAATTTTCTCAAGGATTAAATTGTCGTCATTATTAGAACTCCGACCAGTAACAACTTGGGAAGTCTCAGACTGCGAAACCGTTTCCCTAACTTGCCCTTGTGATGTCGATTCTGATTGAGAATTTTGGGTTATAGATTTGTTAGTCACGTAAATGCTTTCAGGCCCTGTTTCCAAGATTATAGACACACGTACTTCTCCAGTCCCTTCTATTGCGGAAATAACATCTTTGAGTTCCGCGGTAATAGAGTCTTGGTATTGTTTTAGTTCAGAAACGATAGAAATGTTATTTAAGTTTTTTGCCGTTCTACCGCTCGGCACAAAGTTGCCCGCTACAATGAGAAATACACCGATTAAAGCTAATAAAATCAATTTCAAATAGTTGGGTTTCATCAAAGGAATATGCAAACCTTTCATCTTAAACCTCTCTTTCTCAATCGTCTTCAGGTTGAACCCGGTCATACAAGATTCTTTCGGCACTAATAGAAAAACGAGATGCCAGCAATTCTGAAAATTGGTCCATTACATGTTGATCTTGCTCGTTGACGGGTTCATTTAAATACAAAGTTATTCCAGACCCGGAAAAATCAGGAGGTAGTCCTCCTGCTTTAACCATCACACTGTGTACAGGTAGTCCGGCTGCGACAGCTAATTGCGTTACTTGCCTTTGAATTTCCTTTATGTAAAAAATACTTAATGGAACATATCCGGAATCCAAATCTTGGTATTCCCAAATTACTTGAGGCACATCGTAAGATTTGTTCACAAAACCAGCGATAGGAGCTAAAATAGCCAAAAGTAATAATAGTTCTATAACGAATTTGGATTGTTTTTGCATGCTCTTAGGGATCATCAAAATAGCAACTGAAGATACTATGGCCACCAGATATATGCTTTTCGCCCAGGCCTTTAACGATTCCATCACCGTTCTCCTTTTTCAAAATGCTTTAGCTGCTTGGGCTATCAAGGACAAACATATGATGAAAATAAACGATGTGGAAAACAAGGTTATTGCCAAAAAGCCCACACCGCTTGCCATCACGTGTAAAGAGCGCCGAACTCGAGAGCCACATGTAGGTCCTAAAACCGCAAGTGCTGCGCGCCATGCAACGAAACACGCCACGACTTTAACCAATGGAGAAAAAACAACCCCTAGAATCACAATACTTCCCGCCAAACCTACCGCCGATCTTAAAGCGAATAATGAGTGGAAAAACATGTCCATGGTGTCTCCTACCATTTTGCCCGCCACAGGAATAAAAGTTGAGCTCATATATTTCGCAGTACGCAACGCAATAGTATCTGCAACGCCAGCGGCTGCTCGTTCACCCGTCACCACTCCCACAAATGCCACAAGTAAAATTCCCATGCCAATGAAAGCTATCTGGCGCAGCATTTCGGCTATACCTGACACTCGTTCGCCGCCACCAAAATTACCCGCCATATCCACAGTGATAGAAGTAAATATCAAGGGAAAAGCTATGTCCAGAATAAAAACGCTTACAAATGTACCCATTCCGAATATCGTGGGGTGAAGCACTCCAGCAGTTACAGGAGCCCCGGATATCATTACCATGCTTGTAACTACGGGTATGAAGGCAAAAAAAGCTGCTCTAAGATTCTCTACAGTTTCGGCGGCTAACCCCAAAATATCTTTGAAAGAAAATATCGCTATCAAAACTAGAACCATATATGCTGAAGTCTCGGCGATCTGACTAGCCCCATCTGGAGCCATTGTTTTGCCTAAAATGTTAAGACACGAAATTGTTACTCCTACCAAAATTATTTGTCCTAATATTTTTGCATAACCTGCAAAATCACCTAAGACTTGTGCCGATAACATATTTAAACACTCTTTAAAACTAGCTCCCTTACCGGCAAGAATATCGTGTATAAATTCATTGAAACTGATTTTTTCTTGCCTAAATACTTCTTCAAACATCTGTATCATCGGCTGGCTTAATCCTGAATTTCCCATGTCATCCAAGGTTTCTTCTAAAATTGAATTAGAAAACCAAGCCATACAAACATTTGGACAGAAACTTAACATAATAAGTGCAAGCAAAAATATAGATGTCATATGTATACGGTACTTTAAAAGCACCTTTATCCACACCCTCCAATTTGCCAATCAGCTTAAAAGGGTTCTTATAAGATCGACGATGCCTTGAATAATTGGAACTGAACATAGAAGTATTAGAATCTTACCTGCCATTTCAACTCTTGAAGCGATGAGGTTCTCATTGGCATCCCTACAAATTGATGCGCCCAAGTCGGCAATATATGAAACCGCCAATACCTTGAGCACTATGCCGAAATACAATGGTTCTAATCCCGATTCTAGGGCTATATCTGAAAAAGTTATGATTACCGTTTTTAGGGCTGGCAATACTGCTACCAGAATAGAAATACTTGCTACCATAGAGAAAGTTATGGCGAACTCAGGGCGTTCTTTACGCACAATTATTAATATCAAACTAGCGGTTATGGCCCATACTACTATTTGGAATATATCCATCTACGATACACCTCAAAGAAGATGAAAAGTAGATTTTACGGCTTGGAAGAAATCCGCCACCACCCTCATAACCATTGACAATACTATGATCACCCCTGTCAATGTGATGAGCCAGGCATATTCTTCCTTGCCTGCCTGCTTAACAATTGCATGCAACACAGATACAATAATGGCTAATCCCGCTATTTTAAAGATCAGATCTGTGTTGAGCAACTCGCTCACCCCTTACAGCAACACGATTACAAGACCTAACGCGAAAAGTACTCCTATGGAACGATACATCTTAGCTTTTCTTACATGTTCTTCATGGATAAAATTTCGGTAATTTCTTAATTCATTTATTGCAACATCTATAAAACTGATCTGTTCTTTCCACCCCCATATCCCCAGGTTCTTCACAAGAACCTTCAATATTTCCAATTCCCGATTAGGTAACTTCTGATGCTGACCATGCTCAAGCGCCAAATTAAACGCCTCTTCAACCGTTCGCCTTTGTTCCATCCCAGATAGATTTCCTATCATTGAAAATAGCGCACCCGTGTTACCTCCAACCTTACTCCCCACATTAGACAAAGCTTTAGGTAATGTAGAAAGCGAATATGAAACCTCGCCAGATAAGCTGACTAGGGCAATTTCGCATCTATTCAATTCGTCCAACTCTGTTTCAAACTTGCCCGCGACTATCTTGCCGCTGAAAATACCCGCGCAAATTACAAGAATTGAACCTAGCGCTTTTATCCAATAAAACCCGTAAGCCATTTAGTTTATCTCTCCAATAAATTCTACGGTTCCCGGGCCGCAGCGTTTAGATAACACAAGTGCTTTTGTAAAATATCTTTTTGAAATCAACCATGAAGAATAAGGCTTACTTTCAATGTCATCTAGATCTTTACCGTGACAACTAGCAATCACTCGAACACCGCCAGACAAGGCCATAGCTACCGCTTTAGCATCTTCTTCTCCGCCCAATTCATCTGTTACGATAATTTCAGGGTTCATAGAACGAAGTAATATGATAATTCCTTTAGCTTTTGGACACCTGTCAAGTACATCTGCCCGCGGACCCACATCGAGCTGTGGAATTCCGCCGCAGCAAGCGGCGATTTCTGAACGCTCATCCACTATGGCGATTTGGGAAGGAAGCAGATTTATCGAAGGCATTCCCGTTCCTAAAATCCTGCAAAAATCTCTTAGAAATGTTGTTTTCCCACAACCGGGGGGAGAAATGATCAAAGTAGATGCAATTACTTGGTTTGGCGAAACTAGCTTATCAACCACTCCCTCTGCAACACCCTTAACTTGTCTCGCGATGCGAAAACATAGTGCCGAAATATTTCTGAGTCTGTGCTCACCATCGGCATAAGCGATCATTTGACCGGTTAATCCTACCCTGTGCCCGCCAGGTATCGTTATGTATCCACCCTTGAATTCGTTTTCTAAAGCATAATAGGAACAATCAGTAATAATGGACAATACTTTTTCAATATCGGCCGGAGCTACGATTAAATCGTGCATCAAAATGTCTTTGTCCGAAAACCCAAGACACAAAGGCAGTCCAGTTCGCAAACGTATTTCCTGAATCATTTTCGCTTGTTTTGGGTGGGCATTAATCCATTTAGAAAGGGTTTCTTTTAATCTTGTGGAGTAAAGCGGTAAAATATCTTGTTTTAGAATATTCACGACTGTTTTAGCCATACTAGGTTCTCCTCCTCGTTGTCATAACATATTGCTATGGACGAGCTTATATGACTAAATGAATGAGAAACTAAACGGAAAAGCAGCTAGAACTACATGCTAGCTGCTTTCAAATTAACCTTATATAGAGATAGCTTCGTAGTTAGCCTATAGCAATCGGCATATCTTAAAGTTCTGTTTTATCCCGTTTTTTTATGCCATCCCATTCGTCGTCGATTTCTTGATTCTCCCAAGGGTTTTCATCAAACTCAGAAATCTCATCAGCCCAATCGATATCGTCAGGGGTAAATACTTCGCCACATTCGGAACATATAATTTCCGTATCCGGCTCTATCAGAATCGTTGGCTCTATTTCCAATGCTGCCCCACATTCTGGACAATACACATCAACATATTCTCCGGTATATATTTCTTCCTCAAGATCGGCGAGATCGTCGTCTATACAATTAACGTATTCCTCAATTTCGTCCTGCCCTACCAGAACATCGGAAATTACATAAGCCATTTCTTCGATGATATCAGCCATAACTTTGATTGCCTTACCTTCATTAGTTTCTTCGGAAATTTTCAGTCCCTCGATCAAGCCCTGTAAATAAGATACCCGTTCGTTAAGGTCGTACACTTTGCTACCTCCTCAACCTACATAATTTAATTGGAAACTCGTTCAATATACGCACCGGTTCTAGTATCGATCTTAAGCACATCTCCATGGTTTATAAACAACGGCACCTTGACGACTACCCCGGTTTCCAAAACAGCATCTTTGCTCCCGCCTGTAGCAGTGTCGCCCCTGAAACCCGGATCAGTCTGAGTTACTGCAAGCTCAACGAAAATAGGCAAATCCACTCCAATAATCTCTTCCTTAAAACTCAGAAGGTGAACATTCATGTTTTCTTTAAGATATAAAGTGTTGTCGCCTATAGTATCAGCCATTACAGTAGTTTGTTCATAAGTAGATGTATCCATGAAAACATATTCGTCACCTAAACCGTAAAGGTATTGAACTTCGCGACGCTCTATCCGAGCCCTAGGAAACCTCTCCCCTGCAGTAAAAGTCTTATCTAGTGTCACACCGGTAATTATATTTTTAACCTTGGTTCTTACAAAAGCAGAACCCTTACCAGGTTTAACATGTAAAAACTCAACCACAGTCCATGGGTGTCCATCAATCTCAATAGTTATTCCTGTACGGAAATCATTGGTCGATATCATAATAACTACCCCGATTCTCGCAAACTAATTCTTGTGTCACTAAACTACTATGAGCTGCTTCTCACTTACAGTCAGGTTCCTATTGCCGTCTTCCGTAACAACCACAAGATCCTCAATTCTAACTCCGCCAAAACCGGGAATGTAAATACCTGGCTCTACCGTTACCACCATACCTGGTCGCAACACATCTTCCGAAGCCCTGCCAACGGACGGCCTTTCGTGGACGTTGAGCCCCACGCCGTGCCCCATGCCGTGCCCAAAGTATTTGCCATATCCTGCATCTTCAATGACTTTTCTTCCTGCATAATCGACTTGTTTGCCAACAACACCCGGTTTAACAGCTGAAAGTGAAGCGAGCTGAGCTTTTAATACAGTTTCATAGATCTTGCGGTGTTTATCACTTACAGGCCCAACTACGACCGTCCTAGTCATATCTGAGCAATAACCGTTATAGCGGGCTCCAAAATCAAAGGTCACAAACTCGCCCGGTTTGAGCTTTTTATCTGTTGGCCTGCCGTGAGGCAACGAAGAACGTTCGCCTGATACGACTATAAACGGAAAAGCCACACCCTCGGAACCCGATTTTCTCATTTTGAATTCTAGTTCCAAAGCGAGATCTATTTCTTTCACACCCGCTCTTATAGACGACAACACTTCTTTAAAAGCGCTTTGAGCTATTTCTTGAGCTTTTGCGATACATTCTATTTCGGTTTCAGATTTTATTTCTCTGAGCTCCTCTACCCATCCTGACACACCTATCAGGTTTAAATCTTTAAAGTTCTTCAAGAACTTTTCCCAAATTACATACGTGACATGATCCTTTTCGAAAGCAATAGTATTGATTCCCAAACTAGCCATGGTTTGTTTTATAACATCTGTTTCGATTAACGTCTGGATTATCGTAAAACCCGGCGATTCTTGCGCAGCTTGCTCGGTATAACGGGAATCTGTAAAGATAATTGCTTCATCGGGTGTTATAAGCAAACTACCTGCACTACCGGTAAAACCCGACAAGAAACGCAAATTTATCATATCCGACACTAAAAAGGCATCTACTGAAGCTTTCGTTAGTTTACCTTTTAGTTTTTCTATTCGTTCCATCTGGAAACTTCACCTCCGGAACTGGACTAAGATCAAACGTTATAAAATGGGAACCCATCGGTCAGTTCCTTCACCCGCTGTGCCACTTTCTTGAGTTCTGTTTTATCATCTTTAGACGATAGCGTAGCGTCAATTAAAGAAGCAACTACTTTCATTTCATCTTCTTTCATACCCCTAGTTGTGATCGCAGGAGTACCTATTCTTATTCCACTAGTTATTGTTGGTCTTCTTTTGTCAAATGGAATAGCATTTTTATTAACTGCAATCCCGACACTATCTAAGACTGTTTCCGCTTGCACACCAGTAATATTTTTTGGCGTGAGATCAAGTAGAATAAGATGGGTATCTGTTCCACCTGACACCAACCTATATCCCAGCGCTAAAAGTTCTTTTGCTAAAGCATTTGCGTTTTTCACGATTTGTTCTTGATACTGCTTAAACGATGGTTCAAGTGCTTCTTTGAAAGCAACCGCTTTCGCTGCAATGATGTGCATAAGCGGTCCGCCTTGAATTCCCGGGAAAATTGCCTTATCTATATCCTGAGCCATGTCTTTGGTACATAAAATCATACCGCCCCTTGGCCCTCTTAAAGTTTTGTGAGTGGTGCTTGTAACAAAAGTAGAATAAGGAACCGGTGATGGATGAAGACCAGCCGCTACAAGACCTGCAAAATGGGCCATATCCGTCATTAAATACGCGCCCACATCATCGGCAATAGCTCTGAAGATCTCAAAATTTATGGCTCTAGGATAAGCGCTTCCACCGGCGACAATCAGTTTAGGTTTGTGTTCTTTAGCTAACGCCCTTACTTGATCATAGTCAATTACTTCTGTTTTGGGGTCTACACCATAAGAAACAAAACTATATAGCTTGCCCGAAAAATTGACAGGGCTTCCATGTGTCAAATGGCCCCCATGCGCGAGGTCCATACCCATAACTGTATCACCAGGCTTTAACACCGAAAAGTATACTGCAGTATTTGCCTGTGACCCGGAATGGGGCTGAACGTTTGCATGTTCTGCATCGAAAAGTTGTTTTACCCTATTTCGTGCCAGATTTTCCGCAACATCAACAAACTCACATCCGCCATAATATCTTTTTCCAGGATATCCTTCTGCATACTTGTTGGTAAGCACTGAACCTGCCGCTTCTAAAACTGCATTTGAAACAAGGTTTTCGGATGCTATGAGTTCAATTACATTCATTTGTCGGTTTCTCTCATTATCGACTACTTCCTTGATCTGAGGATCTGTTTCAGCTAAGCTTTTGAGTTGAAATTTCATTGTTGTTTCCACCTTTCAGTTTTGAGTTGTTTCCCAATTTTTTTATGCTCCATTACCTACGCTGACGAGATAAAAGGTGAATAGCTCTATCGTCGATTCCTTGGAATGCTTCCATAACTGTTTCAGAAAGAGTAGGGTGCGCATAAATCATGCCTGCGACTTCTTTCGCTGAAAGCCCAAGTTGAATAGCAAGAGTGCCTTGATGAATAAGGTCATCTGCATGAGCCCCCAATATATGCATACCAA
This sequence comes from uncultured Eubacteriales bacterium, assembly GCA_964406505.1. GTDB lineage: Bacteria > Bacillota > Sulfobacillia > Fermentithermobacillales > Fermentithermobacillaceae > DTU015. The sequence continues at coordinate 24,681 of CAYORX010000005.1, forward strand.
GTACTTTTCCGGTTCCTGCGTCTGCCACGACTTTAACCAAACCATCAATTGCGCCCATAGATAGTGCCTTACCATTTGCCCCGAATGGAAATTTGGAAACTTTAATCTGCAAACCTTGCTTCTTAGCTTCTTGTTCAGTATATCCTACTGATGAACATTCAGGAATCGAAAAAACGCACGCGGGAACAGCAGTGTAATCCATAAGTTTTGGTGTTCCAAAAATATTTTCCATAACTGTCATGCCTTCTACCGAAGCCCCATGAGCAAGATATGTCCTCCCTACTACATCGCCTATGGCCCAAATTCCCGGAACGTTAGTGGCCATATACCCGTCAACTTTAATACCTTTTTTGTCATAATCTACTCCTAAATTTTCAAGATCAATCCCACCAAAATTAGGGGCTCTACCCACAGCAGACAACACAACATCAGCTTCGAATCTTTTTTCGTCACCCCGTTTAGTTTTCGCTGTTACGATCTTGTGAGTGCCGTTACTTTCAACTTTTGAAACTGACGTATTCGTGTGAATCTTAATGCCTTTCCTTCTAAGCAACAACGCTAATCTACGAGAAATTTCCTGATCTATATTAGGCAATATGGCGGGTAAAAGCTCGACTATATCCACCTGAGCCCCAAACGCTGCAAATATACATGCAAACTCTATTCCGATAACTCCACCGCCGATTATGCATAATCGCTCCGGTACATGATCCAACTCTAGCATCTCATCAGAAGTTATCGTGTTATCTTTTAAAAAAGGCAAAGTGAAATGCGAAGAACCAGTCGCAATCACTATATTCTTTGTTTCCAATACCTGAACCGAGCCATCTTTTGATGTTACCTCTACTTTGCCTGCAACAGGCACTTGAGCCCATCCCTTATAAACTTCAATACCATTTCCATTTACTAACTTTTCAATACCATCAACTAGCTGTTTAACCGTGTTACGCTTATGTTCAGCTACAGCATCGAAATTGAGTGTGACTTCGCTGGTCTCCACACCAAATTTGCTGGCGTCCTGTGCATTCAAATAAGTAGAGGCTGAATGTACCAAGGCTTTTGTCGGAATACATCCTACATTCAAGCAGGTCCCACCCATTTTGTTTGCTTCTACAAGAGCAATTTTGCCACCCATCTGTGCGCCCCTTATAGAAGCAACATAACCACCCGGACCCCCACCAATAACTACAACATCAAACATATGGTTAACCTCCTCGTATTTAATGATTAACTATTTAACGTCGCAAACAGCTTTGCCTGTTCGCGTCATTGTCCATAAATTAGATCCATACTTATTTTGACATAACTCGACACTTTCTTGTATTTCGGTAGGGGTTAGACATCCTTTTCGTAATACCCAGCCGAAGGTGGTTTCAAATGCTGTCACCATAGCTTTCTCAAGCCGGTCGTAGCTTATATCAGCGTCATATATTTGACGTAAACCTGCCGCTTTTTTAGATAATAAAGACTTGATACGTTTGGCGTGCATATCCGTACGAGTTTTAAGACAGCTAACTGTCTTTGAAAAATCTATATACAAAGGAATTGAACCATGTTGGAGTATTACCCCACCCCTCCGTACTTGTGCTGAGCCAATTATTTTCTTGCCATGAGCTGTGATTTCATACCACGAAGGTGCTGAAAAACATGCAGGTTGCTTAAACCTACTGTCTCTAGACGTAACTCCACGCTCCAACGCCGTTAGTTTGGCGGGCAAACCGAGGTTTTGGAGCCCACACACTAGCGCCTGGGAAATCTTCTTATAGGTCTCAAGTATAGAACCTGACATCAATTTTTCAGAAATGACGAGGCTGTACGTAAGTTCGTCATCGTGTAATACACTTTTTCCACCTGTAGCACGTCTAACAATATCAAAGTTGAAAGCTTTCAATCTTTGAAGATCTATTTCACGAGCAACATCCTGAAAACGCCCCAACGATAGGCATGCAGGATTCCATCGGTAAAACCGCAAAGTAGGGCCAACTTCACCTCTTTGACAAGCATTATGTATTGCCTCATCTACTGCCATATTGAACTTGCCCTTAAAGAACGGGTGAGATAAATATCTTATCTTCATTTAATTGCTGTACCTTTGTCTTCCAAACAATAACTTCCAATCTCTAATCGGGACTGCAAAATACATCTTTGCGCTTCCTTCCTTGAAAGATGTCTAGGGTAATTCATAGGAATCTGTCCCGGCCTTTCATTATAGTAAGGTCTGTTACAATGACTGCATCCTGACGTTTGAAAGGCAAATCCCTTCAGAACACCATCTAGCAACTTTTTATCTAAAATATTGATTTTAATAATCTCGCCGTTATCAAATTTGATCTGTTCTAAACTAAGCCCGTTAGAAAGGCAGTATATGGCCAATTGAATTCTTCTATAGGAAGGTAGAGGCGGAGCCGGCGCTTTTTGCATAGGAGTTCCTTTAATAGGAGTAAAAGCGAACAACGCAATCGTTACATTTAAATTTATTGCGACTGAAGCAGTTCTTACGATCTCCTCTTCGGTTTCTCCCACACCAACCATCAAATGTGTAGAAATTTTACCTGGCCATTTTCTAGCAGATGCCGCAAGTACTTGCCATGCTTTTTCAAATTTGCGATCCTTGATTTGGGTATACAGTTTGCTTGAAGCAACATCTATTGGAAGCCCAACCCTAGATGCACCCGCTTTGAAAAATAACGAAACTCTTGAAACAGATGTCGGAGACACGCAAACACTGATAGGAAAAGTTTCATTCAAAGCACGTATTTTGTGCAGAATTGCAAGTGCTTCAGCAGTAGCACCAGGAGATTCGACTATTTGTAGGCATACTCGTTTAATTAAACCAGCATCTAGAGTTTTAGAAAAAGATGTTTCAATATCTTTCCAAGATCTTTTCGGCCACGTCACTCTAGACAACATGTTAGGCGATGCATTACTGCATTTAGCTTGAGCACAAAACTTGCACGAATAAACGCAATTCTCGCCAATAAGAAAATGTGCAGTTGTTGGATCTACCAAAGATCGAGACCGCTTAAGCCCTAATAAAGTTAAAGTACCATACGACACTCCGATTTCAGTCAAAAGCGCAACACTCTTCTTTCTTATATATTTTCAAACCTTTTCGCCGGGCTTCGTTTATTGCTCGAAAATGTGGTAGCACAATTGCATCTATCCCTGCCTTTATCGCCAAAAGATCCAATTGTGCGCTATATTTACCTTTTGGCCGCATACAACCTAATGAAATCTTAATTTGCGGCTTCTGAATTCGGGTCCATGCCAATAGACGCAGCACTTCTTCGATTTTAGGAGGAAGCAAATGTTCCCATTTTGTACCAGGCGTGGGGATAAACACGATGAATATAATGTGTTCAATTCCTTCTCGGATTAAGAAGTCTACGGCCTGATATTCCCCCCGGATTTGGCCTTTATAAAGGCCGACAAGTATGTGGGGCACTACCTTTGCTTTACCTTTTCTTAAATATCTTAAAGTATTAATGTAGTCTCGCCCAGTTCGATCGTTTCCAAATGCTTTTTGTATAGTCACATCATCAATGACAAAGTCAAAGGATATTACCGTAGCGAAGTCTGCAATTTCCTGTGCCTCCTGTTCATTTAGAATGCCTGGATGAACATTTATCGCAATCGAACGCCCGCTTTTAATAATTTGCTCACGCACTTGACTTATTGAAGCGGTCAAAGGAACCCTGCCTGATAAATCGCAACCACCGCTTAATAAAATCCCTGTGAACCCTTTCTTTAAAATTGTACCCAAACGATCTAATACAACCATGTGTTCAAGATACTTACCGCCGCAATGAGCACACTGTAAAGCGCATCGATTCCCTGTAACGCTGACAGGTAAAGTTTTTGCAGGATAAACGGTTTCAAAAACAGGTAGCCTAAATGCTTGTCTCGCTTGCCACGCCTGCTGTAAAAATTGGTCCAGACTTTTCCCGGTCTTGTTAGTAAATTCTAAAAATGATCGTGACATGTGATATCCTCTACTTTCATCTAATAAGGGGGAAACTGGTAGGTTTCCCCCTTATTAGCCGTTTAAATAGAAGTAAACGATCGATACGGCCCCGATCTTTACTCCGGCTTAGTCCACCTAACATTAAGATTACGGGCCGCCCCCGCTTCATCGAGTCTGCCGACTATTGTAGAATGGGGTGCGCTCTTCACACTTTCTGGGTTTTCGTATGCTTCCTTTGCAATCGCAATCAATGCATCGGCAAAATAATCCAATGTTTCTTTTGACTCAGTTTCAGTAGGTTCAACCATCAAAGCTTCGTCAACGATAAGCGGAAAATAGTTCGTGGGAGGATGAACCCCGTAATCGAGCAAACGCTTGGAAATATCCAATGTCCTTACGCCGGTGCTTTTCTTGATCCGCGAAGGGCTCACCACAAACTCGTGTTTGTAATGACGATCATATGGCAAATCATAATATTCAACTATTCGTCGTAAAATATAGTTAGCATTGAGTACTGCATCACGAGACGCATTTCTTAAACCGTCGGGTCCAAGTGATCGAATATAAGCGTATCCTTTCAGTAATACTTGGAAATTCCCGTAAAACGATTTCATTTGCCCGATAGTTTGCGGTTTATCATAATCCAGTTGATATTTTCCGTCTTTCAAAATTACGGTAGGCACAGGTAAGAACGGTTCCAAAAATTTCTTTACTGCCACAGGCCCCGCTCCCGGACCTCCGCCGCCGTGTGGGGTTGCGAAAGTCTTGTGTACGTTGAAATGCAAAACATCAAAGCCCATATCTCCTGGCCTAGTAATTCCCAAAATAGCGTTTGCGTTTGCACCATCATAATACAAAAGTCCGCCTTTATCATGAACGATTTCCGCTATTTTTTCCGCGTTTTCGTCAAATAGCCCCAAAGTATTGGGGTTGGTTAACATTAAACCTGCGACTGTTTCATCCATGGCTTCCTCTAGCGCCTCAATGTCGACGCCTCCACGACTATCAGAAGGCACTTCCACAACCGTGAAACCACCGAGTACAGCAGAGGCAGGATTAGTGCCGTGTGCTGCATCAGGTATAAGGATTTTGGTCCTTTTCAGATCATTTCTAGATCTGTGATAAGCACGAATTATCAATATGCCCGTCAGCTCTCCATGAGCACCTGCAGCCGGTTGAAGAGAAACATGCTCCATCCCGGCAATCTCCCCTAAATAGTTCTGGAACTCGTACATCAATTGTAGGGCTCCTTGCGCCATTTCTTCAGACACATAAGGATGCAGGTTGGTAAACCCAGGAAGGCTTGCTGCATCTTCATTTACCTTAGGATTATATTTCATCGTACATGAACCAAGAGGGTAAAATCCAATGTCTACTCCGTGATTGAGTTGCGATAGCCGCGTGAAATGTCTTACTAGATCGATCTCGGAAACTTCGGGAAGATCAGCTGGTTCTGACCTCAGCTCACCTTCGGGCAAAAGATCTTTGACATCATTTTTGGGCACATCAAGCTCAGGAAGTGAATATGCTCTTCGACCGGGTTTAGAAATTTCAAAAATCAAAGGTTCTAAGCTTCTCATACCAATCCCTCCAATCCTGCTAAAAGATCATCCATTTCTTGCTTTGTACGCTTTTCTGTTACCGCGATTAACAAATGATCTTCAAGTTCGGGATAGGAGCGTCCAAGAGGATAGCCAGCGAGAATTTTCTTGTTTGATAGTGCTTGGATCACTTTTTCTGCACCTATAGGACATTTGACTGCAAACTCATTGAAGAAAGGCGCTTCCCAAGCAACACTGAATCCATCAATCTCATTTATCTTGCCGGCCAGATAAGCGGCCTTTTGAAGGCAATGCTCACCCACTTCTTTAATACCTTCTTTGCCCACCCATGACATATATACGGTAGCCGCCAAAGCATTCAAGGCTTGGTTAGAGCAAATGTTCGATGTAGCCCTTTCACGCCTGATATGTTGTTCCCTTGTCTGTAGAGTCAACACAAACCCCCGTCTACCTTGACTATCTGACGTCATGCCTACTAAACGTCCAGGCATACGACGAAGGTATCTTTGGTTGACCGCCATTATTCCCAAATACGGCCCACCGAATGACATTGGGTTTCCAAATACCTGACCTTCACCGACTACAATATCGGCTCCATATTCTGCAGGTGGCCGCAAGAGTCCTAAAGACATCGGGTTAACTGAAACTACGAACGTAGCCTTAGCATCTTTTACCTTTGATGATATCCGGTCAACAGGCTCTAGAAGACCAAAAAAATTAGGTTGTTGGACAACTACACAAGCTACATCATCGCTTAATTTGTCTGCTAACGACTGAACATCAGTAACTCCATCTTTATAATCAATCTGTTCTACCTGAATATCATGAGCATTTGCATAGGTGTTTATCACTGCTCTGGTTTCAGGGTGGACAGTTGATGATACAAGGGCCCTTTTTCGCCTAGTGAGCCCCGACGATATGGTGACTGATTCAGCCGCCGCAGAAGCCCCATCATACATTGATGCATTCGCTGCAACCATACCCGTAAGTTCACAGATCATTGTTTGATACTCGTAAATCGACTGCAATACTGCCTGGCTAATTTCAGCCTGATACGGAGTATAAGCAGTATAGAACTCTGACCTGCCCCACATATGCTTAACTACCGATGGTATGTAGTGATCGTAAGAACCCGCACCTATAAAATTTACGAAGTCTATAGCTGTGTTTTTAGATGCAAGTTGTTCCATATGTTTGGCAAGTTCATATTCACTCAACGCCGGTGGAATGTTCAAATCGTTCTTTAATTTTAGGTTAGACGGAATATCGCTAAACAGATCATCGATAGAGTCTACACCTATTGTTTTCAACATCTCTTTTCGGTCTTGATCAGTGTTGGGTAAAAAATTCATTGCTCTCAGCTCTCTTCTATCATTTTTTGATAGCTGTCGCTATCCATCAGATCTTCAAGAGCAGATGGATCAGACACTTCAATAACGCACATCCAGCCCTCGTTGTATGGATCCTCGTTTACTAATTCGGGTGCGTCATTAAGGGCTTCATTAACTTCTACAATTTTTCCGGCTACTGGAGCATAAACATCTGATACTGCCTTAACCGACTCAACTGTAGCAAACATTACGCCAGCGTCTACTTCCGTTCCCACTTCAGGAAGCTCCAGATATACTACGTCACCGAGCTGATCTTGAGCAAAAGAAGTAATGCCCACTTTTGCCTTTCCGTTTTCTACTTGAACCCATTCATGATCTTCTGTGTACTTAAGATTTTTTGGATATTCCATTTTTATTTAACCTCCCTGCGATAAAATGGCATTTTTACTGTACGAGCGGGCACTTTTCTACCCCGTATATCGACGTTCAATTTAGTGCCCCGCTTACTATATTCCACGGGAACATACGCCATTGCAAGATATTTTTCCACATATGGCGCAAAAGTTCCTGTAGTAACATACCCTATTTCCTTTTCACCAACTTCATCAAAAACTTTATATCCGTGCCTAGGTACGCCCCTTCCGACCATTTCAATTCCTACTAACCGCACTCCGACACCTTTTTTACGCTGCTCTATGAGCGCTTTTGAACCTATGAAGTGGGTTCCTTTATCAAATGCAACAACCCATCCAAGTCCTGCTTGCAGCGGTGTATGGTTTTCGTCAAGTTCATGCCCATAAAGTGATAATGAAGATTCAAACCTTAGTGTATCGCGGCAACCTAACCCAGCGAGTACTAATCCGTGCTCCTCACCGGCGTTAACGATAGTTTCATAAAGTTCTGGCGCTTTTTCGGCTTCACAATAGAGCTCAAATCCATCTTCACCTGTGTAGCCCGTTCTTGTAACCAAACAATCAATTCCTGCAACGTCAACATTTTCAACCCCATGATAGTATTTAATTTTGTCTATGGGGTATTCAGTGATCTGTTCTAATACTTTTACTGAATTAGGTCCTTGTATCGCGAGCTGCCCTATGCCATCGGAGAGATCTTCGAAGACAGTTTCATCAAAATAGCGTGCGAGAGGTTTAAGCCATTCAACATCTTTTTCAATATTCGCTCCATTCACGATAAGCCAATACTTGTCTTTTGCAAGACACATTACCAGAAGATCATCGACAATTCCGCCATCCGGATAACACATGGGCGAGTAAATGAGTTTTCCAGGATACATCTGCGACACATCATTTACCAAGACCAATTGTAAAAATTCGACCGCTTCTTTCCCTTCAACCAATAGTTCCCCCATATTAGACACATCCCAAAGTGCCGCATGGGTTCTACAAGCGTTGTGTTCTTCTTTGATTCCAGTGAATTGAACCGGGAGCGCCCAGCCACCGAAATCAACGATCCTTCCGTTGTTTTTCACATGGGTCTCATACAACGGAGTTTTTTTGAGTTCACCTGCCACTTTTGGCCACCTCCTATTTTATTTTACGGATTATAGTAACTCCTGTTTGATATATTTTGTGGGATTCGGAAGTAAATTAATTTAAAAAAGGACCGAACTTACGAACCCACGCAGCCTCTGTCCTTTTACCTGAGAGTTTCCTCGTTTTGGCAACGAGTTTCACCTTTGGCGCCATCGTATGTATAACGGCTCTCCAGAGAAGCATCTAGTGACGGTTCTTTTGCCTGAGAGTTTCAGATATATGTCTTTGCTCCTTCGGCGCCTGCGATATACAGGGCTCTCCCGGCACTTTCATCTGCTCATATATGTAATTGATACGCCTGCGATTAACACAACCGAATTCGGCATTGTGCACATATAATAAGGCGCAATACATTAACTTCTACATGCCTAAAAAAATTCCTGCATACAAATCACCATTAACCCGATTTTATCGAAGCCGTTCGCATGGTGAAAACGGTTCAATCTGTCATGAAAAGTCAATAGCTAAACGCATAACATGTATCGTAACTGCTTCGGTCCAAAATTTTGTTACTTTCACTAATGTAGAGTCTAACATTCAGAACAATTAATAGTACATATCTATGATCAATATTCGCCAAAGGACCCACGTACGGGCAGGAATTACACAATTGATGGAGTATTCTATCTAATGGGAAGTTATCAGGTGTTCTAACCGATATTATACTGCAAATTAGAGGGTTATTTATGAGTTTAAAAGAACATACCGCGCTGAATCCTTTTAAAAACTTGTCTAAAGATTCACACATCTGCTATTTTTATGAAGATTATGAAGAATTGCTAGAAGCACTTCTACTTTATTTTCAAGCGGGACTTTCAAAAAACAAAAAATGTATATTGATACATTCCAAATCGTTTTGCCTCGAAACTGCATCGAAGATGTTTGAGCATAATTTGTCAGATTTCAGTCGCTTATTAGATACAAGACAACTTGAGATAATCAATTATGATGATTTAAAATCCGACTTTACGCCAAAAAGTATCGCCGAACAGAAAGTTTTTACGCAATGGAATAACAAAATACCCCATTCTGATCTGAACACATTTAACGGATTAAGAATTGCCGCAAATTTACCATGGATAAACTTTGAATCAATGATAGATTGCGAGAATTACTTTTACGATTACTTTAGATCTACTCATGCAACTGTTCTATGCTCTTACTCCCTACGAGATTTGACAATCTCCGATATTATGAATATCTCCCATGCTCAGCATTTTGCACTTGTAAAACAAAATTCCATTTGGAGTCTGCAACCTCCAACCCGCCACCGAGATCCTTTGTGGCAATCCCTTTGGAATGTCCTCGGCTGTAGCATCATGCTTGTAGATAATTCTGGTAACATAATTACCGCTAGCAACGCATGTCTTAAACTATTCAATTGCAACACAGTTCCCGAGTTAGGGGCGACCCTCGAACAATTTGTAGATAAGTTTAAAATAAAATCTATTACCGGGCAACTTAAACCTGAAGCATTAAATATTATATATCCTGACAGTATTACGGATTATTGGCTGGCAACCGCCCACAGCGACGAACTTAGACTTGTAGTAGATGCGAAACCCACCTACTCTAATATCGCAAAATTCCCACCAATACTTCTGTCTTTTCATGATATCGATAATTTGGGTGCATCAAAAGCCGTTGAAACAGACTTTTTACAAATTGTTGCCCATGAGATAAAAAATCCTGTTCAAACGCTCAAAGCGCTTTTTAATCTCATAGAAATGCACCCAAGCGAACAATCTTCATCTATTTTGAAGTACATACAATTAGCAAAATCATCTTTGGACAAAATTACAACCTTGGTTGAAGATTTGCAATCTATAGGTAGCAGGCCTAAGGACAACGATATAGATGTTAATATAATTCCTATTGATTTCAATTCACTTTTAATGCAATCGCTAGAACCTTATCTTACTGCATCCCAACACGTTTTTATCTGCAAACACGACGAAAATGCTGTCTTACCAATGATGGCGGATCCAATACGAATACGTCAAATCATCGGAAATATTCTTGCCAACGCAGTAAAGTACACTCCGCAGGGAAAAAGAATATGGATTGATCTTACAGTTTCCAAGCGTTTAGCTACTTTAACGGTTGAAGACGAAGGGATTGGCATTCCACCCAAAGAACTTGACCATGTTTTCAAGCAATTCTATAGGGGGCAAAATGTTAAACACATCTCGGAAGGTATGGGATTAGGGCTTTACGTTAGCAAATGTTTGGCAAAAATGCACGGGGGTAATTTATGGGCAGAACCAAGATACCAAGGAGGGATTTTCATCAAACTTTCTTTGCCCCTAATAGATAATGCGGATGAAATCATCAACGAACTTTATTTGCTTTGAATACCTCTGAAAGGAGATTGTTGGATGCAGGTATCCTTAGGGCTGGAAACTATGCTTCAGAATCAAACTTACAAATCTAAGAACATAGGCTTGATTACCAACCATACAGGAGTTGACCGAAAACTGAATCAAAACTTAAATTCACTACTTAGAGAGGGATACAAGATCACTGCCCTTTTCTGCCCCGAGCACGGCCTTTTCGGTGACTACCCAGACGGCGAATATGTTGAGGGCTCAGCCCATCCCGAAACTGGCATCTTCATTCATAGTTTATTTGGAACAACACAAAAACCTACAAAAAATATGTTGGAGAATATAGACGTCCTAATTTTTGACATTCAAGATATAGGAGCACGCTACTATACTTACATGTCAACAATGCTCCTTTCTATGGAAGCAGCCGCACAAAACGGCATTGAATTCGTTGTATTAGATAGACCCAATCCCATCGGTGGCATAAATGTGGAAGGTAATATTACTGATCCCTCTTGGATATCCCCTGTATCTTACGCTGAAATCTGCATTAGACACGGCATGACGCCCGGAGAAATTGCTTTATACGTCGCAGCCCGAAAAAATCTTGCACGGCCTACAGTAGTTCCAATGAAGAATTGGTCGCGCAACATGTATTTTTGGGATACTGAACTTCCATGGGTTCCCACATCGCCAAGCGCACCTTCTCTCAAAATGGCCATTTTGTATCCGGGTACATGTCTTCTCGAAGGTACTAATGTTTCTGAAGGTCGAGGCACCTCTACTCCATTTGAAACTTTAGGTGCCCCGTGGATAAATGGCTGCGAATTGTCCGAAGCATTAAATGCACTGAACCTTCCGGGAATAAAAACCAGGCCCGTCTATTTTCGACCGTCCTTTAGCAAGTGGAAAAATGATGTTTGTGAAGGTGTTCAAATCCACATTTTGCAACCTAAAAAAGTGCAACCTGTACAGTTAGGGGTTAAATTTCTTTTTGTTCTCAGAGATCTTTACTTTAATGATTTCGAGTTAACCTCGCCGGGCCCTGATAGGCGCCGATTTTTAGACACTTTATGCGGTGGAACTCAGCTCAGTTACGCTCTTGAAAACGATCGCTCCCCTGAGTCATTACTTGGTGTTTGGGCACAAGAATCTGAAAAATTCGTTCAAAGACGTAAAGAGTTTTTAATTTATTCATAAAGGAAAGTCGAATATGCGTTATTTCTTAGGTGTCGACGGAGGTGGTACGTCGACTACGGCATGCTTAATTAACCAAATCGGTCAAGTCATTTCTACTGGTGTCGGAGGCCCTAGCAATATTTATTTCACATCGGAACAACAAGTGGCAAAGTCAATAAAGGACGCTATAAACTCTGCGATTAAGTACGGTAAAGCCCAATACCACGATCTTAAAATAGATAGGGCTTGTCTAGCCTTAGCAGGGGCAGGACGGAAAGAAGATGCAAAAAGAGCATTCGATGTGGTTAAACCCGTAATGAACTCAATTTCATTTTTCGTAACCGAAGATGTTAAGGCAGCGCTTTATGGTGCGCTGGGAAGCCAAGATGGTATAGCTGTTATTTCCGGCACAGGTTCCAATTGTTTAGGGGTAAAAAAAGGAAAATACAAACGCTCAGGCGGCTGGGGATCGCTCCTAGGTGATGAGGGCAGCGGGTTTAAGATAGCTCAAAGGGCACTTATTGCTGCTTTACGCGATTACGATGGCAGAAGCCGAACCACTTCATTGACCAAACGATTCCTGAAACATTTTGACCTAAAAACACCCGAACAATTGCTACCTGTAGTTCATAAACTCACTAGAGAGCAAATAGCAGCATTAGCTACTGTGGTATTTGAAGAAGCTGCCTTAGAGGATCTAGCTGCCGTCGAAATTATAAATAGTGAATCTATAGAACTCGTTCAAATGGTAAAATCAGTGTACAAAGCATTAGATTTTCCTGCCAAAACACCTGTAGCAATGATCGGTGGCTGCTTTTCAGCATCTATATTGAAATCTACTTTCATAAAGCACTTGAAGGAAGCAATTCCTAAGATTAGGCCCATACCTGCATTAAAACCACCTCATGTAGGTGCCGCATGGCTTGCACGTGATACCTGAAATATGGCGATAAATTCAAATTAAGGGGGCTAATCCATGGGCGATCAAATTTATATACCTAAAACAGAAAGAATTAACAATTTAACTATAGGCATAGATACATGGCCTATACGCAAAATTCTTGAAGTAATGAACCAAGAAGATCATAAAATTGCTCCAGCCATACGTAAAGAGATTCCTAAAATAGAAAAAGCCGTTGATTTGGTAGTTACGACTTTTACCGAAGGAGGTCGATTGTTTTATGCAGGTGCAGGTACAAGCGGTCGCTTAGGAATACTCGATTCAGCTGAACTAGCACCAACTTTTGGGCTGTCGAATGATGAAACGATAGCACTCATGTGCGGAGGCAAAAAGGCAGTCTTTTCCGCTTCAGAAGATGCAGAAGATCGTGAAGAAGATGGAATAAAAACCTTTATGAAGCATAATCCATGTCAAAAAGATACAGTGATCGGTATTTCAGCAAGCGGCGCCACTCCTTTCGTTTTAGGAATAATTAAAACTGCATCTTTTTTAGGTGTATCAACCATAGCTTTAACCGGTGATGCCGCAGGTCCTATCACCCAATATGCTCAAACGGTAATTTGCCCAGATGTAGGACCTGAAATAATCGCGGGTTCGACTAGGTTGAAAAACGGAACTGCTCACAAGATCGTTTTAAACATGATATCAACAGCATCTATGATCGCTTTAGGTAGAACCTATTCTAATCTCATGGCAACTACTTCGCCAACAAACAAAAAATTGTCACAAAGAGCAAGACGTATTCTTTGCGAAGCAACGGGGCTTGGAGCTAAACAAATAGAAAAAGCTTTAAGTGAATCTGACGGTAACATCCCAATAGCACTTATCATCTTATTGACAGGACTTAGCGCTAATCAGGCAAACTCAGTTCTTAAATCTAGTTCTGGCTCGATCAGGCAAGCGCTAAATATTGCCGCAAAAAATTACGAAGTTAAAAGCAGCTATCATCATAAAGTATCTCACGACCAAAAAAATATTACTGGACGAAACAACCTTGTTTACGGCACCCCCCAAGAAGCAGGACTTAATCCTGAAAAAATTGAACAGGCGTTTGAAGTTGTGCGGCAGACCATTGGAGATGGACAAGGATTGATACCCGGAGCCGTAGCTGCAATTGTAAGAAATGATATTATGTTAGCCCCAAGAGCTTGGGGATGGGCTGTAAGAACCCCACAACGCATACCTACAACTGTTGATACTATATTCGACATGGCTTCGCTTACCAAAGTAATGGCAACATTACCAGCTATTTTGATGCTGTGTGAACAAGGTAAGATCCGTTTAGACGACCCGGTCGCACTTTTTATTCCAAACTTCGGAGCGAATAACAAAAAAGATATTACGATAAGGCACCTTATCACCCACACTTCCGGGTTGCCCGACCATATCCGGTTTTGGAAACAAGATTTAAAAGGTCAACAAATCATAAAAAAGATTTGCGATTTATCAATAGGAAATAACCGGCACCCCGGGAAGCAAGTGATTTATAGCGACCTTGGGTTCATGCTTTTGGGCGAGATAATCAAATGCGTATCAGGTTTAGATATAAAACAATTTTCAGAACAAAACATATTTGAACCTTTAGGCATGCATCAAACCTGTTTCGTACCCCGAAAAGAATTGAAACCCTTGATTGCTGCTACCGAATATCGCAGAGATCTTAACCAAACAATCTGGGGTAAAGTACACGATGAAAATGCTTATGCCTTAGGCGGAATAGCCGGACATGCGGGTTTGTTCAGCACTGCTGCGGATACAGTAAAATACGCTTTAATGTGGCTTAACAACGGCAAATTTAGAGAGACGAGAATACTTAGCCCAAAAACAGTTTCAGAAGCCATAAAAGAACAGGTTAACCTGCAAGATCGAAGGTCCCTCGGTTGGATGTTAAAATCTAAAACGCTTTGTTCCGGCGGTGACTTTATATCTGAAAATGCTTTCGGTCATACAGGCTTTACTGGAACAAGTCTTTGGTGTGATCCCAATGAAAATCTTGCGATTATTTTGCTTACAAACAGAGTACACGCTGGCAGAACCGGTGATGCTCACATCAGACTGCGTGCTAGATTTGCAAATGCAGTATGCGCGTCTATAGAAAACTAATTCATAAGGAAGTGCTGTTTTGGAGAATCTTACCCTTGAGGAAAAAGTAGGACAAGTGTTTATGTTCGGATTTCCCAAAAACAACCCAGGAAAGGCACTGGACTTAATAAAAACTTTTAAGCCTGGAGGAATTATTTATTTTGCTCGCAACTGTGATTCTATAGAAAAAACATCCATCCTTTCAGCAGAACTACAAAACTGGGCAAATGATTACGGGTCCGGCATCCCCCTTTTCATTGCTGCTGACCAAGAAGGTGGAATTGTGACAAGGCTATCTCAAAACCTGGCCGTTATGCCCGGTCCGATGTCTTTATCGGCTGCAGTGTCAGGTGAAAATAGCACTTATATAACAAATGCATCCCGAGCCACCGCTATACAGCTTCGGAGTGCAGGCATAAATATGAATCTCGCACCTGTGTTAGACGTAAATAATAACCCACACAACCCGGTCATAGGTGTAAGATCATTTGGGGATGATCCGAACATCGTTTCTAAATATGGAACGGCTGCGGTTAAAGGATTGGAACAAGGCGGTATCATATCTGTTGGAAAACATTTTCCAGGACACGGTAACACCTCAATTGATTCCCACTTGGATCTTCCAGTCTTACCTTTTTCCATGGAAAACTTAAATTCATGCGAACTTATCCCGTTTAGATCGTCTATTAACTGCGGCATTCCGGCGATTATGTCAGCACATATTATATTTCAAGCCGTCGATCGGCAAAATCCCGCAACTCTTTCCCGAAAAGTTCTCAAAGATCTTCTCAGAAATACCCTAGGGTTTAAAGGTGTAATAATTACAGATTGTTTGGAAATGAACGCCATTGCAAAACATCCAGGTACTGCTCAAGGTGCCGTAGAAGCTTTTAAAGCAGGTTGCGACATCTTACTAATTAGCCACACTAAATCTCTGCAAAAAGAAGCATGGTTTCGATTGTTGAAGGCTGTGCGCTCAGGACATATTTCCGAAAACAGACTTAACGAATCTGTGAACCGTATTATCCGCCTTAAACAACTGTTTAAACTCCCGAACTGTCTTCCGACTCAAATGGCTTATAACCCCGATTTTAAAAAACTATCACAAGAGCTGCATCTGCGATCCACCACCATCGTAAAAAATGAAATGCAACTAGTGCCTTTACCTGTGGCTGAAAATCGTAAATTCAAAATTTGCATCATAAGTTCGATAACAAAAACACCACTTCTAGTCCAAGATCCTTTAATCGAAAACACCGAGTCGCCAGATTCATGTGTTCAAACTCCGTTGGGTAAATTTTTAAATAAACTATGTAAGAACCTAGAAATAAATGAGGTTGGCATGGGATATCCTAAAGCGCTGAAAAAATCTTTAACTTTAGCAACAAACTCAAATATAACTATCGTTTTGACGCAAAATGCAGCAAATAATCCTGGCCAATCACAATTTGTCAGAAACATTTTGGATAAAGTACCGAACACTATAGTCGTAGCTACCGGGGAACCGTATGATATCGCAATAGCGCCAGACAACATTCATACATATCTATGCACATATAGCAACCATCCAGAAGCTATGAGGGCACTAGCTTACGTACTTATGGGCAGATTTATCGCAAGTGGCCGGCTTCCTGTAACTATAGCAAATAAAATTTAAAGTAGATATCTTTGAATCACGTAAGATAACATCTAGTTCGGGAGGCTACACATCAATGAAAACGCCAAGTATTTTAATGAATTACACAGAATTTCCCAAAAATCAAGATTTAAAACATGAAATTTTATGTTTGTTGATAAGATCACCAGGAAAACTTTTTACCTACGACCAAATCGGCGATGAATTTGGACTTCCTGAAATTCAAATAGGCAAAACAGTTGAATCGTTGATCACTGAAGGTTTCCCTATAAAGATCACTACTGAAGGTTGCGTGAAATTTTCGCGTCGAATTGACATGCTATTCCCTCCGATTATTGACAAGTATCTCACAACTAAAAGCCTTGGTAGAAAAATTTTGTACACGACTTGTACATCTTCAACCAATGACGATGCACGAACAACCTGTAATATGTTTCCCGACGGTACACTGCTTATTAGCGAAACTCAAACACGTGGAAAAGGTCGGTTAAACCGACAATGGTCATCTCCAAAAGGCGGAATATTTTTGTCTGCCATTTTGAAACCGAAAATCGAACCCTTAAAACTGCCGCCGTTAGCCCTGGTAATCGGATTGGCGATAACAAAAGTTTTGAGCACTTGGGGATTGAACGCTTCGATAAAGTGGCCAAATGACATATTGGTAAACAATAGAAAAGTGGCAGGCATTTTATGTGAGTTAGTGTTTCAACCCGGCAAAGAAATATGTGTCGTAATAGGAATTGGGATTAATGCTAATATAACAAAACCTAGCGTATCCCCAGACCTTCAACATAAAGCAACGTCATTGTTGATGGAGATGGGAAAACCTATAGACAGAAATCTTTTTGTGGCTGAGATGCTCAATATGCTTGAAATCTATTATTTAAAGTTCTTAGAATCAGGGATAGAATCTCTGATTTTCGAAATCCAACAGTCATTGGCATATCTAAATGAGATCGTAGTCATTTATAATGCACTATCGCACCGAAAACAAAAATATCAAGGAACCATTTACGGATTGGATACTTACGGCAGGCTGCTTTTATGCACAGTTTCAGGTGAAATTAAGAACTTTACGGCAGGAGAATTGTCACTTAGACTAAAATAGCCGCCTGCCGGCTTTTTATACGTAACAGGCGGTTTAAAACATATATATGATATTTGTTAATGTTTTGACTACGCTAATGTCATCATGGTCCTGGCTCCACGATAGGCTTCTAGGTAATCTTTGCCTGTAAACTCTACAGTAACAGGATCCACTCGCACAGTCCCGGGCATAATAGCCGCCCCGTCGGCACTAATCGATGTATGGAATTGCAATCGAACTGTGCATGGTTTCTCAGGTACAAGTGGTTTATAATCGTCTAAATTCTTAAGGGTCTGAGTAACTTTTTCCCGAATAAGTGCTTGAGCCTTTGAAGGATGAAGACATTTAGCTGAAAACTGGCTGCGTGGTTCTTTTACAGCAACTGTTTCTACTTTGCCTAAAAGTTTTTCTGCTTCCTTTGTTACCTCTGAGTCTCCAGAAACAAAGACCACGGGAACACCATAATATCCGGCTATCAGTGCATTCATGCCGGTTTCACCGAAACATTTGCCGTTTACCCAATAATGGGTGACTTTTCCGGTGTACGTATGATTAAGTACTCCAGTAGACGAAGCTGCTGAATGATAACCTATGAATAAAACCCCATCGAAATCCGAACTTATTCCCTCCATCATAGACATTGGTTTTGATGAGCCGGTTATCAGTTTAACTCGATCATCCAGATCTTCAATTATTATGTTTCGCATACTACCGTGTGAATCATTGACTACGACTTCTGTGGCCCCCGCGTCAAAAGCACCTTTGGCTGCAGCATCAGCTTCTTTTGTCATCAATCTCCGAAATCTTTCATAATCTTCTTTACCATACTGAGTCTGATTCCAATGGACTACTCCTGTAATACCTTCCATATCTACCGAAATAAATACTTTCATTTCCTAACACCTCTTGCCCTTTAAATGATGTTATTTTCCGTTCGTGTTACAAGATTCTCCACGCAAAATATGTTTCCTGCATTTAGTTAACTCCAAGATCAAAATATGGGAAAGATTTTACTCGTTAACCTCAACAAGACCCGATTGGCTAGATACAACTAATCTATCATCTTTCATGTGAATGGTAACAGATTCCAAAAGGTTCTCGGTGCGCGCTTTTAGCTTACCTAGTATAAAAGTGGTGCCGGGATGAATTACATTTGCAATGATTCGCCCACTTGAAGATACACGTAGAATAGTCGCGGCAGAACCGCGGCTACCTGCTTGGTTAACTTGTATCTGTTCGACAGCCACAATTTCGCCACCACGAACTATGCCGGGAGATCCCGAAACTTTAACTGCTCTACCGGCAGAAAGGTTTGAATACAATGCGCCTTGGCCGGTTATTATTATGTCTCTCGATGCTTTAACATAAGAACTTTGAACATAAGGTAATATAACATCTGATTCACCTTTTGAGAGTTCGTAACTTACCCAATCTCTAACCTGATAGACATTACCTTCAATCATTTTGGTTTTTTCAAAAACATTTTTCCCACGCTCTGCAACTTTTTGAGCAGTGATTTCTAATTTTTTAAAAAGTTCTTTTGGCAATACAGATAAATCTTCTTTGAACAACTTCCCTAAGGCTAATACAACCTGTCTGAAATGTTCGAATATGACCTCAGGTTCAACAACTGCTGGTACGCTTTTGTAAATTTGCTCGTTATCAGTCTCCTTAATCTTTTTAGCCAACCGGTCATTTTGGGCTTGAATTTCTAAAATTTTCGCAAGGCTTTTCTCTACATTTTCAAGCAAATCATCTAATTTATGAACCTTATCAGTGTCCTTCCCAGCAGAGATCTTTGATTTAAAGACGTTGCCTTTGATGGTAACACTGCCCCATGCCCGCAATTCTGCGTCGGTTACGGTACCCCTCACAAATTGATTACCTTCCGTTTCAACCTCCATACCTTCAATAACATTACCGCTTATTTCAACGCTACCGGAAGTTTTTAAATTACCTGACGAAAGATCTACATCGCCTTGATGATAATATACTTCATCAACTTCTACTATTCCTGAATTTTCATTGTACCTCGGCCAACCTGAGGTTGTGGCAACTGCAAACAGCAATCCATCTTTTTCTTTTAGTTCTACACCTTTTCCCGCTCTTAAGCGAAAATCTTTGTTTTTTTCCGGATGCAAAATCTTTCCCGTAACTCCTTTGCCCGGTATACCTGGAACAACAGGCGTTTTTACCGCAATGATCTCGCCTGCTCTTACGTTAGGAATCTTAACCGAAGACCTAAAATCAACCTGATTACTGTCTAGCGGTAAATCAATCACTTTTTCCAGCGGAACGGCAAATTCCAGTTTCGCATCTTTACCGGGAATGCTGGGTTCACCTTTTGCGATTAAAATTAGCTCCTTCGTCCTTTTTTCACAAGCTTTGCGACATGCTTTTTCGCTTAAACCAAACCTGATACCTTTTTCGTTAGCATTTTTAATTATGTCTTGCGGTGAGGCAGTAGCAGGTATTATTTGCTGTTCTAACTTTATTTTTAGCTCCGGCGAAGGCTTAGTGTCATTTAATTTATATTGTACGCCATCTTTTACGTTTAATTTTACATAGGCTTTAAGGTGATTTTCGCTTATTTGAAATTCAAATGAAATTTGCGGTTGCTCATCAATAGGGATTAAGGTTACGTCACAAGATTCTGTAACTTCAGTCGTTTGAGATATTTCCGTTCCATTAACAATAATTTTTACCCCTACAGCTGGCCATATTTTAGCAGCTTGACCGCCTGGTTCTGGATCGGTAACCTTTAAACACCCTTTTTCAATCCAAACTAAACCAACATTTTGAGTACAGTGTCTATGCATATGGATATCCTCCATTCTTTATCGTAAGTACGTGGTGTTCCCTAACGCTATATCGGCATTTTTAGCAATAATTATGAGTAAAATATCACCTTATAAATTGGATACTAGCGTTGTAGGTTCCATTTCACTATGTTATACTAAACTTACTCATCCGTGATGAGGAGTGAATTATTTTGTTAAACACTGACCCTTACACACGGAAACTTGTTAACAAAAACTTCTACGCGCAAAGAACCGATCTTTTAGCAAAAGTCGTTGCGGTTCTGCGGGGCAATCTCGACAACCGCAACTTAGAACTTATTCCTCAGCCCTCCCGAGCCATAAAACAAGGTGAAATTCACGAACTAATCGTCACAGACGAAAACGCAATTCCCGGCTGTCAAGTCAAAAAGATTGCGTATATCGCTTTTGTAGAATTTCTCAACGGCGGGGTCTTGCTACACAAAGATACCGTTCTAACTGAAAAAGGGCATCTGGGTACTTTAGCCGGTTACGACATGTCTCATTTTCCCAATCACATGAACATAGTGCTTCAAGGAAAACTTGAGTCAGGCGAAGACAAGGGATTAACCGTTGGTGCCCCGGTAGTTTTTCAGGCGCACACAAACGCTCAACCTGCAAATAAATAAGTCGAGAAAGGATGGGAACAGATCTGATGTCAAAATTCAAGTATAAATTTCAAATGTACAGTCATTTGCAACAGAAAACCCAGGAAATTTATGCAGAAGCTCGCGAAGCGGCAAAAGATTTAGGTATAACAAAACATAAAGGGCAAATAGGCCTAACCGGTGCTATCTCAGGTTGTCCAGCACCGATTAGAAAGAATGTGCTAAACGCTATCAACGAAGGGGAACGAAAAATAATACCTCTTGCGCGATTGGTCGATGAAATAAGAGAAATTGTAAAAGATGTTTACGGTGACGAATATGACGCGTGTCCGGTAAGCACTTGCGAAGGTGGCCTATGGGTTGCTTTTGATGCATTGTTTTCGCCTCCTCTTACAGGACGCGGTGACAAATATCGAAGCAGGTACATAGTACCTTACGAAAAGCACATGCATCACCAAGCAGGTTACGGCAGGCCTGTGCCACCAAAATACAAAGAAATACTTGCGGAAAGAGGCGCTACTGCAGGAGAACTTGGTTTCTCGGGCAAACGCTTGGACAATCTAGACGTGGTTATCGTACCGCTTGAAGGCGGCCAATACCCTAATCATGGTATTAACTACCACCCGGTTCCTTTGCTTACTAATGTGGATCCTGAAGCTTCGTTAGAAGTTATCGCCGCAACTGCGGAAGTTCATGCACCTTATTTGGCAGGGTTTTCATCTTTAGGCTATGATACTCCCGGTTACGGTTATGGAATAAAAGATGAGTCAGGCGTTCCAATCCTACAAAAGGGTCTCGCTGAACTTGCAAAAGAATTTGACGTGCCTTACGTCGTTGACAATGCATGGGCACTTCCATTCGTTGGCCATGATCCCAGAAAATCAGGCGCTGACCTCCTTATCTACAGCATGGATAAAGCATCAGGCTCAGGCACATCCGGTCTTATCATCGGTCGTGAAGACGTAATGGTGCCCATAAGGCGCGCTCTAGGCATGCACGGCGATAGATATGGCACCACATCGTCATACGGAAAAGCCGCATATGTAATTCTTGATCCAGGCAAAGAAGCCCTGTTAACCCAAGTCCAAGTACTCAAAGATCTGAGAGACAATCCCGAAATCTACACTAGGCAAGTTGACCAGCTATACGATATTGTCGTTTCTGAATTTGAAAATGCCCATCCGAAACTAAAAGAAGGACTTCGGTTTACCAAATCTTACAACTCGTCTACTGTAGAGATCAATTACGAAGACACTTGGAAAAACGGTATGGGATTCCCAATTTTCTCAATTGAAGATATGTACGCAAACTCTCACCTACTTCAAGCGGGGTGCGGCCAGATGGGCATTATCGCAACCATAGCTTATGACGGAAACATTTTTGTTTCTCCAGGCCAAGGCACTTCGGACGAAGAAGGAAATCTTGTTGAAGAAAAAATGCGGGCTACGATTAAGGGGCTAGCCGCATTAATGAATATCGTGGGACGATATTCAGGGTTTTTAAGCTAAAGTTTTAAAAATCTGTTAACTTGTATTCGTGAAAACGAGAGACAAACATTTAAGCATCTGTCTCTCGTTTTCACAACCTTACGTAAGCACTTTCAGAGGCCTGTTCAAGCATAAGTATAAACGCGTAAGACGATACAGCTAAGAAAAACCCCATCATTGCATAAAGTGGTATAACTGACATGCCAAAAAGATAAAAACCTCTTAAAATAATACCTAATAAACCCAGATACAGCATGGAAAACAACCAAGCAACCAATGTTTGAAAGTTACCCTTCATAGCTTGTTGTGGATCGGACCACTTAAGCTTCGGATTGCGCAAATCATTTAAAAGACAAATTGCACCTGTCGGAAGCGAAATCATAATTCCCAAAATCACAAGCAACAACCATTGAATCAAGTTAAGATCCAATAACCAAATACTCGCCACAGTTATGATCGCGAGTTGGACGAAAGCAAAAAGCATACTATACGTAAGTTTTGCAAACACTTGCGTTTTGGGGGAAATTGGAATCATTTTGCTGAACCAAAACATTTGTCCCTCTCGAGATACGGCAGTTGATGCAATTTGGTTTAAGCCGATGAACATGCCATGGATAAATACAACTACTATCACTGCTACATGTTTAGCTTCAGCCGCTATTGCCATCTCCAAAAAAGGAACTAGTTCTTTTGCACCGCTCAGATATACCGGAACTGCCATAATAGGCAATATCAATAAATTTAGTAACGATGTAAGTAAAAAGACAGGCGTTCGTACTAGTAATCGATGCTCTTTAAGTATGAGCGATAACATTGGAGACTTAGCATCACTAAGAATGCGCGAAAATTTTTCTAACCTTTTTGATAAAACTTTTTTGTATGATGCGTTTTTCTCTGCCGCAATTCCACCGAAAAACCAACGCTGTGACAATGCAACCACGAAGACAAGCAAAACCAACGACACCGCAGTATAAAGGAACAAGCTAAATAGTTTTATTCCTAAGGTTTTGCCTGTCAACGTCCATGCCGCCCAGTTTAGAATCGGATAATACCCGGCCGCAGCGCTAACCAATCCGTCCCTTTCCATTAGCTTAATTACAAGGTTTTCTACATCATAACGAGCAAAACTCGTATTTAGGTATTGAAAACTCATCATCAGTACAAAAACCAAAAGCCCAAGAAGAACCCTCAATAAATCCCTTTTGCGTGCGCCCGCAGTAACTTTCATTATGGGGATTGTAAACAATAAGCTAAATGCTAAAGGTATTGCCGGGATAAGTATAAATACCGGTAAGGCTAAAAACCAATAAGGCACTTGACCTAAATTAATTCCTAAAGTAATCAGGAAAGGAGCGACCAGAAAGAAAACGCCAATTAACTGGCCTATATATACTACAAATATTTTTGCCCCCATGATTTGCCACGCGGTAAGCGGAAATGCCTGTAACGCTTCTAAATCATTGCTGTAATAAAGCGTCGATATTAAGTGACTTAATCCAAGAAATATTACGAGCAATTGGGAGATCATCACTGCAATCACTACAACTAATCCAGGCTGATTAGCCGTTATAAGCGTTTTTGCCAGAGTATCGGCGAATTTGAAAAGCATCAGGCTAAAAGGAATGAAAGCCAAAAACATGAGTACTAAGTAAAGGTAAACGTACTTACGCTTGCCTTCTCCTAATCCGATATTCTCCGAAAGTTTCGAAATGTTGTATCCGGACTTGAACTGCATTTTTAAAAGTGCCCTAAATGACCCTCGTGTCCCTTTACTTAACAAACCGTCTATGTGCATATTCATGGCAGGCCTCTTTTCGCCACTAGTCATTTTACCAGAAAATCTAACTGCTCTTTAGAAAGTTCCGCTTCGGTAATCTCTAAAAATATTTGTTCTAAAGATTTATCTGCTTCCTGGATAAAGAGTTTTTTCATTTCTTCTACAGTATTTACCGCTACAAGTTCACCTTTATGAATTATACCAACACGATCACACAATCTTTCTGCTACTTCCAAAACATGAGTAGAAAAGAATACCGTCCCGCCACCGCTAACATGAGACCGCATAAGTTGTTTGAGCAAAAACGAAGATCGTGGATCAAGTCCAACCATAGGTTCATCTAAAATCCATATAGAAGGATCGTGCACAAGGGAACCTATTATCGCTATTTTTTGGCGCATTCCCCTTGAGTAGCTGTCGATCGTATCGTTTACAGATTGCAGCATCTCGAAGTTTTCCAGCAAGTGTACAACCTTAGCTTCTCTTTGCTCACCTGGCACACCATACATATCGCATACAAAGTCTAGATATTCGGCCCCGGTGAGTTTTCCCCACAGTTCTGCTTCATCCGGAACATAACCTATTTGCTTTTTTGCCTTTATCCTTTCGGTTTTAAGGTCTATTCCTAACATCTTTATAGAACCGTAATCTGGTTCAAGAATTCCTACCATCATCTTTATAACGGTTGTTTTACCGGCACCGTTAGGGCCTAAAAAACCAAAAATTTCACCGGGCATAACATGTAGATCCAAACATTTTACGGCTTTCACGGTTCGCCCAAAACTTTTAGACACGTTGGAAATTCGGATCATAAACCAACACCTTCTTCATTACACTATTACGATACTTAATAATGCTACGCAAACAAACCCTACATCAGTTTTCGATTTGCTCTTGAATTCCGTTAATCCATACATATTCAAGTTCCTCACAACTCAAATCGATGATCGTAGATTCTGTACAAATTCCGCACGCTTTTATCGTAAAATTATCATGTACAACCTTTCCTATAACTGAAAAAGGAACGTTTTGCGCTTCACAAAGTTCTTTTATGGACACTTCATGTTCCGGATCAAAACTTACGATAACAGCGGGATTACTTTCCCCAAAAAGCACCGCATCAGGCCGGTGATCAGGTTCAACAATCTCACTGAGCGATCCTAAGGTAATTTCAACGCCTTTTGCGCCATTCTCGCCTTTGATACATGAGCAAGCTAAAGCAACAGCAAAACCACCGGACGATATGTTTTGGCTTGACGCAAACAATTCCTGGTGAGCACCTTCACTAAGCACTTTAAGAATGCCCTTTTCCAAAACTAAATCCGTAGGTTTGACTGCGCCAGCTACAGTATCATGTAATACCTTTAGATATTCGCTACCTGCTAATGACTCGTTATCTCCATAAATCTTGCCTAAAAGCCCAACACTATGACCTGCTACTTTGAATCCAACCGTAACGTGCTTATCAATATCGTCCACAAGTCCAACCATACCGATCACGGGAGTCGGATAAACAGGTTCGCCATAAGTTTCGTTATAAAGACTTACGTTTCCTCCGGTTACGGGAATATCAAGCATTTTACATGCTTCGGCCATGCCTTCCACAGCTTCTTTAAGCTGCCAGAAAATCTCAGGTTTTTCTGGACTACCAAAATTCAAACAGTTACTAATAGCTAAAGGTACCGCTCCCACCGAAGCTACAAAACGAGCAGTTTGAGCCACAGCCCACCGTGTGCCTACTTCAGGATTCAAATAAACCAATCTTCCGTTACAATAAGTCGAAATCGCCAATCCTTTAGTTGTACCCTTTAGTTTTATTAATCCTGCGCCTTCTCCAAGACCATCTACTACCTGTGGATCCTTAAAACTATCGAAGCAAGACAGTTTTACATGCCTTGAAGCTATGTTCTGTGAGGCTAAAAGTGTAATCAAAATTTGATTATAACGATGACTGTCTAGGGCAGGTATGGGTATGGAATTGATTGGAAAACCCTCAACGCGTTCAAAATAATCCGGTTGCTTCCAATCTGGACAATATATCGGCGCTTCATTCAGTAATTTCACCGGTACTGCGGCCACTAAAACTCCCTTTTGGTAGACTTGTAGATTTCCTGAACTATTGACCTGACCTATTTCAGCTACGTTAACTCCCCATTTGGTACCAATTTTCTTAACTATATCAACCTTGTCAGGTGAAACGGTCAACAACATACGTTCTTGGCTTTCGGACAACATAATCTCGTAAGGTGCCATTGCCTTTTCTCTGACCGGAACGTTAGAAACGTCTATTGCCATTCCTGTGCCTGCTCTAAATGCCATTTCGGCTCCCGAAGATGTAATTCCTGCGGCACCCATATCTTGAATTCCGATGATAGCACCTTTTGCCATCATCTCAAGACACGCTTCAATAAGAAGTTTGCCCATGTGAGGATCACCTACCTGCATATCGAGCAATTCCTCATATCCACCACCGAGCTCCTCTGAGGCAAATGTGCAGCCGTGTATTCCGTCCCTACCGGTGGAATGACCAACAACCATGACTACATTACCCTCTCCCGTTGCAAAACCTTTATGCAGGTCTTCATGGCGCAAAACGCCGGCACATAATACATTGCATAGCGGGTTATGGACATATGGTTCATCAAATACGATATCAGAAGCAATAGTAGGCACGTTAAGTGTATTTGAATAAGCAGCAATGCCAGACAAAGCTTCAGAAAACAAAAATAGAGCGCGCTTATCTGAAAGAGGTCCAAATCGTACGGAACTAGCTAATGCCACAGGGCGTGCGCCCATGGCTAAGATATCCCTTACAATCCCACCGACACCTGTGGCTGCACCTTCGTAAGGTTCTATGGCACAAGGATGGTTATGGGATTCTATTTTGAAAGCAACAGCTAATCCGCCGCCGATATCCACAACCCCGGCATTTTCACCTGGCCCTACTAAGATATGTGTCCCCGTTACGGGCAATCGTTTAAGCAAATTCTTTGAATGCTTATATCCGCAATGTTCCGACCACAAAACAGCTAACATGCTTAATTCGGTATAGTTAGGTTCTCGGCCTAATCTTTCCACTATTAGTTCGTATTCCTCATCCGTTAAACCCATATCCCTCCACATTCCATCTATAACTGTATTATTATGTGCACCCATAATATAGATTTCCACCCCGCTCTAGCATAAATTTTGCGTTTTGTATTAGCCCCTTAATCAGATCTCTAACCTAGCAAAAACTACATCAACATTAGCTAACGTTTTATCCAAATTGAAACAAGATTGCAATTCTTCACGGGTACAGATTTTGGAAATGAATGCATCAGATAAAACCCGCTGTTTGAAACTTGTTCCGCCTTCCCACGATGCCATGGCTAATTCTTGTACTTTGGCATACGCCTGTTCCCTAGTAATCCCCTTAGCCACAAGCAATAGCAAAATTTCTTCTGAAAATATAAGGCCACCCGTAAGGTTTAAATTCCGAAGCATATTATCAGGATAAACCTTAAGATTTTTAAGAATCCGCGTAATTCGGTTAAGAGCATAATCAACTAAAGTCATTGAGTCAGGCAATATAATACGCTCAACACACGAATTGGAAATATCCCTTTGATCCCAAAGATTATCATTCTCAAGTGCGGTCAATGCATAACCTCTCATTATTCGCGCCATTCCGCAAATTTGTTCAAGCCCTATAGGGTTGCGTTTATGAGGCATAGCAGAAGAGCCTTTTTGTCCTTTCCTAAAAGGCTCTTGAACTTCCTGTATCTCCGTTCGTGCGTAAGTTCGCAAATCCGTAGCTATTTTTTCCAATGTGCCTACAACTAAAGTTAATGTAGCAACACAAAATGCATATCTATCACGTTGAATAACCTGGTTGGACACAGGAGCCGGTGTGAGTTCTAACTTTTCGCAAACATATTTTTCTACCATAGGATCTACATGGCCATATGAACCTACAGCACCAGAAATTTTCCCGACTGATATTTCCTGTAGCGCCATCTCAACGCGTTTTCGGTTCCTTTTCATTTGTTCATACCAAACTGCAACAACAAGCCCGAAAGTTGTAGGCTCTGCATGTACTCCATGGGTTCGACCAACCATGGGAGTATGTTTGTACTTTAGTGCCAAATGACCTAGTACATCGATCATTTCATCTATGCCGTCAATGACAATATTTAATGAATCGCGCATAAGTGAAGATAATGCCGTATCAATTACATCAGAAGAAGTAAGTCCGAAGTGTATAAATTCGCCTTCCTTTCCAACAGTCTCAGCAATTTGAGTTACAAATGCAATCACATCGTGATGCACCTGAGATTCTATTTCGCTTATTCTGTTTATGTCAATTCTAGCTTTATTTTTCACCGCATCTGCAGTACCCGCGGGGATTCTCCCTAATTTTTCCCACGCTTCGAGAGCAAATATTTCAACCTGAAGCCAACGTTGAAACTTATTTTCGTCGCTCCACAAAGCAGCCATCGGAGGTCTGGTATACCGGGAAATCATAACAAATTTGCTCCTTCCTATATTAAAGGCACCATAGAGTAACTTTGCCAGCAATTTTATCGCCTGTGCATACTTCTTAATGCAAACTGGTTATTTAAAATGACAAAATATATAATCCAACTAAAGGTTAACATTACGCTAGAAATATGAAAATTATTTGGGTAACGATCTGTTTCATTATAATCGCATAATCTTTAAAAATACTAGGGAGGTCATCTGACGGATGCAATCTGAATCTATGCACGATATTATCATAATCGGTTCGGGAGTAGTGGGCAGTGCCGTTGCCCGAGAATTATCCAGGTTTAACCTTAATATTTGCGTGCTAGAAGCAGAATTAGATGTTTGTTCCGAAACCAGTGGGCGTAATTCCGGCGTACTGCATGCCGGTTTCAACAACCAACCTGGTACACTGATGGCTAAGTATTGCGTAGAAGGTAACTTAGAATTCGACCGGGTAGCAAAGGAATTAGATGTGCCCTTTCGACGTACGGGTAAAGTGGTAGTCGGTTTTAACCGCGATGATCGTAGACGACTCGAAACGTTGAAAGAACAAGGTGAAACTAATGGTGTACCGGGCATGGAAATTATCGGCCGGAATCGTTTAAGACAATTGGAACCACATATCCTGGGTGAATTCGCCCTTTATTCACCTACCACTGGCATTCTCGACCCTTTCATTTATACAGTTGCATTGGCAGAAAACGCTTACCGAAATAAAGTCACTTTTAGATTCGGGAATAAAGTACAAAACATTCTGTGGACGCATAACATGTATCAGGTTGTAACAAATCAATCTACTTATCAAGCTAAATGGGTGATAAACTGTGCTGGGCTCAATTCGGACAAGGTTGCTCGCATGGTAAACATCGATAAATATACTATCTACCCTTGCCGCGGGGAATACTTAGTTCTTGACAAAAAGGCGGGTCAGTTTCTTACTATGCCAGCATACCCGGTGCCAAACATCAAAGAGGGTGGGCTGGGCATCCATATTACACCAACCATCGATGGCAATGTGTTAATTGGTCCAAGCACCGAATATATAGATCGCAACGACGACTATAAAACAACACAACAAATAATGAATTTGCTTATCGAAGATGGTAAGCGCATATTTCCTTACATCAAACACGAATATTTCATCCGAAATTTCTCAGGCATCCGTCCCAAACTGGTCAGCGCGAAAGTAGGTGGCTATGCCGATTTCGTCATCGAAAAGCGTCCCGAAGCGCCACACTTTATCAACTTGACAGGCATTGAATCACCTGGTCTGACCGGAGCATTGCCCATTGCTAGGCGAGTGGGCAAATTGCTTAAAGATGAGATGGATCTTAAGCCCAACCCCGATTTCAATCCAATTCGTAAAGGTATCCTTCCTTTCCGCAAACAACTGCCCAAAAATCAGGCGCAGCTCATTGCGCAAGATCCCAATTACGGTGAAATTGTTTGCCGCTGTGAGACAGTCACCAAAGCTGAGATCTTAGCGGCCATCCGTAATCCTTTGGGTGTCCAAACCATGGTCGGCATCAAAAACCGCACACGGGCGATGATGGGTCGGTGCCAAAGTGGCTACTGTCAAGCTAGAATCGCCGAACTGCTTATGGCCGAAAAAGATATTAGTGTAAACGAACTTGTTTATGCCCGACATAATGGTCAGATGTTTTCAGGAAAGGTGAGAGAATAATGGAGACAATTGCAAAAGACGCAGTGATTATTGGAGGTGGCCCGGCCGGACTGGCAGCTGCCGTGAATCTTAGACGGTTGGGAATAAGCGATATTGTAATTTTGGAACGGGAACAAAAACTTGGAGGTGTTCTGCGACAATGCATTCACGATGGGTTTGGTTTAACCCGATTCAAACAGGCACTCAGCGGCCCAGAATATGCAGCCCGATTTATCGACCAGGTAGATGGCCTAGGCATAGATTACATAACAAATGCTACAGTATTAAGTATAAATCATAAAAAACAAATAGTTGCTGCTTACAAAGAAGGACTTTTGCAGTACCAAGCTAAATCTTTAATTTTAGCCATGGGCTGTCGCGAACGCACTCGAGGTGCTATCAGTATCCCCGGTCACCGCCCTTCGGGTGTTTACACAGCGGGCACGGCTCAGGCTTATATGAATCTAAAAAATATCATGCCAGGTAAAACGGCCGTTATTTTAGGTTCTGGTGATATTGGATTAATCATGGCGCGACGCATGACTTTAGAAGGAATTAAGGTAGTTGCGGTGTTTGAAATCTTACCCTATCCAAGCGGGTTGCCGCGAAACATTGAGCAATGCCTACATGATTACGATATTCCTTTACTTTTAGGCCATACAATAACTGATATCAAGGGCCAAAATCGGCTAAAAAGCGTCACCGTCTGCCAAGTAAACAAGCAAATGCAGCCCATATCTGAAACAGCTCAAGATTATCAATGTGACACCCTAATTCTTTCTGTAGGGTTAATTCCCGAAAACGAACTAACCCTGATGGCGGGAGTAGAACTCGATTTGCGCACCAAAGGTGCGGTTGTGGACGAAAACTACCAAACCAGCGTTCCAGGTATCTTTGCAGCTGGCAACGTATTACATGTACATGACCTTGTAGATTTCGTTTCTCTAGAGGCAGAAAGTATGGCAAAAGCAGCGGCTATGTATTTAAATGCACAAAAAGACTTTGCTGATCGTTCAATCAGGATTAGAACTGACAGGAACCTAAGTTATACCGTTCCCCAAATCATTGGTGGAAATCAAGACTTTCGTTTATCGCTAAGGGTACGAGAACCTATGCAAAATTGCTACATTAAAATACTACAGAACGATACAATCATCAAAAACGTATATCTGTCTAAAGCTATTCCTGCAGAAATGATTCAAATAGACGTCAAACACAAATATATTCACAGCAGTGAAGATATTAGGGTGGTGATTGAACATGCTTAGACGCTTAACATGCATTTTATGTCCTAATGGCTGTGAGATAACCGTTCATGAGAAAAATCGTATGGTTACTGCCGTTAGCGGCGCCAAATGTAAACGCGGCGAAGCCTACGCACGACAAGAGGTTTCGGATCCGAAGCGTAATATCGCATCTTCAATAAAGGTTACAAATGGTGAACTTCCGCTTGTAAGCTGTAGGTTGAGCGATGTTATCCCTAAAACTAAGATCTTTGTGGTAATGAATGAAATCAAACAAACTACCGTTAACTCGCCGGTACAAATTGGTCAAGTGCTTATCAAAAATGTTTCTGGGCTTGGAGTAAATGTAATAGCCACGAAGAATATTGAAATGAGAAAATCTAGTATGTGCAAAGACGCTACTCCCATTCGATAGTTGCAGGGGGTTTTGAGGTTATATCATAAACTACCCGGTTTACCTGGGGAATCTTTTCAATAATTTTCAAGGCTGTTGAGTTAAGCAAATCATGGGGGAGTGGCGCCCATTGTGCCTCCATAGCATCAGTTGACAATACGGCTCTTATCGCAATTAAATTGCCATAAGTTCTACCGCCTGCTTTCATACCAACAGTTTTGACATTCGGCAGAACACAAAAGCATTGCCACAGTTCTTCGTGCAGGCCTGATTCAGAAATGTTTTCGTCTAGAACCATCTGAGCCTTTCTTAATATTTCAAGTTTAGGTTCTGTTACTTCTCCTAAAATTCGAACAGCTAATCCTGGGCCAGGAAAAGGATGCCTGTTAAGCAATGCCTTAGAAAGTCCAAGTTCTTCCCCAACCAATTTAACTTGCTTTTTATACAAATTTTTAAAGGGTTCAAGCAATTTTAACTCCATATAACTTGGCAAACCACCGACATTGTGATGACTTTTTACGAACTTATTTTTGCTTTTGCCTTCAGAACTTTGCCCAACACCTGCACCTGACTCTATAATATCCGATCGAATAGTACCTTGAACAAGGAAACGAACGTCTTGGTATTTTCTCGCTTCTTGTTCAAAAACACGAATAAATTCTTCACCGATAATCTTACGTTTTTCTTCTGGATCCGTAACGCCCTTTAATTTTCTTAAAAATCTCCGCTTTGCATCGATAACATTTAGGGCAATGCCAAGTTCGGAAAACGCAGACTGCACAAACTGAACCTCACCTTGGCGCAACAATCCATTATCAACCATAACTGCCTTAAGATTTTCGCCTATAGCTTTATGTACTAGCACAGCCGCCACAGTGGAATCTACACCTCCGGAAACGCCTATAATAGCTAAACCGCCTGCGGTGACCTTATTTATATAGAACAATGAATCTCGAATAAAATTTTGGCTTTCTTTTTGCGACCATCTTTCGAATCGCTGCCCCATAAATGCAACCCCCTAAAACAAAGCACTCCTGAATTTAAAACCGACGAGTTCTACAGTTGGATATTTCACATTAAGTTAGCTAATTTCTGATATTGACTGTACCACCATGAAGTTTGTATAGCAAGGACCCACTTTCCCATGTGCCTGCTTAAGGCGAAACGTACCCATACAGATTCACCGGTAAACAATTAAGATACGGTTCGGAATGTTTAACAACCAAAAAATAACCGTTACTGGTAGGCTTATGCTTTATCACCTAAAATAATATATGATAGCCATATAAGGTTCCCGCAAAAACTGCCGATAGTTGAAATAGCATTACACACTCAGGAGGGTAACTAAATGAGGGTCGTAAGTCTACAGGACACCCTTGAAGGTTCATATCTAGCAGTACCAATACACGGCGACGGGGGCAGACTCATGTTAGGCACTGATACCCGCCTTACAAAAAGATTGATTAGGGTTTTACAATCCCGTGGGTATACAAAAGTAGCTATCAGAGATCCTCTTCTTGAAGATATAGAACCTGATGATGCCATAGACATACAAACGCGTGCCCAAACCAAAGCCGCGCTTGATAAAGCCGTAACAAAACTTGTGGCCGGACAAACCCCCGATCTCAACGAAGTTTTCCATGCCGTAGATGCAGTAATAGCAGATTTGTGGAGCAATTTCCGTACATCATCAAGCATCGTTTCAATACAGTCTTACGATATGGATACTTATACCCATTGCATAAACGTCTGCATATTGAGTATTTGCATAGGTTACAACCTTGGCTGGCCTCTATCAAAGCTACGCAAGCTTGGCACGGCTGCCTTACTTCATGATGTTGGAAAAATTCTTCTGCCAATAAACGTACTTAACAAACCTAACGATCTTACAAATGAAGAATACGCTATCGTAAAAACCCATTGCGAAAAAGGTTGGGAACTTTTGTCGGGCTGCTTCAATACCGATGGTTTTGTAGCTCAAAGCGCTATGGAGCATCACGAAAGATTGAACGGTTCTGGGTATCCGCGGCATTTAGGTGAAGAAAAAATCTCTGATGTGGGCAAAATTACCGCAGTGGCAGACGTATTTGACGCAATGACAACGGACAGACCCCAAAGAAAGGCTATTTTACCCGAAGCAGTATATTCGTATATGTCCCAAGCAAAAGGTGAATTGTTTGACGCTAAAATAGTAGATATCTTATTTAATAACGTAGCCTTGTATCCAACAGGAACCATTTTATCTTTATGGGGTGGCTATCTTGCAGTTGTCACAGCCCAAGATCCCCGTTCAGGTTTCCGTCCTTTTGTACGCATTATAGGGGGACCCGGCATAACAAAACCTATCGATATATCTTTATATTCTAGGCCCGACATCAAAATCAATTTGCTTTTAGATGATTACCCGTCTGATGCAAAACGTATCATTACAGACGATTTTAACGAAAACATTTTTATGGATGATACTTAAATGGGTTCATATGATTTTATTACCTGCTTTCAAAATTTTGCGGAAAAGGTGACACCCATGAGTTTCGGAACCAATGTAGGAAAATGTCTGATCCCAAAAACTAATGAACAGGTTTCAGGTGATGCGATTGAAGTATTTAGTTCGTACTCACCTACCGCTGTGGTTCTCGCTGACGGCATCGGAAGTGGCACTCGGGCCAACGATCTGTCTACGCTAACTGCCAAAACAGCAATTCAAATGGTTAAATGCGGACATAACATTGCAAAAATTGTGGAAACGCTTGATTGCAATTTATCTGCTTGTGAGAAAAGCAACACCGCGTATTCGACTTTCAGTATTCTGCAAGTATTTTGTGACGGTTCTGTTTATCTTGCGGAATATGATAATCCCCCTGCAATCATAGGTCATAAACACTACTTAATAAATATCCAAAGAAACAGTAAGATTATATGTGGCAAAAGGATCAACGAGGCTCATTTTAAATTGAATGAAGGTAGTTGGATTGTCTTAATCTCGGACGGGGTATTACATATAGGCATGGAAAACCCTCTAAGTTTTAGATGGAACTATCAACGGGTGAAAAACTATATTTCTAGGGTAATTACTACCTTTAAAAATCCGCAAGAAATGTGTGACGACCTTTGTCATGTATGCAAAAAGTTTTCCGGTGGCAAAATTACAGACGATATCTCTGTCGCAGCGGTTATGATTCAAAAGCGCAGGTGAGAACAGAACCGTCTTTGTTCAATACCCGCGCTTTTCATTTATAGTATCTATAAAATTAAAAATATTCTACTTTAGAACACCTAATTCTTTGGCGGCCTCAACAAACTTTTCTATAGCAAAATCAAGATCTTCTTTGCTATGGGCAGCAGATACCATACAGCGTATTCTTGCTTTACCGCGTGGTACAGTCGGGAAACTTATTGACTGGGCAAATATGTCCTTTTCAAACAACTTTTTAGAAAAGTCAGATGCTAACTTCTCGTCTCCCAACATTACCGGAGTAATTGGTGTTTGAGTATGGCCGGTATCAAACCCTGCTGATTTTAGTGCCTTTTGAAAGTAAGCCCCATTGTCCCAAAGTTTTTTCACCTGCTCATCGCTGTCCAAGAGTACCTCGACAGCTGCTATGGTTGCGGCGGTATCAGCTGGCGTAAGCCCGGTGCTAAATAAAAATGGGCGGGCTCTTTGCCTTAGATACTCAATCAAAACCTTGGGACCAGTCACAAATCCTCCCATTACACCGAACGCCTTAGATAATGTACCTACTTCGATTTCGACCCTACCCTCAAGTTTAAAGTGATTAACGATACCTCTACCGCTATCACCTAATACCCCTTCGCCATGTGCATCGTCAACCATCGTAATCGCTCCAAACTCATCTGCGACATCAACTATTTGCGGAAGTGGAGCGATATCTCCATCCATGCTGAACACACCATCGGTGATAATTAACATTCTACGGGCTTCATTTTTGTGGGCAACCATCTTCTCTCGAAGATCTTTAACATCATTATGGGCATACCTGACAACTTTGGCCCTTGATAGCCTACAACCATCTATGATACTGGCATGGTTTAACTCGTCGGAAAAAATAATATCATCTCTATCAGTAATCGCAGGAATTACTGCTGTATTAGCTGAAAAACCGGATTGAAGCACTATGCATGCAGGTGCATGCTTAAACTCCGCTAGCTTCGCTTCTAATTCTCCATGGATAGATTGGGTGCCAGATATACTTCTTACAGCGCCTGGCCCCACTCCGTATTCATCAATGGCTTTTCGCGCATGTTCTTTTAGCGTGGGATGATTTGCAAACCCGAGATAGTTGTTAGAGCAGAGATTCAATACTTTTTTCCCATCGACCACAAACCAGGCGCCTTGTGGGCCTTCAATGGTTCTCACGATATTGTACAATCCTCGTTCTTGCAACTCTTCGAGTTCTTTGGCCAGAAACTCCAGTTTAGACATGTTATGACCCCTTTTTAATGATTTCTGTGTTAGCCATTTGCTAATAAAATACTACGTATGTTTGAAATGCTTCAGGAAATTTCGACATATCAGGATTAAATCCTGCCAAATAACTAATATATGCCTGATTTCAACTTACATTTCGCAAGCCGCAAACATCGATGCCTTAGACAAAACACGGATTTGCTCAAGTATAAAATACCACGATATCACCATCATGGAGCACGTGATCTCTAGGCACCATTTGCCCTTCAAACACCCCTTTTCCCCAAACTCTTGCATGTTTTAAACTTTCAGCTATTTCCAAATGAACTTCCGCCGCTGCATCAAGCACAGTTGTACCTTTATTTACAATAAAGGGTTGGTTATAATCCACCTTCCCCCCCGGAGGTCGCGTATAAATACGAATTTTGTCTAATAAGCTGAAAAACATCCTACATACCAAAGTAGATAATCCATCACCCGTTGATGCCGAACACGGAACTATTTCAATATCTTTTGGAAATAGTTCGCGAAACAATTCTAGTCGTGTTAAAGCCCCAGGCATATCCATTTTAGTAGCTGCACACATGGCTTTTTTTTCTGTGAATTTCCTTTCACCTTGATTCTTAATGTGTACATTATTTTGCCGCATAAATTCAATTAAGTTTTCGCAGTGCTCGAGTACGTCATCATCACCCATATCAAAAACCAATAAAAGCCCATCCGCCATACGCATCATTGCAAACATCCACGACTGTGCATTCTCAAAAGCAATCGGCGGCATATCAATTAATTGGATCTGGATGTTTTCCCAACGCGCCATGCCGGGCAAAGGCATCCTTGTGGTAAACGGATATTCAGCAATTTCAGGTTCAGCTTTCGACAAACTATTTAGTACAGACGATTTTCCGGAATTGGGTGGTCCCACCAACAATACCTGTCCGGCTCCCTCTTTATCAATTCTAAAAAACTCGCGTCTGGCAGGCCCTTTCCGCCCTTCTGTTTTAATATCCTTCCTTAATCTAGACATTCTCCGCTTTATCTGTGCTTGCATCTTTTCTGTTGCTTTATGCTTTGGAATTGTTGCAAGCATCTCCTCGAGGGCGTCTAGTTTCTCTTCGGAGGTAATGGCCTGCTGGTGTCGCTTCTTAGCATTTAAAAAGTCGGGACCTAGATTTGCGGACACTACTGACCACCTCCTGAACTTAATCGTTTTAGTATCTACAACTATTATTACTTTACGGTCAATTCAGCATTAAGACAAGAAAAAACAACGATCATCCTGAATTTAGCTTTCAGATTTGCGTATCTCTAACTAGAGGTAATATTTGCGACATACTCATATCAGAGATTTGAGTTCGCCAATCGATCTCTACTTCTTTACCAGGTGTAAGAAACACCAATGAAGTACGAATTAAAGATATCTGCAATATTTTTTCTAGTGCATATGCGTATAAAGCAACTTGAGGAGCATATTTTTGAGCTGCTTGAGGAATTTGATCCGAAGTTAGATTGTCTGTCTTGTAATCTAATACCAACAATCCGTGATCTGTTTCGACAATAACATCAATTATGCCTTGAATCAAAACCCAGTCCTCTAACTTTTTATCGAAAGAATCTAACTCCTTTTCGCCCCGGGTAAACGTTGGTTTTTGAGACAAAACGAGTATCACATCACTGCACCCTTGATCCCCACTCTGTAAAATCTTTTCTGCGTGTGCTGAACATTTATATTTCAAATTTACCTTGATAGAAAACGGCAATTCGCGTTCGACTTTTTCAGGGGAGGTCACGAGAATTTGACCCGTTGGTGTTTTGAAAAACTGCGAGATCCTAAAAGCATCATCAGTTCTTAGGTGCTGTTTGTCGATAATGCCCATTGCCGAAATCTTGTCGATTTCCTTAATTATTTTGTCTTCGCAATCCGCTGTCTTTAAATCTATTCTCGCTAAAAGTTCATGGATAGCAACGCCACGCTGAGCACCATAACTTACCTTGCTGTGACAAAAGGCAAGTCGCTTTTCCGGGCTCGAAAAACGTTCTGGCCAGTCATTTTCAAAATCAAGCCTATTTTTGAGTTCACTTACGCTCATTTTGGCAGGAGTATAGATAGATGGCCTAAAAGCATAATTCCATTCAAGGCGTCGCTTAATTTCATTGTAAACATCAGGGGCTCTCGAAAACGCTTGGGGTTCAAGTCGTTTTACTTTGTTCCATACATTTAAAATCCCACTTTCCCGCTTTAAAAATGGTTGGGGCAAAGGAGAAACGCCCGGATATCCATAAATAAAAACATCGAAAGGTATTGAGGTTTGAACATCCTCTATGCTTTTTGTTTTATTTACGAAAGCCTTAATTTTAGGCAACACTACCGGACAGATCCAATCGAGATAGGTTTTAGCCTTATCAAGCGCATTATATTCCCAGTTGGCCAACTGCCTTATCAAGTTTTTAGCCGAGCCCACCAGGTACAGTTTCTCCATCGCGCGTGTAACAGCTACATACAAAACACGCATCTCTTCTGCAATATTATCCTTTTTGATCTGAATCTGGTTTGCTTTAAACGGTAAAGTCGGGTATTTGACCCTAGTATCTAAATCACAATACATAACACCTAATCCAATATCTTTGTGGAATAAAATATCGTCCCTTAGATCTTGCATATTAAATTGTTTGCCTAAGTCCATAACAAACACTACGGGGAATTGCAAACCTTTGGATTTATGAATAGAAAGCACCTTTACAACATCTTCTTGTTCGCCTACGGGGCTTGCCGATCCTAAATCGCCTTCAGACTCCTGGATTCTTCTGATAAATCTCAAAAATCTGAAAAGCCCATGCCTTCCGAAATTATCAAATTCCATAGCGCGATCGATCAAGGATCTTAAATTTGCCTGACGTTGACCACCGCCAGGCAAACCGCCCACATAATCATAGTATTTTGTTTCTTTTAATACCGTCCACAAGGCATGAGCGAGAGGCGTCTGTCGAAACATGGTTCGCCATCGGTTTAAATCTTCGAGAAATTCCGACAAGGTTTTGTGCAACCTACAAACTTCTTGCCAAGAAACCTCCTCATCAACCAAGGGGCTGGACTGTGCCGAATCAATAAATGATGTCGTCCCAAATGTCATAACCGAATCGTAAAATGCCCCTTCATTGCACATTATTTTTATAACAGCCAATTGTTTAGGGGTAAGCCCTACAACAGAAGAACGCAACACGGCAGCTAAGGGGATGTCTTGCCTTGGGTTATCGATTATCGCGAGCAAACTCAACGCTACTTCAACTTCACGCTGCCTAAAGTATCCCGATCCCAGTTCTGAATATACAGGAATACCGCATCGCTCGAAAATATCTACTACAACATTTGCCCTTCCCTTGATCGATCTCATTAATACGGCAATATCTTTGAATGCACATTTTCTAAACCGAGAATTTTTAGCATCCCAAATTTCAAAACTATTTTGACTTTCTACCAGTTGCTTAATTTTGTCAGCTACAACCAGCGCTTCTTTTTCCAATGCTTCGTACAATTGTGCATCAACGTTAGAGAGATCGTCACTATTCTCAATGTTTAAAGCATCTTCCCTTTCTATTAGTATAAGTTCAGGATTAAAACTTACCTGTTTCCTTTCAGGATAATTAGAACCTAGATACAATCTATGGTCCTGCGTATAATCAATTTCTGCTATTTCCCGTTTCATTATTCGTTCAAACAAAAAATTAATTCCATGGATTACTTCAGCCCTGCTCCTAAAATTTTTCGAAAGTTCCGCTTTTATGCCAGATGAACGCTGAAATTTTGCATTTTCTTCGTCAATTCGTTTGTAGTTCTGGTACTTTTGTATAAATATACCTGGATCAGCAAGGCGAAATCGATAGATGCTTTGCTTAATGTCACCGACCATAAACAAATTATTTTCTGAAGAAATAAGCGAAAGTATCTCTTCTTGAACAGGATTCGTATCTTGATATTCATCGACAAAAACATGGTCATAACTTGAACTTATTTCCCTGGCTAATTGTTCTTGAGTTCGTGTGAGAATTTCAAGAGTGTATTTTTCTAAATCTGAAAAATCAACACCGACCTGAAGTTTCTTTTTATTTGTATAAACCCGATCCAAATCAAACACTACATCTATAAAACTTTGAATGATCGGCGTTAAACTTGCGGCTTCTGTAAGCAAATCGCAGGCAGGTCTCATAATTATATTCAAAGTGCATTTTTTGAACGATTCTTTAGCCTGATCTCTAAATTCTTTCGCTAAATCCAATAGATTTCGATCTACATGATTTGTTTTTCG
Organism: uncultured Eubacteriales bacterium; assembly: GCA_964406505.1. Taxonomy (GTDB): domain Bacteria; phylum Bacillota; class Sulfobacillia; order Fermentithermobacillales; family Fermentithermobacillaceae; genus DTU015. The sequence continues at coordinate 65,597 of CAYORX010000005.1, forward strand.
TGAAGGGAGTCGAGAAAATTTAAAATCAGAAATGGTTTTCAATTTTTCAAGCGCAGATAATTTTTCAGCCAAATTGCCATCACGTTTTTGTAGCATTTCAACTGTTTCACCCATTTGCTTAAAGAATAATACTTCTTTTTTCACAACTGACAAATAATGACGAGGGCCTTTAGGCATGACACATATATTTACTGCTTTTTGCAGGCTGGCCAGGCACTGGTTCAATTCAGATCTTAATGATTCAATCAGCAAGCCTGTCCAAGGGAGTTTAAGAAGCACTTCCGAAACATATTTTTTCCCATCATTTGTGTCATTCGAATTTATCTCTTTTCCGAGATCCTTGGCGTTGAAAGAAACGACTGCCTTTAACTGTTCTTGCAAATTATATACATGCTCAAGCCATTTTTGAGGATTGGGTAAAGCCCGCAAAAAATCATGAAATTTTAGCACCATCAATTTCAAACTTTCGTCTACGCGATAGCCTCCGTAACTTTCTACCATTTGAGAAAAAATTTCATGTTTCTCTGTGTCTGTTTTATAATAATTTTCAAACACATCATCTAAAGCCTCATAACGCAATAATTCAGCTTCGTTCGAATCCAAGACCCTAAAGTTTGGATCCAGATCTACCTTGTAAAAATATTTTTTTACTATATTCAGACAAAACGCGTGAATAGTTGATATCTGAGCCCTTTCTAAAAACGAAAGTTGTCTAGCAATACGCTGATTATGGGGATTTCGATCAGCGGCTTTTTGTAGTGCTTCCCGTATCCTGTTTTTCATCTCAAACGCTGCTTTTTCCGTAAAAGTGACAACCAACAACCGCTCAATATCACACGGTTCTTGGTCCGAAAGCAAATGACTGATAACCCGTTCTACAAGAACAAATGTCTTCCCTGAACCAGCAGCTGCTGATACCAAAATGTTCTTCCCTTTTGATTCAATAGCCGTTCTTTGTTCTTCAGTTAGTTGTATTTCTTCTTTAACTGCCAAAAATTACTTTCCTTCCTCCAATGTTTTTCGAATTCTTTCCCATGCCTGCTCTTTCGAAAGGCCGGTTAACACGTTGTACGCGTTGCCTTCTACTAAAACATCAAAAGTGCAAACAGAACTGTAGGGGCAATAGGTGCAAGCACGTTCTTGATTTTTACGAAACGGGGCGATATCTATTTTACCTATTATAATATCACTTACGATTTTGGCCACTTTATGAACTACAAAATCTAACAAAATTTCAAATTCGTCTTTTGAAAGTGTCTGTGACCGGGCCCCAATACCGCTTTTCGTGAACTGAACCGGTAGAATATCTGAATACCCCGTACTTTCACTATCCATAAGTCTTAAGACATCAATATCTTCGATCAGAACTCCAGACATCCTAAAATTTCTTTTTAGTTTATCCCAGGCAATTTCGGCATCGATAGGTCTAGATTCTTGAATAAATAAATCTTGCACGGCATGATATACTGCTCCTGCTGGTAAAACGTTCATATGCGTTAAAATATCCGCTTCTTCTCGAAAATTTGGCAAAACGACGTCTGATTTAATTATTGCATCCCACTTGGATAGCGCCACCGCAAGGTAGATTAAAAGTTGAAGTGATAACCCGTAATATACTTCAGAAAGATCTAGACTACTCTGGCTTGATTTGTAGTCTACTATTCTCAGATACGCATGATCTGCTGATGTTGCCACATCAATCCTGTCAATACGTCCTCGAACCAAAACTTCGCCAAAGTCCGATACCTTTGCCGTAAATGAAGGTATCCCACCCGGCAATCCGAAAGGCACTTCGACTGCAAGGGGCCTGAATGCGCCTTTGTTTACGTGCTCTAAAAATATTAACGCCGTACGTTTCAATACAGAACTTAAGGCATTTGAAATATGCTGATATCTAAACGAACTCATAAGCAATTCATCTTGAATTTTGGGTACTAATTCTTTTACAACTTGATCCATAATGCCGATAATTTCTTCTCGATTAAGGCTAAGGCGAAATTTTTCACATTCGGCAAATTCCTTTACGAATTCACGCATTGCTTCATGAAAAAAACTGCCTCTTTTCAATGGATCGAGTTTAAATATCTCTCGCTCTTCAAGTCGAAGTCCATCTTTAGCAAAATGTTGAAATGGGCATCGTTGGAATCGCTCTAGTTTGGATATGCTTGTTACCATGGGTTGCCCACCATAAAGTTTACGTGATAATCGCTCACCTAACGGTTCTAGTAGATTGGTAAAATCAAGGGAACCAAGTATTTTTAATCTTTCTGAAGCATCTGCTTCCCTCGACATCCATCGATAAGCTTCTTGCCATACAATTCCCGGATTGATACCTTGTCTTAGCAAGGATAATCGCTGCGCAGTAATCCCCCAAATAGTTGCTGGCGTAACATAATCAAGATCTTCTGGATAAGTACCAGGTGGATCGATAGATATGGAATGGATTTGCTTGTTAGGTAAGCATGTCCTTAGCCAAGAAATTATGGAAGATGGAAATTTCATGCTCCCCTCACCATCACCAATTGGATAAGAAATATAAAGCGCTTGACTTGAACGAGTTATGGCTATATACAACAGATATTGCTCATGAAGCTGTTTTAATCGCGATGTTGGCTCTAGATTTAACCCTAAATTAAATAAATTTTCTCGTTCCGAGTCAGTAAAAACTTTATCTTCAGTTTGTTTCATGGGAAGTTCACCTTCTGAAGCACCCATTAAAAACGTAGTTTTACATTCAGGCTGTCGCGACCTAACAAGCCCCCCTATTAGCACTTGATCTAAAGAAGGGGGTATGGCACCCAATTTTATGTCTTCTAAACCGGCATTAACAAGCAAAGCGTAAGTATTTAAGTCACATTGTTGAGTTCCGAGTATTTCGATTGATTGTTCCAAAATCTCAAGTACTTTGTCCCAAATGCCTGCATGTTCTTGAGCCGTAGAAAGGTCCGCACTTTCTTCGCACTGCCTTTCCCATTTAGACAAAGTTTGCGGAACATTAAGATCCAAAAGCAGTTGGTAAACAGCAAGAGCAATGTCTTTTGCGGTAAGTGAATTCATCTTGGTCAGTCTATGATAAAAATGTTTGAATTCACTCATAGCTTCAATTCTTATTTCATTTACCTTTTGGCTGTCGGGCCGAATTAGAAGTTCGTCGGCATCAGAAATCAATTCTCGAGTATGTTGCCAAGGTTGATCTGAAAGCCATAGATAACCTCTGATACCACACGCGAGAACGTAGTTTTCCAACTCATCTATCGATTCTCGCTCTACTGAAATGAGATCAGTCTTAAGGTACCGAAACACTGAGTCAAATCCAAAATTGGTAAGCATCATATCGAATGCAGAACGTATCAATTCTGCTAGAGGATGGTGTGACAATGCACGCTTCATATCAAGAAAGAATGGGATATCGTAATCTTTAAAAACCATTTCAATGAGATCTTTGTATTTTTCCAAATTTCTCATTTGCACGGTGATATCTTTATATCTAAAACCTTCTGAACGAACTAACTTTAAAATTTGCCTAGCGACAAACTCAACCTCGGCGCGTGGATTTGCAGCGGAAATAAAGTTGACTCCCTCATGTGATACAATTTGGTCACTTTCTTTCATACTATTTTCATCGTCTAATTTGATAAGTTGAGATTTGTGACCACGTTGTTTGTATCTAAATATGTTTTCAATTTGCGCCAATTCAGCATTTACAAATCTCGGTAGGGGTTGATTTTCTCCAAAAATAATTGCATTGTCTAAATCAATTCCATGGTTTAGACATATTTCAGTTATTTTCTCATACACTTGCCTCACAGGATGAAACAAACTTGTTTCCCTAGGTGCGTGTTGAATCTCTTCATGGTCCATGCATAAAGCCACATTGACCTGAGACGCGGTTTTTAGCAAAGATGCAATCACTTTGTATTCTTGCGGCGTAAAGCCGGAAAAGCCATCAATGTATACAATAGCGCCGCGAAGCAAACTAGACATAGATACTTTCGAAGCTGCCAATTCTAAACAATCATCCGGATCTAAAAAATTGTCGCAAAGAAACTTCATATATTGATCATAAATCAATCCTAAATCATGTAATTTTTGCGACAGAAAAAGGGATTTAGTACTTTGTTCCAATGCGGCAACTCGCAAGTCTTCAACAGAAACATCATACGCATTAAATTCTGAAAGAACTTGAGCCACTGACTCCCTAAACCCAGGATAATCTACCATTGGTGCATAAACACTTAACTTGCTCCTATGCTTCCACAATATGGATTGAATGGCCATGCTTTTGCCTACTGGAGTAATAAAGGGGTGTGTGACCCCGCCGGTTTCCCCTAAAACTTTCATGCAAAGGCGTCTGAAACCCAATACATGAAGGTTGATAAATCCGCTAATCCTACCGTCATCAAGAATAACTTTCTCCATCTGATAAGTTGCTTGATCAGGTACGATTATTACAACTGGGGACATAGATAACACATTTGTAAAATCTGCCATTGATTCAATCTCATTTCCCGAGCGAGTTCTACTGGCATCGAGCAAAATTTCAATAGCAGAATCAATTATATACTGAGTCTTACCTGAACCCGCAGGTCCTATAATAAACCGCAAACTCATATTGGAAATCACCTTATGTTAACTTCTTCAACTGACTAGCAGTTCCCTATGCGGCCGACCTAAATTGCATCAAATTTCAAAGAAGAGTCAAACTGCAAAGAACAAGGGGCCTTCGGCCTAATTCGTTTCTAAACAGCCGTCTAACTACAGAGGCCAATTCCTCTTCGACTGTATTTTTGTTGGCCAAAGATTCCAGGGGAAGAACAGAGAAATATTCCCGGGTTATGTTAACCACTTCAGAAATAAACGTTTCTTGATGCGTAGTGCCGATTAAACCTACACTTTTTATCTCTGGCGAAACTATAAACTCTCCATTTTCTTTAGACAGCACGCAAGAGATAAATACCACACCAGCTTCTCCCAAGGATCGTCTTTGCCTTAAAATGGGATGGCCTATATCACCCACTCCATATCCATCTACGAACACATCTTTAGTTTGAATGGCATCAAATATTTCTGCATGGTTAGGTGTAAGTCGAAAAATGGTCCCGTTTTCCCCTATAAGCACATTCGAAGGTGGCACTCCGGTTTCGACAGCTAACTTAGAATGAATAACTAAATGCCGATGTTCACCATGAATAGGAATGAAAAATTTGGGTTTCGTTAGATTTAACATGAGTTTAAGTTCTTCTTGACTGGCATGACCTGATACATGCACGCCAGATTCGGGTGTATAGATCACCTCAGCACCTTGGCGAAACAAATTATCGAGCACTCTCGACACAGTAGTCTCATTACCCGGCACTGGTGAAGCTGCCATTATAACCAAATCACCTTCTAAAATGTTAATCATTCGGTGTTCGCCCAAAGACATACGAGAAAGTGCAGAAAGAGGTTCCCCTTGGCTACCAGTGCTTAACACAACCAATTTAGATTGAGGATATTTGTTCAATTTTTGCGGTTTAATAAGGGTACCAAGCGGAGCTTTTAGGTAGCCCATGCTCAATGAAACATCAACGACGTTTTCCATACTTCGTCCGATGACACATACTTTACGCCCAAGTTTGTAAGCAGTATCTATCACTTGTTGAATTCGGGGCACGTTCGAAGCAAAAGTAGTGACAATTATTCTACCTTTAGCTTGTTGAAACACGCGGGAGAGATTTTCGCCCACAACTCGCTCTGACGGTGTAAAGCCAGGTCTGTCAGCATGCGTGCTATCAGATAAAAGGGCTAAAACCCCCTGCTCACCTACTTCAGCAAATCGGTGGTAATCTGTAGGCTTACCGTCTACCGGTGTTTGATCAAATTTAAAATCACCAGTAAAAACAAGGACACCACAAGGGGTGTATATGATTAATCCGGCACTATCGGAGACCGAATGCGTTACTCGCACAAATTCGACCTGAATCGAACCAAAATCAACAACATCTCTCGGGGCAATGATACGAAAATCAAACTCACCATCAAAATTATTATTCATTTTTCTTTGAGCAAGGCCAAGTGTTAGTTTTGTACCGTAAACAGGAGCATTTATTTTACGCAAAACAAACGGTAATGCACCTATATGATCTTCATGTCCATGGGTTAGCACAATACCTCGTAATCGTTCTTTTCTTGCTTCAAGATACGAGATGTCTGGAATCACTAGGTCAACACCGGGCATCTCATCTTCAGGAAAAGCAAGCCCGCAATCAATTGCAATGATATCATCGCCAGATTCGAGAAGCATAAGATTTTTACCTATCTCGCCTAAGCCGCCTAGTGCTACCAATCGTATTTCTTTTGTCATATTTTCTCACCAAGTGCTAGTATAGCCTGTATCGATTAGGAATGCCAGAACCTACTGAAAAGTTTTAGGGGCGGCCTGGCCGCCCCTAGTTACGTATCATTTAGTTAGTGAGTTTCGACTTCATTAGCTCCATGCTGTCTGAAAACACCTGCGGCTTCGTTAATTTTTCTCTCGTCTGTGCTCACCATGGCAACAACTTTTCCTTCTTTAATCCTTTGTTCATACCTTGCACCCACATCTTCGGGAATACCCCAATCTATTAATCCACCTGCTATACCGCCGGTAACTACTCCACTAAGGGCGGCTGCAATTGGCCCTGCCGCTACAATAGGACCTACACCAGGAATTGCTAATGCCCCAACACCAGCTAACAAGCCCGCCACCCCACCAATTGCACCGCCAGTAGTTACACCATCTGAAATTTCTGGGCCCATTTCCGTATCGTGCTCCATTTGGGTTCTGCCCCTTTGCCCACCTTCATCCCCCACTGAAGTTTCTAGGGCAACGATGCTAATCTCGTTTTTGTTAAACCCTTTCCTTTGCAGATCATCGACAGCCTTTTCTGCCTGGGAAGTGTCATCAAACACTCCCAAAACGGTTTTATGCATTTAATGCGTGCACCTCCAATATTAAAGCTCACAGTTATTGTTCCCGTGGGATTATCGAGAAATTCAATAATCTTAAATAGAGCATAAAACCTGAGGTAGTAAAATATGTAGAATCAGGGGTGAAAGCATGGTTTGGTCAATTGTTATTACATTTTTAATATTCATTTTGGTTTACTTATCCATGATTGTAAGGATTAGGCAAATAGTTCAAGCCAGAAAAAGATCTTATGAATTATCCCCGTCACCTCTTTCAGAAGCTCTTAAAGACTTTGTAGCAGTTGCAGGCGGAGTTTATCTAGGTTTAATGGCGTTAGCTGAATTTTTAAAAGTATCAGTGCCAATCGAAGCTGAAATTTGGGGATTGTCTTTCGATCCAATAGCTGTTGCAGCTATTACCTTAGCTATAGCGGCTCCCATGTTCCCTACTGGCGGCAGATACTAACTACTTCCGTAGGTCAAACAAAAAGCAGGCTCAAAGTGCCTGCTGATTGTTGCTACCCGGATGCTTGCTTCTTCGCTTGTATGTGATACCATTTGTTTAGCAATTTATCCAGGTGAACGCTGAGAGTTTGGGCGGCCTTTTCTGCCTTATCATGACTATACGAGTCTTCGAACTGGGCATTTAATCGGCCGCGAAGCAACTCAATTTCAGCGCACAAGTGTTCTTCGCTTCCGATTCCGAAGTCCCTCCTACGCTACCACACTTCCACTATTTTATCGATGGCATATCAATTGTTCAAAGCGGATCGGCAGCATGTACCGATCATATCGTCATTTTGTCGAACTGGGAACAGTAATTTGAACTTTTTGTCATATTTTACATTCGTATTCCGTAAAATACTACATCAACCCTTAGTCATCAGCAAAATGTGTAACACTGCAATCACGTAATGATATAACAGTACGCAAATTATCTTCATCCGCCGTAGGGCTGTCTTTAGGGGTTTCTAATATTCCGGGTATTTGAGGATTTAGACGAGAGCTATTAATTATTGCCTCAAAACTTTTTAGCCCGATGGAACCCTTTCCAATGTGTTCATGTCTGTCTATTCGTGAACCCAAAACATTTTTTGAATCATTTAGATGTATTACTTTCAGTAGTTCTAAACCTATAATTTGGTCATACGCGTGCAATACTTGATCTACTTTTTCCGGGTTTGTTAAATCATAGCCTCTAGCAAACCCATGGCATGTGTCAAAGCAAGTACCGATCCTTTTCGCAGGCAAGGCGTGAACTATTTTCCCTAAAGTTTCGAAATCAGATCCAAATTCATGCCCCTGCCCAGCAGTGTTTTCTAATAGTAATTTGACGGGCCCCGAATAATCGTTAAGTATTCGGTTTAAAGTATCAACCACTCTAGCTATTACTAGTTCGTCATTAGAAGATTCATTTGGGAACTTGTACCCGATATGAGCTATGACAAAACGTGCCCCCAATACTTCTGCGCGTAACAATTCTTTTGAAAGCACCTCAATTGAATAGTTACGCTTTCTTTCATCAACTGCGGCTAAATTTGTAAAGTATGGTGCATGAACGATAAGAGGTCCAACATCATATTTTTGAAATAGGCGTTTCATTTTCCGCACGTCGCAAGAATTCAGAAGTTTTGCTTTTCCGCCTCGAGGGCTGCGAGAAAAAATTTGAACCGTCTCGCAACCCAGCTCTAATGCGGTTTTTGCCATTCTAGCCATTCCGCCCTGTATTGAAACATGAACTCCTAGCTTCATCTACTAGTTAACCTCTCACTTGCCTTTTGGCCTTCTCCTAAATTTGGTGTTTCTGTTGCGAGGATTTTTATCCCATGGCCTGGACGCGCGTTGATCGCTGCCACCACCCAAACGTGCAGAAAGATTAATTCGGCCTAAATGATCAACCTCTTTCACCCTGACCGGAAGTTCGGCCCCAATTTCAAATTCGCCTTCACTGCCGAAAGGCAAATCATTACGACGAACTAATCCTTCTTTGCCAGGTAAAATCTCGACAAATATGCCAAAAGAAGCTGTTCTAGTAACTTTCCCCGTATATGTATCTCCTACTGCCACATCACGAGTTATTTTTTCTACGATCTCTTTAGCTCTTAGACCCGACTCCTCATCAGCAGATGCTATAAACACTCTACCATCTTGTTCAATATCAATTTTCACGCCTGTGTCTTGAGTGATTTTATTTATGGTTTTTCCGCCCGGACCAATGACATCTCGTATCTTGTCAGGATCTATTTCAACTATAATAATCCTTGGGGCATACGGCGATAATTCTTCTCTAGGCTTATCTATCGCTTGAAGCATTTTTTGCAATATGAATAATCGAGCTGCCCTAGCTCTATCAAGTGCAGCAGTCAGTATTTCTCGAGTTACCCCTAAAGTTTTTATATCCATTTGCAATGCAGTTATTCCGTCAACAGTTCCTGCTACTTTGAAATCCATGTCGCCAAGAGCATCTTCCATTCCCTGAATATCTGTTAAAATAACTGTGTTATCATCTTCTTTAATAAGTCCCATAGCAATTCCGGCTACAGGTGTCTTAATAGGTACCCCCGCATCCATTAAAGACAAGGTGCTCCCGCATATTGAAGCCATGGAGGAAGACCCGTTTGATTCAAGAACTTCAGATACAACCCTAATCGTATAAGGAAAATCTTCCTCATCGGGGATAACAGGTAAAAGAGCCCTTTCGGCAAGCGCACCGTGGCCAATTTCCCGACGACCTGGACCACGTAAAGGTCTGGTTTCTCCCACCGAAAAAGGAGGAAAATTATAATGGTGAATATATCGTTTAAATTCTTCTAATGCGGTTGTGTCGAGTTCTTGAATATCACTTGTTGCTCCAAGAGTCGCTACACTAAGCACCTGAGTCTGACCGCGGGTAAAAAGACCAGAACCATGCACACGAGGAAGAACAGCAACTTCGCAAACAACCGGCCTTATTTCTTCTGGACGTCTAGAATCAGGCCGGATCTGTTCATTTAAGATCATGCTCCGCACTTCGCGCCGCAAGATCTCGTGAAATGCATCTTTAATCTGCTTTTCCTGCTCAGGGTATTGGTCATAAAGTTGTTCGTAAGTTTCCTGCAAAATAGAATCAATTGCAGCTTCCCTTTCCAATTTATCTTTGGTTCTAAGCACTGCTCTAAGTTTGGATGCCGATATTTCGTCAACCTGAGTAACCAAATCTTCACAAGAAGCAAACAGTTCTGGTTCTACTTTGACTTTACCTAGTTCTTTTACAACCTGCTCTTGAAACTCTATTATCTGCTTGATAACCTCGTGACCTTCCATTATGGCATCTACAACTATATCTTCCGATACCTCGTTAGCACCCGCCTCTACCATTAAAATGGCATCCTTAGTACCTGCAACAGTAAGTTTAAGTTCACTTTCTTCTTCCTGCTTTACCGTCGGATTTATCAGGAGTTTGCCATCAATCATGCCTACCTCTACAGCACCTACAGGCCCGTCAAAAGGTATATCGCTTATTGACAAAGCTACTGAAGCACCAAGAATACCAGCTATTTCGGGAGAATAATCATGGTCTATCGTAAGCGGTATTATTACTATCTGCACATCGTTTCGAAAGCCTTTTGGAAAAAGGGGTCTTAAACAACGATCGGTGAGTCTTGCGTGCAGAACCGATTTTTCAGGTGGCCTTCCTTCTCTACGCCCCCAACTGCCGGGAATACGACCCACAGCATACAACCGTTCTTCTACATCAACCGTTAGCGGAAAAAAATCCACCCCTTCTCTAGGTTCTTTCGAGACTGTTGCGGTAACGAGAATCGTGGTATCACCATGTCTAACCATTACCGACCCATTTGCCTGTTTAGCCATTTTGCCAAATTCAAATATAAAAGGTACCCCGTTAACCGGCAAAGAATATTGTTTAAAGCCGTCCAATAAATGCACTTCCTTTCAGCTTTCCGCTATCCTCTTAGTCCAAGTTTTTTTATGATTGTCCTATAACGTTCTGGGGACTCCTTTAAAAGATAATTTAAGAGGGCACGGCGCCGACCCACCATCTTTAAAAGGCCTCTTCGGCTATGGTGATCTTTTTTGTGTGCTTTTAAATGCTCAGTTAATTGAGATATTCTGTTGGTCAAAAGGGCAATCTGAACTTCAGGTGAACCTGTATCATTTTCGTGACGCTTAAATCGATCTATAACAGCTTTTTTTTCGACTGGATCGAAAGTCAATTGCAACACCTCCAAGATATGGTAGCTACGCCTTGAACCCAGCGCTGCGCCGGAGGTACACCGAGCCGAGTTTCAAGGTAAGTTAGCATACGAAATTCTATCATATGCTCTTGTATGTGTAAATAAATCTGGAAAAGGGAATTCAGATCCGTAAGAATCGAGCAATGAAATAGCGTTTTCCATATCCGTTGTTATCAATCCTTTATCGAATTCCTCACACTTACGCCCCCGTTCTTCTCTAATATACTTCATAAAGAATACTTGCATACTTCTCTGCTCCGATTGTGAACTAAAATTAGGAACGTAAACTTGCAGCATCCTATCCTCGCCACTAATATCATCAGATGCCCCAATCTTAGATAAACCGGGGAGAAGTTCTTGTCCGGGCGTTCGAACATATACCGCATAGATACCATCTTTCGGCAAAATCTTGTCAGAGGGAAATCCAATATTAGCGCCAAATATATTCACGTCATTTTTGTCATAAAACTTATCTTTCACGTATCCATTAACAAAATATGGTCTGCCAAGGTATCTAGAAGCACCCTCAATATCACCCCGATAAAGCATGTGGCGAATTTTGGTGCTAGAAACCACATTGCCTTCTAACATGAATGGAGGTACGATGCTAACTTGAATGCCTATTTGCCTACCAATTTGTTCAAGCATTTTTGCCGTACCCTGTCGTTTATAACCAAACCTAAAATTAAACCCGCATACAATATACTGTGCTTTGGCTGTTTCACTTAAATAAGAAAGAACAAACTCCTCAGGCTCCATTTCCGACACTGCCTTTGTAAAACATATGGCCCAAAAGTAGTCTACTCCTAAGGCAGCTAGAAGGACCCTTTTTTCATTCAACGGCGAGATTAAAGTTTGGTACCCATTATCTAGTTTCAGCAAACTCTTAGGATGAGGAGTAAAAGTTACTGCCATAACCGGTAATCCCGTCTTTCGCTTAATTCCCAAAGCAGTTTTAAAGAGCTGCTCGTGCCCAAGATGTACTCCATCAAATGTCCCTACAACGGCGACTACCGGTTTAGATTCCATATCTCGTTGAGGAAGTTCCACGGTTTTCAAGGGCATCGCCCTCCTCGAATCAATACTTTTTCATATTTTATTACATATAATTCATTTTCATCTGCGGCAGCCGAAAGCACGCAAGCAATATTCCCACGGTTGGAAACGATATCTGTATAGCCTCCAATGAATATCCTTGCCTTTTTTGAAGTAGCGTTGACAGCTTGGGTTATCCAGTTTTCAACTATATCAGGATTTTGAAAGATATTCACTTTAAGTGGTCTACCATGAGCCACATGGAAAAGCCTCTTGGGATTAATCTCAAATATTGGATATGATCCCAATACAGTGTAATCACGGGAGAATATCGTTCGGGAATGGCAATTGGTCAGATCGCTTTTTAAATCTGAGATAAGCAATGAATCCTTTAAGTGAAATCTGCCTACTCGAGTTCGCAGAAGAAATGAAACCGTTGCGCCACAGCCTAACTCTTTTCCTAGATCACGAGCAATGGATCTAACGTATGTGCCACGCCCTACCAGAAGGCGGAAAACTCCCCGGGGATTGTCCCCTGGCTTCCAATGCAGTAATTCAAACCTAGATACATTAACAATTCGTTGTGGAATTTCAATTGTGACGCCACGTCTTGCAAGATTATATAACCTTTCTCCTTTTACCTGCACCGCAGAATAGGCTGGAGGACTCTGCTCGATTTTCCCTATATAACGCGACAAAAGCTGAAGCACATTTGCAGACTTTAACTTATCGCATTTTGTTTTAAATGTAATTTGTCCGTCAAGATCACACGTATCTGTAGAAATGCCAAATACAAACTCTACGAGATATTCCCTTTGTTCGTCTAAAAGATATTCCGATAACCGAGTGTATCTGCCAAGCGCAACTGGCAATACTCCCCGTGCCATTGGGTCTAAGGTTCCAAGATGCCCTGCCTTTGCCCCATTAAAAATGCGCCGTACTTGCAGTACTATGTCATGGGAGGTAACACCGCTAGGTTTGAGCACATTCAGAAATCCATCCATATTTCCAATCCATCCAAAACTTCAAATACCCTGGACTTGGCCTGTTTCAAATTACCTTGAAGAACCGCCCCCGCAGCTCTTGGATGGCCCCCGCCACCTAACGCCTCCGCTATTTTTGAAACATCTACCCTAGATTTCGATCTAAGACTCAAACGAACGGTAGATTGACCCAAACTTTCCTTAAAACACAAAGTCACTTCAACGCCAGCTATAGACCTTGGGTAGTCAATTATTGAATCTGCATCTTCAAAAGACGCCCCTACACTTTCGATCATTTCTTCTGTTACCTCTATAGATGCCAGTTGTCCGCCCTTATAAAGGGTTAACGTGCACAAAGATTTTTTAAGGAGCATCAATGAAGAAAAACTCCGAGTTTCATAAAGATAATCAGCTACCTGTGAAGGCCGGACTCCTAAATCGATGAGTTCAGCGGCAACGTGGAAACATCGTGGGCTTGTGTTTTGATACCTAAACCCACCTGTGTCACTTACAAGGGCTACATAGAGACAAGTAGCAATGTCTACGTCTATGGTTATATTCATAACTTTAAGTAAAAAGAAAACTAATTCGCCGGTTGCGGCTGCATACGGATCGACTATTTTAAAATGACCAAAACCAGAATTGGAAATGTGATGATCTATATTGATCCATATTTCAGAATTCGCATAGTTAATAGCCTTGCCCGTTCTTTTAGAGTCAGTACAATCTACGAATATGACAGCATCCCATTTCGTATCTTTATGTTCCATTTTGGAGGTTATACTATGTAAATGTACACCCGGCAAGAAACTATACGTGTCTGGATGCGGATCTTGAGAAAGCAATAAGACCTTTTTATCAAGATGTGAAAGGGCTTGTGCAAGTGCTAATCCCGAGCCGATGCAATCGCCATCAGGTTTTTCGTGTTCCAAAATCAAAAACGAGCTGCCTTTGCGAATTATATTTGCTATTTGCTCAAATTTGCTTCTGCTTGGAATTTTTTTAGGCATAGCTTGCCGGCTCCTTAATCTTCATTTGAACCTATTCTTTTTTTGCTTGGTTTTCGGATGCTCTTACTTCTGAAATCAATTTGGAAACTCTCATACTGTGCTCTATGCCTTGATCCAAAACGAAATGCAATTCAGGACTATATCTGATTCCCAAGGCTTTGGAAACCTCTGATCTTATTAAGCCTTGGGCACTCCTGAAGCCTTCCATGGTTTTGGCTTTTTCTTCATCTGAACCTAAGACACTCACATATATCTTAGCTATTGACAAGTCTCTATTAACCTTTACGTCAACGATACTGGCAAAGCCTATTCGCGGATCTTTGAGGCGACGCACCATAAGTTCTGAAATTATCTCACGAATAGATGCTGCAATTTTCTCTTGCCTCTGTGACATAAAGCACCACCTCACCATTAAGTAATGATATCAATCTGAAAATCTAGCACTTGTCCATCAATATTACTTTCTACCCACGAAACAGCATTTTGTAAAATGTCTTTTGCATGGTTCTGCCGATTGCTTACAATTGCCATGCCCAAAAATGCCCTGCCCCAAATTTCGTTGGCACCTACTTCGGCACACGACAAACCAAATTTTTGGCGCAGCCTGGTGGTAAGGCTTCTTATCACTCTTCTTTTTTCTTTAAGGGAATTTATGCCAAAAAACCTTATATCTACCAGGCATTGCCCTACTATCATGCGCTTAACCTGCAAGCCATAATGTACCCCTTGCTTCTTGTTTTTATCTCTATTCAAATAGTGGTCTTATGCGGGCTGCACTTTCTTCATAACGAAAGCTTCAATCACATCTCCGGGTTTTACGTCCTGATAACGTTCCAACCCTATACCACATTCATAGCCTTGTGCAACCTCAGAAACATCATCTTTAAATCGTTTTAAAGATGATATCTTGCCTTCATAAATAATTCTTCCATCTCTTAACAATCTAACTTGAGCCCTACGAGTTACCTTTCCTTCAGTAACATAGCAACCAGCTACAGTACCAATATTAGGTACTCGGAAGGTTGCCCTAACATCTACCCTACCCAATACCATTTCTTCAAATTTGGGTTTGACCAGACCTTTAAGCAAGTTCTCAACATCTGCAAGAAGATCATATATAATCCTATAGCTTCGTATTTCGACATTTTCAAACTCTGCAACAGTTCTGGCGTTTGCATCGGGACGTACATTGAAACCTAATATCGTGGCGTCAGATGCCCTTGCTAACATCACATCAGATTCAATCACAGCGCCAACACCAGAGTGAAGAACCCTCAATCGAACTTCTTCCGTTTTCATCTTGTTAAAAGCTTGAAGTATTGCCTCTAAAGAACCTTGTACATCACTTTTTATGATCAATTTCAATTCGCGTTTTTCTTCCTCTTCCTGCTTTTTCAAGTAATCTTCAAGGCTCATACGGCTCGAAGACATTTCTTCTTCACGACGCTGAAGTCTTCGGTTTTCTGTCACCTGCTTGGCAATTTTTTCATCATCAACGACCAAGAAGGAATCGCCCGCTTGTGGAAGATCTACTAATCCAACTAATTCAACAGGTGTAGATGGCCCCGCTTTTTGGACCTGTTTACCGCGTTCATTATACATAGCACGAATTCTACCCCAAGTGGTATCAGTCACAATTGCCTGGCCCACTTCAAGTACACCTGACCTGATTATTCCCGCAGCTACCGGACCTCGTCCCTTGTCAACTTCTGATTCAATAATATAGCCCCTAGCTTTTCGAGTAGGATCAGCTTTTAATTCTTGCATTTCAGCGATGAGCGTTATCATTTCCAAAAGTTCGTCTAACCCTTGCCCTGTCCTAGCAGATACCTCAACTACAACGGTTTCACCGCCCCACTCCTCTGGTACCAAACCGATCTCAGATAATTGCTGTTTTACTCGTTCAGAATTGGCAGAAGGCTTATCAATTTTGTTCATAGCTACGATAATCGGAACTTCTGCCGCCCTAGCGTGATTAATAGCTTCTATTGTCTGCGGCATAACTCCATCATCAGCAGCAACCACAAGTACTGCAACATCGGTAATCTTCGCACCCCTTGCTCTCATTTGAGTGAAAGCTTCGTGCCCCGGGGTATCAAGAAAAATTAGCTCATTACCCTCGTGCCTAACCAATGAAGCCCCTATATGTTGAGTAATTCCTCCAGCTTCTCTCTCAGTCACTTTTGTATCCCTTATCGCATCCAGCAAAGATGTTTTCCCATGATCTACGTGACCCATAACGGTAATCACAGGGGGCCTAGGTTTTACTTTTTGCGGGTCATCCGGTCTATCTAATTCAAAAGCAATTCTCTCTTCGGCGGTTTTTTCAGGTTCTTTCACAGTTACTATACACCCAAGCTTTTCGGCTACTTTACAAGCTAAATCCATAGGAACATCTTGATTGATACTTATCAACGCTCCAGAATTCATAAGCGTTCGTAATACATGGCCAACCGGCACTCCGATCAATGTGGCTAACTCCCTTACTGGCGTATCGCCTTGTATTACTACTCGCCGTGCCCCAATTTCAGGTTTATCTTGCTTGCGATAAGAACGACCCCGGGTTCTTTCGCTTCTTTTAGGCCTTGAACTTCGCCTGCTCTGTTTTCGGCTCCGAGTTTTACTGTTAGACCTTTGATAATGTGCAGTTTGATCTACGGTACCAGTATCTCGTATTGGAGTCTGTTCTTTCTGTTTATGAGCTACTACGGTACTTTTAGATACACCCGTTCTTTCAGACCTAACATCTGTAGCTGTTTTCACCGAAAGTCTACGTCTTACCTCTTCACAAACTTTAGGGTCCAAAGTAACCATGTGGTTTTTAATTTGCAAACCCATTTTATTCAAACTGGATATAAGTGCTTTTGAATCCATTTTAAGCTCTCTTGCAAGTTCGTAAACACGGATGCGTTTTGCCATCCGAAATCACCTCCTTACTCTAAACTCCTCTCAAGTTTTGCAATATACTGTTTTAATTCTGAAATAAAATCAGGGGATGGTTCTACATTCAAGGCCTTTTTAATGCGCTTTTTCTTAACCATCAATTCAAAACAATTGTCGTTGGGACAAACATAAGCACCGCGGCCTGACTTTTTGCCTGTAAGATCTACTTCAACTTCGCCTGTCGATGTTCTGACTATCCTTATCATCTCTCTTTTGGGATTTACACTGAGACATCCTAGGCAAGTTCTTTGAGGTTGTCTTTTAAGCAAGGCCCCACCCCCTTTTTCTCGTTGAATTCAATGTATATATCACATATCGCGTTCAGGCCTTATGTCAATTTTCCAATTTGTAAGTTTCGCGGCCAACCGCGCATTTTGTCCGTCTCTACCGATGGCTAACGATAGCTGATTGTCAGGAACAATCACCCGGGCAACACGCCCGACACGATCTAAATCAACATATATCACTTTCGCCGGGCTTAATGCATTGCCGACAAATACTTGTGGATCATCATCCCACTGAATAATATCAATTCTTTCTCCACGTAGTTCTTGCACAATAACTTGAACTCGAGAACCCCTAGGGCCAACACAAGCCCCTAAAGCATCAACTTCTGGAAGATTTGCTGACACTGCTACTTTGGATCTTGATCCTGCCTCCCTGGCTAAACCCTTGATCTCGACAATCCCGTCTCTTATCTCGGGTACTTCAAGTTCAAAAAGCCTTTTTAATAAGCCAGGATGAGTTCTGGACAACATAATCTGCGGGCCTTTAGGCGATCTTTTCACTTCAAGCACATAGCATTTAATTCTGTCGCGTTCGCGATACCGTTCATTTCTTGCTTGTTCGTGAGGAAAGATCAAGCCTTCCGCTCTACCTAAATCAACGATCACAATTCCTCGATCAACACGAATAATTTGCCCTGTAACTACATCACCTTCGCGCTCAAAAAACTCTTCATAAATCATATCCCGCTCAATATCTCTAAGTTTTTGCATAACTACTTGTTTCGCCGTCTGAGCAGCAATTCTACCAAAACCCTGGGCATGAACTTCTTCTTCTACATAATCTCCTTCTTCATATTCGATACTCTTCTTTTTTGCTTCGCTTACTAAGATATCCTTGGTAGGATCTTTAATTTCAGACACTACTTCTCGGCGAGAGAGGACCACGATATTTCCGGACTCCCGATCAAATTTTACCCTTACATTTTCTGCCGTGCCAAAATGTTTTCGATAGGCGGATAAAAGGGCAGCTTCCATAGCTTCTATGAGATCATCTTGCGGTATACCCCGTTCTCGCTCTAACTGGTCCAAGGCACGTATTATCTCCCCGTTAATTCCTCCCGCCCCCTTCTAACTACTTACAATTATTTTTCTGTGTAAACCAATTGCACCTTACTTACATTGCGCCGCGGTAACGCTACTTCACCATTCCCATCTCTTATTACAATTAATTCTTCTTCAGATAGTTTTCTCAACCCAACCAAAAGGCCTTCGTAAGAGCGTTTACCCTCGATAGGACCATAAAGATTTACCCTGCATGCTTTACCGGCGAAAACCTCGTATTCTTTGTCCCTCTTAAGAGTTCTTTCTAGTCCTGGAGAAGAAATTTCGAGATTATAACTGCCGGGTATAGGATCCATTTCCTCTAGTAAAGGCCCGATGGTTTTATCTACTGTTACACAATGGTCTAAGGTAGTTCCATCGGAATTATATATAGTTATACGTAATATGGGTCGTCCTGCATCAGATGTAAATTCAATATCAAGCAATTCAAGCCCTAAATTCTGTACAATAGGTTCAATAGTTTCAAAAAGATTGTTCAGTATTTGCTTTCGACTCATTATTACCACCCTGTCAACATACAAAGAGTGGGTTTTGACTAAACCCACTCCGACAAACCGCCTCGCTGTTTGAAATCTCTTTAACTTTATACTAACCAAGTATAGCATAGGATTTGCGTGCCTAGCAAATGATGTACCTCCCTGTACTATGTAATAAGTCCCTTGTATATCACAAGGACCCGTGGTAATA